>JBAYIE010000008.1:0-106072 GCA_041665785.1 Bacteroidia bacterium | reverse complement strand
TTGTCTTTTGATCGTATTTATTTAATCACTATAGTTTTATACAGCAGCGTTGCTTCAAACAGCATTCCTGTATTTTGTTTAAGCCGGAAGTATCAGATAAATACTTTCAAACAGTAACCGTTCAATAAAAATAAAATGGAATTAGTAAAACCCGGTATCGGATTAATTTTCTGGATGACCATCACGTTTAGTATCGTGTTGTATTTGTTATCCAAATTTGCGTGGAAGCCCATACTGCAGATGATTCGTGAACGTGAAGACTCCATCAACAATGCATTGAATGCAGCTGACGATGCCCGCAAGCAGATGGATGCCCTGAAATCTGACAATGAGAAATTATTGGTAGAAGCACGTAAAGTAAGGGATCAAATGCTGAAGGAGGCAAACGATATGAAAGATGCCATTGTTGCACAGGCAAAACGTTCGGCAGATGAAGAATCACGCAAGATTGTAGCCAATGCCAATGAGGCCATAGAACGGGCGAAAGTCAATGCCATGAATGAACTCAAGCAACAGGTTGCTGTGTTGTCGGTGGATATGGCCGAAAAAATTCTGCGTCATAAAATGGAAGATCGCACACAGCAGGAAGCCTTTGTAAACGACAATCTGAAATCAATCAGCCTGAATTAATATGTCGGAATATAAAGTAGCCAACAGATACGCTAAAGCGCTGGTAGATTTACTTCAGCAAAACAATACGCTGGATGCCGGATTTAAAGATATGCGTGAATTTCATGCCCTTCTTTTAAAAACAGATCCGCTGATGAATTTGTTGAAAAGTCCGATTATTCATGGGCATCAAAAGATGGCTGTTCTTCAGGCTATTTTTGGAAAAAGTTTTCTAAAAGTGACCATGGATTTCTTTGCACTGATCATTGAAAAGAAAAGAGAATACTATTTACAAACCATTGCAGAAGTTTTTATCGAGCAATATCAGCTCATAAAAAATATCGGAACAGCTACCGTGAAATCGGCCATTGCCCTGGATGCAAATACCAATGACGCCATCAGGAAATTCATTGAAAGCTTTACCGGTAAACAAATTGAAGTTACTTCCGTTGTGGATCCGAAAATCATTGGCGGAATCATCATACATTCCGATAACAAACTGTATGATGCCAGCATTACAGGCAGCTTGTATAAAGCAAAACAAGAATTATTAAACACGTACATTTCAAAATAAATTAATTATGGTAGAGATTAGACCTGATGAGGTTTCCGCAATCATTAGAGAGCAACTGACTAACTTTAAGTCGGAAGCTGAGTTGGAAGAAGTTGGTACTGTGCTCCAGGTGGGCGATGGTATTGCCCGTATATTCGGTTTAACCAAAGTGCAGTCGGGGGAGTTGATTCGTTTTAACAACGGTACTGAAGCCATTGTGATGAATCTGGAAGCCGACAATGTAGGTGTTGTATTGTTGGGATCGCAAGGCGGAATAGAAGAAGGAGATACCGTAAAACGTACCGGCCGTATTGCTTCCATTCGTGTAGGCGAAGGCATGGTAGGTCGCGTATTGAATACCCTGGGTCAGCCCATCGATGGTAAAGGTCCGATCACCGGCGAATTGTATGAGATGCCGCTCGAACGTAAAGCTCCGGGTGTTATCTACCGCGAACCGGTAAAAGAACCATTGCAAACTGGAATCAAATCCATTGATGCTATGATTCCAATCGGACGCGGACAGCGTGAATTGGTTATCGGCGACCGTCAAACCGGTAAAACAGCCGTGTGTATCGATACCATCATCAACCAGAAAGAATTTTACGAAGCAGGCAAACCTGTTTATTGTATATATGTGGCAATCGGTCAGAAAGCTTCGACCGTTGCGCAGGTTGTTAAAACATTGGAAGAAAAAGGTGCTATGCCTTATACCATTATCGTTGCGGCAACTGCTTCAGATCCGGCTCCAATGCAATTCTATGCACCAATGGCCGGTGCTTCTATCGGAGAATTTTTCCGCGATACCGGTCGTCCTGCATTGATTGTATATGATGATCTTTCAAAACAAGCGGTAGCTTACCGTGAAGTTTCCTTGTTGCTGCGTCGTCCTCCGGGACGTGAAGCATATCCGGGTGACGTATTTTACCTGCACAGCCGCTTGCTGGAACGGGCCGCAAAAATCAATTCTACAGATGTGATTGCCAAAGCCATGAACGATGTTCCGGAAACAATCCGTCATCTGGTGAAAGGTGGAGGATCATTGACCGCTTTGCCGATCATTGAAACGCAGGCTGGCGACGTTTCGGCCTATATTCCTACCAACGTTATTTCCATTACCGACGGACAGATCTTTCTGGAAGCGAACCTGTTTAACTCAGGTGTGCGTCCGGCTATCAACGTAGGTATCTCCGTTTCGCGGGTAGGGGGTAATGCTCAAATCAAATCCATGAAGAAAGTTGCCGGTACCTTAAAACTGGACCAGGCACAATACCGCGAATTGGAAGCATTCTCAAAATTTGGTTCCGATCTTGATGCAGCTACCAAAGCCGTACTTTCAAAAGGTGCACGTAACGTGGAAATTCTGAAACAAGGTCAGTACTCTCCGGTTACGGTTGAAAAGCAGGTAGCTATTATTTACCTGGGAACAAAAGGATTGTTGAACAATGTTCCGATCAATAAGATCCGTGAATTTGAAGCCGATTATCTGCAGTTTCTGGAAGCCAAACATGCGAATATTCTGGGCGAATTGAAAAAAGGTAATTTCAACGACGAAATAACCGGTGTACTTGAGTCAGTTGCTAAAGATTTAACCGCGAAATACAACGTATAAACAGGTGTCGTGATGCAGCAATGCATCAGTACTGCTAAGCAAAAGCACTATGGCTAATTTAAAAGAAGTTCGCATTCGTATAACATCCATTTCTTCAACGCAACAGATTACCAAAGCGATGAAGCTGGTTTCAGCTACCAAGCTGAGAAAAGCCCAAAACGGCATTGTTCAGATGCGTCCGTATGCACAAAAACTGAATGGTGTTTTGGGAAATCTGGCTGATTCCATTGATGTGGATTCACTCAAAGTTTATTTTCATAAACGCGAAGTGAAAAACGTGCTTATTGTGGTAATAACTTCGGATCGCGGTTTGTGTGGATCATTCAATTCCAATGTGCAGAAGGCTGCGAATCGTTTGATCAAGGAAAAATACGAAGGAAAACAAATCACCATTTTACCGGTGGGTAAAAAGGGTTCCGAATTTTTTATCCGTGCCGGAATGCAGGTGAATGAAAATTTCCGTGATGCATTTCATCACCTGAATGCCGAAACCGGATTTGAGTTGGGTACTTATTTGTTGAATGAATTCCGAAGCGGCTCTTACGATGTGGTAGAAGTGGTGTATAACCAATTCAAAAATGCAGCTACACAAATATTATCTACCGACCAGTTTCTGCCGATTGATGCATCCAGATTTGCCAAACCATCGCAGAAAAACGATTATATTTTTGAGCCCAATAGTGTAGAGATTCTCGAAGCGCTGATTCCGCAAATCCTGAAAACGCAAATTTACCGGTCGATGCTGGATTCTTTTGCATCTGAGCATGGAGCCCGCATGGTAGCCATGGATAAAGCAACCGATAATGCCGGTGAATTGTTGAAAGCCCTGAAAATTGAGTACAACCGTGCCCGTCAGGCGGCCATTACCACCGAGATTTCAGAAATTGTGGGTGGTGCTGCCGCATTGAGCAACGCATAAAAACTTAAAATTATCTTTACAAAAGCAGGCTTCGGCCTGCTTTTTTTGTATCCGGATATCCTTGAATTCAGCCGTTTGTCGAATTCAGGATACTACGTGCAACGCATGTAACGTTTCGTTTGTCATTGGTACTAAATACTACTTAACAAATGAAAAAAGTTCAACTCCTCTTATTCGGAATCTCCTTATCATGCGCCATTCAGGCTCAGAAAAGTATTGTTCCTTCTATTGTGGATTTACCGGAAACCGGTCTCCAGCAATTATCCACACAGTATCCGTATATGTTATTTCAGAACGCGGATCAAACACAAGCAGGCAACTGGATCAATGCTCAGCTCAATACATTTATACTTTCACCGGTTCCAGGTTATCTCGCCAACAGAACCACCCGCATTTGGGAGAACAATGCATGGATGGATTCTTATGTACAATCGGATAGCATTTTACTTGACAATCAAAGTCGTTTGGGCCTGGTTTACGAAGATGCATTGTACAATTATCCCGGCTTCGTGTACCGTCAGCGTTTAAAATATGCTTTCGAATACGAAACGGATAATCAGGTCAGAAACATCGACGTGAAGAGTGCTAACCCGCCCACTTCCACCAATTATTCAGATTACGCCCGTTACCGCTACATGTATGATGGTTCAGGCAAACGAATAATGGATTCTTTGTTCTATACACAAGCAGCCTATCCTTATCTGGTATATTATTATTACAATCCGGATGGTAAACCTGTTCAGGAAGTATGGATCACACCGGATCCATCAGCCGATACCGATTCATCCTTTCAGCGGGTATATAATTTTGATGGAGAAAACCTCACATCTACATTGCAACTTAATTACGACGAAGATGCGATGGAATGGTTTCCGCAAAGTGCAGATACCTTCACCTACAATGCCCAAGGAAATATTGACAGCCGCATTACTTATGGATTTGTTTCTGTAAACGGTTCCGATTTTGAGTTTGCACCCATCCGGAATGAATTATACACCTATAATACCGGTGGCAAATTGATTGAAATTATTGAAAAAGACTGGGTAGATAATGCCTGGATCAATTCCCGGAAAACAACCATCCTGTACGATGCCGGCGACGAACCGGTATTTGGATTTACCTATGATTATGAGAATGGAGATTGGAATACTGTGGCATCATCGCGCATATTGTTTAAAGCAACGGTAGGAATTAAAAATGTGAATGCTGAAAAGAACCTGATGATTTATCCGAATCCGGCCAGCGGTAAAGTATTTATAGAACTTCCCGACCTGCTGGTTCAAACGGCTACACTTATTGATTATACCGGTAAAGCATTTAAGGTGGATTTAAAATCAGAAGGAGAAACACGCTATTCGTTCGAAACAGCAGAACTTGCTTCCGGGTTATATTGGGTAAAGGTGAGCCAGGGAGAAAATAGCTATACACAAAAACTAATGATTCAATAGAGGTTACATTAGTATTGGGAGTGTAGGAAAAGCAGCTTTAGGGCTGCTTTTTTTATGGGTGAAAGTAGAGCATATCTGAATTCCGGAGAATTATTGATTCAAACAGCGAAATTGGCAATCATTCTATGTATGTTTCCAATAAGTCAGGTCATCCTTTCTAACATTTCCTGAATTTCGCTTATCTTTAACCTATGACAATTCATAAATCCGATATTGTAAAAGACTGGCTGCCCCGTTATACTGGTCGACCTGTTAAAGCTTTCGGCAAGTTTATTTTACTTACCAATTTTATTCAATATGTCGAAATGTTTGCCACACAATTCGGAGTGGAAGTTCTGGGCAAAGACAGGCCCATGCAATCGGCAACCCACAACGACATTACCATTCTGAATTTCGGCATGGGAAGTGCCATGGCAGCTACCTGCATGGATTTGCTGATGGCCGTTGAACCCAAAGCCGTATTGTATTTAGGGAAATGCGGCGGATTGAAAAGCATTACCAAACTGGGCGATATGATTTTACCCATTGCTGCCATACGTGGCGAGGGTACCGGCGATGACTATATGGTACCTGAAGTTCCGGCATTGCCTTCGTTTCGTTTGCAACGTGCGGTATCGTCTGCTATCATTCGCCACCATACCGATTACTGGACCGGTACGGTTTATACCACCAACCGCAGGGTTTGGGAGCACGATGAGGAATTTAAAGCCTACCTGAAAAAAATCCGCGCCATTGGAATTGATATGGAAACAGCAACCTTATTTATTGTTGGATTTGTAAACAGTATTCCGAAAGGAGCACTTTTGCTGGTAAGCGATAATCCTATGGTTCCGGAAGGTGTTAAAACAGAAAAGAGCGATAAGGATGTGACTGAAAAGTTTGTGCGCAAGCACCTCGATATCGGAATAGATGCGCTTGCTGAATTGCGCGATTCAGGTGAGAGTGTGAAGCATTTGCGGTTTGAGTAAAATCGGAGTTACCCTAAGATTACATTGGATCCACATCCGCATAAATCAAACAACGCTTGTAATCGGGCATGGTTAAAACCTGCTTCATGTGTTCGTGGATGAATTGTTTGGATGCATGCAAAAACTTGCTTTCCCGATCCAGTTTAACCAGTATTTCCTTTACATAATAAGTTCGGATGCGCGAAACAAAAGGACTTTCCGGTCCGATCAGGTTATCGCCCAATCGCTTTTGCAAGCGTTGAAAGAGTTCAAATGCTGCATGATTGGCCGTTTTCAGGTCTTTGTGTTTGATGGTAAGTTTAATCAAACGTGTAAACGGAGGATAACCAAATTGCTTTCGTTCTTCAATGGTGTTTACATACAACACGTCGTATCGGTGGGCAATCACTTCTTGAATCACATGATGTTGAGGAACGGCTGATTGAATGACCACTTCGCCCTGAATGCTACCACGGCCGGCTCTTCCGCTAACCTGGGTCAATAATTGAAATGCCCTTTCGAATGCCCTGAAATCAGGGAAAAACAACAATTGATCGGCATTGATTACGCCCACCAGCGTAACTTTTCCAAAGTCCAGTCCTTTACTCAGCATTTGTGTACCAATCAGGATATCGCTTTCGTGCGCTTCAAAGCTGCGGATGATTTCGTGATGGCCGTTTTTCCCTTTGGCTGTATCAAAATCGAGTCGTGCAATGCGTGCCTCCGGAAAGTGCACATGCAATTCGTCTTCAATTTTCTCAGTGCCAAAACCTTTCAGATCGACCAGATGCGAACCGCAGGCCGTGCAGTTTTTCATCAGGGGTAAGGTATACCCGCAGTAATGGCATTTTAAACTATCGTTGTATTTATGATAGGTAAGCGAGATATCACAATTCTGACATCTGGGAATATGATGGCATTGCTGACACTCCAGTAAAGGTGCATATCCCCGGCGATTCTGAAACAGAATAACCTGTTGGTGATTCTCCAGGGCAAGCTTGATTTTATCATGCAATACTGAGGTGAGCAGACCATGCATGGTACGCACTCTTTTTTCTTCAGCTAAATCTGCGGTGACCATTTTTGGTAAACCAATTTCGCCGAATCGGGAATGTAATTTGGTCAATCCGTATTTGCCTTGCTGAGCATTGTAATAGCTTTCAAAAGAAGGAGTAGCAGAACCCAGCAATGTTTTACAACCCCTGCTGTAGGCCAGGTAAATGGCTGCATCGCGGGCATGGTAGCGGGGAGCAGGATCCTGTTGTTTATAAGAAGATTCGTGTTCTTCGTCTACAATAACCAACCCAAGGGAATGAAAGGGGAGAAAGACAGCTGAACGTGCACCAATAATTATCTTTACTTTGTTTTGTTGCACCCGCATCCACATTTCAACGCGTTCGTGCATACTGTATCTCGAATGGAAAGCAATGGCTTCTTCACCGAAATATTTGCGAATGCGCCATACAATTTGAGAAGTCAAAGCTATTTCCGGCAACAGCAACAACACTTGCTTGCCCAATGCCAGTTGTTCTTCGATCAACCTTACATAAACATGGGTTTTACCGCTCGAAGTAATACCATGAAGCAGCACTACTTCATGCAGTTTGAATTGTTCCTGCACGGATTCATAAGCTTGTTGCTGCGGCTCGTTGAGTTCAAACGTGCGCAATTCGGAAATCTTCCCCGACAAAGGATCTGATTTATACCGATAGTTTTCCAGAATACCTTTCCGGATCAAACTGTTCAGCGGACTCTCGGCTGTTTGACTTTGCTGCAACAACATGCGTTTGCTCACATGTTCCTGCTCTTGTTTGAGCACCAGATAAGCCATCAGCACATTCAGTTGGGGGACTTTTTTCTCCAGTTGCTGAAACAACACTTCAAGGGTTGATTCGAGTTGATACGCTTCCCCTAATCGTATCGCTGTTAAAGTACGCGGCTGGTAATCTGCATCTACTGCTTCGCTCAGGGAAATAACTTCTTTTTGTACCAGGCTCTTTAAAACCGGAAAGATGTTTTTCTGGTTGAGGATATCTTCTGCCTGATCAATTTCAAGGGGTTGTTGTTGCAGTAAGGCCTCAACCAATAAATATTCTTTATCGCTGAGTTCTACAGCATCCGGAATGTAATCAGCATGGAGCGATATCCGGGTCTGGCTTTCCGGTTTGAGGGCAGCCGGGATGGCAGCCTGCATCACGTCGCCCAATGTGCACATATAATAAGCGGCCATCCATTCCCAAAAGCGAATCATCTCCGGAGAGATCAAAGGCATTTCATCCAATATATTAAGAATATACTTGGCCTCATATCCTTTGGGCGGTTGAGCATGTACCTTTAAAACGACTGCAGTAAAATAACGCCGTTTGCCAAATTGTACAATTACCCGTTTGCCTGCAGCAATCTCAGCTTCCAGTTCCAGCGGAACCCGGTAGGTATAATGATTTGCCACCGGCAAGGGCAAAACAACATCAACAAATTGTGCAAAGGAGTCCGACAATTCCAGTTCTATTCAGTTATGCGAATTAAGGATTTTATAAGGTTTCCGTTTGCATTGTTGAAAGATTGAGTGCAGACGCATACTTTATCTGAAAAGCGGGTAAAATGGTGCCCTTCAGCCCTCTGAAATAAAATTTGTAAAAACATTTAAAAACATATATTTGCCCGTAGGCGATCACAGAATTAGAGCCAGTATGACAAAAAGGAAAAAGTTACGTTTGGAGTTTGAGGTCAAAGCATCACCAACCATGTTGTATAATTATATCAGCAGTGCATCAGGTTTATCTGAATGGTTTGCCGATGATGTAGATTTATATAACAATACCTATAAATTTAAGTGGGACAACGATGAGCAGGTTGCTGAGGTAGTTAAAAAAGTTCCTAACCGTTTAATCAAGTTTCGCTGGATGGAAGGTCCGGCCGATGAATACTTCGAATTTGAAATCATCCAGGATGAGTTAACGGACGATGTTGCTTTGGTCATCACCGATTTTGTGGATATAGCGGATGAACGCAATGCTTCTCAGTTGTGGGACAGTCAGGTGCACGAATTGAAAAAGAATATTGGCGCCTGATCCAGGCTCAAATTCCCATATCTACTTTCCAGTTTTTATAGACATCCGGTGCCAGATTCAGCTGTTCATAAGCTGAGATGGGAAAGGTCTGCGCGATCCGAACATATTCACCCTGCAAACTGTTCAAATCAATTTCGGCAGTTTTTATATAACTACGTTCCACATTATTATCCCAAAGATCCTCACCGTTTAATACATAAGCAGGTACGCTTAACCGGATTCGCTGTTTGGTCAGCAGCTCGCGCCGAACCAGCAGATTCAGCGAAAAATAATGTCCCCACCAGAACAATGTTCTGTATAAAACCGGAAAGGATTTATGAGAAACACTGGGGAAATCCAAAGCCAGATAAGGCATTTTATCATAATTCTCGCCCCGTGTCACCTTCCAGTGCTGTGCGGTAGTAAACAAATCCGAATCATTCAGCTGATTTGCAGTATCGTGCAACAACAAACCTACCTGTTCCATAATTTGATGTTTGAGCAGAGGATATTCAGTCGATGAAGCAAAATCCAGTTGGTGATTTGTCAGTTTAATTGTCGATTTTTGCATCCTCGAAAATAGCGTTTCCGCTTTTGAAAAAGATCGACAAACTCATCGGTATTCAGTTTTTCAGGTCATTCCTGCCAACCTTTTTTGTGGTCTTGTTTATCCTGATCATGCAGTTTATCTGGTTGTATATCGATGAATTGGCCGGTAAAGGTCTGGGTATATGGGTCATTTCAAAATTGATTTTCTATTTTTCTTCCAGCATCATTCCACTCGCCTTACCCTTATCCATTCTGCTGGCATCGATCATGAGTTTCGGAAATCTGGGCGAGTCATACGAACTCATTGCAGCAAAGTCTGCCGGATTTTCCATCTGGCGTATTTTCAGGCCCATGTTTCTGGTTATGGCCGCCCTGAGTGCTTTCGCATTTTTTGTGTCCAATGTGATTATTCCCAAGGCTAAACTCAAGCACATTGCCCTATTGTACGATATCCGTCAGCAAAAGCCGGCCCTGATGATCAAGGAAGGGGTTTTCTACAATGGGATAGAAGGTATCAGCATGCGCATCGGAGGTAAAAATCCGGAAACCAATGAACTCCACGATATTCTGATTTATGACAACCGGTTCTCCAATTTGCATCCCGTTGTTATGACAGCCAAAAGAGGAACCATGCGCATGAGCAGCGACGACCGGTATCTCTTTTTTAATTTGTATAACGGAACCCGGTATGAAGAACTGGATAAGGTAGAAGGGTATGACCGGACTATGCCGCATACCACGTATTCATTTGCCGAAGAACAAATCATGTTCGATTTATTTTCTTTTAAGTTGAACAGGACAGACGAAAATTTATTCAAAGATGGTTACCAGATGTTGAACATATTTCAATTGCGGGATAAAATGGATTCCATTGTAAATATGAATAACCAACGCCTGAAATCCGTATACAGCTATTATGATTTTTACCTCAAACTAAACGACCCGCTTTATTTACAGCACAAACCTACAATGGCAGTTGAAGTTCCGTTAATAGACTCATTCCCCGGAGACAGGGCATTGGTGGTTGATAATGCGTTAAACAATGCGCGGGTTATAAAATCAGCTCTCGATTTTGTGGTAAACGACACCGAAGCCAATCAAAAAATGTTGATTCGACATGAAATAGAATGGCATCGCAAGTTCACCTTATCCATCGCGTGTATCATCATGTTTTTTATAGGAGCCCCGTTTGGTACCATCATTCGCAAGGGCGGATTTGGTATGCCGGTTGTAATTTCAGTAATCTTATACCTCGTATTTCATATTGTTTCCATAGTGGGTGAAAAAATGGCTAAAACCGGGTCGTCTTCTCCGGCTGTAGGAATGTGGTTGTCAATAGCCGTTTTGCTTCCCATTGGTGTATTTCTGACCTATCAGGCAGCAAATGATTCGGGTTTGTTTGATACTTCGGCATGGCGAAACTTGTTTCAAAAATGGTTTAAACGAAAGATTCCTGCATGAGCGGATTGCGTATCTTACAAATCATGAATCGCGTACCATGGCCACTCAAAGATGGGGGGGCTCTGGGATTTTTCAATTATGTGAAGGGTTATCACGAGGCCAGATGCGAGGTTACCGTTTGTGCCATCAATACAAACAAGCATTGGGTTGAAATGGAAAAGCTTCCGGCAGATGTGAAACAACTGGCCGACTGGAAGACTATAACCCTCAATACCGATGTACGGCCCCTGGATGCATTTCTCAATCTTTTTGGGTCGGATTCATACAATATTCAGCGTTTTGTTTCGCCTGCATTTGAGAACCTGCTGATTCAAATATTGAAAACAAAATCCTTTGACGTTATTGTATTCGAAGGATTATTTGTTTCACCCTATATTCATGCAGTTCGTAAGCACAGCAAGGCTCCCTGTATATTGCGACAACACAATGTGGAGTATCAGATTTGGGAAACATTGGCCAAAAATGAGAAGCAACCGATCAAAGCCTGGTACTTGCAATTATTGGCTAAAAGGATGAAAAAGGCTGAACACAACGCGATCCGGCTGTTTGATGGTTTGACTACGGTTACTCAGCAGGATGCCGATGTTTTCAAAGCCATGGGTTGCAAGTCGCCCATATTTGTATCGCCCTTTGGGATTGATCTCGGGAGACTTTCACCCAATCATACAGCCATTGAAAAAGCATCGGTTTTTCATTTGGGATCCATGGAGTGGTTACCCAACCGTCAGGCCATGGAATGGTTTCTGGAAGAAGTTTGGCCAACCGTAAACCGGAGCGTCCCGGAAGCTATATTTTACCTGGCCGGACGAGGAATGCCGGAAAGTTTTAAACACTATGCTTCCGCTTCGGTTGTTATAGTAGGAGAGGTAGAGGACGCTATTGAATTTATGCAACAGAAAGAAATCATGATCGTTCCGTTATTTGCAGGTAGCGGAATCCGCGTCAAAATTCTGGAAGGACTGGCTTTGGGAAAAGAAATAGTATCTACTCCATTGGGAGCACAAGGCATTGCCTGTGAAGATGGAAAACATTTGTTACTTGCAAGCGATAAAGATACCTTCGCAGCACAACTGATAAGGCTTTTGAGGAATCCTGAAGAAGCAGCAAAATTGCGATTGGAGGCAAACCAACTGGCCATTTCAGTATACGATAACACAAAAATCATACATCGTGTGTTACAATTTTATAAGTCATTAATTACAGCAGCATGAGTTTTGCATTTCATACAATAGAAGAAGCGATAGAAGATATTCGCAATGGTAAATTGGTCATAGTAGTCGATGATGAAGATCGTGAAAACGAAGGAGATTTTTTAACAGCGGCGCGAAACGTTACTCCGGAAGTAATAAACTTTATGGCAACCCACGGACGAGGGTTAATTTGTGCACCATTAACCGAAGAACGTTGCAATGAGTTGGGCTTAAACCTGATGGTAAAAGACAACAATGCAGTGCATGAAACAGCATTTACCGTATCGGTGGATTTGCTGGGCAAAGGTTGTTCAACCGGAATATCGGCAAGCGACCGTGCTAAAACCATGCAAGCTTTGATAGCTCCAGATACACGTCCTGAAGACCTGGGTAAACCCGGACATATTTTTCCGCTCAAGGCCATGAAAGATGGTGTATTGCGGCGGGCCGGACATACAGAAGCAGCCATTGATCTGGCGCGTCTCTCCGGATTTGAGCCGGCTGGTTGTATTGTTGAAATTCTGAATGAGGATGGAAGCATGGCACGTTTGCCTGATTTGGTTAAAGTAGCAGAACGCTTCGATTTAAAACTCATTACCATCCAGGATCTGATTGAATACCGGTTGAAAAATGAGTCCCTGATACGTCGTTTAATTTCTGTAGAAATGCCAACTCATTATGGAAATTTTGAATTGCTGGCATACGAACAAAAAGACACCGGACAAGAACACCTGGTTTTGAAAAAAGGTGAATGGAAGCCCGAAGATCCGGTATTGGTGCGCGTACACTCTTCATGCGTTACTGGTGATATTTTCCATTCCATGCGCTGCGATTGCGGAGATCAGTTGCAAAAGGCTATGGAAATGGTAGAAAAGGAAGGTAAAGGTGTGATTCTCTATATCAATCAGGAAGGAAGAGGGATTGGTCTGATTAATAAACTCAAGGCGTATAAATTGCAGGAACAAGGATTAGATACCGTGGATGCCAATGTGCAATTAGGTTTTAAACCCGACGAACGTGATTATGGTGTTGGTGCACAAATTCTGCGCGATGTAGGGGTGCATAAAATGCGCCTGATGACCAACAATCCTACCAAACGCGCAGGACTAATCGGTTACGGTCTGGAAATCGTAGAGAATGTTCCGATTCATACCGAGTCCAATCCGCACAACCAACAATATATGGATACAAAACGCAGCCGTATGGGTCACGATTTTTAATACAGCCTATGATCAATCCATTTCAAGCCGGTGATACGAAATCGTATAACAAAGTCATAGAAGAGAAAGATACTGCCACCTTTGACTCAGGAGAAGTACATCCGGTTTATGCCACATTTGCCTTAGGTCGTGATGCTGAATGGGCATGTCGTTTGTTTGCGCTTGAAATGAAAGAACACGACGAAGAAGGCATAGGGACTTATCTGCATGTAGATCATCATGCACCTGCATTGATTGGTGAAACGGTTCGCTTTGAAGCTGAATTATTAAGGGTAAACGGAAATGAAGTGATTTGCAGCTATACCGCCAGGGTTGACAACCGATTGATTGCCAGTGGTGAGACAGGTCAAAAAATACTTAAAAAAACACGATTGGAGCAGTTGTTCAGGAATTTGAGTTAATTCGCGTAGCATGAGTATGCAATTCAATTTAACCGGTAAAAATGCACTTGTTTGCGGTGCATCAAGAGGCATAGGCAATGCCATTGCAAAACTGTTTGCCCGATTAGGCGCCAATGTAACTCTGGTTGCGCGCAACGAAAGTATCCTTCAGCAAATCGTGAAGGATCTGGATATTTCCAAAGGACAGGTGCATGATTATATCGCTGCTGATTTTTCAAAACCCGAATCACTCAAAGAAAAATTAGCGGATAAAATAAACGAACCACGAATTTACCAGATTCTCGTCAACAATACCGGTGGACCACCAGCCGGCCTGGCACTGGATGCTGAATTGAACGAATACCTTTCGGCATTTACCAATCATCTGTTATGCAATCAGGTTTTGGTACAACAGGTCGTGGATGGCATGCGTGCTTCTGGTTATGGCCGTATCATCAATATTATTTCAACTTCGGTTAAGGCTCCGTTAAAAGGACTTGGCGTAAGCAATACCATCCGGGGTGCTGTTGCCAATTGGGCCAAGACGCTGTCCAATGAACTAGGTCCGTTTGGGATTACAGTGAACAATATATTACCCGGGGCTACCGCTACTGACCGGTTAAAACAAATCATTGAAGGAAAAGCTCAAAAACAACAACATACTACCGATGAAGTCAGTCACGAAATGTTGGCTGAAATTCCATTGGCCCGATTTGCACAACCCGAAGAACTGGCCTATGCAGCCGCATTTCTGGCCAGCGAATATGCCGCATATATCACCGGTATTAATTTGCCGGTTGATGGAGGAAGAACTCCTAATTTGTAATGAATAATGAATAATGAATATTGAAAAATGCATTGTCCTGCCGAAGCTTTAGCGTAGGCGGAAATAATGAAAAAGGCTTTGTCTCGTCGCAGATTTTAGTTCAGGCGGGTTTGCCCGAAATAGCACAACGGCGTTGGACTATATCAACACATATCACTTAACACATAAACACATATCACTTATCTCTTTAACACATATCACTTAACTCTTAAACACATATCACCTTTTACTCAACTTAACCACAACCAAAAAAATGAAAAAGTTACTTTTCCTTACCGCAATGATTGGAGCTTCGATGAGTTCCTTCGCACAATTATCTTTACCGCAACCCAGCCCGAAAGCCATGGTTATGCAAACCGTAGGCTATACGGATATAACCATTGATTACAGCAGTCCCGGCGTAAAAGGACGTACAATCTGGGGCGAAGTAGTACCCTTTGATAAATTATGGAGAGCAGGTGCCAATTCGGCCACTAAAATTACATTTTCAAAAGATGTTCAGGTAAATGGAGCAGATGTTCCCAAAGGTACCTACTCCCTTTTCTTTATTCCTTCCAAAGGTTCATGGACTGTGATTCTCAATAAAGACGCCTCGGCATCAACCGACCAATACAAGCAGGACAATGATCAGACGCGCTTCAATGCGGCACCGGTTGCAATAGCCAACCGTGAGCGTCTGGCATATACCATCACTGATTTTACGGCTGAAAAAGCAATCGTTTCTATGGAATGGGAAAAGGTAAAAGTGAGCTTTGAAGTAGCTTGTCCTACAACACGTCAAACCATTGAAGCTATAGATAAAGCAGTTGGTTCAACCTGGCAGGTATACAACAATGCCGCACGTTATTACCTCGACACCAAAGATTACGACAAATGCCTGGGATATGCCAATCAATCCATTGCCTTATCCAATCAGTGGTTTAATAACTGGATCAAAGCGCAAGCCTTAGCCGGCAAGGGAGATATGCAGGGAGCATACACACATGCTGCTAAAGCGAAGGAATTGGGCGATAAAAATCCACAAGGTTTCTTTTTTAAAGACAATGTAGAGAAAGCCCTATCCGAGTGGAAAACGGCTGGAAACGTTAAAAAGAAATAGACTTATTTTTATTTTGAATAAGGTTGCCGAAAGGCAACCTTTTTTTGTTTACTTACATCGCAAATAGGATGCGAAGTGATGGAATTACCTTTGTTTCACATTCGCAATGAATTTATACACAATGCTTTTACAATTAAACTAAGTAACAGAACTTCGAACCATGAATAATACACGATATATGAGCGACAACAAGGAAAAACTGAAAGCCCTTCAGCTGACCATAGATAAGCTGGAAAAAGAATACGGTAAAGGTACCGTAATGAAAATGAGCGATAGAACGGTGGATGGTGTGGAAGCAGTTTCAACCGGTTCCATTGGACTCGACATTGCTTTGGGAATTGGCGGCTTACCCAAAGGAAGGATCATCGAAATTTACGGTCCTGAATCATCCGGTAAAACCACACTGGCGCAACATGCCATTGCTCAGGTACAAAAACTCGGAGGTATGGCGGCATTCATCGATGCAGAACATGCCTTTGATAAATCGTATGCTGAAAAACTCGGAATCGATACCGACAATTTATTGATATCACAACCGGATGATGGTGAGCAGGCACTCGAAATTGCAGATGCCCTGATCCGATCCGGTGCCATTGACATCATCGTTATTGACTCGGTAGCCGCATTGGTACCGAAAGCTGAAATTGAAGGCGATATGGGTGATTCTAAAATGGGTTTACAGGCCCGCTTAATGAGTCAGGCTTTGCGTAAACTTACCGGTACCATCAACAAAACAGGTTGTATTTGTATTTTCATCAATCAGTTGCGTGATAAAATAGGAGTGATGTTCGGCAATCCGGAAACAACAACCGGAGGTAACGCTCTGAAATTTTATGCATCAGTACGTTTGGATATTCGCCGTATAGGTCAGTTGAAAGATGGAAATGATATTGTAGGTAACCGCACCAAAGTAAAAGTGGCCAAAAATAAAGTAGCCCCTCCATTCCGAACCATTGAATTTGATATAATCTATGGACAGGGAGTTTCCAAGGTTGGCGAAATCGTTGATCTGGGTGTTGAAATGGAGATCATCAAAAAGAGCGGTTCCTGGTTTAGTTACAATGAAACCAAGCTCGGACAGGGACGCGATGCCGTTAAGCAACTGTTACTCGATAATGTAGAATTATCGGATGAACTAGAAGCTAAAATAAAAGATAGAGCTTTTGGCGGTGCTTATCAGGCTAAGGTAGAAGTTGGAGAGTAATCTGAATTTATACATTGAAGACGAAAAACGGGCTGTATTTACAGCCCGTTTTCATTTTTAATGGTATTTTGCACACCAGTCATGCAAGTTAAAAAAATAGCGATTCTTGGAAGTACGGGAAGTATAGGAACTCAGGCTCTTGAAATTGCAAGAGCAAACCGCGAATCTATTTCTATCGAATTGCTTACTGCAAATTCCAATGCCGCATTGTTGATCAAACAGGCCATTGAATTTAATCCAACCCATGTGGTAATTGCCGATGAGAGTAAATATACGGAGGTAAATGATGCCTTAAAAGGTAAAGACATTAAAGTATATGCCGGAAATAAATCCATTGCCGATTTAATGGAAATAACTTCGGCCGATACGGTTCTTACAGCCATGGTGGGTTATAGCGGCTTGATGCCAACCATCAAAGCCATCGAGAATAAAAAACGCATTGCACTGGCCAATAAAGAAACCTTGGTTGTTGCCGGACAGCTGATCACAGATTTATGCAACCAACACCGGGTTGAAATTATTCCGGTTGATTCAGAACATTCAGCTATTTTTCAATGTTTGGTTGGAGAAGAACCCGATTCCATTGAGAAAATTATTTTAACAGCATCCGGCGGACCTTTCCGCGGCAAAAAACGCGCTGATCTGGCTCAGGTAACGCGGGCACAGGCACTCAAACATCCCAACTGGACCATGGGTGCAAAGATTACCATAGATTCTGCTACGCTCATGAACAAAGGACTGGAGGTAATTGAAGCATGCTGGCTGTTTGGTGTTAAACCGGCTCAGGTGGATGTGGTGGTGCATCCACAAAGCATCATTCATAGCATGGTTGAGTTTCGCGATGGAAGTATAAAAGCTCAAATTGGATTGCCCGATATGAAGCTCCCCATTCATTATGCGTTTTTCTACCCCGATAGAGTATCAACTTCATTGCCCCGCATGAATTTTATGGAATGCAATCGTTTAGATTTTGAAGCACCGGATTTGGAAACTTTTACGAATTTGAAATTGGCTTATCAGGCCTTTGAAAAAGGAGGAAATAGCTCCTGCATTTTAAATGCAGCCAACGAAATCAGTGTCGCATCTTTTCTGGAAGATAAAATCAGTTTTCTGGATATTGCCGAACTCAATGCATATTGCATGGATCAGTTGCCTTTTATACAGCAACCAAATCTTGAGAACCTGATTCAAACCGATCAGGAAACGCGCAAGATGGCCAGCGAATGGGTAAAACGCCGGTCTAACTAACCAAAGCAGCAATTAGCAATACCAATAAGGTAGCTGCCTTTACCATCATAAATCGCAATTGTAAAACATTCATAAGAAACAGTTTTAAAGATTAACGATAACTGTTTTGCAATTGGTATGCCAAAAGTGACAGTGATGGCAATTTTGTAAAAAGTAGGAAGAAATTAAGAAAGAGAAACACGAATCAGTTTGAGGTATAGAAACTGGATGGTGTTATTTCAATAAGGTCACATTACCCTTACCCAGATAATATGGTTCGGCATAGCAATCGGAATAAGCTTCAATTGCCCACACATACACATCGGAAGGCAGTTTTATGCCATTCATAGTTCCGTCCCAGCCTTTGCTGAATTCGGTTGATTCAAATACTTTCTGACCCCACTTGTTGTAAATACTAAAGCGGTAATTAAATGGTTCTTTGATTTTACCGCGGGGTATGAGTTGTTCGTTCAATGCGTTGTTGTCGGGAGTAAATGCGTTGGGAACAAAGAAGGTCATTTCTCTGGACAGATAATCCACATTGATTTCATCTGTAACGGTAACTCCGCAACGGGTAACATCCACGCTGATTAAACCGGAACCTTCAACAACTAGGGTAGAGGCGGTTGAGCCGTTCGACCATAAATATGAGGTATTGCCTTCATTGGAGGCATTCAATATTAATTTCTCTGACGAACAGGTTGAGATATCCGGACCCAGATCAACTGTTGGATCACCCACGTAATTGACCTGAATAGTATCGTTGTACTGGCAGCCTTTGTTGTTGATACGTAACCAGTATTTGCCTGCCGAGTTTACATTTTTGGTATTGCCGATGGTATTGTCGAACCACCTGGATTTTGCACCCGCAATTGGATTGATCAGCGTAAGCACCTGGCCAAAGCACATGAAAGTATCTTTGGGGAATACCGATGCAGGAATAATCTCATCGATAGAGATGGTGTCTTTGCGCGAACAACTCAGGTTTGAAATGGTTACAATATGTTCACCCCCTTTTTTGAAGGTACGGATAGGAAGGGTATAATTATCGCTCCACAAATAGGTACATCCAATGCAACTTACATCATATATAATGGCGCTGCCTTTACAAAATCCGGTATCCTTTGAGAGGGTCATCGGAGGAGATAAGGGCGATAATTTTACGTGTACCGTATCAATATTCGAGCAATTGTTGTTGTATGCTTTAACCCAATAATCACCGGGTTTATCGTAGGTGTATGAGGATCCGGTAGTCCCGTCAAACCACATCAGACTGTCGTATGGTCCCTGAGCAATTAAAGTAACCGGAGTAAAATAACAGATGCTGGTATCTTTACCCAGCTTCGGATCAGGCAATGGCTTGGCCAAAAAGTACAACGTATCTTTTGTGATACAACCGTTGGCTTGTGAGGTGAGGGTTACAATATAATTACCGGTTGAATAGGCAGCACATTGAGAAAGAGTACCACAACCGTTTCCGGCACCGCCCCATTTATACGTTACAGGATCCGGTGATGTTGCATCCAGTATAAGAGCTTGACCTTTACACAATGCTGTATCATTTCCCAAATCTACTCTTGGACTTGCTTTTCGGTTTACAATGCTGGTATCAAAGGCAATACAACCGGCATTGTTGGCACGGACGATAAATGTGCCTCCGTTGTAAACAGTAATGCTTGAATCGGTTGATCCGTTATTCCAGATATACGAAAATCCGCCGGGGGCACTGAGTTTTAAGGCATAGTTTTCACACAGGGAAGTATCTCTCAGATTTAAAGGTGGAGTTTGCGTCATGGCCACCTTCATGGTATCGTAATTGTGACATCCGTTGCTGGTTGCCCGGAGCCAATATGTACCGGACGACTGCACATTCAGGGTGAAATTGGTGGACCCATTGCTCCACAAAAAGCCGTTAAACGGATCCGTATTGGGAATGATGGTATAACCCGGTGTACCCTGGTAACAGAAAGCCGTATCGTTGGCCAAACTTACTGCAGGCAAAGGCTTAACGGTTAAGCTCATAGTGTCGTAAGTGCTGCAACCATCTCGGGTAACTCTCAGGTGATAATTTCCGGAAGAACCTACAGTTTTGGTAGGTTTATTACTCATATCAAACCACAGGTATTTGATTGCTGTATCGGCCAGCGAAAGTTTGGGATCCAGTTTTAAACTGTCTTTGAAACAAATCGAAGAATCAGGACCGAGGGTAAACTTAACCAATGGTTTAAAATTGATGTTCACGGTATCGGATCGTAAGCAGGTTCCAATGCGCGCACGCACACTGTACTTGCCGGTTTTTGTAACATTGTATGTTGGACCACTCTTGGCATCCTGCCACACATAGTATTCGGCCGGCGGATTGTTGGATGCGTTCAACATGATTTGTTGTCCTTCGCACAAATTGGTATCCGGACCGAGGGTAAAATTGAGAATATCTTTTCTCAGGTAATAGGCTTTGGAAAAATATTTCAGTACACCGCAAATCTCGTTTGCATTGTTTACAATTACTGTGCGGGGAGGAGTACTGGGTCCGGTTTTTTTGGCATACAAAGGAACAATGGCAACCCGTTGACCGGGTGCAAAGTTTACAATTGGCGGCAAGGCTTTGTAATCAACACCAGGAATTGCAGTTCCGGTATAGGTTAAATTAACACTACCTGTAGCACCAATATTGGTATAGCGTTCAATGCGAATCTCTGCATAATCACAATCTTCATAAGCAACGGTATCTACGGGAAATGATGCTGTACCTACTTTGTATTTGTCGACAACTTCATATACCGGCGGGTTTAATGTTTCAATATTGAGGAATAAATGCGAATCGATAAATGGATGTTCTACATCCGTAATCAGAATTTTTACATGGTAAGTATCGCATGGAATGATATTGATACTTTTCGTGAAAACGCCGGTAAATCCGGGCATTGAGGTAAATGGATAAGCTCCACCGGTTTTGGTACGGTTATCAAAAAATTTATCGCAACGCATACAGGGGCCTGTACTATTTGGACCATTATTTACGCTCCATGAATTGATTGGAACTTCAATTGGCCCGGTGGCTTCTGCCGGCGGCGGCGGTGGAGGCGGGAATTCTGTAACTGTTCCGAGATTAATATATTCCCATCCGTTTCCTAATCCGGTTCCCTGTACAAGAATCGCGAAAAAGTCGCGCGCAATAGTAATACTCGTATCGGTATGTAAACTATCATCGTATTCGTAGGAGCCGAACTGAAAATTAAAAGTTAATCCGTTACCAGGAGTAGAAATATCAAATTCCAGAACAGCTGCATCCTGTGTTTTTGGTGGTTGCGGAGGATCAGGTGGAGGGAAAGGCATAATACCACCATGTGCTAATCGCTCTGCATCATAATCCGGAACACTTCCCCAAACTGTAGATGTAGTATCGTGCATGTAAGGACCGTTTGCCATATAAATTGAACCGGTAGAAAGGATCATTCCTTCAGTGGTTCCAAACGGGGTACCCACAGCCTTATAAGCACCAACAGCCCCAAAGCCACCGGTGAATTTTATGTTTTTAAGGGTTACGTCTTTATTGCCGTTGAACAGGTAGTCGCGAACCATTTTTTCAACGTTCATTACGCTGGTACCAGATGCAACAATGTTTTGAGCCTTCACCGGTACAACCAATGTGGAGGTAAAGGCGGCTATATAGAATAAAAGTCTTAAGGGCTTTTTGATGTTCATTTAGGGTACCAATTTAGCACTAATATTTTATAGATTTACACACAGTGTTAGGTTACTGGATACAAAATTAGTCCATCTTAGTATGATTCCCGTTAAAGTTGGGTTAATTCAATGATTTTTAAGAATTAATGTTAATTTTTTTAAGAAAAAATTAACAGTCAGAGGAGATAGTTGATTCAAATTGATTTATCCCGAAAATTAGCGCTATTTTGCGGACAAATTATGGCATTATTACCTGAATACAATACCCAGCGCGGAGACCTTATTATTTCGGAATACGGTCGCAATATCCAGAAAATGGTGGAGTATGCGATACGCGAACCTGATTACGAGAAGAGAAATAAACTGGCTTTGGCATTAATCACACTGATGGGAAACCTCAATCCTCATTTGCGGGATGTAGCGGATTACAAGCACAAATTATGGGATCACCTTTTCATTATTTCCAATTTCAAACTCGATGTAGATTGTCCTTATACCATACCAACTCCGGAAATCCTTCAGGCCAAACCTGAGGCCATGGCATATCCACAGGAAAAAATACGTTTTCGTTTTTACGGCAAGAATGTAGAAAAGATGATTGCTGAAGCTGCAAAAATGGAAGAAGGACCGACCAAAACCGGATTTATCAACCTGATTGGTTCGTTTATGAAGCAATCGTGCAGAAGTTGGAATGAAGAAATGCTCAGCGATGAAGAAATTTTAGCTCATCTGGAAATGCTTTCCGGAGGTAAAATTAAAATGACCGCAGATGCAGACAATGTTCAGTTTAATGCCGTGCAGTTCAGAAACGTTCGTCAATCAGTTCCTGAAAAAAGCAATCGTCCGCGCAACAACAACAACAGAAACAGAGGTGGTGGAAATAACCGCAATAACAACAACAGAAATTTCAGAAATAACCGCAATAACAGAGGCAACTAAAAGCCATGAATGCACGGACTCAACCGGCATTTGCGTTCTCATTTACTCCACTTAAGTTCAATGAAAGAGTACGATTTTAAAACAATCGAAGCCCGCTGGCAACGTTACTGGAACGAACAAGGTATTTACCATGTTTCTCCGCATGAATTAAAACCCAAATGTTATGTGCTGGACATGTTTCCGTATCCAAGTGGTGCCGGACTGCATGTTGGTCATCCGTTAGGATATATTGCTTCTGATATTTATGCCCGTTATAAGCGACTGAACGGATTCAATGTTTTGCATCCTATGGGGTATGATTCATTCGGCTTGCCGGCTGAGCAATATGCGATTCAAACCGGACAACATCCCGCCATCACAACAGAAAACAATATTAACAGGTATCGGGAACAATTGGATAAAATGGGATTTTGTTATGACTGGAGCCGTGAAATTCGTACTTCAGACCCGTCCTATTACCGATGGACCCAATGGATTTTTATTCAGTTATTCGAATCCTGGTACAATACAAAAACAAATAAAGCCGAACCGATTTCAACCTTGATTCAGACTTTTGAAACCAAAGGGTTCAGAGGAGTTATTGACAAGCGCTTAACCGGTAGCATGGAAATGCAGTTTCCGGCATTTACAGCCGAAGAATGGAAGTTATTTCCGGATGAGCAAAAACAAAGAATCTTATTGGGTTTCAGACTCGCTTACTTAAGCGAAGCGTTTGTGAATTGGTGTCCGGCATTAGGTACTGTATTAAGCAACGACGAAGTAAAAGACGGTGTAAGTGAACGGGGTGGATATCCGGTTGAACGCAAGCTGATGAATCAATGGAGTATGCGCATTACTGCCTATGCAGAGCGTTTGCTGAAGGATCTTGAAAATCTGGATTGGACCGATAGTTTAAAAGAAGCACAACGCAACTGGATTGGAAAATCGCAGGGGGCAAGCATTCAATTCAAAATTCAGGATTCACCACTCGATATAGAAGTTTTTACCACACGACCGGATACCTTGTTTGGTGTAAGTTATCTGGCTATTGCTCCTGAACATGAAATGTTGGATGAGTTGGTAGCAGCTGATTGTATGGATGATGTTATGCATTATGTTTCGGAAGCTAAAAACCGGAGTGAACGTGAACGGATGTCGGATGTAAAAAAAGTAAGCGGAGCCTTTACCGGTATGTATGCCATGCATCCTTTTACAGGTCAGGAATTGCCCATTTGGGTGGCTGATTATGTGTTGGCCGGTTATGGTACCGGGGCTGTAATGGCCGTGCCTGCTCATGATACGCGCGACTTTGCTTTTGCCAAACATTTTCATCTTCCGGTTAAACAAGTGATCGAAACACCTCCCGGACATGATTTAAGTACAGCCTCATATGATGGCAAAGAGGGTATAATGATCCATTCCGATTTTCTGAATGGACTGGATGTAAAACCTGCCATTAAAAAAGCCATTGAATTTATAGAGAAACAAAAACTGGGTAAAGGCAAAACCAATTACCGGTTGAGGGATGCCATTTTTGGAAGGCAAAGGTATTGGGGAGAACCTATACCTGTGTATTATAAAAATGGTGTTCCGTATTGTATTCCGGAAAATAAATTACCTCTGGAACTTCCGGTAATTGACAAATTTCTTCCGACTGAGGATGGTGAACCTCCATTGGCACGTGCCGATAAATGGATGTGGAATGAAAATTCACAAACAGTTGAAGTAAATGGGTTTCCCATTGAAACGACTACCATGCCAGGCTGGGCAGGTTCTTCCTGGTATTTTCTGCGTTATATGGATCCAAACAACGAGCAGGAATTTGTAAGTAAGGAAGCAGCAGCTTATTGGAAAAATGTAGACTTGTATCTGGGTGGAAGCGAACACGCCACCGGTCATTTATTGTACGTCAGATTTTGGACTAAGTTTCTGTACGATCGTGGACTTATTCCGATGCATGAACCGGCACAAAAACTGATCAATCAGGGCATGATTCAGGGTAGGAGTAATTTTGTTTACCGTATCAAAGATTCGAATCAGTTTGTTTCTTATGGACTCAGGGATCAATACGATGTGACGCCTTTGCATGTAGATGTAAGTCTGGTAACATTGGACGAACTGGATCTGGAAGGATTTAAAATATGGCGTAAGGATTTTGAAGATGCTACTTTCATACTGGAAGATGGTAAATATATCTGCGGACACGAAGTAGAAAAGATGTCAAAATCGAAACACAATGTGGTTACACCCGACAAAATTGTTGAAGATTATGGCGCGGATACCTTGCGTTTGTATGAAATGTTTCTGGGTCCACTGGAGCAAAGCAAACCTTGGAATACACAGGGTATTGAAGGCGTTCAGCGTTTTCTGAAAAAACTCTGGAAACTGTTTTTCAATGCTGATGGTGCCTTAATAGTAAAGAATGATGCAGCTACAAAGAAGGAACTGAAAATAGTTCATACCTTGATTCGGAAAGTGGGAGAGGATATAGAAAAATTCTCATTCAACACCTCCATTCCGGCATTCATGATTTGTACGAATGAATTGACTGATCTCAAGTGCTCGAAACGGGAAGTGTTGGAACCGTTGCTGATTTGCCTGAGTGCATACGCTCCACATATTGCTGAAGAATTATGGCATAACCTGGGCCATACCGACAGCATATTTAATTCCAGGTTTCCGGCTTTTAATCCGGAATATTTAGTCGAAGAAAATTTCAGCTATCCTGTTTCCATCAATGGTAAGCATCGTACCAATATTGAAATGAGTTTGCAGGCTACCCGTGCTCAGGTTGAAGCTATTATTAACGGTGATCCTGTGGTTCAAAAATGGCTGGAAGGAAATGCTCCAAAGAAAATAATCTTCGTTCCGGGTAAAATTGTGAACCTTGTGATTTGAAAACGCTTATTTCCAATTACGAATTACAAATTACGAAGTACGAAGTAGCTAACCAGAGAATATTTACTCAATAATCAACTATATCGCGCGAAGGCCTGAAGGCACATCGCGATGGACAAAGCAGAAGCATGAATCTTAAAATGAATGCTTCCAGGCTCTCAACACAAGTATATCATCCGCGGAAGCCATAGAGGAGGAGGACGCAATTACATAATTACGAATTACAAAGTACATATTACGAAGTACTAATTAGTTAACCAATGAGCTGCTACCTAATAACTCAATAACAAATAACTATTAACGAAGTTCGAAGTAGCTAACCAGAGAACTTTACTAAGTAACAAAAATGTCTCTTTGCAATTAACACAATTACATAATTACAAATTACGAATTACATAGTACGAAGTACGAAGTAGCTCGCCAGTGAACCGATACTCAATAACTATTAACCTAATAACCAATAACGAATAACAATTAACAATTAACCAACCTACGGCAAACTCGCCTTAAATTGCTGGTAACGGGTATCAAATAATTGTCCGTCGGTTCGGCCACCCAGGCAACTCCATTTGTTCTCTATCGCAATAACACGGTTCCCCGGATCTGGGTGAGTACTGAGGAATTCTGGTGTACCCTGACTACCTATTTTCTCAAAAAAGTATTTTGCACCTCTGGGATCATACACCGTTGGATATAGAAAACGAACGGAGTAATCGTCGGCTTCGCTTTCATGTTCCCTGCTGAATTTTAACAAGACCAGGTTGGCTGATAATTCGGCGAGCATGTTAGGATCTCCGCCAGAAAGTATGCTGAGTAATGCAATGATTCCATACTGTGAAACGATCTGGCGTGCGCTGTGGCGCCGGTCTGCGTGAGCAATTTCATGTCCCATCACACCTGCCAGTTGCGTTTCGTTATCCAGGTATTTGATGATGCCGGTGTACACATAAATAAATCCACCGGGTGTACAAAAAGCGTTCAGGGTTTTATCGTCTTTAATTAAACGGATGCGCCATGGAAACGTGTTTTTATAATACACCTTGCCCGAATTTAAAATGGTATCGCGGATACGATATATATGCCGGTATGCTTCTTTGTATTGTATGGAATCCATCACAATCATTCCGCTGGTATCGCTTTCGATATAATTCACCGTTTGCATACCCATTTGTATATCGTCGTCGGTTGAAATTAATAAACTCACAAATCCACCCGGTGATGAACCTCCACAGGGATCATTGAAACTATCGTCATTTGAATCTTTACTGCAGGCACTCAGTAAGAGTAAAAATGAAAGTGAAAGGGTCGTGCTGAATTTATACATGATTATCGTTTTTTTAATCCCAGATTTTCGCCCAACTCGAGCATGAGTTTATGCGCATCTTCAAAGGTGTTGGGTATCCGGCCTTCGAGAATGGCTTCACGAATTTCGTTTTTGATGGTGCCAATTTCAGGACCGGGCTTCATGCCAAAAGCTTCCATGATATGATCTCCGTGAATTGGAGGTTGCCAGTTTCGCAGTGCATCACGTTCGGTAACGTCATTCACCTGTTGCAATACCAGCGACAGATTTCGACGATAGGTTTCGCGCTTTTTGGCGTTCTTAGTAGTCATGTCGGCACGACATAAAGCAAACAATGCATCCAGGTCTTCGCCGGCATCTACAATCAATCTGCGGATTGCACTGTCGGTAACTCCGTCTTCGGCTAATGCTTTCGGACGATGATGCAGGGCTACCATTTTTTCTACAAATTTCATCTTCTCGTTCAATGGAAGTTTCAACCGACGAAAAATTTTGTTCACCATACGTGAACCTTTATCTTCATGACCGTGAAAAGTCCAGCCATCGCTTGGTGCATAACGTTTTGTAAGAGGCTTGGCAATATCATGTAACAAAGCACTCCAGCGAAGCCAGAGATCTCCTGTTTCCTCACAGATATTGTCGAGTACCATCAGGGTATGGTAGAAATTGTCTTTATGGGCTTTTCCACCTTTGGTTTCAACGCCATGCAAGGCTGCCAGTTCGGGGAATACCAGATGAAGCAAACCTGAATCGAACAGCAAATTGAAACCAACGGACGGCTTATTACTCAACATGATTTTATTGAGTTCTTCGTTGATGCGTTCGAATGAAATTATACCGATTCGTTCCTTATTGCGCCTGATGGATTCGAAGGTTTCAGGTAGAATCTCGAAACGTATCTGTGTTGCAAAACGAATTCCCCGCATCATGCGAAGCGGATCATCGCTGAATGTAATATCGGGATCCAGCGGCGTCCGGATTATTTTATGTTCAATATCTGTTAATCCACCAAAGGGATCCAGTAATTCACCGAAATTAGCTTTGTTTAAACTCACAGCCATTGCATTGATGGTGAAGTCGCGACGGTTTTGATCATCGGTCAATGTTCCGGGTTCTACTGTAGGTTTGCGCGAATGATGCGCATAAGATTCTTTTCGGGCACCAACAAATTCTACTTCCCAATCGGCTGTTTTCACCATGGCTGTGCCGTAGTTCTTAAAGAAGGCGAAGTCGGTTTTTCCCTTTCGGCTTTCGGCAAATGCTTTGGCCAGCTCAATCCCATCACCCAACACTACAATATCGAGGTCTTTGGATTCGCGGTGCAAGAAATGATCGCGCACAAATCCGCCAACAATAAATGCCTGCACCTGTTGTTGTTCTACAACAGCCTGCAAGTCTTTAAACAAGGGATTTTTCAGCTCAATAAACATGGGCTGCGAATTTAGGGCTTTGCACTTGCCGAAACAAACAGCTGATCAATGTTCCAGGCCAGGCTCAACTGTGCCCTTGGTCCTCGTGTTACTCCATAAGGATAGTATTGTTCTGTGGTGTTGAATAGATTATTTATAGTGAGATTTAAATTCATCCGATTCTTAAACAAGGATTTATTCAACCCCAAATCAGTTATTAAGCGGGAATCCATACTTATCGGATTTTGCATATAGATATGGCTGAAAAGATGGCTCCATTGTGTTGCACTTTGATAATAAAAACGCGACCAAACGTTAAAGTTTCCGGGTAACTGATAATTCAATACCAAGGTGGTTTTGTGCTTCGGAATTCCGGATATCATAGCTTCGTCGCCTGCCCACTGCGAGGTGCGGAGGTAATTGAAATCCATAAACAGGTTGCGCAATACATCGTAATGCAGGTTGAAACGCATGATCCAGTTCGTGGTATTCAGGTTGTATGAAAAGTTGGGGTAGAAGTATATGGGATCCACCATAAGTATAGGTGTATTGTAATAATCTCCATTACCCGGTTGATGTGACAAATAACGCAATCCGTTCGAGAAGAAAAGTTTGAAATTGTTTCCCACATTTAAGGCCAGATTGGCATCCAGTGTAAATTGGTCTGAACTTCTATTCACCGAATAAGCATGAATAGGCAAATTGGAATACGTAGCATACAGGGAATTATCTTCATCCAGTAATCGTTTATTGTAGGATCCGACCAGGCTCCAGTTTGAAATCAGGCTGATGCGTTTATACAATGTAATGCAGGTTTTATATCCAAAGTCATGCGTGTTTGAAACACCCTGAAGATCGGTAGTAAGCCATAATTTACGGGTTAAGGGAACTGTTAATGAAACAAAAGGCTTGATTAACTTATTACTTAAGGTTGCCGTTTGAGTTGATATGGTTTGCCCGTAAAAAAAATAGCGGTATGGTAAGAACGAATAATCAAATCCCAGACCAGTTTTAAGTTGCAGTTGATCTTTCCTGAACGGCTTACGATAATGATGGTATACATTCGATTGAACGAGATACCCTTTATTTTCGAAGGATGCCGTACTGTTGGAAGCCAGGTTAACGGATGTTCTGAATGAATGTCCGGGTTTAAGTGTAATATGGTTTAGGTAACCCAATGAATACAAATTGTTGGGGCGTGTAAGGTCAAAATTGAGAAGGCCGTGTTTTAAATGCAAATTACCTTGCAACTGATGAGTCACACGCTTGTGAGAATAGGTGATGTGTAAACGGGTTGCTTGTAATGGATTTATACTAGTCCAGTATGATGATGTTGCTCGATCGTACACTTCGGTAAGATATGCGTTTTGTGAAACCTGTATGGCAAAACCTTTTTTGCTGAATCCAAAGGTTTGGGAAAAGGTTTTAGAATGGGGCATTTGTTGCAATACATCATAACCGTAGGCCATATGACCACGGTAAAGCAATCCCTTAAAATTGTTTTTTGTAACAATGTGGATCAAACCCTTATCTGCAAATTCACCCAGATACAGATCCGGTGTATGTACCAGTTCTATGCGTTCTATATCATTCACAGATATACCCAATTCATTCAATGCAAAGACCTGTGTGAGGTTATACTGAATGCGTTGTCCATTCAACATGATCACGCATTGTGTATTGTGCAAAGGATTCATACCGTTTGCATTGAGTTGCCAGTTCTGACCCAGAGAAGTGGAAAAAGTAAACGCGTCGAAAAGCTGAACCAGTTCTGTTAATCGCGTATAGCCGCTGAGCTTGATTTGTTGTGCCGTCAAAATCTGCCTCTGACAACTGGAGGTAGCGTCTAGCCTGGCAATGCCATCGCGCGGTTTAGAATCTGTGGTTAAGCTATCGGTTTGTCCCCGTACTCCTGCAGGTAAAATAAGCAGGAGCAGGGGTAACCAGAGAATAATTAAGTTATTTGGATTCCGCCGGAACCCAGGTAAAGTAAGCATAATTATCTTTCACAAAATATTTCTTTGCTGCTGCTTTAAAGTCTTCCGATTTCAGGTTATTGAAATATTCTTCGAACTCTTTTTGTGAAGGAATCGGGTCATTCATGGCATAATACTGATTGATGGTACTTAACCACCAGTTGTTGTCTTTCAGACTGACTTCCCGTTCACGCCGAAATGTTTCTTTGATTTTAATCAAATCTTGTTCATCACAACCTTCCTCCATTACTCTGTCAATGACTTTCAACGCTGCTTTGGTCAACCTGTCTATATTGCCTGGGGCGCAACCAAATGAAACATTCACATAGAACTCCTGTCTGGGAATTCGCATCAGCCCACCATAACAACTAACGCCATAAGTACCGCTGTTTTCCTCGCGCAGACTCTCACGCAATTTGATGCTCATGAGTTTCATCAACACTTTCATATCCATATTTGCTTTGGGATCAAATTTGGCATCACCTGTAAAACGCATGGTAACTGTACTTTTAGCCTCCATACCTCGTTTCACGGTTTTGCTGATTTTCCCTTTTGGAGTTGTAACGCCTACATCCTCCCATTTTTCTTTGGATGCATTTCCGGGTAATGTAGCCAGATATTGCATTACCATATTTTTAAGAATAGATTCATCCACATTTCCAACAAAAGTGAAAGTAAAATCGGCTGCATTAGCAAAGCGTTCACGGTATAATTCAAAAGCCCTTTTCTGTTTTACTTCATTCAACAAACCTAATGTCCATGGGCGGCGACGCGGGTGGTAATTGCTCATGGTAACCTCAATAGTATCTTCGTAGGCGCTTTCAGGATCCAGGCTACGGTTTTCTATAAAGGCACGCTGACGTTCCATATAGGATTTAAATCCGGCGGTGTCGTTTCTAGGTGCAGTAAAATACAAATGCACCAATTGCATCATGGTTTCAAAATCCTGCAAACTTGAGCTTCCCGACATGCCTTCAGAAGTCTCTGAAATATACGGTCTGACATTGGCGATCTTACCTTTCATGTATTTGTTCAGGTCATTGTAATTTAATTGGCCAACACCGGAATTTGACACTATAGACGCTGCTTCCGACGCTGATGCATCGTCTCCCAACGGGTACAAAGATGCGCCACCCCAACTGAAAGCGCGCAGTTGAATTTCATCGTTTTTAAAGTCGGTTTTTTTGAATGCCACAGTTGCCCCGTTGGATAATTTCCATTCAGTAATGGCATTCTCTCCGTCCTTTTTCTCGGCAACAATTTTACCCGGGACCGGATTTGTTTGGATAAGCGGAGTATTGGAAGCAAAATCCTGATAGGGATGTATATCTCTTTTACTCACCTCACGCACTACATCCATTATATCGCTGTGTTCAGGTATTTTAATAGTTGGCTTATCGGGTGTTTGCAGTATTACCAAACAATTTTTAGTAGGTTCACTTACCCATTCCCTGCAAAATTGATTGATCTCCTCAACACGAATGGTTCCAATATATTTACTAAACAGTTCGAATTCCTTTTGCACATTAAGCAATGCGGTTCCTTTCAGGTAAGAAGAAACTACTTTACCCGCCAGTCGTGCGGATTCTGTCTTATCCGATTCGTTCATTTGCTTCTCTAACTGACGTTGCATTTGAATAACCTGGCGATCAAATTCTGAAGCATTGAATCCAAAACGATTTACCCGTTCACTTTCATCAACCAGAGCAGTCAAGCCCTTCATGATATTTTTTTCATTCACTATGGCAAAGGCAGAATAACTGTTTTTATAGCGCACCAGTTCACCATAACGAATGGATGCATAATTGAAAGGAGCGTCGGGTTTATGAGTCAGTTCATCCAAACGGGAGGCCATCATTCCATTAAAAATACGTTCCAGCATGATCCGGCGGTAATCACCTTCGGTTTTCAACTCTGTTTTGGGTAATTTGTAAATAACCTGAACAATGGAATACGGGGCTTCTTTATCTTTTACCGTTGCCACTTGCAAATTGGGTGTTTCCAAAACATCCCAGGCAGTAAGAGCCCGAGGTTTAGCCGGATTTTTGAGTTTGCTGAAATGGGTAATAATTTTTTGTTCAACCACTTCCACATCAAAATCACCTATTGCAACAACTGCCATTAATTCCGGGCGATACCAATCCTTATAAAAGGATTTCAATAAGGAGGCAGGTGCTGTTTCCAGTACATTTTTTTGACCAATAGGCAGGCGATGTCCGTAACGTGATCCGGTGAACAGCATTGGCCAATACTCGTTACGCATCCTTTCCAAGGCTCCTTGTCCCAAACGCCATTCTTCAATTACAACGCCACGCTCTTTATTCACCTCATTGGAATCGAACGTGATTCCATGTGCCCAATCTTCCAAAATCAGAAAAGCTTTGTCGAATTGTGTCGCTGAATCAGTCGGAACCTGCATCATATAAACCGTTTCATCAAAACTGGTATAGGCATTCAAATGCGGTCCGAATTTAGTGCCAATGGATTCCAGATAGTTTACCAACTCGTTTTTCTTGAAATGGCGCGTGCCATTAAAAGCCATATGCTCTACAAAATGCGCCAAGCCTTGTTGATTGTCTTCTTCGGATGTTGCTCCGGCATTCACAGCCAAACGCAATTCCATGCGGTTTTCCGGTTTTTTGTTCTTGATGATATAATAAGTAAGACCATTTTCCAGTTTCCCGGTTTTTACTTCCGGCGAAGTTTCAATAATCTTTTCCAGTTCAGCTGTGGGTACTTCTTGAGCCAATATCGTCAATGGAAATATCCAAATGGCAATCAGCAGGAGGTAAGTTTTCATAAGTATGCGTTGTATAAGTTTAATGTTGTAAAACGGAATTAATCCGTGATTATTTTAATGTTTCTTTGAGCCATTCGAAGAATACACGTTGCCAGAGCACACTATTCTGTGGCTTTGTAACCCAATGATTTTCATCCGGGAAATACAAAAATCTGCTTTTTATTCCTTTTAACTGTGCAGCATTGAATGCTTCCATTCCCTGATTCAGAGGCACCCGAAAGTCTTTTTCGTTGTGGATAACCAACATCGGCGTATTCCAGTTCTGAACAAACTGGTGAGGAGAGGCTTTGAAATTTTCGGGTTTTGGAGATTGCCAGTAAGGTCCTTTGTTATCATTGTTTGCGAACCACATTTCTTCGGTACTGCCATACCAACTCTCCATATTAAACATGCCACAATGCGCAATAAAAGTTTTAAACCTGTTCTGATGATTGCCGGCCAGCCAATACACAGAATATCCTCCAAAGCTGGCGCCTACTGCACCTAAGCGCGATTTATCGACATAGGATTCTTTGCTTACATCGTCAATGGCCGATAACAAATCCTGCATACACTGGCCTCCATAATCACCCATGATCTGATCGTTCCAGGCTGAGCCAAATCCTGGGAGTCCGCGACGGTTGGGAGCCACCACAATATACCCTTGCGACGCCATCAGCTGGAAATTCCAGCGGTAACTGAAAAACTGAGATACCGGACTTTGCGGTCCACCTTGGCAATAGAGCAGAGTCGGGTATTTTTTATTTGCATCAAAACCCGGAGGTAAAAACACCCAAACCAGCATTTTTTTGTTGTCGGTTGTAGTTACCCAGCGTTTTTCTACTTTACCCCATTGTATATCTTTTAAATATTCGCGGTTGGTATTTGAAATCTGACGCTCCATGCCGTCAGCAAATACGGAGTACAATTCGGTTGGATAACTAAACCGTTGCTGTGCACCAATGATGCGAAAATTGGAGTTGCTTTGAGAGTGAATACTGAAAGAGAGGTAATCATGATCTCCAGTGGTCAGCACTTTAACAGAAGAGAACGTAAATCCGGCCTTGCCGGCTTGCTCTGTGGCATAATAAATATTCTTGGTTCCTTCGTATACGGAGATCCAATAAAGGGCACTCCCTTGTTTGTTCCATTGAAAGAATTCGGTGGAATAATCAAAGTCAAGCGTTATATCTACCTTGTTTTTTGTGGCAAAATAATACACCATCAACCGGTTCTTATCCGACTCGTTACCGGCGCGTTCCATACTGGTCCAGGCAATTTTACCACCATCCGGTGAGAATTGCGGATCGGTATCATAACCCGGCATCGATGCCGTGAGGTTTGTTGTTTGTTGTGAATTCAGATCGTATAAATAAATATCAGAATTAGTACTCACAGCTTCTGCCGTTCCGTTTAATTTCCGGGAGGTATAGGCCAGCATTTTGCCATCCGGACTCCAGTTAAACTGCTCATCTCCGCCAAAGGGTTGTAAAGGGGCATCCACTCTTTCTCCTTGCATGATATCCTTTGCTTTGCCTGTTAATTTGTCCTTGCTGATTTCACCAATAAACATATGGCTGTAAGCATAATCGTGCCATGCATCCCAATGGCGGTAAAATAAACCTTCCGTAATCCTTGCTTTAGTCAATGGAAGATCGGGGTACAATTCATTTGCTGATTGATCCAGTTTCACATCTGCACAATAGGCCAGATGCTTCAAATCCGGGGATATTTTATATCCATTGATTCCACCTTCAATCTGAGTTATCTGTACTTTAGAAGTGCCATCCGGATTGATTTCATAAAGTTGTACGCTTCCGCTTTCCGATGAGAGGTAATTGATTTTTTTACCGTCGGGTCTCCATTGGGCATCAAAAGCGTTTGCAACATCTCCCGTAATACTGGAATATTCGTTTCCGGCTTTATCAGAAAGTATGCATATATAATTTATGCTTTTGTTCTTACTCAAATCATATTTGCGCAATTCGAAGAACACGGTTTTCCCATCAGGTGATTGTTGTGGATTACCCACGCGATTCAGTTTCCAGAGTAGTTCAGGTGTTAAGGATTGCTGAGCAATGGCAAGCTGGGTTATTGCCATCATCAAAATAAAAAGTCTTTTAAGCATAGTTGGATTGAGTATCAGTGGAGGAGCAAGTTATAAAATTATGGAAATAATGCAGGCAGGAATTCAGGAATCCGGAAGAAATTGGGGATAAGTGGCCCGGATTGAAGAATAGCGCTTGTTGATTGGTAATCCCGAGGCGCAAATCAGCGCCTTCAGCAGTTGAACTTTGATCAGGCTCAACTTTATTACCTGCTGATATAAATAAGCTTCTTGGTTTCGAAGAATGGTGCTGAGAAATACACTGACAAAGGTATTTCTTCGATATGCAGTTTGCGATTCAATTGCAACAACTCCTTTTTTTCTTCTTCCAGATCTCCGCCTTTTAACAATAAAAATCCATTTGGAATTGGATTGCGCTGTTTTTCAGAAAGCAATTTGTGGGTCCACCGGAAGAGTTGTTCCATAGGTGCAACAGCACGACTCACAATAAAATCGAATTGCTCGCGGAGTTGCTCAACCCTTCCGATCGCAAAATCAGTATTTAATAATCCGATGGATTCAGCAATATTTTCGGCTACTGCAATTTTCTTGGCAATGGAATCGCACAGCACAAATTCTGTTTCAGGAAAAAATATAGCCAGCGGAATCCCAGGGAAACCTCCACCGGTACCTATATCCAGCACTTTGGTGCCGGGTTTGAATGGTAAGAATTTTGCGATGGCTAACGAATGCAGAATATGCTTTTCAAAGAGGCTGTCAATGTCTTTGCGCGAAATCAGATTCACCTTTTCATTCCAGGCCGGATAAAGTTCCAGCAAGGCATCAAACTGGAGTTGTTGTTTTGGAGTGAGATCTTTAAAGTAATGCGTTATGTCATCCATATTTTTAGCGTGAATTCAGGTACATATAAACAGGAAAATGATCGCTGTACCCGTTTAAATATTTGGCACCGGCAAAAGTTCGTTTGGGTGCACCTTTATATTTTTCATCGGTTTCGAGCATCCAGGCTTGTTGAAAAACGGAGGCTGAACCATTGGAATAGTTGAATTTTCCTTTATCCGAATAAAGTGCAGGATTGAGCACAAACTGATCGAGCATACTCCAGTGTTTTCGGTATAGGTGAGAGCCCATACCGGATTGATGTAACGCATACATCGGGTTAAAAAATGCGAAACCCGAATCGGGACCGGCGCCAAGAATGGAATCCATCGCAGGATCATTGGGTTCGTCGTTAAAATCGCCCATGGCCATAACAGCCTGATTTGGATCTGCTGCGTGAATACTGTCGAAGATATGTTTCAATACCGCTGCTGCTCTGAATCGTTTAAATTCACTGGCTTCCTGACCACCCAGGCGGGAAGGGAAATGGTTTACCAGGAGAATAAGCGTTGCTTTGTTTTTAGCCTGCAATTTCACCAGTAAAATATCGCGGGTCTTAAAGCGTGGCAACGTATCAATAACTACCGGGTAAGGATAAGCCGTAATTAACGAGAATTTTGAAGTTTTATAAACTAGAGCATTGTCGATGCTGCGTTCATCAGGCGATTCAAAGTGTACAGCTGCATACTTTAGTGATTTCAATCTTTTTTGTTGAATCATATCATGTACAACGGCCAGATTTTCAACTTCACACATACCTAATATGTCAGGTCCTTTGTTTTCATTCAATGAAGCGATTACCTGAGCCATATGATCCAGTTTGTTGAAATATTTTTCACTGTTCCATTGATTGCGCGCTGTGGGTAAAAACTCGTTATCGTTTTTGTGTGGATCGTCGATGGTATCAAACAGGTTTTCCTGATTGTAAAAGGCGATACAAACATTTTGCTGGGCATTTGCCCAAACAGATAGTGCCAGAATAAAGGAGAGTGAGAATATTATTTTCATCCTGATCAACGCTTAATGAATTTCTGTATTCCACATCATGCGTGCCTGTATGCCCTGGTATTTGAGCATTTCTTTGGCACGCACCACATGTGGGTAATCAATACCCAAATAAGATTTGATATAATAAAGCTCAGCTCTTTTTGAAATATTCTTCAACATTTCCTGAAGTGGTTCTTTTTGTTCGGGCAGGCTGATAATACGGTATTCTTTACCCAGTCCTGCAAGTTTTGCGGCAAATGCGATGGCATCTTCAATGCCTCCGGCTTCATCAGCCAACTTGAGATGGAGCGCATCGGTGCCACTCCAAACCCTGCCTTGTGCCAGACTATCTACCGTTTCAATACGCATGTTTCGTCCTGTAGCAACTTTGGTTATAAAATCCATGTAAATACGATCAATCATTTGTTGAATGATGGCCGTTTCTTGTGGTGTAAGAGCGCGATCCACACTTCCCATATCTGCAAATTCACCGAAGTTGACTTTTTCAAACCGTAATCCCAGCTTTTCGCGTAATAATTTTTCGGCATTCAAAGTCATACCAAATACACCTATAGATCCAGTGATGGCATTGGGTTCAACAAAAATCCGGGTAGCCGGTGCTGCAATATAATAACCACCCGATGCTGCAACAGCACCCATCGAAGCAATAACCGGTTTTTGTTTACGCGTTAACATTACTTCTCTGTGAATCACATCGGATGCCAGCGCGCTGCCACCCGGAGAATTTATACGCAATACCACTGCTTTAATGCTGCTGTCTTTACGTGCTTTGGCCAATGCTTTGCAAATAGTTTCGGAACCTACGGTTTCATCATCGCCTTTTCCACTCACAATATCTCCGGAAGCATAAATTACAGCAATCTTATTTTTCACGGAATACGAAGTGGTTGAAATAGCGTCATTGACATCATTTACTGAAACCAGAATCGGATCCTTCTTATCTTTTTTATGACTGCGCTGACCCAATTCCAACATCACTTCATCGGTATATCTGATCCCATCAATCATTCCCAATTGCAGTGCATCTTGCACCGAACGGATCTTCAACTGATTGGAAATGTCCTGTACTTCCTGAATGGATTTCTTTCGTGCTTTTGCAATTTGTTGTATAAAATGATTGTAAATACCTCCCATAAACTGGCGGATTTGCTCCCGGTTTTCATCGCTCATCCGGTCGGCCACGAAGGGTTCGCCGGCCGCTTTAAATTTTCCGTGCCGGATCAATTGAGTTTCAACACCCAGTTTGTTGAGCATTTCCTTTACATACACGGTTGAATAGCTGAAGCCGTTAAACAACAATTCGCCGGCCGGATTCAGATAAATACTATCTGAAACGCTCGCCATATAATAAGCATGCTCCTCGGCCATTTCACCATAGGAAAGGATAAACTTACCGCTTTTTTTAAAGTCAATCAATGCATTCCGGATCTCCTCGAGTGTGGCATAACTGTTGGGTGAAAAGGATAGGGGCAGGTAGATCCCATCAATTTTATCGCTCTTTTCAGCCGAGTGTATGGCTTTTAAAATTTCTTTCAATCCGGGTTGTGAAGATCCGTTATCATTCAAAAGCTCAAATACATTGCTCAGCGAATTATAACTACGCTCCGGAATCATATAATCCAGGTTCAGTTCCAGAATGCTGTGTTCCTTCAGACTGACTTCATGATTGCTGCCGCTGTTAATCAGCGTGGAGAGGATGCCGGCACCAATAAGAATCAGCAGGAAGATTCCTACCAGAAATCCAAGCATGCTTGCAAACAGAAATTTGAAGAATTGTTTCATGAATATTTTTTTTAACAGCCAAAGTTCCTCAATTTTGATCAAACTTGGTAAAGCATTCTATAACCAGCATTAGCTTTACATAAACGGCCTGAAAATGAAACAACTTAAATTCTTATGCCTGGGACTTTGCCTGATCTCTCCGTTTTATGCTGCTTCCTGGGGCTTTTTCGGACATAAATTGATTAACCGCATGGCGGTATTTACTTTGCCCGGACCCTTGATGGGTTTTTATAAACAACATATTTCTGTCATTACCGAACATGCTGTTGATCCGGATAAAAGACGGTATTCCGATACAGCTGAAGCTTGCAGGCACTATATAGATCTGGATTATTACGAAAAATCCTGGCCCATAGATACCGTTCCGCCCAATTGGAAAGATGCTGTAGCTAAATATTCCGAAGACACCTTATTGGCCTATGGCATAGTACCCTGGCATATTCAACGCATGTTGTACCGGCTTACTGAAGCCTTCAAATCCGGAGACGCTGAACGTATTATCAGGGTTTCGGCAGATTTGGGACATTATATGGCCGATGCCTGTGTTCCCTTGCATGCAACCATGAATTACAACGGGCAATTGACCAATCAAAAAGGAATACATGGATTCTGGGAATCGCGATTGCCGGAATTGTTCAGCGATGAATACGATTTTTTTGTGGGCAAATCGTATTATTTACATAATCCCTTGCAAACAGCATGGATGGCAAGCTCCGGGAGTTTTTTAGCCAAAGATTCGGTGCTGGAAATGGAAGCTCAGCTCAACCATAAATTTCCAGCAAACCAGAAATATGTTTATGAGCGAAAAGGACAAAATTCGGTTAAAACGTATTCCAGAAGTTATGCAGAAGCCTATCACCGCATGCTCGACGGGCAGGTGGAACGCCGCATGCGATTGGCTATACAATTAACAGGATGCATGTGGTATACAGCATGGGTTGATGCCGGACAACCGGATTTGTTACAAGGAAGGCAACCTGAAATATCTATTGAGGAATTACAAAACTGGATGAAGGCAGATTATAAAATATTGCACGATAGCCTCATGCTTGGAAGGCCGGAATAATCTAATAAGCCAATCCAATAAAGATACCTGCCCGGATGCCGTACCCGCGTAAAAACAAATTGGGTATATCATCATGTACCTGCAGGTCGGAGTTGCTTTTGATGGTTTGACTGCTGGCCAGCATGATATTGTATACGGGTCCGATAAATGTATCCAATAAAATTTTCCGTTTGTAAATGGTTTGACTTCCAAATACCAATCCAATGCCCAAAACCTGATAGGTATAAGATTTTGGAATTACATTTATGGGGTTAGGGTTATAATAACTGCCACGTTCGATAGAATCATATGTGTAATTCATATAGTAGTATCTGAAAAAGGCGCCGAAATAGACACCCGAAAGATATTTGCCATTCAGATTATAACGGAACTCTGGTGCAAATGATACCATTTTTGTTGCCTGATTATCCTTGTCATAACTCTCATCAGAGCCGCCAAATACTCCACTGAAATCCATGTACGACGCCGTGATTTGAAAACTCTTCTCATCGTCTATCATATGCTGAGACGCAACACTCAGGTTGCTGTAAAAGGGGCTCAGTAAATTAAATTTAATAGAGTTGCGGGAGTCGGATAAGAACCGGTGTTTTTTAGCTTCGTGTAAAGGCTTTATCGTCAAAACCGAATCTGTTTGTGCAAATGAAACCTGCCTTAAACAAGCAGTGAAAATAAATAGTATGGTTAAGCTTTTCATGTGTTTAAATTCAGTTAAATTTATATCCGGCTGTTATACCGGCCCGGTACCAGAATCCGCTGTAAAAGGGTTTAATATCCTGAACGGGTATTGCATTTTTTGAATCCCCAACAGAATACATAGGACCTGCAAAAGCATCGAATACCAGTCGTTTAAACAGGATCCATTGTTTGCCCAATACAAATCCACCATTCAGAACAATCAGATTGGTACCACCCGGAACACTGTATGAAGATACATTGTTGTTGTTCACACCCAATTTGGTAAAAAAGGTCTGGCATCGTACAAACGGCTGAATATAAAAATCACGTTGGTTTTCGTAAAGCAAATAATAGCGGTAATCATAAGTAACACCAAATCCAATAGCCGGAATATAAGCTCCGGCGATATCCCCGGTAAATATGTAAAATCCATACTGATTGCTGCTATGTGAATCAATAGGTTTTTCGTACTGAAAGGAGAGAGTACCTACAATCGGACTGAGGATATTGAACTTCAGGATAGGAGTTGGCTCTTCGAAAGATTTAGACACTACCTGGCCAAATGCCTGTAGCGAAATAAAAATCATAAACAAAACGACCATTCGTTTTAAGTGCACCTTTCAAATATAGGGATATAAAGGAGATTGAAAACAGACAGAGATCAGGATTAACAGGAACTGAATGCTGATGATACTGAGAGCTCCAACTTCGGTTGAAGTTGCAGAAAAATGGATATGGATTTACACTAGTTTGCCTCCGTTGGTTATAGCGAGACAAGTCTGCCTACGCCAAGGCTTCGGCGAGACATTCTTCATTCTTCCTGCCGCCGCTAAAGCTATTGCGAGACAATGCATTTTTAATTCTTTCCGCCTACGCCAAGGCTTCGGCGAGACAATGCATTTTTAATTCTTCATTCTTCATTATCTTTGCCCCCATCAATCACCAGGGCTATTTACCCTGTGATGTTTTGAATATGAGCAAAAAAGGAAAAATTCTGGTCGCCATGAGCGGTGGCCTCGACAGTACCGTAACGGCTGTCATGTTGCGTGAAGAAGGCTATGAGGTAGTCGGAATCACCATGAAAACCTGGGATTATGCCACTGCAGGAGGGAGTAAAAAAGAAACCGGATGCTGCAGCCTTGATTCGATCAACGACGCGCGCACTATTGCCGTAAAACACGGCATTCATCACATGATTCTGGATATTCGCAATGAATTTGGCGATTTTGTAATCGACAACTTTGTAGAAGAATACCTGGCTGGTCGCACGCCTAATCCATGCGTATTGTGCAATACCCATATCAAATGGGAAGCCCTGATCAAGCGGGCAGATCAGCTCGACTGCGAATTTATTGCCACCGGACATTATGCACAGGTGCGCCGGGAAAACAACAGATATGTAGTTTCAAAAGGATTGGACGAAAACAAAGATCAGTCGTATGTATTGTGGGGTCTGACGCAGGAGAGTCTGGCCAAAACCCGCTTCCCGCTGGGGCAGTTCCGCAAAACGGAAATTCGTCAGATGGCGATCGACATGGGGTATGAAGAGCTGGCGAAGAAAAGTGAAAGCTATGAAATCTGTTTTGTTCCCGATAATGATTATCGCGGATTTCTGAAACGTAAGGTGGATGGACTGGAAGCAGAAGTTGAAGGAGGAATGTTTGTGGGGGTAGATGGGAAAATTCTGGGTAAACATCGCGGATATCCGTTTTATACCATTGGCCAGCGAAAAGGATTGGAAATAGCTGTAGGTGAACCATTGTATGTGATAGAAATTCAACCCGAATCCAATCGCGTGATCCTGGGACGCGAAGATGATTTGCAACGCAACGGTATGTGGGTGAGGGGTATCAATATGGGGAAATATGCTACATTGGATCAACCTTTGGAGTCGCTCACAAAAATCCGATACAAAGATTCAGGATCACTGGCAGATATTGCCATGGTGGGAGATAAAATGAAAGTGGATTTTCGCACCCATGTAAAAGCGATCGCACCGGGACAATCAGCGGTATTTTACGAAGGTAACGATGTGATTGCCGGAGGCTGGATTGAGAAAAGTTTTGAACGGTAAAATCTGCTGAGTTAAATTGAGTTAAATTTACAACTGCATGCTTTGCTTCATTAAAAATGCCTGGCATGAATAGGGAATATGAAACAAATTGTCGCAATTATCTTTTTACTGCAAACTGTATATACATCAGCGCAATCCGGAAAATATTATCATTGGATTTCTTTGAATGGTAAAGATACCAGTCAGTATAAGATGTCGAAGCCGGAGGCATTCCTATCCTCAAAATCCATTCAACGTAAGAACAGATTGCAGATTTCTATCGGGATGAATGATATTCCGGTCAATCCGGTATTTACTCAAACACTAAGCCTACTTGGTGTTCAGGTAACCGGAACATCGCGTTGGATGAATGCAATCCTTGTTGAAAGCAAACAAAAAAAATTGTCGGATACCATACGGAATTTACCTTTTATAAGCAGTACAACGTATCTCGGCGAACGCAAAGTGTTGCAAGGAGTGGTCAGAAAGGACATACACGAGTTGGTGGAAACATTGGAAGCCAAAGTAAATCCTTCAAAGCAACTCGAACAGGATTCTGATTTTTATGGAAAATCTGCTTTACAGGTGAAGATGTTGAATACTCCTGCACTGCATCAACTGGGCTTCAACGGCAAAGGTATAACAGTGGCAGTTTTGGATGCGGGATTCAGTAAAGTAAATCATATTTCCTATTTCCGGCATTTGTTTGATTCGTCGCAAATCGTTTTAACACGAGATCTGGTGGATGGAAATACTCAGGTGTATGATGATGATGCGCATGGTACCGGTGTCTTGTCGTGCATGGCTGCCTATGCACCCAACCGTTTGGTGGGCACGGCCTATGCTGCAAATTATCTGCTGATCCGGACTGAAGATGCTTTAAATGAAAACCTGCTCGAAGAAGCCTTATGGATTTTAGGAGCTGAATTGGCCGATAGCGCCGGTGCAGATCTCATTCAATCATCGCTGGGTTATAATGAGTTCGACGATAAACAACAAAATCACCGGCTGAAAGAGTTAAATGGGAATACCACACTAATCTCCAAAGGGGCTACTCTGGCTGTTGCAAAAGGCATGGTTGTAGTATGCAGTTCGGGAAACGAAGGCGATAATAACTGGAGAAAAATTGTTGCACCCGCTGATGTGAAAGATGTAATTACGGTTGGTGGGGTGGATGAGACGGGGAATCTGGCTTTGTTCAGTTCGATCGGACCTACTGCCGACCGGCGCGTAAAGCCGGACCTTGTGGCTATGGGAGAACGAACCATGGTACTTTCGGAAAACGGGATTGTGTATCCCGGAAATGGTACTTCATATGCTTGTCCATTGATTTGTGGTACCATTGCCTGTTTGATGCAGGCTTGCCCCATCACGGGTACATCGGCTATTGCCCAGGCGATAAAACTCAGTTCGGATAATTATACCCGACCAAACAATTATATCGGCTACGGAGTGCCTGATGCCGCAATGGCCAGAGCAATAATGGACAGTAAAGATTCTCTGGATCGAATCACGCAAAATAGTTTATTGGATGCCCGTTTCATTGATGAACGTTTGCATGTAGCCTATGCTTTAAACAGTCCTCAAAAAATACAGCTCATCATTACCGACTCAACGGGTTACATCGTTTATTCCGATCGAATCAAAGTGAAACAGGCAGGGATCTATCGGGCATCTCTCTCAAAATCGAATCATTGGAAGAAAGGGAATTATGGCATTCAATTGATCACGCTGACCCATTCCATCACGCTGTATAACCTGCATAAAAATCAGTAAAAATGAAAACTGCTGAAGAAATAGAATTTTATCTCAGGAACCGACTTATTCATCAGTTAGGTGCTATCCCCGAAAATACACCTGCGCTATGGGGAACCATGAACGTAAGGCAAATGATCGAACATTTGGCATGGCCATTTAAAGCATCCAACGGAAGTTTCACCATGCCCCAAACAACACCCGAAGATAAACTGGAACGGGTAAAGGCAATTGGGCTCTTGAACGACCGGCCCATGCAGCACAACTTTCAGAATCCGATTTATACCGATGAATACAAGCAATTGCGAAATGCGAATATTGAAGCAGCGTTAATTGAATTGCAAAACGATATTGATTTGTTTGTGTCTTCTTTTAAATCGCAGGACCCATCATTTACCCGCATGCACAATATTTTCGGACCCCTGAATTTTCATGAATGGCTGCAGTTTCATTTCAAACATTGTATGCATCATCTTGAACAATTCGGTGTGGAGATTGATTGTTGATGTTGGAGCATTACATGTAATGCCCTCAATAAAACGGGATGTTCAAAACATAAATCTTAACCGAAAATATTGTTGGTTTTTGGTAAATAGATTGGGCAATACATGCAATGCCCATATTTAAATGCAATTGGAATTTTTCCTGCATCCGGGATTGACCGCAACGCGGTCCTTCATCCATAACTCCAGGCAACAAAGCTCCTACATGAAAGCCAACCGCAACGCGGTTGAACATGACACACGTGTAATAACCAAAAGACGAAATGAATTGCGTCTCTACCGTTAGCTCAACAGTTGCATCAAACTATCCGGAAAGATTCCCAATACAATGCTCAGAGCAACGCAAATCCACAATACGATCCAGTAAACCGGAGCGGGTTTTACCTCGGTATCATTAGGCTCTTTGGTATACATGGCCACAATTACTCTGAAGTAATAATAAACGGCAATAATAGAGGTGATCACAGCCAGTAAGGTAATACCAAACATTTCGGATTGAAAAGCTTGCGAGAAGATGTAGTATTTGGCGAGGAAACCTGCAAAGGGAGGAATTCCGGCAACCGACAACATACAAATGGTTAGTAAGGCAGCTAATAATGGATTACGTTTACCCAATCCGTTAAAGGCATTCACTCCTTCGTTTCGTTGTGCCAGAAAAACCGGAATAGCTACAGCAAAAACTCCGATTGAGGCGATGGCGTATGCACTTGCATAAAAGAACAGTGCCGATTCACTTTGAGCAGGCATGCTCATTACACCCATCAGCATATAACCGGCATGAGATATTCCGGAATATGCCAGCATGCGCTTGAAATTTTCCTGAAACAATGCGGTGAGATTTCCCAATATCAAAGTGGCTGCAGTTACCCACATCAGGATGGGTGTGGTAAAGGCATACGCTCCAAAGAATCCATTTTCGAGTAAGCGGTAGAAAGCTGCAAAAAGGGAAACTTTTACCAGTGTTGACATTAAAGCAGTAACCAATGCCGGAGAACCTTCATACACATCCGGACTCCAGAAATGGAATGGAACGGCAGCTACCTTAAATAACAAAGCGATAATGATGAGTAAACATCCGGCGTAGAACAAAGGGGAGAGGTTTCCGTCTTCTACATAAGTTGAGATTTTAGCCAGTTCAAATGAGCCGGTAGATCCATAAACCAGTGCTATGCCGAACAACAGAAAACCGGAAGCAAAAGCACCCATCAGGAAATATTTGAATCCGGCCTCGTTCGAGCGCAGATCGAAACGTTTGCTGCCGGCCATAATATACAGCGATATGGAAACGATTTCGATGCCCAGAAACAACATCGCCAGATTGTTGAAACTAAACAATACGAGTGTACCGCAAAGGATGAAAACTATAATCGAAAGGTAATCGCTCAGGTGATGTTGTTCGTTGCGGTAAAAATCGGAACCCATTAGAATGATCATGGCTGTAAGGAAAATGGACAGCGCACTAAATGCCATACTGAAATGATCAACCTGCATCATATGATCCATGTTGATGCCTCCAACACTAACCGGTGCAAGCAATTCCCATCCGGTATAATTCACATAAAAAACAGCACACAATCCGGCAATCAGGACCGGAACGAGGAGCTTGCGCAGGTTAAAAATTTCCATCACCATGCACAACAAACCGAGAATGGTAGTTAAGATTAATGTATTCACTTAGGTTCGGTTTATCAATTAATGAATCAATGCTTTATTTAATATGTTTTCGAGAGCCGGTTGTGCCAGATCGAATACCGGTTGCGGATAAATTCCCATTACCACAATGATAACAGCAATCACGCCCAATACTATTTTCTCGTTCCAATAGAGATCTTCAAATATCCCGGTCTGATCGCTATTCTTACCGAGCATGGTTTTCTGAAACATGCGTAGCATATAAACAGCTCCTAAAATTATAGTGAGACCGGCAAAGACGGAAAGCCAGGTATTGTATTCATACACGCCATACAGCAACAAAAACTCTCCGATAAATCCATTGGTCAAAGGCAAGGCAACGCTACCCAATACGATAATCATAAACAACGTATTGAATTGAGGAGCCTGATTACGTATACCACCCAATTGCTCTATTTGCAAAGTTTTTGTTCGGTTTAAAATGATATCGGCGCATAAGAAAAGTCCAACAACATTTACACCATGCGCCAACATTTGAACAACGCTTCCCTGCAATCCCTGAATATTCATGGCAAAAATCCCCGCACTGATCAATCCCACATGTGCAAGCGATGAAAAGGCGAAAAGACGCTTCAAATCACGTTGCATGATGGCGATAACGGATGCATATACAATGCCTATCACAGAAAATGCAATAGCCCACGGACCCCATTCTGCCACTCCATGCGGCAATACCGGCAATAACCAGCGGATCAGTGAATAGGTTCCCATTTTGAGCATTATACCGGCCAGCAACATAGTGCCTTGTGTCGGCGACTCGCGATACGTATCGGCCTGCCACGTATGAAAGGGTACAATGGGAATTTTGATGGCAAAGGCCAGAAAGAACAACCAAAACAGCCAACCTTGTTTGCAGCTGCAAATAGTATTGTTGTAAAGATCACGGATATCAAAGGAGTGTGCAGGGCTATACCAATACAAAGCAATAAATCCAAAAAGCATCAGCAAGCTTCCGGCGAGAGTATAGATAAAGAATTTCAAGGTCACCGAAACACGGTTTTGACCACCCCAGCGCAAGGCGATGAAATAAATGGGAATGAGTGCCAGTTCCCAGAAAATATAATACAGGAGGCCATCCATGGCCATAAATACACCCACCAGTGCAAACTGCATAAACAACATCAGCGAGAAATAGCCCTTTTTGTTTTTAATGTCGCGGTTAAATGCAGATAAAATAATCAGCGGAAGCAACACATTGGTTAATGCGATCATCAACAAACTCAACCCGTCGATGGCTAAATGAAAACTAATTTTAGGATCTGAAATCCATTCCCTGTAAAAATAAAATGCATCAGAACCGGCAGATTTATACAAGGAAAATACATAACAAGTTAATGCTGCTTCAACCAGAGCAAGGCCAAGTGCCACCCGGGAGGCATATTTATTCCCTGCTAATAAAACCAGCACTGCAGCCAGCAAAGGGAAGAAGAGTAAGCTTAGCGTTATCATCAAATGAACAGTTGAATTACAAATAATAGAATCATACCAAAGACCATGGCAAACAAATAGAAGCCTGTATTTCCGGTTTGTAAGAGCCTCAACGTACGTCCGGATAATCCAATAAACCACGCTGCAGCACTCACGATCAGATCCACCACCAATTTATCAATCACTACCAGGAACAGATCCGACAAGAGTTGAACTGGCTTCACAATAAATTTTTCATAAAATTCATCAACAAAAAACTTGTTGTAAATCCATTTACGGTAACCGGTTAACTGAACATCTGCTTCAGGTAACTGGTGCTGTACCAGATAATTTTTACGGGCATACCAGATGGCTGCAATAGCTGCAAGGCCGGCAAACACCATCAACGTTATTTCGGTACTGTGACTGACAGGTCCGGTTTCGGCCAGATAAGCCTTTGAACCTTCGGTAACAGATGAAAGGTAATTTCCGAATAAATGTGTGTGACTTAGCACTTCAGGCAATCCGAGGTATCCGCCAACAATCGATAAAATACAAAGGATGATCAATGGAAAAGTCATGGTCCACGGCGATTCGTGAATATGCTTTTTGGTTTCTTCGCTTCCTCTGAAATTATTGAAAAAGGTGAGGTATACCAAGCGGAACATGTAAAATGCGGTCAACAGTGAACTTGCCGAAAGAATCACCCAAACTAATTTACTATGTTCAAATGCATGTGCCAGAATTTCGTCTTTGGAGAAAAATCCCGAGAGAAAAGGTACACCAGAAATCGCAAGGGAAGCCAAAAGGAAAGTCCAGTAAGTAATAGGGATTAATTTCCGCAAGCCACCCATTTTCCGGATGTCCTGTTCACCGCTTAATGCATGGATCACACTCCCTGCACCGAGGAATAACAACGCTTTGAAGAAAGCGTGTGTCACTACATGGAACATACCGCTTGAAAAAGCCCCCAGCCCAAGCGCAGCAAACATTAAACCCAATTGCGACACCGTAGAATATGCCAGTACTTTTTTGATATCGTTTTGCATCAATCCGATAACCGCAGCAAAAACTGAAGTAGCCACACCCACGATTAAAATAACCGTTAAAGTTGCCGGAGCCAATGCAAATAAAACATTGGAACGAACAATCATATAGATACCGGCGGTTACCATGGTTGCCGCATGGATGAGTGCCGATACAGGAGTTGGGCCGGCCATAGCATCCGGTAGCCAGGTATACAAAGGCAATTGAGCAGATTTGCCGGTTGCTCCTATAAATAACAAGAGTGTAATAGCAATAACCAATGTTTGGTTTGAACCCAAACCTGCAGCTTGTGTTGCCACTGTATCAAAATCAAGCGAACCAAAATGAAAGAGCATTAAAAACATGCCCAACAAAAATCCCAAATCACCGATCCGGTTCATGATGAATGCTTTTTTAGCGGCATCATTAAACGCATCGTTTTTAAACCAGAATCCAATAAGAAGGTATGAACACAGACCTACACCTTCCCAACCAATGAACATGACGAGGTAATTGCTGCCCATGACAAGCATGAGCATAAAGAAGATGAACAGGTTGAGGTATGCGAAAAAGCGTGTAAACCCTTCGTCATGGTGCATATAACCTAAAGAATACAGATGAATCAGAAATCCAACTCCGGTCACCACCAGCAACATAACCACCGTGAGCGGATCTATAAGCAATCCGAAACTGATATGCAAATTGCTCAGGTTAAACCAGGTGAAAAGGTCAATATTGACTGAATGTTCCGGATCAAGACGCTGGAAGACCAGCACCGAACAGATGAAAGATGCCAGAATGCTGAGGGTTGCAATCCAGCCGTTAACTGATTTGGGTAAAAATTTTCCCAACAATCCGGTGATCAGAAACCCGGCCAGGGGCAATAGCGGAATCAGCATACCGGGAACCACTAAATTTACGTCGCTTAAAAAAGGTTCAGTCACAATGATGAAGGTTTATTCGGTTGGTTATCCTTTTAATTTATTGAGCACATTGATATCTGTACTGGCTACATTGCGATAGATACTGATCAGCAGAGCTAATCCCACCGCCACCTCAGCTGCAGCCACCACCATGATAAAAAATACAAATACTTGTCCGTCGTTGTTGCCGCTATAAGTCGAAAACGACACAAGCAACAAGTTCACTGCATTCAACATCAATTCAATGCACATCAGCATGATGATGGCATTGCGCCGGAACAATACGCCCATCACTCCGATGCAAAACAGAAGGGTAGACAAGATCAGGTACCAGTTGTGCGGAATGGATTGTATAAATGTTTCCATATTATCTTTTTTCTTTTTTAGCCAGTACCACTGCGCCAATCATGGCAGAGAGAAACAGGATGGAGGATACTTCAAACGGCAGCAGAAAATCGGTAAACAACAATTGACCAACTTGTTGAACACTTCCAAGATCAGCTTTAAGAGGAGATGCAAACACTGCCGGCATGGTTGATTTCAACGCTGCCAGGAAAGTAAGCAGAAGCAGTCCTGCTGAAATAACTGCAGCTATGCGTAAACGGTTCGATTTAACAGGTTCTGATTCGGCATTCAGGTTTAACAACATCACCACAAACAGGAATAAGACCATAATGGCTCCTGCATATACAATCAGATGTACAATTGCTAAAAATTGTGCACTCAAAAGAATATAATGACCGGCAATGGTGAAAAAGCAGGCAATAAGCGACAATACACTGTACATGGGATTTTTGGCAAAAACAACCAACAAAGCTGTCACAACCGTAACCAGGGAAAGAAGAAGGAATATTATCTGACTCATGGGTTCAATTCGATTAACGGGTATGTTCAGGTGAAGGATTCATCTCGTAATTTTTCTTTCGCTTACTGATATCGATACGTTCTTCCGGTTTGATTCCTTCGAGCAGTTTGTCTTTGCCATAAATAAAATCATCGCGGAAATACTCCGGTTTAACTAAACGATCGGTGAGGTAAATAGCGTCTTTCGGACAAGCTTCTTCGCACAATCCGCAAAAGATACAGCGCAACATATTGATTTCGTATTTGGCTGCATATTTCTCTTCGCGATACAAATGTTCTTCGCCTTTTTTGCGCTCTGCAGCATCCATTGTGATCGCTTCAGCCGGACAAGCCACTGCACATAAACCGCAAGCCGTACAGTTTTCACGTCCCTGAGCATCGCGTTTCAATACGTGTAAACCCCGGTATACCGGTGCTATATCTCTTTTTTGTTCAGGATAGCGTACAGTAGCTGCTTTCTTAAACAAGTGCTTAAAAGTAATCACCATTCCCTGAAAAATAGCCGGTAAATACAGGCTTTCTATCCAGTTGAGTTTATGATTGGAAACTACTTTAGATCGGTTGGTTAATGCTTGCATAGATGATTTTTTTTCTTGTGGTTAATTCAATTATTTCATAAAAGTTAACCATCCTCCGGTAAGCAATACGTTTAGAATTGACAAAGGGATCAAAACCTTCCAGCCCAGGCGCATCAGTTGATCGTAACGGAAGCGGGGCAGGGTCCAGCGAACCCACATAAAGAAAAAGATAAAGAAAATAATTTTGCCAAAGAGAACCATTACACTCAGTAAGGCAGCAATATTTTGCGGCAAATCAAGGTTATCGAGACCCGGGAAATGGTATCCTCCAAAATAAAGAGAAGCAATGATTGCCGAAGAAATAAACATGTTAATGTATTCAGCAAACAGGTACAAACCCAATTTCATGGAACTGTATTCGGTGTGATATCCCCCTACCAACTCCGATTCACTTTCGGGTAAATCAAACGGAGCACGATTGCATTCGGCAAATGCAGTGATCATGAAGATTAAAAAACCCAGCGGTTGATAGAACACATTCCAGTGAAAGCCTGCCTGTGCATCTACAATTTCGCGTAAGCTCAGTGTATTGTTATAAAGAAGCAGGGCTACCAGCGACATCCCCATGGCCAGTTCGTAACTGATCATTTGTGAGGAAGCGCGCAAGGCACCCAACAATGCAAATTTATTGTTGGACGACCATCCACCTATCATGATACCGTAACCACCGATAGAAACAACAGCAAACAGATATAGGATTCCAACATTCAAATCAGCAACCTGCAGGCTAAATTCATGCCCGCCGAAATTGAACGATTTGCCCCAGGGAATAATGGCACTCGTCATCAGCGATGTCATCATAAAAAGACAGGGAGCCAGAATAAACAGGAATTTGTTGGAAGCATTGGGAATGATTTCTTCTTTCATGAACATTTTCATTCCATCGGCCAATGGTTGTAATATGCCAAATGGGCCAGCACGATCCGGGCCAATACGATCTTGTAAAAAAGCCGCAACTTTACGTTCTCCGTATGTTGAATAGGCGGCGATCCCCAGACTCACCAAAAAAATGATGAGGATGAGAACGGTTTTATCGAGAAGTATACTCCAATCCATTATTCGGTGATGGCTTTAATATCGTTCAGGGTAAATTCTTTGGGCTTAACCAGTTTGGTGTATTTGTTGGCAGAGATTACCGAATGCCGGTTGATCTCACGCACTCCTTCAATCGTCCAGTCGCTGGTTTGTTTTTTATCGAAACGGCAGGTATTGCAGATAAATTCTTCCACTTCGCCCCACTGATCTTTTCTTCCGGTTACCCGAAGTACATCATCGCCTTTGTACCACAAAACAACCTTACCCGAACATTTATCGCAATCGCGGTGGGCATCTACCGGTTTGGTAAACCACACACGGCTTTTGAAACGGAACGTTTTATCAGTTAATGCACCCACCGGACACACATCAATCATATTACCGGAGAAATCGTTGTCGATAGCTTCAGTTACATAAGTTGAAATCTCAGATAGATCACCGCGGTTCATTACACCATGTACGCGTCCGTCTGTAATTTGTTCGGCTACCTTTACACAGCGGTAACACAAAATGCAGCGCGTCATATGCAATTGAATGTTCTGACCTATATCCAGCTTCTCAAATGTGCGGCGCTCAAATTCAGTACGTGTTTTATAATTCCCGTGTTCGTAACTGAGATCCTGCAAATGACATTCGCCGGCCTGATCGCAAACCGGACAATCAAGAGGATGATTGAGCAACAGAAATTCAACCACACTGGCCCTGGCTTCAATTACTTTTTTAGAAGTAGTATTTCCAACCACCATTCCATCCATTACAGCTGTTCGGCACGATGCCACCAATTTGGGCATAGGACGTGGATCTTTCTCTGATCCTTTGGTTACTTCAACCAGACAACTGCGGCAGTAACCACCGCTATTTTTCAATTTCGAATAATAGCACATGGTAGGAGGTGCTACTTCAGGGCCTATCATGCGGGCAGCCTGAAGAATTGTCGTGCCATCAGGCACTTCAATTTCAATTCCGTCTATGGTTACTTTCGCCATCTTATAAGCTGCTGTAAGCTACAGCGGGGTCTAAATTGTTACAATGAAAATAATATTTGATATCGCGCACCTGCGAAGGATGCTTCACATATTCCTCAAATTCTGAACGGAAGTGACGGATTGCACTGGCAACGGGCCATGCTGCAGCATCGCCGAGCGGACAAATGGTATTGCCTTCTATTTTGCTTTGTATATCCCAAAGCAAATCGATGTCTTCCAAGGTACCTTCACCATCAATCAAGCGGTGCAGGATTTTTTCCATCCAGGCTGTTCCTTCGCGGCACGGACTGCATTGTCCGCAACTTTCGTGATGGTAGAAACGGGCAAAAGTAAACAGGTTTTTTACGATGCTGGTGCTTTCATCCATTACAATAAATCCACCCGAACCTAACATGGTACCGGATGCAAATCCGCCATCGGCCAAGCTTTCATAGGTCATCAGACGCGGTTCGCCATTCGCCGTTTTAAGAATCAGGTCGGCAGGTAAAATTGGTACTGAAGATCCTCCGGCTACTACAGCTTTTAACTTTTTACCATTTAAAATGCCACCGCAATACTGATCACTGAAAATGAACTCCTCGACAGGCAAACCCATTTCTATTTCGTAAACGCCCGGTTTGTTGATATGACCTGACGCTGAAATCAATTTGGTTCCGGTAGAACGGCCAATGCCAATCTTTGCGTACGCATCTCCGCCTTCGTTAACGATTGGAACAACAGAAGCAATGGTTTCTACATTATTAACAACAGTTGGGCAATCGTACAAGCCTTTAATTGCAGGGAAAGGAGGTTTGATCCGCGGATTTCCCCGCTTGCCTTCCAGTGACTCTAGCAAAGCTGTTTCTTCTCCGCAGATATAAGCACCGGCTCCGGGATGCACATACAAATCATGTGAAAAACCGGTACCTAAAATATTTTTACCTAACCAGCCATTTGCATATGCTTCAGCAATTGCCTTTTCGAGAATCCGAACGAGATAAAAATATTCACCCCGGATATAAATATAGGAAGTATTGGCACCTAAGGCATAACTGGAAGTAATCATACCCTCGATCAACAGATGAGGAATAAACTCCATGAGATACCGGTCTTTAAAGGTTCCCGGTTCTGATTCATCAGCATTGCAAACCAGATAACGCGCAACCCCTTCAGGTTTGGCCAGGAAACTCCATTTCATTCCGGTAGGAAATCCGGCGCCACCTCGTCCGCGCAATCCCGATTTTTTTACTTCATCTACAACCGCTTCGGGAGTCATTTGCTTCAGTGCTTTTTCTACTGATGCATAACCTCCGTTTGCACGGTATCCTTCATACAATTGAATGCCTGGTTTATTGATATGTTCGAGTAAGAGTTGTCTTCCCATGATTTAGTTTTTACGGAAAGTAGTATGATCGAAATAGGTACTGTGTTTTGTCATAGACTTATGCGATTCCAGAATATCATCCAGTTTGTCCAACGTCAGGTTTTCATGGTACTGTTCGCCAATTTGCAACATGGGTGCAGTGCCACAGGATCCGAGACATTCAACCGTTTTGAGCGAGAATTTACCATCAATCGTTGTTTCACCAACCTTTATTCCTAATCGTTTTTCGAGATGAGCTACCACATCATTTGCACCGCGCAGCCAGCAGGAACTGGTACGACAAACTTCAATCAGACAGGTTCCAACCGGTTTCAGGTTAAACATACTGTAGAAGGAAGCCACTTCATAAACTTCAATCGGTTGGATATTCAGAATTTCTGCAACCTTATCCATTACCGGTACACTCAGCCAGCCGTTGAATTCGGCCTGTGCAATATGCAGGGCAGGTAACAGGGCAGATTTATGTTTTCCTTCCGGATAACGGGTCATCAGACTGCGAATCAGTTTTTCGGATTCCTCGCTGAACTGAACCCGGTCGGGTGTATTTGTTTCACTCATCGTCACTATCATTAATTAATCAACCGTCGAGTTCTCCGGCAATAACATTCATACTACTCATGGTCAGGATGGCATCACTCAACATACCTCCGCGAATCATTTCGGGATAAGCCTGGTAGAAAATAAAACAAGGCCTTCTGAAATGCAGGCGGAAAGGAGCGCGACCACCATCGCTCACGAGATAAAAGCCCAATTCACCGTTTCCACCTTCAACACTGTGATAGACTTCTCCTTTGGGTACATCCGTTTCACCCATCACAATTTTAAAGTGCCAGATGAGCGCTTCCATATTGTTGTATACATCCTGTTTTGGAGGCAGGTAGAACTCCGGAACATCGGCAAAGAATTTTCCCTGCGGAAGATTTTCCAATGCCTGATGTATAATTTTCAAACTCTCCTGTATTTCCTGTTGACGAACCATAAAGCGATCATAGGTATCGCCTTTAGTACCAACCGGAATGATAAAATCAAAATCTTCGTAAGAACTGTAAGGATGCATAACCCGAACATCGTAATCAACGCCTGCTGCACGCAGATTTGGGCCGGTAAAACCGTACTGCAACGCGCGTTCAGCAGTAATAGGTCCGGTACCTACTACACGGTCAAAGAAAATGCGATTGCGTTCGAGCAGGTTGCTAAATTCCTGAAATGATTTTGGAAACTCTTTCAGAAAAGCGCGCAGCTTCTTATAAACTTCATCGTTGAAGTCGCGCTCTAAACCGCCAATTCTACCGATATTGCTGGTTAACCGCGATCCGCAGATATGTTCAAAAATGTCGTAAATCTTTTCACGCCATTGAAACATATAGGTAAATCCGGTCAATGCACCTGTATCTACACCAATGACCATATTACATACCAAATGGTCAGAGATCCGGGCCAGTTCCATAATAATCACACGCATGTATTGTGCGCGTTTTGGCAATTCCACACCCAATAACTTTTCTACGGTCATATGCCAACCCATATTGTTGATGGGAGAGGAGCAATAATTCAGGCGATCAGTAAGTGGTGTTATTTGATAATACGGTCTGCGCTCGGCAATTTTTTCGAATGCACGGTGAATGTATCCGACTGTTTGTACAGCATCTACAATTCGTTCTCCGTCCATGGTTAAAACATTCTGGAAAATACCATGTGTGGCGGGATGCGTGGGTCCCAGATTCAGGGTAGTGTATTCACTTACCAGATCATCCTCATGGGCATTGATTATATCGTCTTGATTCGGCATCTTATCTTCCAAAATAATTGTCGGTTTTATCGGTTCGAGAACCGTCTTCTAATGGATACTCCTTACGCAGGGGGAAATAGTCCATTTCCTCCACATTCATGATACGTGTTAAATTGGGATGTCCTTCAAACAACACTCCGTAAAAATCGAAGGTCTCTCTTTCCTGCCAGTTCGCTGCCGGAAACAAATCGGAAATGGATGCGATAACCGGATTAGAAATTGGAATAAAACATTTGATACGGATCCGGTAATTTTTCGTCATGCTGTACATATGATACACCATGCACAGTTCACCATCTTTGTTATCTGGATAATGGCTGCCACACAAATCAGTTAAAAATTGTGCCTGAATATCAGGATGGGCAGACAAAAACTTTAAGACATCTCTAAGACGACCGGCTTTTAAAACAATGGTCAGTAAGCCATACGGTTCTTCCTGCATTAAAATATCTTCCGGAAATGCGGACTTCAGCTCGTCGAGTACAAAAATGTTTGATAATTCTGCCATATTATTGAATTCCGTATTGTTCCAAAAGTGCTTTGTATTCGGGCGAATTTCTTCTGCGCAGCGATTCGTTTTTTACGAGGTTCTGAATTTGTATTAAGCCGTCGATGATTTGCTCAGGACGAGGCGGACATCCCGGTACATACACATCTACCGGAATCACACGGTCGATTCCCTGTAAAACAGAATAGGTATCAAAAATACCTCCGCTGGATGCGCAGGCGCCAATCGACAAAACCCAGCGGGGTTCAGCCATTTGCAGATACACTTGTTTCAAAACCGGACCCATTTTTTTGGCAATAGTACCGGCCACCAGCAGAATATCAGCCTGGCGGGGTGAAAAGCTCATCCGTTCAGATCCAAAACGGGCCAGATCGTAATTGGAACCCATGGTGGCCATGAATTCAATTCCACAACAGGAAGTGGCAAAAGGCAATGGCCATAGAGAATTGGCACGTGCCAATCCTACTACCTTATCAAAAGAGGTAGCCATAAACCCCGGGCCTTCGATTCCTTCAGGTCCTTTTACTATCTTAACTCTGCTTTCCTTTTCACGGGTAATTAAATCGGTTGACATGTTTGCTGCGTGAGGATTAGTTTGGTTTGGTTGGTTGGTTTATTCCCAGTTAAGCGCGCCTTTTTTAATAATATAGCCGAAGCCCACCAGTAAGGTCGTTACAAAAAGAAACATTTCGATAAATCCTGTTGTGCCCAATGCTTTGAAATTAACGGCCCAAGGGTACATAAAAATAACTTCCACATCAAACAATACAAAGAGAATAGCAGTGAGGAAGTATTTTATGGAAAATGGAATACGGGCATTGCCTTTGCTTTCGATGCCGCATTCAAAACTCATGAGCTTGTCGCTGGTTTTGCGACTGGGTCCCGCCATATGCGAAACAACCATGGCTACTACAACGAATCCCAGGGCTACTGCCAACTGGATCAAAAGCGCGGAATAATTGATTATTTCAGACATATTCACCCTTAAAAAGACGTGCAAACTTAAATAAATAATTCACATTTCAAGTGGGAATTGCTCATACTCAAGTAAGATATAAATCAGCATAAAACCGGCAAATTCAAGATAGTCTCTTTTTTCTCAATTTGACACCTAAAAGGAAACACTATTCCCTTGCAAATATGAATGTTAAACCTGCGTTAAACAAGAAGAATCCAAGAATTGGGAATACGCGTTTTTTAAAGATCCTTCAATGCAATTATTGCAATTCGGGAAGCCGGGTAGCTTTGATAAATCTTTTTTTGTAGTACATAAAATCCAACCGGTCTATGCGAACTCCTTCACTGGTACTTGAATGTATAAATCGTACCGGTTCTCCCTTATTAGAAATGACAATACCAACATGACCTATTCTTTTGCCTTTACGGCTTCTTCCACGAAAAAATACCAGATCACCTTTGCGAATGTTCTTCCGGCTCACTTCAAATCCCATCAATGCCTGACCGGCAGAAGTGTGTGGTAGTTTGATTCCAAAGCCCTTGAAAACTGTCATGGTATATCCTGAGCAATCAAACCCTTTTAGTCCAATGCCACCCCTCCGGTAACGGTTGCCCAAAAAAGTATAGGAATAATGGATCAGGCTATCCGAACGTGTTTTGAAAAATTGGAATGTGTCGTTCGGAATTATGCGTTTCTCAGATGCAAAAGTATCGGTCAATTCATCTGCAGAATCAGGATTAAATTTTGTTGCAGCAACCTGAGCAGCAGCTCTCTGCAGGAATGTTGACCCGATAAGGAGCAAGGCTATTAAAAGTGATTTTTTCAATTTGGTTTCGCACAAGGTAAAAGAATTGGAAAAAGGAGTAAAAAAAAGCATCAAAAATTGCGATAAATGTTTGAATACAAGGTTCATAAAATTAAAATAGGCTACTTTCGGCTCTTTACAAGCAGGAATAAATGGTGTACATTTGCCGTTAATCATTGCGAATGAAGGCCACTCTTACTATTTTAATTGCTCTTGTTGTTCTCCTGACCGGTTCTTGCAGTAACTACCAAAAAACGCTCAAAAACCCGGATCTGAACAAAAAATACGAACTCGCCCAATACTATTATAATAAGAAAGATTATTACCGGGCTGTAACCTTATTTGAACAGTTGCAGGATAATTTTAACGGTACTGCTATGGCCGAAAAGGTACTTTACTACAGTGCTTATTGCAATTATGCACTTAAAAATTTCCCTTTGGCCGGTTTTCAGTTTAAAGCTTATTTTGAAAATTACCCCACGGGTCAATGGGCTGAAGAAAGTCTTTATATGACTTCCTATTGTATGTATCTGGAATCGCAACCAGCTTATCTCGATCAAACAGATACACATAAAGCCATCGAAAGCATCAATATGTTCGTTACGGTTTATCCCGACAGCAAATATGTTGCTGAATGCAATACCTTGCTGGATAAACTGAGGAATAAATTGTCGCAAAAAGCCTACAAAGAAGCACGATTGTATTATGATATAGAAGAGTATAAAAGCGCCATTGTGGCACTTCAGAATGTGGTTAGGGACTATCCGGAAATTGCGCAAAAGGAAGAACTGGATTATTTATCTGTAAAGTCGCATTACCTGCTTGCCCAAAACAGCATTGAAGAAAAGAAGACGGAGCGTTATCAAACCGCCATACAGGTGGCTATGATTTTTTGCGAAGAAAATCCTGACAGCAAATTCGTTCAGGAGGTAAAAGGATTTGTCAGTAAATCAGAAAATGCACTTAAAAACATGGAAGCTGACAGAAAAGAAAAATTAACATTTAAAAACGAGTAAATTATATGGCAATCAACTATCAAAATGCACCCAATACCACTGTGGTGCGCGACATGCGGAGAATCGAGGAAATTACCGGAAATACCTACGAATCGCTTGCAATCATTTCAAAACGTGCAAACCAGATTTCGGCACAAATCAAAGAAGAATTGCATGCCAAATTGCAGGAATTCTCGAACGACAGCGATACCCTTGAAGAGGTGTTTGAAAACCGCGAACAAATCGAAATATCAAGCTATTACGAGCGTTTGCCCAAACCAACTTTAATTGCTGCTGAAGAGTTCCTGAACGACAAATTATACCACCGCAATCCGGAACGTGAAAAGCGCGAAAAGGAACTCAAAGAACTGAAAGAGTCGGAAGAATAGTCCTTGCATTAATATGTTGAAGGGGAAGAAAATTGTTCTCGGCATTACGGGTGGAATAGCCGCATATAAGGCTGTTTCGCTGGTGCGTCTTCTGGTTAAACAGGGCGCAGTAGTAAAAGTGGTCATGACACCTGATGCTCATTCATTTGTAACACCTTTATCTCTTTCAACGGTGAGCCGGAATCCGGTTCTGACACATTTTACTTCTGATGAAGAAGGTATCTGGAACAACCATGTAGATTTAGGATTATGGGGCGATATGCTGCTCATTGCTCCGGCTACAGCAAATACCATTGCCCGCATGGCGCATGGATTATGCGATAACCTGCTGCTTGCGGTATACTTATCTTTTCGCGGTAAAACATGCATTGCCCCGGCTATGGATATGGATATGTATGCCCACCCGGCCACACAGCAAAATATAGAAACGCTCCGTGCGCAGGGCAATATTATTTTACCTGTAGCCGAAGGGGAGCTGGCCAGTGGTTTATCCGGGCCGGGACGAATGCTTGAGCCGGAAGATATTTTACAGTTTATCCTCAATACCTTAACTACAACCCAAAAGTTGAAAAACAAAAAGGTACTGGTAACTGCAGGACCTACTTATGAGAGCATTGATCCGGTAAGGTTTATAGGCAATCACAGCAGCGGTCGCATGGGTTTTGCCCTGGCTGAAGAGTTTGCACGGCATGGCGCTCAGGTAACCTTAATTTCTGGTCCGACTGAATTGCATGAGGTGCACGAAAAAATTACCCGCATCAACGTAACATCTGCTGAAGAGATGTATGAGAAGACTCTCAAACAATTTTCACGCACAGATATTGCAGTAATGAGCGCAGCAGTTGCAGATTATACACCGGAAAAAGTTTCCATTACCAAGATTAAAAAAAGCGGCGACGAATTGCACCTCAAACTCAAAAAGACCAAAGATATACTGGCAGAATTGGGGCGTAAAAAAGCCAAGGGGCAATTGTTGATTGGTTTTGCCCTGGAAACCAACAACGAAGTAGAGAATGCAAAGAAGAAATTAAAGGCCAAGAACCTGGATTTTATTGTGTTGAATTCGCTTAAAACAAAAGGTGCCGGTTTTGGTCACACTACCAATAAAATCAGCATAATTGATAAAGGCGGGGTTGTGACGGATTATAAACTCAAATCCAAGAATGAGGTAGCTACCGACATTGTTCATAAAATCATTTCGCTCCTGCATGCGTAAACTGTTCAGTCTGATTGTGGCGGGGATGCTCGCATTCTCTGTCAATGCACAGGAATTGCTTTGCACGGCAACCATTCTCGATAATCAAATTCAATTAAACGATAAACGCATATTCCGGAAACTGGAGGCAGCCATCAACAATTTCATGAACAATACCCGCTGGACCACAGAAAAAGTGGAGCAGAACGAGCGTATTGAAATGAATCTCCAGATCATTCTCACACAGTTTGATATGGCAACCAACAGTTATAGGGGAAGTTGCCAGATCCAGAGCAGACGCCCGGTTTATGGTTCTTCATACAATACCATAACATTTAACATGAACGACGAAAACTGGGAATTTGTTTACAACGAGTTTGAGCCGTTGGTATACAACGACAATTCATTCACCAATAACCTGATTTCTTTGCTTTCCTTTTATGCTTATTATACCATAGCTACCGATTTTGATTCTTATGGTTTATATGGTGGAAATGCTTATTACAATAAAGCATTCAATATTGCCAACAACGCGCAACCGACAGGTGGGGCAGGATGGCAACCGTTTGAACGCAATATCCGGTCGCGTTATAACCTGATCGATAATGTGATGAACGACCGTTTCAAACCGATGCGGGAAGCCAACTACAAATACCATCGTCAGGGACTGGATTTGCTGACTAAAGATGCTGAGACAGCACGGAAAAATATTTTCGCCAGTCTGGAACTGGTACAAAAAGTTTTTAAAGTGGCGCCGAATACCGTTTTGTTGCTGGTGTTTTTTGAATCCAAATCCGATGAACTGGTAAACTTATATAAAAGTGCACCGGCAGTAGAAAAGCCAAAGGTTTTAACCCTGTTGAATGAAATCAATATTTCCAACACTAACAAATACGAAAAAATTAAAGGTTAATATGTTTTATGTGCCTGCTTTATATTAGTAAATCATGCTGATTCAATCATAGGAATTCTCTGATTATTTGCTTTACATTGAAGTCGTAAACGTTCGGGGTAAATTATTTTTGCATATGCCTTTATCACACTTAGCAGAATCGTTGATCGGTTCAGAAATTATCAAGCTTGCTTCTGAAATACAGGAGAAAATAAAACAGGGCCGGCATATCTATAATTTTACGATCGGGGATTTTAATCCGGCGTTGTTTCCCATTCCTGAGCGGTTCCGCGAATTAATAATTGAAGCATACTTATCGGGATTTACCAATTATCCGGCCGCCGAGGGAAATGCAGATTTGCGTCAGGCAGTGAGTAATTTTATAAAACATTATCAGGGACTTTCGTATAGTCCGGATGAAATTCTCATCTCCAGTGGTGGTCGTCCGTTGATTTATGCAATTTACCGTTCGGTTGTTGACAGAGGAGATAAAGTAATTTACTCAGTCCCATCGTGGAACAACAACCATTATACACATTTTGTAGAAGGTGAACATATTGCCGTTGAAACACAGCCGGAAAATAATTTCATGCTTACCGCAGAAGAGCTGAAACCGCATATTCATGGTGCAACATTGTTAGCCTTGTGTTCTCCGTTAAATCCTACAGGCACCACCTTTACGCGTGAAGGGTTGAAAGCAATTTGCGATTTGGTTGTTGAAGAAAATAATCGGAGAGGAGCCAATGAAAAGAAATTATACATCCTGTTTGATCAGATATACTGGATCTTATGTTATGGCAAAACCAAACATCTTGATCCCGTTACTATTTGTCCGGAATTAAGGCCGTATACTTTGTTTGTGGATGGGATGAGCAAATCATTTGCTGCAACCGGTGTACGTGTTGGATGGGCTATGGGGCCGGCTAAGGTAATCGGAAAAATGAAGTCCATTTTATCGCATATTGGCGCCTGGAGTCCGATGCCGGAACAAAAGGCAGCAGCCGTATATCTGACCGAAACAAAACAAATAGATACATACCTGGATCATTTTAAAAATGAAATTCATCAGCGCCTTGAAGAGATTCATGCTGGTTTTCAACAACTCAGGCTAAAAGGTTATGCAGTTGATTCAATTGACCCCGAGGCCGCCATTTATCTGACCATCCAACTCAACCTGCGGGGAAAAACCGATACTTCCGGAAACCGTTTGGAATCGCAGCAGGATGTAACTACTTATATCCTCGATCAGGCCGGGATTGCAGTTGTTCCATTCTCGTCATTCGGATCTCCCAAAGAATCAACCTGGTATCGTCTGAGTGTGGGAACTTGCAAACTGGAAGAAATTCAACCCATGTTGCAAGGTCTTGAAACGGCCTTGTCGAAGTTGAATTAATCGCATATGTGTATTGTTTACACTTTCTTTTTGCTTCCAATTTGGTTAATTCGTAACACCAAAATTCAGGAAGCTTGCTACAACAACTTACCATAAAAAATTACGCCATTATTCAGTGGGTGCAGATACGATTTGATGCACGTCTGAATATTATAACAGGTGAAACCGGGGCCGGTAAATCCATCCTCATGGGTGCACTCGGACTCATACTGGGCGAACGGGCTGATACCAAAATTCTGCTCAATGCATCCGATAAATGTGTAGTGGAAGGCGTTTTTAAAATAGATGGTTACAAACTAAAATCTTTCTTTGAAATACATGAACTGGATTACGATGCGCAATGTGTAATCCGGCGCGAAATTACACCTGCCGGTAAGTCTCGCTCCTTTATCAACGATACACCGGTGAATTTGCAACAGTTACGCGAATTGGGAATTCAGTTGGTTGAAATTGTATCACAACACGAAACACTTGAACTCAATAATAAGGAATTTCAACTTTCAATGTTGGATGCATTGGCCGGCAATCAGTCCAGGTTAACCTCCTATAAAACGGTTTATGAAAACTTTATCAGGACGCGCCAAACATTAAGTAAACTGGAAGACCAGGAACAAAAAGCGCGCAGTGAGGAAGATTATTTCCGTTTTGTATTGAATGAACTGGCCGAATTAAAACCCCTGGAAAACGAACAGGAAGAGTTGGAAAAGAAACTGGAGCGATTGAGTCATGCTGAAAATATTCGTGAAGCAACGTATACTTCTATGCAGGCATTGAACAATGAAGAACAATCGGTTGATGATCAGTTGCGGCATATTCGGAATACCCTGGCTACTGCCGGAAAGCATATGCCGGAGCTTAATGCATTGGCATTGAGGTTGGATGCAGCAATGATTGAACTCAAAGATGTGGCTTCCGAACTCAACCAGATTTATCAGGATGTGCAAGCCGATCCGGAAGAATTGAACCGTATTGAAGAACGGATTCAGGCCTTGTTCAGCATGCAGAAGAAACATCGCGTTTCGGATAATACAGCGTTAATCAACCTGCAACAAAAACTCGAAAAAGAGCTGGCTTCTTTAGGATCGTTGCAAAACGAAATTGAGGATCGGAAATTTGAATTGGAAGAACTAACTGCAAAACTCACGAAACAAGCAGGTGAATTGCATCAATTCCGTCTGAAGGCGATTCCTGTATTAGAAAAGAAGGTGAAGGAATTGTTGAAACAAGTTGAAATGCCCAACGCAACATTGATGGTACAAATGCAACAAACCGATAATCCGGGCTCCGATGGATCCGATCAGGTTGAATGGTTGTTTTCGGCCAATACCGGTTCAGAACCCAAACCGTTGAACAAGGTTGCTTCCGGAGGAGAGTTAAGCCGGTTAATGTTATGCATCAAATCGCTGTTGAGCGATCAGGTAGCGTTGCCAACTATTGTGTTTGATGAAATCGATACCGGTATATCGGGAGAAGCTGCGTTAAAAGTAGCGCGTGTAATGAAACAGCATGCATCAAAGCATCAGGTTTTGGCAATCACTCATTTGCCTCAAATAGCCGGCAAAGCCGATAAGCATTTTGTGGTTATCAAATCAAGCGATGCACATTCCACGCAAGTACAAATCCGAAGCCTGAATGAAGAAGGCCGGTTGAGTGAAGTAGCGCGTATGTTGCATGGCGACAATCCTTCTGCCAAGGTTCTGGATGCAGCACGCGAACTGATAGCCAACTGATTTTTATACTACAAGAAAGTTTTTCATTACCTGTTCATCGCCCAATTGTACCTGGTAATAATACAAACCAGATGAGAGGTCTGTAGTATTCACCATTACTTCAAATTGACCTCTTGGATACGTGGCTTCGGCAATGGTTTGTATGCATTGACCGTTGCTGTTAAACAAGCGAATGCGTAGCAATCCTCCTGTGGTATTGAATCGAATAGAAGTATAATCTCTGCACGGATTCGGATATGCAGTCACACTTTGTTGATCCAGCGCAATAAGTGTTTCAAGTCCGGTTGCACCATTTACAAACGGCAAAATGGGAAAGTCTTTCAACATAACCGTACTCAATTCAGTTGAGCTGGCTTCAAACCAGTTTTTGATGATGCTGGCATAGACTGAACGGAAATCATTTTGCATCGGGATATTGTCATTCACTCCAACGCTGGCTGCAATGGTTGGGTTATTGCCATAAATCCCCCCGTTCACTTTTTCACCAAATAAAAACATGGGAGCTGCAGCACCATGATCTGTACCCAGGCTTCCATTCGATTTAATCCTTCGTCCGAATTCAGAGAAGGTCATTCCCATAACTCGTCCGGCTACACCTAATTTTGTTAAATCATCCTGAAAGGCATTCACGGCAACAGAAATTTTTGACAACAGAGTGGCATGCGTTCCTGTTTCAGTTGCACCACTCACTACCTGGGCTGAGTGATTATCAAATCCACCGAGACTCACCATATACACTTTCGTTTTTAAACCACCGGCTATCAATTGCGCCACAATTTTCAACTGATCACTAAGTGTATTCACTCCTTTGGCAGGATACAAAGTCGAAATATTTGTAGCCTTTTGTGCTGCATTTTTTACACTGGTAGAATACAATTGTGTTTGCTGAGTAACCAAACGGATAAAGGTAAGTTCATGACCGGCCGGAGTATTGGGTGCAGGGTCGACCGTTCCGCTTACAAACTGATAGAATGCCGTTGGATCAGAAATACTCATACCAAATGACCCGTCTTGTCCCTGCAAAGCCGGCGACACCATGGCACCAATCTGAATGGCCGGTGGATCAGGATAGGTTGTATTGGGAAAACCAGTAGGATAACCCGGGTATTTGGTATCAAGATATCGTCCCATCCAACCTTCGTCTAAAAATTGATTGGTATCAGAAGCCGTAAGCCAGATATCGGTCGAACGAAAATGCGAAAAATCGGGATTGGGATAACCTACACTTTGGATAATGGCTACCCGTCCGTTATCATATAACCCACGCACTTCAGCCAGGCCGGGATGCAATCCTGTTTTGTCGTTACCACTCAATGCCAGAATTTTATTTTGAGCAATGATGATATTCGAACGCGCATTGGTCAGATTGGAATATTGATCTATGGGAATCACCGTATTCAAACCATCATTTCCACCATTGAGTTGGATCAATACCAAAACGCGATCTGAATTGCCTGCTTTTCCCAAAAAGGAGAGTAGGGGATTGTCAGCCATGGCACGAATCGAAAAACCATTGAGCAACAGGGGCAGCAATCCTCCGGTAATTCCGGTTCCAATAAATTTTCTTCTTTTCATATTGATGGAGGATTAAGCTAATTGATATTCTGCAAGACCGAATAAATACTTCAATAAACCTTGTAAACGCGAGTTCACCGTGTTTTTTGCATTGGTGTCGCTGGGGTTGTTTACATAGGTAACCCACGCAGTAGTCCAGTATGAATCGGAACTTTGTCCTGAGAGCAAAAAGGAAACTTTAAGGGTATCCTTGGTGGTTTGCGAAATATCAACAGGATAAAACAATTGGGTAATTTCGCTGATCAGTTTATTGGGATCACCCGGATCCGAAAACTGATTGGCAAAAGCGATGCAATCATAGATCAGTTTAAATCCGTTTCGATTGTTGCCTGTATACACCATCATGTCGTTGAACAGATTTCGTTTGGGTAGCGAATCGGCATTGATCCACATCTCGTAATACTGCGGATCTTCGTAATACGCAGGCCAACCGGCCACATTGGGTGGATCACCCAAATCCTGTCCAATGGCAAATCCGTATTGCTGCAAATACAACCAATGACTATACTGCGCCTGAAGCAAACTGGCATCCGGAAATTGCAGGTTCATGGCACGCGATGCACCGGTTAAAAAATCAAGCGGAGCTTTAATTACACAACCCTGGTTGAGCGGGTCGAAGAAATGTTCGCTCTTCAACAAAGTACTCATCACGGTTTTGATATTGTATCCACTGTCGCGGAATACCTCTGCCAGAGGTTCGATTACATTGAGTTCTACACTTTCGTCAATCACATAATACACATAGTAGCGATAGAGTTTCCGGCAGATGTATTTTGCGACCTCATCGTGATTAAAAATCATGGTGAGCATATCGTTCAATTCATCGATACCGGCGGTTGATGTATTGCGGCCGGTGATAACCGTATTACTGTAGAAGGATGAAAACTGTTTATTGCCCGTATCGTGACGGGTTAGGTCGAAAAAGGATGCAATGCCGTTGCGGTTGTTCCGCCATCCGGTTAGCACCCGGGCTGCGGCTTTCACATCGTCTTCGGTATAATGACTGGCCAGATCTTTTCCGATGGTAAACAACTCCTGCAATTCGCGCCCGTAATTTTCATCCGGAGCATTTTTGGTATTGTCTTCTCCGTTGAGGTAAACCAGCATTGCCGGGTCGAGTGTGATAGCGCTCACAAAAGCTTTAAAATCTCCCAGGCAATTGGCACGCAATAAAGCATTGTATTTATACAGGTAACGTGAATCCTGCACGGTATTCATTTCAGTAGAGAAATGATTGTGCCAGAACAAAGTCATCTTTTCCCGTATGCTTCTTTCAGGTGATAGGTGAAGCCCCATCCACCAAGCTTTAAGCGACTGCCGGCGAGCAAATTCGAGCGTGCCATTGGCCGGGGCATTCACCCAGGTTTGCCCGATGGGTACATTAGGGTCGCTGAGATTGGCGTTATAACTATATGTATTAACTGGCGGTGGAGGAGGATTGGCAGGCAGGGTGAGCAGATAATCCACCGCATCGCTCATGGTTTTTGTTTTGAAGAATTCAATATCGCTTTTACTTACGCCGGTTAACGTTCTCCGCAGCAGATGAAACACTTCGGCAGTACCAAATGTTCCGGCGTATGGCGTAATACCTGTAGATGTTTTAGAAAGATGTCGTGGTAATTTTTTGTTGGAGGGATCATTGTATTCCATTTCCGGAGTACCGGATAAAAGAGTAACGGCGGCCTGCTGGAGGAACGACTTGCGGTCGGTATGTGCCATAACGTGGTGGTTTTAAGCTTAGAGCAATCTAAAGGAAAATAGTTTAATTGCTATGTACTGGAGTAAAATTTACTCATAAAGTAAAGAGGTTGATTCCCGATTTTGAAAATTGGGAACATCCGGCGTTTTCCTTTTGCTCCAAATCCGCTTACTTTGCAGCCCAATATTCAGGGCAACTATGTTTGATAATTTAAGCAGCAAATTAGAAAAGGCTTTTAAGACCCTCAAAGGGCAGGGAAAGATCTCGGAAATCAATGTGGCCGAAACGGTGAAAGAAATCCGGAAGGCGTTGATTGATGCGGATGTGAACTATAAAATAGCAAAACAATTTACCGATACCGTAAAGGAAAAAGCTCTCGGACAAAATGTACTGACAAGTGTTTCTCCCGGACAATTGCTGGTTAAAATCGTAAACGATGAACTGATTCAATTATTTGGAGGTCAGACCTCAGATATCAACCTGAACGGGAATCCGGCTATTATTCTCATGGCGGGTTTGCAGGGTTCGGGTAAAACCACCCATTCAGCTAAGCTGGCGGCCTTTATCAAGAAAAAAGGAAAGAGCGTAATGATGGCTGCCTGCGATGTGTATCGTCCGGCCGCTATTCAGCAATTGAAAGTATTGGGCGAACAAATTGATGTTCCTGTTTATACTGAAGAAGGCAATACCAATCCCGTTAAAATTGCAGAAGGAGCACTCAAGGCAGCGCGTGAAGCAGGAGCGAAGGTACTGATTGTAGATACTGCCGGTCGGCTCAGCATCGATGAAGAAATGATGCGTGAGATAGGCAACCTGAAAAAAGCCTTGAATCCACAGGAAATTCTGTTTGTAGTGGATGCCATGACCGGACAGGATGCCGTAAACACGGCCAAAGCCTTTAATGATATTCTGGATTTTAGCGGTGTAATCCTCACCAAGCTGGATGGAGATACACGTGGTGGTGCGGCCTTATCCATTAAAAATGTAGTCAATAAACCCATCAAGTTTGTAGGTACCGGCGAGAAGATGGAAGCGCTGGATGTGTTTCATCCGGATCGGATGGCTCAACGGATCCTGGGTATGGGAGATATTGTGAGTTTGGTAGAACGTGCCCAGGAAGTATTTGATCAGGATGAAGCCGAAAGGATCCAGAAGAAACTCCTCAAGGATCAGTTTACGTTCGAAGATTTTTACAGCCAGATCCAGCAGATCAAAAAGATGGGCAATATCAAAGATCTGATGGGCATGATTCCGGGAGTGGGCAAAGCCGTAAAGGATATTGATATCAGCGACGATTCGTTCAAGGGCATTGAAGCCATCATCAATTCGATGACGGCAGCCGAACGCAAAACTCCGGATATTATCAACGGGTCACGACGCAAACGCATAGCCGGTGGAAGCGGTACCGATATTCAACAGGTGAATCAACTGTTGAAACAGTTTGAAGAAATGCGCAAGATGATGAAGACCATTGGCAAGATGCAGGGGGCTGGTCGCTCCATGACCAAGTTGCCGTTTATGCGGTAATCCAATTCATACTTAATCCTTGTCATCCAGATCTGCGATCGCCTGATCAATCATTTTTTCAATCGTTGCTTTATCCTTATCGCTTAGCGATTGCCTGAGTTTGGCCTGCTCTTTCAACTTATTGTAAATGGTCTTCTTGCGGGCTTCAAGTGCAACCCAGGTCACGTAATTGCGTTGGCCGTTTTGGAAAACCCTTTCGTCGATGGTTTGTATTTCCACCAGGATCTGGTTCATCACCTCACGGGTTAATTGCTGGAAACGCTCGTTGAAATCACCGATGGTTTCATCGGCCTGACGTTCTCCTTTATAATTTTCACTTACCTGTTTTATTTGTGTTTGAACACCCGCAGCCAGGCGTTGTTTGGCTGAGAGTAGGGCTTTGTCTTTGCTGGTCTCCAGGTGCATGCTTTCACCGCTGGCTACTGCGCGTACCCAACGGTTATTGCTTTCGTATTTGTTGCCGGTAAAAGGAGTTTGAACTTCGGTCATACCGGGCATTTTTGTTTTGCAGCCAACAGCGATCGAACCAAAGGCCATGCAAACCATGATCAGTTTTTTCATAAAGATTATGTTTCGATAAACATAAGAAAAAATGATGCCAAAGAGAAATGCTCTAACGAAGAAATGGAATTTTGTAACTTTTAGAGAATTAGTTTTTATTAAAAGAAACATTCATATACTTAAATAGCAATATCTTTGGTTATCAGTATGAAGAGTCTTCTATTCCTCATCTTATGTTTGATATTCCTCACCGAAATTGATGCGAAAGAAGCGTTGAATAAGTACAGTACAATAAGAAAGAATGAAGCTTCCATTAATTTTAATGGTACGTCAAAAGTTTATTAAATAAGAACTGCATGAAATCACATTTAAAGTTTGTTGGGCTCATAATTTTTATACTCATTGTCTCATGTTCAAAAGATAAACCAACTACTGAATCTATTACTAAACCAACGATTACAGGGTACTATAAAATAGTTCACGATTCAATCGGCACATATTATGAGGGAACAGATTCAGTGATTTATAAATATGATCCTAAAAATCCTATGTTCGATGCTTTCTTTTTTATTGTAAATAATGATAATAAATATTATGCAAGGACATGTTGCAGTGATGACAACTGTACGTATAGCTTTATTTCATCAGTAAATTACAATGAATCAAATCAGTCAATTAGTATTGACTCAATGCATGTCGTTAGTGTCGGAAATAATGGATGCGAAATTACACAAATTAAAATCCCTGTTGTTGGCTTTTATAACTTAAGTAACAAGGAGATTGAATATTATAGAAATGTTCCTGTGACAATAAGAGTGCATGAACCGGCTCCCCATAATGTAGTCTACATGGTCAAAACCAAAATTTGGCTAAGAAAATTAAAGGAATTATCAGAATACAATCAATTGCCTTTTTGAAATCACAGTTCTCGTGGACTTGCAGTCCGTGAGCCTTTCCACCTTGCCTGAATATCATACTTTAATGTATTCACATCAAGAATAAACTCGCGGACTGAAAGTCCGAGAACTGCGTATGAGGGTGAATTAATTTCCTCACACTCTTAACTCACTCTCACACTCATTTTGTGACCCTGGAGAGACTCGAACTCTCGGCCCGCTGATTAAGAGTCAGCTGCTCTACCAACTGAGCTACAGAGTCGTGGGTAGGTGTGACAAAATTACACAAGTTGACACAAATGTCAATCATGATATGGATTACCTTAACCGGAAATTTTCTGCTCTAAAAATGAAGGGAAAAGATGCGATAGATTGAGCTTAAATCCCGCTTTATTTTAACAACCCGAGCGGAATTACAATTTATGCTTCAGGTATTGGGCAGTATAGCTTCCTTTTACTTTGGCCAGGTCTTCGGGAGTTCCTGCAAATACTAATTCGCCACCAAGTATACCGGCTTCGGGACCCAAATCCAGAACCCAATCAGCGCATTTGATGATTTCCAGATTATGTTCAATGACCACGATGCTATGTCCTAAATTTATAAGAGCATTGAATGCATCCAGCAGCTTGCGGATATCGTGAAAATGCAGGCCGGTAGTGGGTTCGTCGAAAATAAACAAAACCTGTTCCTTCGTTTTTCCTTTGCCCAAAAAGGAAGCCAGCTTAACGCGTTGGGCCTCTCCGCCGGATAAGGTATTGGAACTCTGTCCCAGTTTTACATAACCCAAACCAACATCCTGCAAGGGTTGCAAACGAGATGCGATGGCTCTTTCGTTACTGAAAAAATCAACCGCTTCATCCACGGTCAGGCGCAAAACATCGCTGATGGATTTGCCGTTAAATTGTGCATCCAGCACTTCTTCTTTAAAGCGGTTGCCGTTGCATTCATCGCAGGTAAGATGGATATCGGCCATGAACTGCATCTCAATGGTGATTTCTCCTTCGCCCTGGCAGGTTTCGCAGCGACCACCATCCACATTGAACGAAAAGTGCTGTGGTTTGTATCCGCGCGATCTCGATAAAGGCAATGCCGCATACAATTCGCGTATGGCATCATACGCCTTGATATAAGTTACCGGATTAGAACGCGAAGATTTTCCGATAGGATTCTGATCCACCATCTCTACCTGCTTTATGGAAGTTAGGTGACCATCGAGCCGGTCAAATGCACCGGTCTTTTCTCCGCTGTATTGTCCGAGGTGTTTGAGCAAAGCAGGATATAAGATGCCTTTAACCAGGGTGGTTTTTCCGGAACCGGAGACTCCGGTAACTACTACAAGCTGATGCAATGGGAATTTGGCATCGATGCCTTTGAGGTTGTGGTGACGTGCTCCTTTTATTTCTATAAAATCATTGCTGCTGCGGCGTTTGGTAGGTACTTCTATGGATAACGCACCACTCAGGTATCTGCCGGTGAGACTGCTTTCCTGTGCAATCAGTTCATCGTAGTTTCCTTCTGCAATCAATTCGCCGCCGTGTATTCCGGCAAGTGGCCCGATATCGCATAAGTGATCTGCTGCCCGCATAATATCTTCATCGTGTTCAACCACAACCAGCGTATTTCCGAGTTTTTTCAAATCCTGCAATACACCGATCAGTTTTTCGGTATCGCGCGAATGCAATCCAATGCTGGGTTCATCCAGAATGTATAAAGAACCAACCAGGCTGCTGCCAAGGGAAGTGGCCAGGTTAATCCGCTGCGATTCGCCTCCGGATAAGGTATTTGAAAGGCGGTTGAGGCTCAGGTAACCCAATCCTACATTGTGCATAAACTGCAACCGACCGGTAATTTCCTGCATCATGCGATGCGCAATTTTTCGGTGCTGGTCGCTGAGCTGAAGATCGTTGAAATAGGCAATGGCTTCATCAATGCTCATCAATAAAACTTCAGCCAGATTCCGGTATTCGGTATACTTTGCTTTTTTAAGTTTGGTGTCGATCAAACGTACATGGTTGGTGTCTTTGCGCAGGCGTGTACCCTTACAATCCGGACAACCGGTTTTTCCCCGGTAACGGGCCAGCATTACCCGGTATTGAATTTTATAGGTTTGTTTTTCGAGCTCTTTAAAGAATCCATGCACACCTTCCCAGCTTGAATCGCCATGCCATAAAAATTCTTTTTGACCGGCCGACAATTCAAAATACGGTTTGTGAATCGGGAATTTATTTTTAGCGCTGAGTTTGATGAAATGGTGTTTCCATTCCTGCATTTTCTCGCCTCTCCAGGGAACGATTGCGTCTTCGTATATAGACAAACTTTTATCGGGAATCACCAGGTCTTCGTCGATCCCGATGACCGATCCGAAGCCTTCGCAGGTGCGGCACGCTCCAAACGGATTGTTGAAGCTGAAAAAATGAACGCTGGGTTCTTCAAACGTAATTCCATCGGCCTCGAACCGGTTGTTGAAATACTCGGATTTGAATTTTTTTCCTTCCTGAATAATATGTACGAGACATTCACCGTGTCCTTCAAAAAAGGCGGTTTGTACTGAATCAGCTATGCGGTTACGGTTATCTTCATCGTTGGGTTGTATAGTAAACCGGTCAATCAGCAGGAACAGATTTTTAGTAGAAAGGGCTCCTTTTTTCGCCAGGAAGTCTTCAATCGGGATCTGTTCTTCATCCAGCAACAAGCGGGTAAATCCATTTTGCAGGTATATTTCCAGTTGCTTACGCAGTTCTTTATCCGTTGAGGGAATTTTGACCAATAGCCAAACCTTGGTATTTTCTTCCAGAGCATGCAAATAATCCATCACACTTTCGGTGGTATCGCGCTTTACAGCCTTTCCCGAAACCGGTGAAAAGGTGACTCCAATGCGTGCAAAAAGCAATTTCAGGTAGTCGTAGATTTCGGTGGTGGTGGCAACGGTAGAGCGTGGATTGCGCGTATTTACTTTTTGTTCGATGGCAATAGCGGGGGAGATTCCGTGAATAAAATCTACTTCCGGCTTGTTCATTTTGCCCAAAAATTGCCGCGCATAGGCCGATAAACTTTCAACATAACGTCGTTGTCCCTCTGCGTATAAGGTATCAAATACGAGACTCGATTTTCCGGAACCACTCACTCCGGTTACCACGGTCAACTGATTGCGGGGAATGGTTACGTCCAGATTCTTGAGGTTATGCACCCTGGCACCTTTAATAACGATATGTTTGCTTGCTGTTCCGGTCTTGAATTTCATGCTTAAAATGCGGCTCAAATTACGGCATTCAAAAGGATATTCCCTGCTAAAAATAGATGCAATGCAGGCGTTTTAAACACGAATTCATGGATTCCGGAAAGGACGTTCAGCCATATCCACCGCATTAATTGTGGACTTTAATTAAATTTTAAGATGCATAAATTTGTTATTCATGCGGTTGGCTCTATATTTGATTTAATATTTAACATACAAAGACAGCACCTATAGATACAACTCTACACTAATTTTTTTCTTTCGTTCACCTTAAAACAAACACGTATGAACGTACAGACAATTAGTGATCAGGAGTTGATCCATTTGTACCTAAACGGAAATGAGGCCTGTCTTGAAACCCTCATCAAGCGTCATCAAAAAAGCATCTACACAGCAATATACTTGTTGGTGCGCGACCGTGCCCTGGCTGAAGACATCTTCCAGGAAACCTTTATCAAGATTATCCATACCCTGCGCAAGGGCAATTACAACGAGGAAGGCAAGTTTCTTCCCTGGGCTGCCCGCATTGCACGCAACCTGGCGATCGATTACATCCGCAAAATGAAACGCGATGTAACCATTACCGACAGTGCCGGCAACGATATCTTCAGTTACCTGCGCATTGCCGAGGAATCCAAAGAAGACATCATCATGCGCCAGCAAAGCGAGCATAAGGTGAAGCAACTGGTAAAACAATTACCGGAAGAGCAACGCGAAGTGCTGATCATGCGTCATTGGGGCGATATGAGTTTTCAGGAAATCGCAGATGCCACCGGTGTGAGTATTAACACAGCGCTGGGTCGCATGCGTTATGCCCTGAACAATATCCGCAAGATGATGGTAAAACAACAGGTAGATTTGTAACCTGCTCAGAACCAATCGTGCGGAAAAATCTTACTGTCCTGAACAATAGGGAGCAGTAATGGGCGTTTATTAGGTGTATTTAATTCATGCGTATGCCTAAAATCTACACTCCAAACCTTGTTATTCGCCATCTGTATCACGAAACCACCCAAGGGGAAAATTCCTTGCTGAAAGCAGAATGCCTGGTGCATGCTGATTTGCAGGATGAAGTATTTGCCATGGAAAAAGTAGTAAACGATCTGGATGAAATCTCCCTGAACCCGAATCCGACATCTGTGCGGATTATTCTGGAATATGCTCAAAGCCTGCACGAACCCGCTCATTGAGGCAAAGTCTATTTTATTGAACAGGGTTTGAACACCATCGTGGGGATGATTCAAACAAAATGGTACTTTTGACCCATGAGTCTGAAGGAAAAAGTACGTTCAATTTCTCAATCCATATTACCTGATCTTATTGCCCTGCGCCGGCATATCCATGCGCATCCTGAATTGTCGTTTCAGGAACACGAAACACATGCTTTCATCCTGGATAAGCTCCATGCAATGGGTATCACCGAAACGCAAACTCTTGCCGAGACCGGCATTGTAGCTTTGATCCGGGGTAAGAATCCGGATCAAAAAGTGATTGCACTGCGTGCCGATATGGATGCACTGCCGATACAGGAGCAAAATGACGTGGATTATAAATCGCAAAACCCGGGTGTGATGCATGCCTGCGGACACGATGTACATTCGACAAACCTCCTGGGCGCAGCATTTATTCTGAATCAATTGCGTGATGAATTTGAAGGAACCATCAAATTGATTTTTCAACCCGGTGAAGAAAAATTACCCGGTGGAGCAAGCCTGATGATTAAAGCAGGAGCTTTGGATAATCCTGCACCTGTTTCGATAATCGGACAACATGTGATGCCGATGTTGCCGGTTGGAACCATTGGATTCCGCAGTGGATTATACATGGCCAGCACCGATGAATTATATGTTACTGTAAAAGGCAAAGGTGGACATGGTGCCATGCCACATCTGAATATTGACCCTGTATTAATCACCGCACATATGCTGGTGGCTTTGCAACAAATCGTGAGTCGCAATGCGAGTCCTATTATACCCTCGGTGCTTTCGTTTGGTAAAGTGATTGCCGAGGGAGCTACCAATGTTATACCCAATGAAGTAAAGCTGGAAGGTACCTTTCGTACGCTCGACGAAGGCTGGCGAACTGAAGCACACAAACGCATGAAAGATATGGCCCGTTCGATTGCAGAATCCATGGGTGGTAGTTGCGAATTTGAAGTACGCAAAGGGTATCCGTTCTTGAAAAACAATGAAGTATTGACTTCCCGCATGAAAGAAGCTGCTATCGAATACATGGGAGCAGATAAAGTAGTTGATCTGGATATCTGGATGGCTGCCGAAGATTTTGCTTATTACTCGCAAGTAATGCCGGCTTGTTTTTACCGCCTGGGAACACGCAACGAAAGCAAAGGCATTGTATCGTCGGTGCATACAGCCACCTTTGATATCGACGAAGTTGCGCTGGAATATGGTGCGGGACTGATGGCCTGGCTGGCGCTTACCGAATTGCAAAATTAATAGCCGCATGATCGGAGTATTGTTTGTTTGCCTGGGCAATATTTGCCGCTCACCCATGGCCGAAGGGGTCTTTCGTCATTTGGTAGAAGAGCGGGGGCTTGCACATCGTTTTCATATCGATTCGGCTGGTACGGCATCCTATCATATCGGAGAATTACCTGATGAACGAGCCCGGCAGGTTTGTCTTGAAAAGGGAATTGTACTCAGACACAAGGCCCGCGCTATCCATTCACAAGATGCAAATGAGTTTAATTATCTCGTTGTAATGGATCATTCCAATAAGAGGGATTTGGACATATTCTTTAATAAATATTCAAAGAAAAACATCCTCTTGTTTGGAGAATGGTTTAATGCACCAGTAGTTATTCCGGATCCATATTATGGAAAGCTGGAAGGGTTTTATGAAGTCTATGATTTGGTGGAAAAACAAACGCGTGAATTACTTGAATATGTTTGTTACACTCATGCTATTGAACAAACATGAAACATTGGCATATTTGGGTTAAAGGAACTGTGCAGGGTGTCAATTTCCGGAATTACACACGCAAGAAGGCACTTGAATTAGGTATTAACGGTCGGGTAATGAATCATCCCGATGGAACAGTGCATGTTCTGGCCGAAGGCTCGGAAGAACAGTTGAATCAGTTGGTGAATTATTGCAGGCAAGGACCACCCTTATCCCGAGTAAGTGCTGTGAATTGGGAGGAAGCAGAAGTGAAGGGGATGAGCGGGTTTGAAATTGATTATATGCGCTAATTCCGTTTCAAACTGATCAACGCCTGTACAATGGCATCCCAGGTAAATCGTTTCTTCTCCTCCTGTATATTTGGCAACATTCCGGGGCCCAGATTTTCCTGATAAAAACGTACAACTGCATCGGCTATAGAATCTTTGTCGACTTCCACTACCAACCCCACTTTTTCATGTGGTACTAATTCGGCTAATCCACCCACATTGGTAATGATCATAGGTTTGTTGTAGAAATACGCAATTTGAGTAACGCCACTTTGAGTGGCACCTAAATAGGTTTGTATTACAGCATCAGCGGCACAGAAGTATGCTGAAACAGAGGAATTGGGGATAAAGTCGTTCACCAGTTTTACACGTTCGTCCAAACCGAGTTGTTTGATCTGGTCAAAATACGGTTGCGCATCTTCGTAAAATTCACCGGCAATCACCAATTTTATGTTTAATGCTTTTACCCGTTCTTCAGCCATAGCATCCAACAGCAAATGCAAACCTTTATACGGCCGGATAAAACCAAAAAACAGAAGCACTTTTTCATCTTCTAATCCGATGATTTTTCGTGCTTGGTCAACCGGCATGGTTGGTCCAAACATATCGTACATCGGATGTGGATTGTAAACCACCGGTTTGTTCACGGGCCATTGCTCCAACTGACTTTTAACCGATTGCGACATCGTCAGAAAACCATCGCAGGCATTCACAAAATAGCCCGTAAAGACCTTGTCGAAAAAGCGTTTTTCGTGGGGGATCAGGTTATCGCAAATAGCCAGAATCCGGGTATGCTTGTTTTGTTTAATTCGTCGTGTAATAGTTCCAAAAGCCGGTGCCATAAAACTCATCCAGTAACGAAAAACCACGAGGTCATACCCGTCCTTTTTTATTTGATTTCCAACCCTGATCCAGTTGAATGGATTGATGGAATTGATTTCAGACAGGATATGCAAGCCTTCAGGAGCCGGATCGGTAGAAAATTGTGTCTTTCCGGGAAACAGGATCTTCGGATATTGGAGCGAAAAACTCAGGATATTGCAAGTATGTCCGAGCGAGATAAACTCCCGGGCTAAACGTTCATCATATGTTGCCAGTCCGCCACGTAAAGGATAAGCCGGACCAACGATCAGTACTTTCACGCGTTGAATCCTGTTTTTTGACGGATACCGTAAATATTGCGTTCGCTGGCATTGCGCGAAATCATTTCTCCGATAAATCCGGCCAGAAACAATTGAACTCCCACAATGATGGTTACCAAAGCTAAGTAGAACAAAGGCTGATCCGTTACGCTACGCTGTATGACTTCGTTGTATGAATTGTAAATCTTTTCGGCAATCACATAGATGGTAATGAAGATACCTGTGAAGAAAACCAATGTACCCATAACACCGAAGAAGTGCATGGGTTTTTTGCCGAACTTGGAAACAAAGAAAATGGTCAGCAAATCCAGGAAACCATTCACAAAACGTTCGAGTCCAAATTTGGTACTGCCATATTTTCGTTCACGATGCTGAACCGGTTTCTCCGTAATTTTATAGAAGCCGGCCCACTTGGCAATCACCGGAATATACCGGTGCATTTCGTTGTAGACTTCAATATTCTTCACCACTTCCTGTTTGTATGCTTTCAGTCCGCAGTTGAAATCGTGTAAATGTAAACCGCTCATGCGACGTGTGGCCCAATTAAACAATTTGGTTGGTAAAGTTTTGGTTATCGGATCGTAGCGCTTTTTTTTCCATCCCGAAACAATATCGTAACCATCTGTGGCAATCATCTTATAGAGTTCCGGTATTTCATCCGGACTATCCTGTAAATCGGCATCCATGGTTATTACCACGTTGCCTTCGGCAGCCTGGAAGCCTACATTCAATGCAGCTGATTTTCCATAATTCCGTCGAAAACGAATGCCTTTGATATTCGGATTGGTTGTGTGCAAACGTTGGATCACGTCCCAGGAACCATCGGTACTACCGTCGTCCATCATCAGTACTTCATAAGTGAACTTATTTTCCTGCATCACCCGTGTGATCCATTCAGACAGTTCGGGCAACGACTCTTCTTCGTTGATCAGGGGGATAATGACGGTGATATCAGGATTCATGTTGGTGTTAAATAGATGAAGCAGCTTCTTTTTTGGTGAATATCGAAGAAATCAAACCGCAAATCAATACGGTAAAGAACGAACCTATCATCCCCATTAGTGTGGTAACAATAGGATTTCCCATCGCCGACATCACCTTCATGGAGGTTTGAATTTCTTCATCCGACAAACCTTGCTCAGCTAATTTATCGGCTTGCGCATCCATGGCACTCTGCATCAGATCAGGAACCAAAAATTTAACATAGAAAAACATGTAGATAGCCATGATAAAAATGTAGGGTAAGGCTATTGCCAATGCAAAACCAAGCGATTTGCCATAGGAAATAAAACCATCCAGTGCTTCATCGCGGTAATTGCGTGTGCCCCAGATAAGAACTGCAATTGTTATTGCTATACCGATTATTGTTTGCAACCAACTGCTTCCACTACCCAATTTTGCCGGATCCACAGGCGAAATAAAGTAGAACAGAATATTCACTACCACAGATACCAATCCCAGAATTACACCGTAAGTCAGGGCATACGACCACATTGATTTCTTGTTTTCCATATTTGTGTTGTTTGCACAAATAAAGCAAAAATTTTAAGGCTATTGAAGTAATTTCGGGACCATGGTTCAAGTATTTACCGATCAAACCGGCAGAACAGTATCTATTGCATGGCCACCCCGGCGGATTATTTCATTGGTTCCATCACAAACCGAACTCTTATACGATTTGGGATTAAAGGATGAAATGGTTGGTCAGACCCTTTTTTGCATTCACCCGGATTGGGCGCATCAAGCAAAAGAACGCGTGGGAGGGACCAAGAAACTGAATCTGGAAAAGATCCGGGCTCTGCAACCTGATCTGATCATTGGAAACAAGGAAGAAAATGAACGCAGTCAGATTGAAACTTTAGCAGAAGAATTTCCGGTATGGCTGAGTGATATCACAAATCTGAACGGAGCTTTGAACATGATGCAACAAATAGGTGAGTTGGTAAACAGAAAAACAGAAGCAAAGCAAATAATAGATCAGGTATCGGGAAAATTTGAGGCGTTGAAGTCAGGCGAAGCGTCAAAAAAGGTAGCCTATTTTATCTGGCACAATCCCTGGATGGCAGCAGGGCACGATACCTTTATCAACGATATGCTTATACGCTGCGGATGGACCAATGTTTTTCTTCATGAAATTTCGCGTTATCCTGAGATCAGCGATGCAGCATTCAAAAATACTGAAGCGGAAATTATACTCCTTTCTTCAGAACCCTTTCCATTCAAAGAAAAACATCAAAACGCTGTGCAGCTACTGTTGCCAAACGCGCAGGTATTGTTGGTAGATGGAGAATTGTTCAGTTGGTATGGAAGCCGGTTGTTAAAGTCGGTTGATTATTTTCAGAAACTGAAAAGCAGTTTGCGCTAAGCCGGACGCATGAGTTCGATCTGCACATTGCGTGAATCTTCTGTTTCCTTTTCCAGTCTGACCGCTAAATACGTTTCAGGTCGAAGTAAAGATTCGATTTTTTCAGGCCATTCAATCAGGCATATATGTCCGCTGCCGAAATATTCTTCATACCCCATATCATAAACTTCATCGATCGATTTAATGCGATAAAAATCGAAGTGATAGACTATTTCTCCGGTAGGGTTGCGGTATTCGTTGACCAACGAAAAAGTAGGACTGGAAACCGTTTCGTCAATGTTAAGCGCTGCACATATAGCCTTAATTAAGGTAGTTTTTCCCGCTCCCAGATTTCCATAAAAAGCCCAGATATTGGTGGATTCACCCTGGGCAATGATTTCTGCGGCAAGGGTGGGCAAATCTGATATACCAATGGAATAAAGGGTTTTCAACTTAAAAAGTACAATGATACGTGTAGTGAATCTTTGTGGTTTTGGCTCCCAATGCATTGAAGAGGGAATGCATTTTGGGGTTAAAATCACCGATCCATGCGAGTTCAGATGCTCGTAAATGTGGAAGCTTCACGGCTGCCTGATACAAGCGCATGATCATTCCGGTTTCGAGCCCATGATTTTGATATTTCGGAATCACTCCAAATACAATCCCTCTGGCACGATTTATTTTTCCGAATTTTTTATACCAGAGGAATTTCAATTTCCCCCAAATATCCATCTTGCCTTTGAGGTGCTTAAAAATCTGGTTTACATCAATTGTGTTTACATAAAATCCGGCAGGCTCATCGTGTGCATAAGCAAACCAAATGATCTCTTCGAGCAGAATGGGTCTCAATGCTTTTAGTGTGGTCATCACCCTTTCAAGGGTCATGGGTGTGAAGTCGGGGCGCGACGACCAGGCTTGGTTGTATATACTCACAAAGTCGCGGGCAAAGCGATCAATCTCGCTGTCTTTATAATGTTCGAAGCGGTAAACCGGATTGTTTAATACGCGACCGGCAATGCGGTTAAAACGTTCGAAATTGAAATCATCGAGGGTGATTTCTGAAGTGGATTGCTCGATCATTTTTTTGAATCCATAAGCTTCAAACAAGGCCTGATAGTAGGGTGGATTGTAATTCTCGAGATAAGAAGGGTTGTTAAAACCACTTACCATCAAGCCCCAGAATCGATCTTTTTCACCAAAATTGATTGGTCCATCCATACCGGGGAGTCCTTTTTCTTTCAACCAGTTTTTGCAGGTGTCAAACAATAAAAAAGCAGCCTTCTCATCATTGATGCATTCAAAAAAGCCCATTCCGCCTGTTGATTCACCGTGTTGGTTCTTTAATTTGGAATGATAAAACGCAGCAACGCGTCCTATTAATTCTCCTGCATTATTGTAGAGTATCCAGCGACGGGCATCGCCGTTGTGATAATATGGATTTTCTTTGGGGTCAAAAATTTCGCGAATGTCCTGCTCCAAAGGATGAACAAATTGCGAATCGTTTTTGTAGAGAAGGGAAGCGACCCGCAAAAAATCGTTTTCCTGTTGTTTGTTCTGAACTTCTAAAATCTTCATCAAATATTTTATCCCTGATGCAAAAATGGTTTATTTTGCAGAGGTCAAATTAAAGGAGATTTACGATATGCTGCAAATTGGTGATAAACTACCCGGATTTAATCTCATGGGTTACGATGATAAACTGCATTCTCATTTTGAGTTTGCCGATAAATATGCCTTAGCGGTGGTGTTTACGAGCAACACTTCACCTGTATCTCAGGCATATAGCCAACGTTTGATCGATTTGTTCGAGAAATACGAAGATGATAATCTCGCGATCATCGGGATCAATTCAAACGATTCGGATCAGGCACCTGAAGACTCGCTGGAGGGAATAAAACGGGCAACATACCACTTCAAACTGCATGAATTGCACTTTATGTATCTGAAAGACGACGATCAGAAGGTTGCCAAACAATTTGGAGCATCAGCCAATCCGGAGGTGTTTTTGTTCAATTCAAAACGCGAATTGGTGTATCGTGGTGCAATCGATGATAATTGGGAATCAGCATCCGGTGTTACCCAGGCTTACCTGGAAGATGCCATAGAAGAAGCACTTGATGGTATGGAGATTGATTTTCCGGAAGTTCCAACGAATGGGACTCCCATCATTTGGAAGAGTCAGTTGTCGCAATAATAACTCCCTACTTTATCCCTTCAATTTTATCTTTCATCATGCAAAACCTGTCCGGTAAAGTTGTGGTCATCACAGGCGCCTCATCAGGGATTGGAGCGGCTTCCGCCCTGGCATTCGCGCAACAAGGATGTAAGTTGGTTTTAGCAGCGCGTAACCGCGAAAAACTCGATGCCATTGCACAACAAACTCGTGCGTTGCATGCTGAAACCCTTGTAGTAACTTGTGATGTAAGTAAAGAGCAGGATTGTCGTACACTGATAGAACTTGCTATTAAGGAATTCAAAACCATACATGTGCTCATCAACAATGCAGGTATTAGTATGCGTGCAATATTTGCCGAAACTGATATTGATGTTATTCGTCAGTTGATGGAAATAAATTTTTGGGGAGCAGTTTATTGTACCAAATTTGCTTTACCCGAACTATTGCGCAATCGTGGCAGTGTGTTAGGAGTAAGCTCCATTGCCGGTATCAAAGGACTTCCGGCCCGTACCGGATATAGTGCCAGCAAGTTTGCCATGAATGGTTTTCTGGATGCATTGCGGATTGAAAACCTTAAAACAGGTTTGCATGTAGGAGTTATTTACCCGGGATATACTGCATCCAATATCCGGAATACCGCATTGAACAAGTCGGGACAGGCCCAGCAAGACAGTCCGCTCGACGAACAAAAACTGATGCCGGCTGAAACGGTAGCTCTGCATATCGTTAACATGGTCAGGCAACGCAGAGCTGAGACCACATTGACCATGCAAGGAAAAATGACACGTTGGCTAAACCGGTTTTTCCCCCGCCTTGTTGATCGTCTGGTTTATAATGTGGTGAGCAAAGAGCCCAATTCACCTTTTCTTTAGTCCAGGGATTAGCACCGCCATACTGTTGATAAGTTGGCGATGATTTTTGTCAGAAACCCCAAACAAATGAGGGATAAAACTGTCTTAAATTTAGACTAATTACAAATAATACGTACATTTGTAGGCCAAATCGTTATGAGTGAAAAGGAAAAGGTAGATATCATTGATCAGGTCGTAGGTCAGGATTACAAATACGGGTTTACGACCCAAATTGAGATGGATACAGCTCCCAAAGGGCTGAGCGAGGATATTATCCGCTTTATTTCTGCAAAAAAACAGGAACCGGAATGGATGCTGGAATGGAGGCTGAAAGCATACAGGCATTGGCTCACACTGGAACCACCCACCTGGCAGAATTTCACCTATCCGGCTATCAATTACGATGAAATTATTTTTTATGCAGCTCCAAAAGAGAAAATCAAATTAGATAGTCTGGATCAGGTAGACCCTGAATTGCTCAAAACCTTTGAGAAACTAGGCATTTCGCTCAGCGAACAAAAGCGGTTGACCGGTGTTGCTGTGGATGCAGTGTTTGATTCGGTTTCCATTGCTACAACTTTTAAAGATCAACTCAAAGAAAAGGGAGTCATTTTTTGCGCCATCAGCGAAGCAGTACACGAACATCCCGATTTGGTTAAAAAATATCTGGGGTCTGTAGTTCCGCATACCGATAATTATTATGCTGCATTAAACGCAGCCGTTTTCAGTGACGGATCTTTTGTATACATCCCCAAAGGAGTTCGTTGTCCGATGGAATTATCTACATACTTCCGGATCAACGCAGAGAATACAGGCCAGTTTGAGCGCACGCTCATCATTGCTGACGACGAATCCTATGTTTCATATCTGGAAGGTTGTACAGCGCCTATGCGCGACGAAAATCAATTGCATGCAGCCGTTGTAGAGTTGATTGCACACGAGCGGGCCGAAATAAAATATTCAACCGTACAAAACTGGTATCCGGGCGATAAAGAAGGCAAGGGAGGCATTTACAATTTCGTAACTAAACGGGGAATTTGTGAAGGAGTTTACGCTAAAATCAGCTGGACTCAGGTAGAAACCGGTTCAGCCATTACCTGGAAATACCCAAGTTGTATTCTCAAAGGGGATCATTCGAGTGGTGAATTTTTCTCGGTAGCAGTTACCAATAATTATCAGCAGGCCGATACCGGAACCAAGATGATTCATATCGGAAAAAACACGAAGAGCCGGGTAATTTCGAAAGGTATCTCAGCAGGTCATTCGCATAATTCGTATCGCGGATTGGTGAAAGTAAATAAGAAAGCTACTCAGGCACGTAATTACACACAATGCGATAGTATGTTGATCGGCGAACGTTGCGGTGCGCATACTTTTCCGTATCTCGAAATCAACAACAAAACCGCAACGGTTGAACACGAAGCAAGTACCAGTAAAATAGGGGAAGATCAGATTTTTTATTGCAATCAACGTGGCATTGGAACAGAAGAAGCCATCAGCTTAATTGTAAACGGATTCTGCAAAGAAGTACTCAACCAATTGCCCATGGAGTTTGCAGTAGAAGCACAAAAATTATTATCAGTAAGTCTGGAAGGCAGTGTTGGATAAACACTTTTGAACCGGAGAAGTTATATACAGAGAAATGTTAGAAATAAAGGATTTAAAAGCAGAGATAGACGGGAAAGCCATTTTGAATGGTATTAATCTCATGATTAACCCCGGAGAGGTGCATGCCATCATGGGGCCGAATGGTGCAGGGAAAAGTACACTTTCCAGCGTATTGGCCGGCAGAGCCGATTATCAGGTAACAGGTGGAACAGTAACTTTTGAAGGAAAAGATTTGCTGGAATTGTCGCCGGAAGACCGTGCCCGTGAAGGAATTTTTCTGGCGTTTCAATACCCGGTAGAAATTCCCGGTGTGAGTACGACCAATTTTCTGAAGACCGCTGTAAACGAAAAGCGCAAGTATAAAGGACTCGAACCCATGGAAGCCACAGCGTTTCTGAAGATGATGCGCGAAAAAATGGAACTGATGGAGATGGACAAATCGCTTACCAGCCGTTCGCTCAATGAAGGTTTTAGCGGAGGCGAGAAAAAGCGCAACGAAGTGTTTCAGATGGCCATGCTCGAGCCACGTATGTGCATCATGGATGAAACTGATTCGGGTCTGGATATTGATGCCTTACGCCTGGTGTCGAATGGCGTGAACCGCTTGCGCGACAAAGAACGTTCCTTTTTAGTGATCACCCATTACCAGCGTTTGCTGGATTATATCGTACCCGATTTTGTGCATGTTTTGTACAAAGGCCGCATTGTAAAAAGTGGGGATGCATCGCTTGCACGCGAACTGGAAGAAAAAGGGTATGACTGGATCAAAACTGAAGTTGAAGCTAACGCATAATTATCTGCACGTGCAAAAATCAGCCTTATCCAATAACGAAGCGGGAATGTTTGGTGAAGTTCTCCGGCAGGAATTTGAACAATTCCGCAAACAGGAACATTCTGAATCTTCGATGAATTTGCGTGAAACTGCTTTTGCTGAATTTCAGCAACTGGGATTTCCAACTACCCGAATGGAAGAATGGAAATACACGAGTCTGAAATCCATTCAGAAAGGAGCATTCAAAACGCTGCAACCGGATATGGAGCAGGTAAAAGCTTTACTTCACCAATCCATGGTTAAAAGTTTAAAAGCCAATCGATTGGTTTTTATAAACGGACAGTATTACCCTGCATTGTCTGAACTGCTGGAGGAAGATGCTTCCATTGTATTGACCGATATCAAAACCGCACGCATTCAATGTGCCGAAGTTGTAGAGCAACATTTTGCAAAATATGCTCCCATCCATGGTGAAGCAATGAATGCGTTGAATACGGCGTTAAGTCCCGATGGGGCATTTATTTTTATTCCCAAAGGAAAGAAACCTCAATTTCCTATTATCCTTAATCATATTACCGATTCGGTGCTGGGACCGGCTCTGGCACAACCCCGCAATTTAATTGTGGTAGAAGAAGAGGCCACTGCATTTGTAATTGAAACCTATTATTCCATTGGAGCCAATCCGGGTTTTACCAATGTGGTAAATGAAATTTATGCCGGTGCAGGAAGCGAGGTTGAACATTATAAATTACAACACGAAACAGGAGAGAATTACCACAATAATTTTACTCAGGTATTTCAGGAAGCAAAAACAAAAATCAATCAGGTTACGCTTACTCTGGATGGAAAACTGGTGCGTAATAATCTCCATTTCTATATGAACGGTTCTGATTGCAACTCCTTGCTGTACGGACTTTATCTGACACGCAATGAGCAATTGGTAGACAATCATACACGCGTTGATCACGCCAGTCCGAATTGCTTTAGCGACGAGAAATACAAAGGCATCCTCAAGGATCATTCTACTGCTGTATTCAACGGAAAAATAATGGTACACAAGGGTGCTCAAAAAACAAATGCCTATCAGCGCAACCAGAATATTCTGATGAGCGATGAAGCAACCGTTAATACCAAACCCCAGCTCGAAATTTTTGCTGATGATGTAAAATGTACGCATGGAGCTACCATCGGTCAATTGGATGAGGAACCCTTGTTCTACATGCGCAGTCGCGGTATTCCGGAGGATGTGGCACGTAAGCTTTTGTTGAATGCCTTTGCCGGTGATATTGCCGAAAAAATTAAAATACCTGAACTGGTTACCATTCTGGAAGACCAGATTGATGCCACTATCTGACCCCATATATGACCAAGGGAATGCATGATATTGAAACCATCCGGAAGCAGTTTCCATTGCTGCATGAAAAGATAAACGGAAAGTCTCTGGTGTATTTCGATAATGCCGCCACCACACAAAAGCCTCAACGGGTGCTTGATGCATTAAATCAGTATTACACCCACGACAATGCCAATATTCATCGTGCAGCACATTCCTTAGCAGCAAGGGCTACCGAATATTTTGAAGCCACCCGAAAAACAGTACAGCAGTTCATTCATGCAGCTGAAGTAGAAGAAGTGATTTTTACAAAAGGGGTTACCGAATCCATCAATCTTGTTGCTCAAACCTATGGCAGATCCGTTCTGAAGCCCGGCGATGAGGTGTTGATTACTGGAATGGAACATCACAGCAATATTGTACCGTGGCAAATGATATGCGAAGAAAAAGGGGCAATCTTGCGTGTAATTCCGGTTAACGATGCGGGTGAATTGCTGCTGGATAGCATCGATACCCTGCTTACAATTAAAACCAAAATTCTTTCCTGCGTGTGGGTGAGCAATGCATTGGGTACCATCAATCCGGTTAAAAAGCTGATTGAATATGCTCATACAGTCGGCGCAGTAGTTTTGCTCGATGGAGCACAGGCTTGCGCCCACCTCGAGGTGGATGTGCAGGATCTGGATTGTGATTTTCTGGCAATGTCGTCGCATAAATTATATGGCCCAACCGGAGTTGGTGTACTCTATGGAAAACGCGCTTTGCTGGATGCCATGCCACCTTACCAGGGTGGGGGAGAAATGATTCAGGAAGTGACTTTTGCCAAAACCACGTATAACGAATTACCCTATAAATTTGAAGCAGGAACACCCAATATTGCTGACGTCATAGCCTTCGGGAAGGCAATTGAATTTGTGAACGAAACAGGTAAGGAAACCTTGTCGAAAATAGAATCCGGACTCATGGAACATTGCAGCAAGGGTTTTGATTCTATCAACGAAAAGTATCCCGGTACTTCACCTATTGTTCGCATCGGAACTGCTCATAAAAAGATTTCGGTACAATCCTTTATTTTGCCTGCAATGCATCCATTCGATGTGGGTATGATGCTGGATGCACGTGGTATTGCTGTGCGAACCGGTCATCATTGTACACAACCCCTGATGCGTCATTTCGGGCTCGAAGGCACCATCCGCGCTTCCTTTGCCGCTTACAATACGGAACAGGAAATCGATGTGTTTATTCAGGCTCTCGAAAATATAGTACGTCATTCGAATAAATAAAACTGCTGTTGAATCCGACCATAAACGATATACAAAACGAAATCATTGATAATTTTCAATTGTTCGAAGACGATATGGAAAGCCGCTTATTCTACCTGATGGATCTGGGCAAGAAATTGCCGGTCATGAACGATATTCATAAAACAGATGAATTCCTGATCAAGGGTTGTCAGAGTAAGGTTTGGGTCTATCCGTCTTTTGTGCGCGGCAAATTACAATTCGAAGCTGACAGCAATACCGAAATCACCAAGGGATTGGTGTATCTCCTGTGGTCGGTTTGGAATAACAGAACTCCGGAAGAAATAAATGCAACCGATTTATATTTTATCGAAAAAATTGGCATGCAAAACATGATTGGAAGCCAGCGCAGCAATGGGTTTGCCAATATGATTCGCCAGATGAGACAATATGCAGCAGTGTACGCACAAGCACCTAAAAGAGCATAATGTCGCTTTAATAAACATTACCGACATGGAAGAAACCAAAACATCCCATACAACTCCCCGCAATTTTGTAGATGTACAGAATGAAGCAATAAATGTAATTCAGACCGTGTACGACCCTGAAATTCCGGTTAATATTTATGAGTTGGGATTGATTTATGAAGTGAACGTGAATCCAAACCTGGATATTGAAATCATCATGTCGCTAACGTCTCCATTCTGTCCGGCAGCTCAAAGCATGCCCGAAGAAATCAAACAAAAACTGAGTCAGATTACCGGAGTACAAAGTGTTGAAGTGAAAATCACTTTTGATCCGCCCTGGAGTCAGGATATGATGAGCGAATCGGCGAAGTTGCAGTTGGGTTTTATGTAAAGAACCTAATTCTTCCAAAGAAAAGGGAACAACAAATAAGCCAGCGCAACGATCAGCACATTGAGTGCCAGCAGTACGAATAAATCACCATAGATCAATCCCGGATCAATTCCATCCATCGCTTTTTTAGAAGCTTTAATCAGCACCAGAAACAAAGGTACGATCACCGGAATACTCAAAACCGGCATCAACAAATTACTATTGCCTGCTTTGGATGCAATAGCAGAAAGCAGGGTAAAGGTGCTTGCAAATCCGAGACATCCCAGCAAAGCTGCCAGGGCAAACAAAGGCATATGCTGTACGTCATTGCCCATCATCACCGAATACACCAAAAGACTGAGTGAAGCAATCAGCAACATCAGCATGGCATTGTAAATAATGCGAGCCAGAATCATCACTTGCGGTGAGGTTACTCCATAATAATACAAATGCCGTCCCTGACTTTCCGCAATAAAGCTTTTGGCAACTGCACTGATCGAGGTAAATAACATGATCAACCAAAACAAGGCGTTCCAGGTCGGAGGATTGAGAATTTTAACAGAGAGAAATACAATGAACACCGATGCTACCACATGCAATAATATTCCGCTGATAGCATAGCGCTGACGCCACTCAATCAACATGAACTTTCGGATAAGAATAGTTAGTGGACGGATCATTTTTCGGAACTGTAAATTACGCTAAAATCTTTGTACAAGAGGTATTTCAAACGCATGTCACGGAATTTTCGCAGATCAGCCTGCCAGCTCTTACGAATTTCTTCTTCACTTTTACCGGCTACTATTTGCAAACGCAATTGATCCGTACCGGCCAGCTTATCAAAAAAAGGAGTAAAAAAACTTAATTGTGCAGTATCCTGATGATACAAATCAATCAGCCACGACAAATAAATACGTGGATTTGCTGGGAACACGTTTTTAGCAAAAGCCGTCAATAAAAATCCCTTGCATTCTTTGTTCATATACGGTGGATTATCGGCAACTCCCTTGATTGAACGTGGGGTGAAAGTATAGGTACCACTTTTCAACCCCGGTTTGCCTACACATTCAAACGGAGTGGATGTTCCTCTACCCAGACTGAAATTGGTGCCTTCAAATAAACATATACTGGGATAAAGGTAAACAGATTCCATGGTGGGTAAATTTGGTGAAGGCTTAACAGGTAAATTATACCGCGTGTTGTGATCGTAATTTTCCATTTTTATCACTGTGAGCTTACAAGCTAAACCCTTGTTTAACCAGCCTTCACCGTTAATCATCTGTGCATATTCTCCAATGGTCATTCCGTGCGCAATGGGTACCGGATGCATTCCGATAAAGGAAGAAAATTTGGGGTCGAGTACAGGTCCGTCGACATAAAATCCATTTGGATTCGGACGATCCAGAACCAGCAAGGGTTTATTGTTTTCGGCGCAGGCTTCCATGATATAATGTAAGGTGGATATGTACGTATAAAAACGCGCACCCACATCCTGCATATCAAATACCACTATATCCACTTTGCTTAAATCCTGAGGAGTGGGTTTCTTGTGTTTACCATACAAAGAGATCACAGGCAACTTTGTCTTTTTATCCATTCCGCTTTTTATGCTTGCCCCGGCTTCTGCATTCCCCCGGAATCCGTGTTCGGGAGCCAGTATCGCTGTAATTTTTATCTTATGCTTTTTCAGGCTGTCCACCAAATGCATTCCCCCGATCATCGAAGTTGGGTTTACTGCCAGTGCCACCCGTTTGTTGTGCAACATTGGTAAATACTTGTCGGGTTGCTCTGCACCCGTAATTACCTGTGCCGATATGCAGGTAAAGACAAACAAAAACAGAAAAAGTACAAAGGGCTTTTTATATTCGAAAGGATTATTGAACATCGCAGGGATTAATTTGAATTTATCTTTTTATATCGCAAAACGCCTCTCAACAGGCAAACATACCGGAACATCGTCGCTGATCATTCGTATTGCAGTGGCAGGAGTAGGGTTGAGTGTGGCTATCATGATTATTTCGCAAGCCATTGTAAAAGGATACCAACTTGAGATTAAAAACAAAATAACCGGATTCAGTACGCATATACAAATTTCGAAGCTGGATTTGAACAACTCGCTCGAAACTATTCCTATCATGACCGACACTATCATGGAAAGGATGATCCTGAAAACGCCCGGTGTACAAAGCATTCAGCGCTTTGCAACCAAACCCGGCATCATTAAAACCAGCGATGAGTTTGAAGGAATTGTACTCAAGGGAATCGATAATCACTACAACTGGAATTTTCTGAAACACTATCTGGTAGAAGGGGATACGCTCCATTTTGATTCTGCTGTTTCAAACAACTTACTTGTATCACGAAAACTGGCTTCCACCTTAAAGTTGAAATTGCACGACCGGGTAACAGTTTATTTTGTGCAGGATCCACCCCGTGCAAGGCGGTTTAATGTAACCGGCATTTACGATACCGGTTTTGATGAAATGGATAAACTATATGTGTTTGCCGATATGCGGCAGGTACAGAAGTTGAACAATTGGTTTGAAGGGGCTATTACCGGTTACGAAATTTATGTAGACGATTTTACGCAGGTAGAAAAGCGTGTAAACGATATCGTAGCGTATGTTCCTTACAACGAAAAGGTTCAATCGTCGCGCGATTTATATCCCGAACTTTTTGACTGGCTTGGCTTGCTGGATCTCAACGTAATCGTAATCATTATACTGATGGTGGTAGTAGCCTGCATCAATATGATGACCGCTTTGCTTATCCTGATTGTAGAGCGAAGCAATATGATCGGGATTTTAAAAGCGTTGGGAATGAACAATGCCGGCATCGGTCGCATTTTCCTGAATATGGCGGCTTTTCTTATGCTGAGCGGATTATTTTTGGGCAACCTGATCGGTATTGGTCTCTGCCTGTCGCAACAATATGGAGGCTGGCTTAAATTGCCTCAGGAATCGTATTTCATCAGTCAGGTACCGATTCGAATGGAAACCATGGATATTTTGTTGATCAATATAGGTTCAGCAGTATTTTGCCTGTTGATTCTGATGTTACCCGTACGTTTTGTGAACCGGATTCTTCCTGCGCGGGTAATCCGTTTTGAATAAACTTAACTGCCTTGTGTAAACTTTTGATGCAAGACCAGCACCTGAGGAATGATCAGGTGTTCTTCGTCATTTTGAATTTCAAGCTGTGCATGGCTTCGTTTCTCCTCCTGTGTCATTTGATTGTTCATACGAATCAAAACAGCCTCACGGGTAATTCCATCACGTTGCATTGCTCGCTGAATGCGTAATTCTTCCGGAGCAGTAACCACTATAACCGCAACCAATTGTTTGAAACTCTCACTTTCAAACATCAAAGCAGCTTCCTTGATCACATAAGGCGCTTGCTGCAGAGCACACCATGCATCAAAATCACGGTAAACGGCAGGATGTACCAAGACATTTAATTGGTCCAGACTTTTGCGGTCTTCGAAAACCTGTTTAGCAATAAGTGTTCTGTTTAAACTCCCATCGGTTTGATACGCTTCCATACCAAACAACTTTTTAATTCCTGCAATCAGATCCACATCATTCGCCATGAGCCATTTTGCTCTTTCGTCGGCATTGTAAACAGGAACGCCTAAATGAGAAAAAACGGATGCAACGGTACTTTTTCCGCTTCCGATGCATCCGGTTATTCCTATTTTAAGCATATAACGGATTATTTTTTCTCCGGTGCGTTCAATGCACGGGAAGCTTCCATGGAAATAGAGGTACGGTCAATTTTCAACCGGGTGCCCTCACTTTCGATGATCAGAGTAACATCGTTCATTTCAAGAATTTTTCCGTGAATTCCGCCTATGGTAACGATCTTATCGCCTTTGCCAATGCTTTCGCGGAATTTTTTCTGCTCCTTGTTCTTCTTCATTTGCGGATAAATCATGAAGAAATAAAATACCACCATAATCAGGATCAGGGGCAGAAAAGACATCGCTCCACCTTCGCCGGAGCCCATCATCATTAGAATGTTTAAATTGGTCATTGTTATTAGTTATTAGTTATTAGTTATTGGTTAATTGTTATTGGTTATAGGGGTAGCAGGATTATAATTATGTAAATGTGTAAGTATGTAATAATGTTAAGAGACATCTTTCTTAATAAGTACAAGTTTCATCTTGAGATAATTCGTACTTCGTAATTTGTAATTCGTACTTGGTTATTGGTTCATGATCCGTTCCTGTTCCTCGGGTTTGGGTATTACCATTCCGGTTATATACAAAACCGTTTCGGCAGGAGAGGTATTGCTGGTAATGGTAATTGATTTCTCAAACCGGTCGAGACGCTTTTCGCTGTCGAAAATCACTTTGATGAAACCCGATTCTCCCGGATTGATAGGTTCTTTGGAATATTGCGGTACTGTACATCCACAGGTTGCTACCGCATTCGAAATCAGCAATTGGCCTGAACCCGTGTTGGTGAATTTAAATGAATATTCTGCCTTTTCACCCTGGGTAATTTTCCCAAAGTCATGCATAACCTTCACCCACGTAATGGCAGGAACTCCTTTGTCGGAAGTCTGACTAGTATCGGCTGAAGCTTCATTGAATACGGCATCGGTAGAGGCTTTTTGCGGTTTGTTACTGTTTCCGCAAGCTGCTGTGAGCAGCCCTAAGGCAATAAAAAGGATACTGTTTTTCATATGCATGGTCTTTAAATTGAATTGCACATTTATTCTACCAGGCCACGGCCCAGCTTTTCTATTTTATGGTTTTTACGTAAATCGAGTTGCACTTTGTCGAGAATTCCGTTGATAAATCCATGACTGTTTGGCGTGCTGTATAATTTGGCCAATTCCAGGTATTCGTTGATACTTACTTTAACCGGCACATACGGAAAATTAAGTATTTCGCACAAGGCCAGTTTCATCAGCAACAGATCAGATACAGCAATACGGTCAGGTTCCCAGTTTTTGGTTTTGGATGCAATGTATGCCGTCAACTCTTCGTTTTTCTCCACGGTCTGGCTAAACAAATCGCACATAAATTGCCTGTCTTCCGCATCATCAGCGGCAATTCCAATGTATTCATCTCTGCTGTTTTCCTTCATCTTGTCGATGGCTTTTAGCAGGAAAGAAGTAACAACAGTCTGATCATCTTCCCAGTTGATAAACAATTCTTCCATATAGGCATTGAACAACTCTGATTCGCCGATAATAATCTGGTAAATCTCGCTGAGTGCTTTACGGTCCTCGGTAAAAGTATGTTCAGGTGCATCGCCGTATTTTTCAAAAAAAGGATTGCTTTTCAGTTCATGCCATACTGATTTGAATAAATCATCGGTATTCAGCCATTTTAAATGATAGGTTTTTACACGGCTCTTCAGCAACTCACTTTCTTCCAGTTTAAGTATGGCTTTATTCTGATAGATCGCCTTCAACGGATTGATAATGGATTCGCGCGGATAATATTTGGCTTGCTCGTTTTCAAGTTGTTTACCTACAAAAAAACGGAATTCCGATGGCATCGATAGTAAATAGAAATACAGCTCGTAAGCCTTACTCAGGCTTTTCAACAGGCTTTTTTCGTGCAAACTGTATTGCGGTTCTTCATCCTGCGAATAAGCATACAGCTCCTGAAAAACTTTGGCTCTCAAAAATCTCCTGTTAAACATGAATCAGAACGTTAAATATAAAAAAGGGAATCGCTTTTTATCAGACGATCCCCAAAAAGGTAAAATTAATAGGTAGAATGAACTTTCAGCATGTCGTTAATGCGGTTTTGAGCCATGGTCATGGCCGCTTGTTGCGTATGCGTTTTGCTGGCTTCGGCATTTTTGAAAATCTGCAATGTGATATCGTAAATATGTTCTGTTTTGCGCAAGGCAGTCTCGCGGTTGTATCCGATATGCTCCTGATAAACATTGATCAGCCCGCCACCGTTAATTAAAAAATCCGGAGCATAGGCGATGCCCTTTTTTAACAGCATTGGCCCATGTATATTTTCATCAGCCAATTGGTTATTGGCAGCGCCGGCAATAATCTGGCATTTCAATTTACCAATATTTTCAGTGTTTAACACTGCTCCCAGAGCACAAGGTGCAAACACATCTACATCCAATCCATATATTTCATCGCCTTTCACCACGGTTGCTCCCAATGTTTTGGCATAATGATCCAGTATTCCTTCGTTAATATCCGTAATAAAAAGTTGAGCTCCTTCCTGATGCAGTCTTTCCAGAAGGTGTCCGCCTACTTTTCCAATACCTTGAATAGCTACCTTTTTTCCGCTTAAACTATCGCTGTTCCATACATGTTTGGCCGAAGCTTTCATTCCCATGTAAACACCATAAGCTGTTACAGGACTAGGATCCCCGCCACCGCCCATGCTTTCGGGCAAGCCCACCACATGCGATGTTTCCATATGTACATATTCCATGTCTTTGGTAGTGGTATTCACATCCTCGGCAGTGATATATTTCCCGTTCAGATTTTCAACAAAACGACCGAATTTACGCATCAGCGCTTCTGTTTTAATAACAGATGCATCACCAACAATAACAGCCTTGGCACCACCCAGATTTAATCCGGAAATGGCCGCTTTATAAGTCATTCCGCGCGACAAACGCAACACATCATTCAAAGCGTCGGCATCAGAGGCATAGTTCCAAACACGGGTTCCACCTAATCCGGGACCTAAAACTGTATTGTGAATTGCGATGATGGCTTTCAGGCCGGTATGGTTGTCCTGACAAACAACCACTTGTTCGTGGTCGTATGTGGCAAGTTGTCCGAAAAGGCCATCTGTCTGATTTTGAGAAGCTCCCTGAGTTGTTGACATAGTGATTTCGTTAAATGCGGGTTAATAATTTAGTTTGCAAAAGTACTTCAATTTTCAAGAATTCATAATTCCATACCCCCGTGAAAGAGTTAGCTCATCTGAATAAGTATTTTATAAAATACAAATACCGTTTTTTACTCGGAATTCTCTTCGTGGTTGGGTCCAACCTTTTTTCGGTTTTTCCGGCCAAATCGGTACAACGTGCCATTGATGAACTGACGATTCACCTGAGACTGGGAGATGCTGCAAGAGCTGGAGTTTCGGGAGAAATAGCAGCAATAATTCTGGAATGTACAGGATTGGTTTTATTGTTTGCCCTGATCCGGGGAATTTTTCTGTTTGTAATGCGTCAAAGCCTCATCGTAATGTCGAGAAAAATTGAGTATGATTTAAAGAATGAGATCTATCAGCATTACCAGCAACTCGATCAGGCATTTTACCGGCGTAATAATACCGGTGATCTCATGGCCCGTATTTCGGAGGATGTTAGCCGGGTGCGTATGTATATCGGCCCGGCCATCATGTATTTTATCAACCTGGTAGCCACCTTTGGCGTGGTAATTCCGGCTATGGTGGGCGTAAATGCGGAACTCGCCTTGTATGTTTTATTGCCATTGCCGGTTTTATCGTTCAGTATATTTTATGTGCACAATATCATCAATCAGCGAAGCGACGCTATTCAGGAACAACTTTCTACCATTACATCTTTTACGCAGGAAGCATACAATGGTATCAGGGTAATTAAAGCGTTTGGCGTGGAGGCGCATTCTCAGTCGGCACTATCCGGTCTGATCATGGAATTCAGGCGCCGCTCTATGGCATTGGCTAAAGTGGATGCCACCTTCTTTCCGCTCATGGTATTCCTTACCGGACTAAGTACCATTTTAACTGTATTTGTAGGAGGGATGATGGTGATTAATGGTAAAATAACGGTTGGAAATATTGCTGAATATGTGGTGTATGTAAACTTATTGGTTTGGCCGGTTACCGCGCTTGGATTTACTACTTCACTGATGCAGCGGGCTGCCGCTTCTCAAAAAAGAATCAACGAGTTTTTACAAACCCAACCCACCATTGTTTCCCCAATTACACCACCTACGCAATGGAAAGATCGGATTGCCTTTAACCATGTTTCATACACCTATCCGGGCAAAACAACTCCGGCACTCAGCGACCTTTCGTTTGAACTGCGTAAAGGTAAATCGCTGGGAATATTGGGATCAACCGGCTCAGGCAAAAGTACCATTGCCCAATTGATGATGCGAATGATGGATGTTGGTTCCGGTTCCATTCAGGTCGACAATCACGATTTGCGTGAAATAGATCTGGTTCAATACCGCAATCGGATAGGGTATGTTCCGCAGGATGTTTTTTTATTTTCGGATACACTCCATAACAACATAGCATTTGGACTGGATCAACATCAGGAGTTGAGAAAAAGCAGAATGAATGCTGCCATAGAGGATGCCGGCTTAACAGAAACCCTGGAAGAATTGAATGACGGTGGGGAAACCATTATTGGTGAAAGGGGAATAACATTGTCGGGTGGGCAAAAACAACGCGTCTCTATTGCACGTGCCCTGATCCGGGAAAGCGAAATCCTGATTCTGGATGATTGCCTGTCTGCCATTGATACCCGAACAGAAGCTTTTATTCTTAACCGAATTCAGCAACGGATTTCCGGAAAAACTGCTCTCATTATCAGTCATCGCGTTTCTTCCGTAAAAAATACCGACCATATCCTGATTTTAGATGAAGGAAAAATAATTGAGCAGGGAACACATATGGAATTGCTCGAAAAAAGGGGTTATTATTTTGCTTTACACCAACGGCAAACACTGGAAGAAACAGCTTTGAGCGAATTTTAGTCAAATCTCGGTTATTAATTTTGAAATATGTGTGTCATCGCCTATTTTGCCTCGCATTTATTAAAAAAATAGCAAGAAATAGAAAAACTACAATGGAGGAGTACAACAAGAGTGACAGGCAGGAGATCTACTCGAAGAAGATCAGGGCCGGAAAGAGAACTTACTTTTTTGATGTGAAGTCGACCAAAGGGAATGATTATTTTATCACCATCACAGAAAGTAAGAAAAAATTTGATGACGGAAGTTTCGTAAAACACAAAATTTTCCTCTACAAAGAAGATTTCAACAAATTTCAGGAAGCATTAAACGAAACCATCGGACATGTTAAAACAGAATTGATGCCGGAATACAATTTTGACGAGTTCAGACGTTCTGATGATGATTATTATGAACGCCATAGCGTTGCTGAAAGTGAATAGTCATCGTATTGCCAGCAAAATATTAAACAACAATTAAAACTAACAACATGAAAAAACTACAAAAAACATTTATTTACTTAGGCATAGCTTCTATGCTGGCCTTTACTTCCTGCAAAAAGGACGAGGATAAAGAAGAAGATCCAACCACAACAACAGACGATGTGAAAATGGACGAATTCAGTATGAGTCCATCCGGATTGTATTCAGTACCTGTTGGGACTCAATTTGTAATTCATACCAAGGCTACCGGTAACGCCGAAAATAACCTGGTATCCATTAAATACACCTGGAAAACCACCACCAATGGTGTAGTAACCATCGACGATGAAATAATAACATTATCAGGAACTTCATTTGAAAATTACGATACTGTTATAGTGAATGAACACGGTACTAAATACGAAGTGAGCTGTATATTGATTGGAGCTAAAGGTAATGCTGTCAGCTCATCTACCTTATCGTGCATCTCCAATACAGTTGAAAAAGATCAGCCATTTCTGGGCAATCAGGTAGATACCAAAGCCAAGTTTTGGTCTGCCAAACGTAAAGCGTCTTACTTTTTAGTTGACGTAAAAGGAGATGCAGCAATGCAGGCCGATATGGATTTTGCTTATTGCACACGCACCACCGGTAATAAACTGATTGCACCGAATTCTCAGGATGCAACCGAAATTTACGCCGATCAATGGTCGGTGGCAGCTGAAAAAATCACCACATGGACTGTTCGTAACAATACCGGATTTATCAAAGTAAACAGCAAAATTGATGCGAATACATTCAATAATGATGCACTGAGTACCGATTCATTGATCAATGTATTGCGCGTAAGTGTAGGTGAACCCAGTAACCCTTCAAATATTGTCGTAGATGGCGATATCATCATGTACCGCACAATTCGTGGCACAATAACAAACCCGGTATATTTCTACGGATTGATTTATGCAGCAAGTCCTACCGGTGCAGTAGTAAGTGGTGCTGCAACAGCTGGAGATGTTCAACTCATTGTACGTTACCAAAGAGAAAATTAATTTTAACTTTTAATCGTTCTGAAAGCCCCGGATTCATTCGGGGCTTTTTTGTTATCTTTACCTCAACAAAAAGGTATGAAGAAAATCGGCGTATTTACATCAGGTGGAGATTCACCGGGCATGAATGCCTGCATCAGGGCTGTGGTGCGTACGGCGTGCTACAACCAGTTGGAGGTGATCGGAATTATGCGCGGTTATCAGGGGATGATTGAGAATGAATTGATACAGATGAATTCACGGTCGGTTTCTAATATTATTCAGCGTGGCGGCACCATCCTGAAAACAGCCCGCAGCGCTGAATTTCTTACACCGGAGGGACGCCAAAAGGCCTATCAGAATTTACTCAATCAGGGAATTGAAGGATTGGTTTGCATTGGAGGCGATGGGTCATTCAGAGGAGCAATGGCATTGTATGAAGAACACGGAATCCCAACCATTGGAACACCGGGAACCATTGATAATGATGTAAATGGAACCGATTTTACCCTTGGCTTCGATACAGCAGTACATACGGCTTTGGACGCCATTGATAAAATCCGTGATACAGCCGAATCGCATAGCCGGATATTCTTTGTGGAGGTGATGGGCCGGAAAGCAGGAGATATTGCGCTTTGGGTTGGAACAGCGGGGGGGGCAGAAACAATTCTGGTACCGGAAGCCAAAAACGATTGGGCAGCTATGATCAATATGTTTCGCCGAAGCCCAAAATCTTTTTCCATTGTAATTGTGGCCGAAGGCGACGAAGATGGCGGTGCTTATAAAATTGTAGAACGTATACAGCAACATTTACCCGAATTCGATCCGCGTGTAACCATACTGGGTCATATTCAAAGAGGAGGATCACCCAGCCCTTTAGACCGTGTTCTGGGTTCGCGTATGGGAGTTGCAGCTGTTGAAGCCCTCATGCAAGGTGAAGTAAATAAAATGGTTGGAGTGGTGAATAATCAAATTTTATTGACCCCATTTGGTGATGCCACCTCAACACCACGAACACTCAATCCGGAGCTCCTGCGCCTGGTGCAAATTCTTAATTCCTGATTCCTGCTTGAGCATTTTTCCGATTGCTGAGGCGCTAAGGCGCGACTATTTAGTGTGATGAGCATTTTTATCCTCAGCGCTTTGTACAACCGCGTTGCGGTTGAGGGCTGTTTCCTAAGCATTGAGTTATGGGGGTTGAACCGCGTTGCGGTTTGTCGTTAAAATGCTAAAGTCTGGCGAAACAAAGCATTTTTAATTATTCATTTTTAATTCTTCATTCATACAAGCAGCATATTCAAAAACAGGTGTATGTTAACCTGAATTTGCGCATTTTATAACCTGGTGTTCAATTACCGAAGCAAACCTTATCTTCGCATCCCAATTATGGAAGAAAAAGTACTTATCATTGATTTCGGTTCCCAGTACACACAGCTTATTGCCCGCCGCCTGCGCGAATTGAATGTTTACTCAGAAATTTATCCCTGCACCCATTTACCTGAACTGGATAAGGATGTACGTGCAGTAATTCTTTCCGGAAGCCCTTATTCGGTAAACGATGGACTTTTACCAGCCATCGACCTTTCCGGTATCCGTGGAAAATACCCGCTTCTGGGCGTATGTTACGGGGCGCAATACCTGGCTCAGAACAATGGCGGAAAAGTTACTCCTTCAAAAATCAGAGAATACGGACGTGCTAACCTGAGTACGGTTTCCGACGATGCATTATTCGAAAATATTTCAACAGGTTCACAGGTTTGGATGAGCCATGGCGATACTATCATAGATTTACCCGCTAACTTTAAAATTATTGCCAGCACCGGTGATGTTAAGGTAGCTGCTTTTAAAATAGAAAACGAACCAACTTACGCTATACAATTCCATCCGGAAGTAACGCATACTACGGATGGAAAAACTCTTTTACACAATTTTATTGTAAACGTTGCAGGACTCAGTCAAAACTGGACACCCACACATTTCATTGAATCAACCACGCACGACTTGCAACAAAAGCTTGGCAACGATCATGTAATTCTGGGACTGTCGGGTGGGGTAGACTCTTCTGTGGCTGCCGTTTTATTGAAAAATGCAATTGGAGATCGCCTGACCGGTATATTTATCGATAACGGATTATTGCGTAAAAACGAATACGAAAGTGTGTTGAAAGCCTATCTCAATATGGGCCTGAATGTAATTGGAGTAGATGCCCGTGCACGATTCCTGAAAGAACTTCAAGGTATTTCTGATCCGGAACAAAAACGTAAAACCATCGGACGTGTTTTTATCGAAGTGTTTGAAGACGAGGCTAAAAAACTCAACAACATTCAATGGCTTGCACAAGGTACTATTTACCCCGATGTGATTGAAAGTGTAAGTGTAAAAGGACCTTCAGCAACAATCAAATCACATCACAACGTAGGTGGATTACCAGAAAAAATGCATCTTAAAATTGTAGAGCCCTTACGTGCTTTGTTCAAAGACGAAGTTCGTGCCGTTGGTACTGCATTGGGTATTGATCCAATCATCCTGAGCCGTCATCCTTTTCCGGGCCCCGGTTTATCCATAAGAATCCTGGGTGAGTTGACAGAAGAAAAAATAGCTATTCTGCAGGAAGCGGATGCCATCTTTATTGACGCATTGCGCGAAAAAGGTCTTTACAACAGTGTATGGCAAGCCGGCGCTATATTTCTTCCTGTACAATCAGTCGGTGTTATGGGCGACGAAAGAACCTATCAGCATGTGATTTGCTTGCGAGCCGTAACTTCTGTGGACGGCATGACAGCCGACTGGAGTCATTTGCCTTACGATTTCCTCGCCGAAGTTTCCAACCGCATCATAAACCGCGTGAAAGGCATTAACCGCGTTGTATACGATATTTCCTCAAAACCACCGGCAACTATTGAATGGGAATAATCCCTACAACTGTTTCCTTAAACCATCATCCCCCTGAAATTTACAGATTTTAATTTTGATCAACGCTTGCTGGATGGACTCGATTTCATGCAGTACGATCAGCCAACACCCATACAGGAACAAGCTATTCCTATTATTCAAGCCGGAAAAGATATTATTGCCTGCGCACAAACCGGCACCGGAAAAACTGCTGCATACCTGTTACCGGTGATGAATAAAATAACCGTACAAGGGCACGGCAAAGTGAATACCCTCATCATTGCACCAACACGCGAACTTGCGCAGCAAATAGATCAACAAGTCGAAGGATTTGCCTATTTTACAGGTATCACTTCCATCCCGATTTATGGTGGTGGAGATGGTAATACCTTTACGCAACAATTGAAAGCATTGCGTGAAGGTGCTGATGTGATTATTGCAACTCCCGGTCGCTTGATTTCCTTATTGACTTCATCGGGTTCGGCCGACTTAAGCAGCTTGCAACACCTGATCCTCGACGAAGCAGATCGTATGCTCGATATGGGTTTTTTCGACGACATTGTTCGAATCATTACCTATTTGCCGGCCGAACGTCAAACTTTGTTGTTTTCAGCCACTATGCCGCCTAAAATCCGAATGCTGGCTAATAAGATATTAAAGCATCCGGAAGAAGTCAGCATAGCATTGAGCAAGCCCGCTGAAGGAATTTTGCAACAGTCTTACATGGCTTACGACACCCAGAAAGTGGCTTTGTTGAAACATATATTGACTGAGAAGGAACACAGCAGCGTAATTATTTTTGCCGGTACCAAAGAGAAAGTAAAGGAACTCGATCGTGAACTGAAACGCTCTAAATTAACCATCCGTGCTTTTCACAGCGATCTTGAACAGCCAGAACGCGAAGAACTCATGCGGCAGTTTCGTAACCGCGAAGTGCAGATCCTGATCGGAACCGATATTCTTTCACGCGGAATAGATGTGGACGGAATCAGTCTGGTGATTAACTATGACGTGCCACCGGATCCTGAAGATTATATTCATCGCATCGGACGAACTGCGCGAGCCGAGAGCACCGGAACAGCCATTACCTTCATCAACCCTAAAGATCAACGCCGGTTTTTTGAAATCGAAACGTTGATCGGTAAAGAAGTTCCAAAATTACCCTTACCGGTAAATTTAGGTGAAGCACCTAAATATGAACCCGAAGTCAAACGCGAACGTAGCTTTTCAAGGCGTCCTTCCTCAGGGCGTAAACCGATGAATAAAGGATCACGTCCACCGCGGAAATCATCGTGAGGGGGGAGGAATGCCCACCTACGCTAAAGCTTCGGTGGATAAATGTAAGTATGTAAAGATGTAATTGTGTTATTATGTAATTGTGTCGACCAACGCTAAAGTTGTGGCGAGGCAATGCATTCTTCCCGCCGCCGCTGCGCTTTGGCGCGCAAGCATTTTTAATTTTTAATTCTTCATTTCTTCGGCCTCCCTTTAGCCACCGCTTTTGCCTCCCAGGGTTCATCAGGCCAGGCATGTTTTGGATACCTGCGCTGTAATTCTTTCTTCACTTCAAAATAGGTATTGTTCCAAAAACTGCGAAGATCTCCGGTGATCTGAACCGGTTTATAACCGGGTGATAAAAGATGCATGACCACCGCATTTTTTCCCTGATTCACTTTGGGTGTATCGGCCAATCCGAAAACCTCCTGCAATCGCACAGCCAGGATTGGCGTATCGCCGTTGGCAAAATACGTGACCATGATTTTGGATCCGCTCGGCACTTCGATTTTTTCAGGAGCCAACCTGTTCAACAGTTCTTGCTGATCCCTATTGAGACTGCTATGTATGGCTTCACCCAGATTCAATTTTTCCAAGTCTTCGTTTTTGCGCGCATGAATTGTAAAAGGCATAAGCCATTCCATTTCGCCTTGCAATAAAGCACTGGTGCGCACATCAGGCCAATCCTGATCAGGATTCCATTGGCGTAAACTCAGAATCCGGTTTTGTAATTGTGAGGTATGCTCATCAAAATTCAACACCTTTTCGCCTTCCGAATGCAAGAATTGTTTCAATGCTTCTTCCACCAATTGCGCATCGGGTTCTTTAAGCGGAACAGATTTCAATACAATGCTGCCAATTCGCAAATCTTTAGTGGCTTGCAAGCTGCCTTTACGCAGATCCCATTGGATCGTTTCTTTTTCTTTCACCAGCGGCAATAAATCCTTTGGATTTAGCGGAGCCGCCAGAAATATTTTTCCCAATCCATCCCTTGCATCCATATTGGCAACAGCCAGCCACGATTCATGCGCAAGATCGTCGCGATGCCCTGCAGTAGCTATTTTCCCATTAGCCAGTTGAAACTGTGCATTGTTGCCCGTACGTGCGCAAGCTATACGTTCGGGATAGGCATAAGCCAGCAAAAGTCCGGTTTCAAATACGTCTACCGAATTGTTGTCAACTTCCGCTTTTAATAAATTGCGGTATTGTGCCGCAATCTTCTCGATGCGGGCCAGTTTGTTTCCCGGTTTGCCCTGGGCGCGTGTACGACGCAACAATTCG
>JBAYIE010000007.1:0-109378 GCA_041665785.1 Bacteroidia bacterium | reverse complement strand
TATGCGCCCCAAACCGCACTCACTTTCTTTTCTTGAAAAAAGAAAGTAAGCAAAGAAATTCAAGGCTGTATAGTTTCTCCTTGCATTCTACGCGCTCCAAAGGCCACGCAACCCGAATCACGCAACCCGCTTGGCCTGTGCAGTTTTACGGATTGCTTACTAGTCCCGGCGCATCTTTGAAACGCTCGAATACTACGTCAAAACTATAAGGCCGGTCCCCACCGATTGAACATTATGCTAAAATTTGCAACTTTTACTTCGCATGTAATGGTTTTAGGGATTTAGACGCCTAATCCTATTAACATGTTGTGCTATCCAGGATTTTTAAAAAAACATCTTTTTGGATCAAACACAAGATCCCAATTCATATAATACCTTAAATTCTATTCATTCATTTAGGATTGCCTTAGTCGACATACGTTTCTTTGATCACACCTTTAACCCATTGAATCTCTTTGTCTGAAAGAGCATCCAACACTTTCATTACCCGCTTTCTGTCGATAGACCGGATCTGATCAAGTACTACCCATCCTTTTGTTTTGTTATGCTTCACTTCAACTCTTGTAGGGTATGATTTAGAACTACTTGTCATTGGTGCAACCACAATAGTATCCAGATACTTGTTCATCTCATTGGGAGACAGAATTACGCAAGGTCTGGTTTTCTTCATCTCCCTTCCAATTGTAGGATCGAGATTAACCAAAACAATCTGATATTGCTTCATCTCCATTCTTCTGAGTTTTCATCTTCAAAAAAGTCCGACATCAGATTCTTATCGTCGCCATTCTCGTGCATTTTTTTGAATGAACGTTCCCAACCTTTTCGCGGCGTTGCTTTTGGTTTTAAAATGATATACCCTTTTTCAAGCACCAATTCAACCGTATCTATAATTCCATATTTCTCTAAAATTGTTTTTGACAATCGAATCCCTTTAGAGTTACCAATTGGTATAACTGAAATATCCATTTTTTAATCGATTTGTAATTACAAAGTTATTACAACTAAATGCATTATGCAATATTTTTTTGCGCTAAGATTATCTTTAACTTAAGTTCCCTCTAGTAGGTGTTTCCCCTACCCAAAATTAATCTCGGTACTATCCCCGATATTCAGGCTTTGCTTCATACCTTTGAGTAAAGCATCGTTGCCAATCAGCGAACGGTCTAATATGGCATAATCGATTTGCGCATACGGACCGATGATGGAATCGGAAAGTACAGCATAATGCAGCATGGCATGATCGCCGATGGAAACATTGGGGCCGATGATGGAATTGTTGATCCGGCAGTTTTCACCAATAAATACAGGTGGAATGATGATGGTATTTTCGAATTTGTAATTCGAATAATCAATTTGCATGCGCCGTAATAACGTAGCGTTTGTTGCCAGCAGAATTTCTTTTTTTCCGCAATCAAACCAATTGTCGACATCCAGGGTTTTTATCACCACGCCTGTATCTACCATGCGCATCATGGCATCGGTGAGGTGAAACTCGTTTTGCGTGGTAATGCGGTTGATGATGAGGTGTTCGAGTGCGTCGAAAAGGATATGCGTTTCTTTGATATAATAGATCCCAACCAGAGCCAGATTGGATTTGGGGATAGTGGGTTTTTCCACCAGTCTGCGCACGGTAAGATCGTCGTTGAGCTCGGCCACTCCAAACAAGCGCGGATCGTCCACTTTCTTCACACAAACGGTAGAAGTATCGTTTTTGATCAATTCTTTGTAATTCACATCGGCGATGGTATCGCCCAATACAATGAGCAATTCTTCTTCTTTCACGATCTCTTTGGTCAGCCAGATGGCATAACCCGTTCCTCTGCCGGTGGTTTGAATCACAAACGTGGCGGTAATACCGGGATAACTCTGGGAAATATACTGCTCAATTTTATCGCCCATATACCCGATTACGAAAACGTAATCCTGAATTCCGGCTGCCATAAGGTTATCAATAATATGACCGATGATGGGCTTACCGGCAATGGGAATAAGGGCTTTGGGCTGGGTATGGGTATGCGGACGGAGACGGGTTCCGATGCCTGCAACAGGGATAATTGCTTTCATGAACTTTTGCTTTAACTCAACTACCTTCGCCTTTGTGCAGGCAATGGTTTACAAGTTTTTCTCAAAGTTAAGCCTTTGTCTTTTGCATTCAAGTCAAATCCTTAAATTGCGCAACATTTCGACCCTAAAATCATGAAAACCGACTCCACCGTATTTGACCTCATTGATAAAGAACGTGCCCGGCAAGAGCATGGCCTTGAGCTCATTGCATCCGAAAATTTTGTTACCCCGCAAGTGATGCAAGCTATGGGCAGTGTTTGTACCAACAAATACGCCGAAGGTCTGCCGGGGAAGCGCTATTACGGCGGATGCGAAGTAGTCGACGAGATTGAAAACCTGGCCATCGATCGGTTGAAAAAATTATTCGGAGCTGCATGGGCCAATGTACAACCGCATAGCGGTGCGCAAGCCAATGCAGCAGTAATGCTCGGCTGTTTGAATGCCGGAGATAAAATCCTCGGTTTTGATTTATCGCACGGCGGGCATTTAACGCATGGCTCACCGGTAAATTTCTCCGGTAAATTATATGTCCCATCGTTTTACGGGGTAGAAAGAGAAACCGGCATCATAGATTATAACAAGGTGGAAGCCATTGCCCACAAGGAAAAACCGAAACTGATGATTTGCGGTGCTTCTGCTTATTCACGCGATTGGGACTATGCCCGCTTGCGCGAAATAGCCGAGTCGGTGGGTGCCTTGCTGTTAGCGGATATTGCTCACCCGGCCGGTTTGATCGCTACGCATTTGCTCAACAATCCCATGACGCATTGCCATATTGTAAGTTCAACCACACATAAAACATTGCGTGGTCCGCGTGGTGGAATCATCATGATGGGACAGGATTTTGAAAATCCATTCGGACAAAAAACGCCGAAGGGTGAATTAAAAATGATGAGCGCTGTTTTGGATGGTGCTGTATTTCCGGGAACACAAGGAGGTCCGCTGGAACATGTGATTGCTGCAAAAGCCGTTGCCTTTGGCGAAGCGCTTACCGACGAATATGCACAATATACCCGTCAGGTGAAAGAAAATGCGCAGGCTATGGCCAAGGCATTTATCACACGTGGTTACCACATCATTTCCGGTGGCACCGACAATCATTTGATGCTGATTGATCTGCGCAATAAAAATGTAAGCGGCAAGGCTGCAGAGAATGCACTGGTGCAAGCCGATATCACCATCAACAAAAATATGGTGCCCTTTGATGATAAATCACCCTTTGTTACATCCGGCATCCGCGTAGGTACTGCGGCTATAACCACCCGTGGTTTTAAAGAAGCTCAAATGGAACAAGTGGTAGATTTGATTGACCGGGTGATTCAAAAACCGGAAGATGCAGCTACCTTGTCGGCGGTAAAATCGGAGGTGAATGCCCTGATGACCGGTTTTCCTTTATACACTAACCTTAATAAACCGATTGCTCAATAACGCATGGAATACGATCCGATAAAAAACGACCTGGGAAAAATTTTTAACCGCTCTGTTGGTTTACGCCAGTTCTTTTACAAACTGCTCGATTTGCTGTTGCTGCGCACCTGGCACATCCACCGCGAACTGAAATCGTGGCCCGGCTTTAATACCGCATTTACTATGCTGGACGCGGGTTCCGGATTCGGACAGTATTCGTTTTACATCGCCAACCGCAACCGCAAATGTACCATTGATGCCGTAGATGTGAAAGAAGAACAGATTGCCGATTGCAATGCATTTTTCGGGCGCTGCGGCATACGCAACGTTACCTTTTCATACGGCGATTTAACAAAACAGCATGCCACCAATCGCTATGATTTGGTATTGTGTGTGGATGTGATGGAACATATTCTGGAAGATGTGGATGTATTCCGCCACTTTCACCAAAGCATGAAACCGGGAGCGATGTTGCTGATTTCGACACCGAGCGATCAGGGTGGCAGCAATGCCGATGAACACGGGGAATCCTTTATCGGAGAACATGTTCGTGATGGATACAATGTGGTGGAGATGAAAGAAAAATTGCAAAAAGCCGGATTCAATCAAAGCGAAATTTTGTACTCGTATGGTACACCGGGAAAAATTGCCTGGAAATTATCGATGAAATATCCGATGTCGATGCTGAATGCCACGAAACTGTTTTTTATTCTGTTACCATTTTACTACCTGTTGGCTTATCCTGTAAGTTATATCCTCAACTGGATTGATACCTACACGACTCATAAAACCGGAACCGGACTCATTGTTAAAGCCTGGAAATAACCCGATCAACGCATGAAAAGCTTTCTCAGAATCTTCAGGTACGTTTACAAATACCGCCTGTATACATTTCTGAATGCGCTGTTCAATATGTTGTCGTCGCTGTTCGACCTGTTCTCGGTTGCGCTGTTGATTCCGTTTCTGAACCTCTTGTTCAAACCCAACGAACTGATGACGGTAAAGCCGGAATTTTCCATGAATTTCGAAGCCCTTTACGGCATCTTTAAATTCTATACTTCCAATGTGATCGTTGAACACGGAGCTGAATTCGCTTTGTTGATGATCAGCCTGCTCATTATTTTAATTGTTACCTTAAAAAATATTTGCCGTTTTCTGGCTTTGTATTATATGGTACCCTTGCGCAACAATGTGGTAAAAGATTTGCGCGATCAGATGTTTCAGCATGTATTGGTTCTGCCCCTTTCCTATTTTTCTTCGGAGCGCAAAGGCGATCTCTTAACCCGCATGGCCAATGATATGTATGAACTGGAATACGCCATCTTCAGTTCACTGGAAGGCATCTTCAAAGAACCGTTTAATATTATCATCGCACTCATTGCCCTGATCTGGATCAGTCCGATGCTCACGTTAATTATTTTCCTGTGTTTACCGGTAATCGTATTTTTTTTAGGAACCATTACCAAGAGTTTGAAAAATCAGGCGCGCAAAGGGCAGAGCAAACTGGATACCCTGATGTCGATGTTTGAAGAAACGCTGATGGGCATCCGCATCATCAAAGCCTTTAATGCACAGGATTATCTGGGGAAAAAATTCAAGCAACACAACCTCGCCTTTACCAAAGTAAACATCAAAGGCAACCGCTTGCTGGATGCTGCTTCACCCATGTCGGAAACCCTGACCATTGCCATTTTAGCTTTCATCTTGTGGATTGGCGGACGTATGGTTTTGAATAACGACGGAGGCATGACCGCTGATATTTTTATCGGATTCGTAGGTATTTTCTCCCGGTTGATTCCGCCGGCCAAAGCTTTCTCTACATCCTATGGCAAGCTTCAGAAAGGAATCATTTCCCTCAACCGTATCGAAGAGGTATTGCAGAGTGAAGAGAAAATCGTAGAGCATCCGATGGCGCAACCCATTCATCACTTTAACGAAACCATCGAATTCCGGAATGTGAGTTTCTCGTACAACAACGAACCGGTTTTGAAAAACATCAACCTCACCATTCGCAAAGGACAAACGGTGGCTCTGGTAGGTCCAAGCGGAGGAGGCAAATCAACCTTCACGGATCTGATTCCCCGGTTTTACGATCCTACCGAAGGGCAGGTGATGATTGATGGTGTAGACATTCGTAAATATAAAATTCTGGAATTGCGTAAACTGATGGGAATGGTTTCGCAGGAATCCATTCTGTTCAACGACTCCATTTATTACAATATTGCTTTTGGACAACCCGGAGCCAAAGCCGATCAGGTGGAAGAAGCGGCACAAATTGCCAATGCTCATGGATTTATTATGGATACCGAAAACGGGTATCAAACCAATATAGGCGATCGTGGAAACAAACTGAGTGGCGGACAAAAACAACGCATCAGCATTGCCCGAGCGGTTTTTAAAAATCCGCAGATCATGATTTTGGACGAGGCTACCTCGGCATTGGATACCACTTCGGAAAGGTTGGTACAGGATGCTTTGTCAAACGTGATGAAAAACCGTACCACCATAGTGATCGCGCACCGCTTAAGCACCATTGTAAATTCCGATCTGATTGTGGTTTTGGATAAAGGCGAAATTGTACAATCGGGTACCCATCAGGAATTGCTGAAAGAAGAAGGTTTATACAAGCAATTGAACGATATGCAGCAATTGGGAGATTAATCTCAATGCAAATGCATTTTCACGTGTTCAATTCCCGCTTCCCAAAAGTGTTCCCCTTCAACAATAAAACCATACTTTTTATAAAACCCGACTGCCGTATATTGAGCATGCAGATACACCGGTTTTCGTTCAACGGGTAAAGCAGAAATCACATTGCTCAACAGGGCTTGTCCGACACGTAAACCACGAAACTCTTGCAATACCGAAAAGCGTTCGAGTTTGAATCCGTAATCGGTGGCGCGCCAGCGGGCTGCACCCGCCGGCGCGCCATCCACGTATGCCAGAAAATGATTCGACTCTTCTTCAAACTCATACTCCAGTTCGGGTGGACACTGTTGCTCTTCCACAAAAACAATACGCCGGATACGATGCACTTCTGCAAGCTCTTCAGGAGTTGTTACGGGTATTACTTTTATCATCATACGGGTTTCAAAAAAAGGTTTATGTTTGCAAACTTAATTTACCTTTAACAATATGAGCAAAATTGTAGAATTATTAGGCGATAAGGCCGACTCTTTATTAAAACACGAATGTAAAACAATCAGCAAAGATCAACTGCATGCTCCGGGTCCTGATTTTGTGGATCGTATTTTTGTACAGAGCAACCGTAACCCACAGGTATTGCGTAACCTCCAGTCCATCTACGGACACGGACGTTTGGCCAATACCGGATATGTATCTATTCTTCCTGTAGATCAGGGTATCGAACACAGTGCCGGCGCTTCATTTGCTCCCAATCCTGCTTTTTTTGATCCGGAAAATATTGTAAAACTTGCCATTGAAGGCGGTTGCAACGCGGTTGCTTCTACCTATGGCGTTTTGGCTGCCTGCTCCAGATCGTATGCCCATAAAATTCCTTTCATTGTGAAAATCAACCACAATGAATTCCTTTCTTATCCCAATAAATTCGACCAGATCATGTTTGGTTCGGTAGACGAGGCCTGGAACCTGGGTGCTGCTGCCATTGGCGCAACAATCTATTTCGGTTCCGACGAATCGGCCCGTCAGATTCAGGAAGTTGCTGCTGCATTCGAACGCGCACACGAACTCGGAATGCCAACCATTCTTTGGTGTTACTTACGCAACGGTTCTTTCAAAAAAGACGGAGTAGATTACCATACTGCTGCCGATCTTACCGGACAAGCCAATCACCTGGGAGTTACCATTCAGGCCGACATCATCAAACAAAAATTACCCAATGTAAACGGTGGATATACTGCCCTCAACTTTGGCAAAACACACGAAAAAGTATATACCCAATTATCGTCCAACAACCCGATTGACCTTGCCCGCTACCAGGTAGCCAATTGCTATATGGGACGTCAGGGATTGATCAATTCAGGTGGAGAAAGCAAAGGCGCCAGCGATATGGCCGAAGCCGTTTATACTGCAGTGGTAAACAAACGCGCCGGTGGTCAGGGTCTGATTTCCGGACGTAAAGCTTTCCAGAAACCGATGAAAGATGGTATTGCCCTGTTGAATGCTATTCAGGATGTTTACCTCGACAAGTCCATCACGCTGGCATAGTTACTCGTTATTCGTTATTAAGTTATTTGTTATTCGGTGTACCCTTGAAGCATCATTCTCCTGAGAAGTAACTCAATAACCATTAACTTAATAACGAATAACTATTAACGAATAACCATTAACGATTAACCAATAACCATTAACAATTAACGATCCCCAATGAGTTGGTTTAAACGCGTCAAAGAAGGAATCACCACTTCTACCGAAGAGAAGAAATCCACTCCTGATGGTTTGTGGCACAAATGCCCCCGTTGCAAGAAGGCCATTCTCACTACGGATCACGAGGCTAATTGTTTCGTATGTCCGAGTTGTAACTACCACGATAAAATTGGTTCAAAGGAATATTTCTCCATTTTGTTTGACCAGAACGAATACGAGGAATTGTTTACGAATATCAAACCTACCGATCCTCTGCATTTTACCGATACCAAAGACTATAAATTACGCCTTGCCGAATCGCAAAGCAAAACCGGCATGAACGATGCATTGCGCGTTGGAGCCGGGAATGTAAACGGTATCGGACTGGTTGTAGCCTGTATGGATTTTAATTTTATTGGCGGATCGATGGGTTCGGTTATGGGCGAAAAAATTGCGCGCGGCATCGATTATTCCCGCGAGAAGCGTATTCCGTTTATGATCATCTCCAAATCGGGTGGTGCCCGCATGATGGAAGCTGCTTTCTCACTGATGCAAATGGCAAAAACTTCGGCTAAACTGGCTTTGCTTGGAAAAGAAGGCATTCCCTATATTTCACTGCTTACCGACCCTACAACCGGTGGAGTTACAGCTTCATTTGCCATGCTGGGCGATTTTAATATAGCCGAACCTGAAGCGCTGATAGGATTTGCAGGTCCACGCGTAATCCGCGAAACCATCGGTAAAGACCTGCCTAAAGGATTTCAGAGTTCTGAATTTCTGCTCGAACACGGGTTTGTAGACATAATCGTTCCGCGTACCGAATTAAAGCTGAAAATCAGTAAGTTATTGTATTTATTGGCCAATAAGGTTCAACCTACACGGGAAACCGCCGGTTGAGCACCAACGAATTTGGTATTCAGCAGCAAAGCCAATATATTTGCACCCCTGTATTTTATATTCATCACTTAAAACAAGTAAACACATGCATTTGACCACCGAGAAGAAACAAGAAATCTTCGAAAAGTACGGTAAAGCCAAGTCGGTAACCGACACAGGCTCAGCTGAGAGTCAGATCGCCTTATTTACAGACCGGATCAATCATATAACCGGGCACCTGAAAAGCAATAAAAAAGACTTTTCGGCGGAGCTCAGTCTGGTGAAACTGGTAGGTAAAAGACGTTCTCAACTCGATTATCTTATGAAAACGGACATCTTCCGTTACCGCGCGATTATCAAAGAATTGGAAATCCGTAAGTAATGCAAGGCCATTTGGATCATTCGCCGGGAAACCGGGCACGAAACGTATTCCATTTTATCCGATAACATTCAGCAAGCAGGGCCATTGTCCTGCTTTTGCTTTTTAAACAGGCCTACCGGAAAGCCGCGCCGGAACAGCCTTCACGAAGTCAGCGGCAAGAGGAACCCGCTTTGGCATTTAGCCGGGCGGATAAAAAAAACAAAATGAAACCAACAACAAAAATGTTAGACCTGGGAGATGGACGGTCCATTTCCATTGAAACAGGCAAATTGGCTAAACAGGCCGACGGATCTGTAGTCGTAAAAATGGGTGATACCATGATTCTGGCTACCACAGTATCCGCCAAAGAAGCGAAAGAAGATGTAGATTTTATGCCACTTACGGTGGATTACCAGGAAAAATTTGCAGCCGTAGGACGGATCCCCGGAAGCTTTCACAAACGTGAAGCAAAACTGAGCGATTACGAAGTATTGGTCAGCCGCATTGTCGACCGTGCCCTTCGCCCATTATTTCCGGAAGACTATCATGCCGATACACAGGTAATGCTGCAATTGATTTCTTCGGATAAAAATCTGATGCCGGATTGCCTCGTAGGCTTAGCCGCCTCAGCTGCACTGATGATGAGCGATATTCCGTTTAACGGACCTATCTCTGAAGTACGTGTTGCCCGCATCAACGGACAATTCAAAATCAATCCTTATACCGACGAGTTGGCCAATGCCGATATCGATCTGATTGTGGCCGGAACCGAACACGATTTGAACATGGTTGAAGGCGAATGTGCTGAAGTAAGTGAAGTGGATATGCTGGCTGCTTTAAAAGTAGCTCACGATGCGATTAAAGCACAGTGTAAAGCGCAGTGGGAATTATGCGAAATGCTGGGTGGACGTAAAGCAGCACGTATTTACAACCACGAACGCAGCGACGAGGTATTGCAAAAACAAATTCACGATTACGCTTACGATAAATATTATGCCATTGCCAAATCGAAAGCCGGCAAAGCCGAGCGCAGCGATGCATTTAAAAAAGTGCGCGAAGAGTTTGTGGCAGCTATCTACCCATTGGGATCAGAAGCAACCCCGGATAAATTCTTAATCAACAAATATTTCCACCACGTAGAATACGATGCCGTGCGTGCCATGATCCTCAACGATCGTACACGCCTCGATGGCCGTAACCTGGATCAGGTACGTCCGATCTGGAGCGAAGTAAGTTACTTACCTGCAGCACACGGATCAGCTGTATTTACCCGCGGCGAAACCCAATCGTTAACTTCGGTTACGCTGGGTACCAAACAAGACGAGCAATTGCTCGACGCACCGATGATGTACGGTTACAACAAATTCCTGCTGCATTACAATTTCCCTTCTTTCTCTACCGGTGAGGTAAAACCTAACCGCGGTCCGGGCCGACGCGAAATCGGACACGGAAATCTGGCCATGCGTGGTTTGAAACGCGTATTGCCGGGTGTTGAAGAAAGTCCGTATACCATCCGTATTGTTTCTGATATTCTGGAATCCAATGGTTCGTCATCGATGGCAACTGTTTGTGCAGGATCACTGGCGCTGATGGATGCCGGTATTAAAATCAAAGATGCCGTGAGCGGAATTGCCATGGGTTTGATCACCGATGAGAAAACCGGTAAGTATGCAGTATTGTCGGATATCCTCGGCGACGAAGATCATTTGGGCGATATGGATTTCAAAGTAGTAGGAACCAGCAAAGGAATCGTGGCTTGTCAGATGGATATCAAGATCAACGGTTTGAAATGGGAAATGGTGGAAGAAGCGTTGAATCAGGCAAAAGCCGGACGTTTGCACATCATGGGCGAAATGAACAAAACCATGTCGAAACCGGCAGCTGATTACAAACCACATGCACCGCGTATCGAAACCCTCATCATCGATAAAGAATTTATCGGTGCGGTAATCGGACCTGGTGGAAAAGTAATTCAGGGCATTCAGAAAGATACCGGAGCTACCATTTCCATTACCGAAGTAGGTAATACCGGTGTAGTAGAAGTAGCTGCAACCAACGGAGAGGCCATGCGCAAAGCCATCGATATCATCAAAGGCATTGTATCTGTTCCAACCGTAGGAGATGAATACGTAGGTAAAGTAAAAACCGTAGTAGACTTCGGTGCTTTCGTAGAAATCCTTCCGGGAAAAGACGGCTTATTGCATATCTCTGAAATCAGCTGGTCGCGTCTGCCAAGCATGGAAGGCGTATTGAAAGTAGGCGACGAAATCAAAGTGAAGCTGATTGAAGTAGATAAGAAATCAGGCAAACTGAAATTATCGCATAAGGTTTTGTTGCCAAGACCCGAGCGTCAGCAAAAACCGCAAGAGGATGAAAAACATCCTGCGGCTCCTGAAGCAAAATCATAAAAATGAAAAAGCCCCGGTAATGCCGGGGCTTTTTTTTGCATATTTTTGCGCACTGTTCACGCGGATTTTCAGTCCGTGTGCTCTACTTTTCAACCGAACTGTTCCAGCGGACTTTCAGTCCGTGTGTTTTTTATTCAACCGAACCATCCCCCAACTATCCCCTAACTATCCCCGAACCATCCCCAGAGTATCCTAATATATGTTAGGTGATTTTTTAGCGTGCCCGTTCACGCGGACTTTCAGTCCGAGTGCTTTTCTATTCAACCGAACTATCGCTGAAGCCGTTCACGCACACTTTCAGTCCATATGCCTTTCTATGTGTACACTTGGCCTGTTCAGCTGTATGCATCATATGAGAAAAAGCAGGATTCCTGATTTCAATATTGCCTATCTTTGTACCATGCAATTCGTGATTACCGAAAAAGAAATCTGGCAGGCGCTGGCCGAAGTGAAAGATCCCGAGATCCCAACCCTATCGATGGTGGATATGGGAATTATCACCAAGGTAGAGGTGCTCGATTCGGGCAAAGTGTTTGTTGAAATGACTCCAACGTTTACCGGATGCCCGGCTATCAAAATGATGGAGACCATGGTATCGGATCGATTGCTGGCATTGGGCTTACAGGAAGTAGAAGTAGTTACCACCTTCGACAAACCATGGGACAGCAATAAACTGACTGAACGCGGTTTGTTATGCCTCAAAAAGCACGGCCTGGCTCCACCACCCAAACACAGCGGCGAGATTACAGCCGACTTGCTGGAGCATGTAGCCTGCCCGTTTTGCAACAGTACCAATACCGAAATGAAATCGCCTTTTGGCCCTACGCTTTGCCGTTCGCTGCATTATTGCAATGATTGCCTGCAGGCTTTCGAACAATTTAAACCGGTGGTTTAAAAGTTTGAAAATTCGTTCTGAATGCTACATTTGTCTGATCATAGTTATTCAAGGTGTCGCAACAGCACAGTAAACTTTCCAAATTAACAGCAGGCGGACTGCTTGTAGCTCTAGGTATTATTTATGGCGATATTGGTACATCTCCACTCTATGTTTTCCGCGCGATCCTTTCAGGTAAGATTATAACTGAAGAACTTATTCTCGGGGGACTTTCCTGCATTTTCTGGACCATTACGCTGCAAACCACCATCAAATATGTGTTGATTGTTTTGCGTGCGGACAACAACGGGGAAGGAGGAATTTTCTCGTTATACGCACTGGTGCGAAAACGAAAACCCTTTCTGATCTTTCCGGCTATTGTGGGTGGATGTGCCTTGCTGGCTGATGGCATGATTACTCCTCCCATTTCGGTATCGGCAGCGGTAGAAGGTTTGCGCATCCTGAATGCAGAAATCCCAACAGTACCCATCACCATTACCATTATTACCGCTTTGTTCTTTTTGCAACGCGCCGGAACCAATATTGTAGGTAAATTATTTGGTCCGGTAATGTTGGTTTGGTTTAGCATGCTGGGCATTCTGGGAGTGATCAGTTTGTTTCACAATCCGCATGTATTAAATGCGCTGAATCCCATTTATGCCTACAACTTATTGGTACATTATCCGAATGGATTCTGGTTACTCGGCGCGGTATTTCTGTGTACTACAGGTGCCGAAGCACTCTACTCGGATATGGGCCATTGCGGTAAAAAGAATATCCGCGTAAGCTGGATTTTTGTAAAAACCACTCTCATTCTGAATTACCTGGGACAAGGTGCATGGGTTTTAAATTCCATAGGACAAGACTCAGCCAATATCAATCCGTTTTACGCCATCATGCCCCAATGGTTTCTGCTTACCGGTATCGTAATTGCAACCATGGCCACCATCATTGCCAGTCAGGCCATGATAACCGGATCCTTTACATTGGTAACCGAAGCGTTACGCTTAAATGTATGGCCTAAAGTAATTATAAAATTCCCGTCCGAAACCAAAGGGCAGTTGTATGTGCCTAGTGTAAACTGGATACTTTGGGTGGGCTGCATGGGCATTGTTTTGTATTTTCAGGAATCAGCGGCTATGGAACACGCCTATGGTTTAGCCATTATCATGACGATGCTGATGACCACCATCTTGTTGGTAAACTATTTGCGAAAAGTAAAGACACCGCGCGTATTGATATGGCTGGTAGGGTTGGTTTATTTCGGAGTTGAAACTGCTTTTCTGATAGCCAATGTGGTGAAGATCCCAGCCGGTGGCTGGCTTACCCTGCTCATCAGTTTGATCTTTATCGGTGTAATGTGGGTTTGGTTTAAAGGACGGAAAATCAAAAACCGCTTTACCGAATTTTCCAATATCAAGGAAGTACTGCCATCGTTGCAGGAGCTCAGCAAGGATCAGTCTGTTCCAAAATACGCCACGCATCTGGTGTATTTAACCAGTGCCGATCACCTTATGGAAGTAGAACGCAAAATCATTTATTCCATTTTGCAAAAGCAACCCAAACGCGCCGATGTATATTGGTTTGTGCATATCAATGTGGTGGATCAGCCGTATACCATGGAATACCGCGTGGACCATATTGTACCACATGACGTAATCAAGATTGAATTCCGGCTTGGCTTCCGCGTAGAACAAAAAATAAATTTTTATTTCCGTAAGGTAGTTGAAGAATTGATGAAGAATCATGAAGTGGATGTGACCTCACGCTATGCATCGCTGAATAAACTCAATGTAACCGGCGATTTCCGGTTCGTAGTGATTAAACGGCACCTTTCGTACGAGAACGAACTCACGTTATACGAAGAGTTGATCATGGATGCATACTCCATTCTCGATAGCCTCAGTTTGAGCGAAGAGCGTGCTTTTGGTTTAGATACCAGCTCAGTCACGGTTGAAAAGGCACCTCTCGTAGTGGCACCGATCAAAGAGTTTAAACTCAAACGGATTTACGGTTAATACCTTTCAGCTAGTTCTATTTTTGAATTACTCTGAATGAATGTTACTGCCAAAGTTTGAATTACTGATTTTGGGGCTGCCCATGAAGGCTGCGCGATGGAAAGTTGCGTCAAGATTAGCATTCTATGCGCTTACCTTCATGGTCGGGCTATTCACTCCAAGTCCTCGCTTTGCTGCGGGCTTTCCGTTTCTATCCCTCAGCCTCCTGCCGGAATGCTCCAAAGAAAAGATGGATTTTAAAAGGAACATCACGGCATAAACCCTTGCATGCTTATATAAAACAAAATACAAACCGTTGTAACTTTAACGAGAGCAGTGTCAGCCTTTTAAATGAATTCAATGCGCAATGAAATAAAACGATATTATCATAAAAAAATCGGATCTGTTTAATTACTTAAACGGCGTAACCCTATTTTTTAAATTCCTTCTGGGTAACTAACCCATGAATTCAAATTCACAAAGGTTAACTTATTACAATTTATTCAAACTGGTAAGCCAATCCGATCCCCACACCCACAATATGGTAATATTGGGTGTATTCCGAACTCCAGGGAAAACTCATGCCCGAACTGGTATTGGTAATGCGTATATTGGTATAAGTTTGCTCGGTATACAAAAAATCGAGGTAAGCTGTAAATAACCAGTCTTTGTGTAACCGGTGACGAATATCAACTCCCGCGATATAAGCCAGATCATTGGCTTCCGTTTCTTCTACGCGTAAAACCAATGGAGTATTGTTGGGCTGCACCAGTACAGAAAAATCCTGTTGGGGCAATACAGAACCCAATACGCCTCCCATTACCTTAAAGGAATACGTGGCATGCGCCATACGCAGCGGCATCACTACACCCAGCATCAACCCGCTTAAAACATAAGGTTTGGTCTGAATATTCTGATAAGTACTGCCTGGAAATACGTATGGATGTATGGGTTCAAAATCGTGTTTAAAGGCTTCGTCGTTGAACGGATTCTGATTGTACAGGTACATCAGCTTTATGCCAAAATACCGGGTGTATTCGTAACTCATAGAAAGTCGGCCCTGAAAACCCACATTCGCATAACCTGAACTGGGTGTAAAATCGGTGACAGCATAATCCATGACCGGAAAAGAGGCTCCGCCTTCCAAAGAAACAATGCCGCGTTTTAAAAACAGGTCTTCAATATTTCCGCGTTGGGCAAAAGAAGTTGCGGTACAAATGAAAATGACAACATAAAAACAAAGGCGTTTCATTCAACAAGTTTGATATACATTCCTTTTATCTGAGCGGCATACTTTTGTTCAACCACTTTGCGTTTTACTTTTTGTGTAGGTGTTAATTCACCTGCATCTAATGAAAAAGGTTTACGCTTCACGATAAAATGTTTGACCCGTTCAAATTTACCCAATTCATTGGCATAAAGATGCATATCGGTTTCGAGCCATTTTTGAATTTTTGGATCTTCGATGAAATCACCTCCTTTTTCAAACCAATCATCTTCAACACGAAATACTTCTTTTACTTCTTCTTTGGATGGAACAACAATGGCGGTGAGGTATTCCTGTCCGTCGCCGATCAGAAATATTTGCTCAATACGGTTTGATTTGAGGTACACATTTTCGATAGGTGTCGGGTACACATTTTTACCAAACGAATTCACAATGATATTTTTTATACGATCGGTTATTTTGAGGTATCCTTTATAAAACTTCCCGATATCGCCTGTGTGCAGCCAGCCGTCATTATCTATGGTTTTCGCCGTTTCTTCAGGCAGATTCCAGTAGCCGCGCATCACATTGGGGCCTTTTACCAATATTTCTCCTTCGACACTTTCAAAGAGCGGATCAAAAGAAGCATGCGACTGAATCGTATAAATTTCGTGCGTATCGGGATTCTGAATAGCTACTTCGCAACCTTTACCAACGCGTCCAACGGTACCAAATACCTGCCGATCCGGTTCGTTGACACTTACCAGCGGAGAAGTTTCGGTTAATCCAAACCCTTCGCATACGATCACACCCATATTGCCAAAAAATTCGCCTACATGTTTCGGCATGGCACCGCCACCCGAAATCATGATTTTCATGTTCCCGCCCAAACGGGCTTTTATTTTACTGAATACGAGTTTTTCTGCCAATGCCAATTGCAATGTTAATGGGAGTGAATTAGCAACGCCATTTTCTTTATTATGTCTGCGTTGTTCTCCCACTTTAAACGCCCATTCAAATATTTTCAAACTGAATCCGCCCTTTTGCGTTACGTTTTTGCGTACGCGTTCTTCAATTCGCTCGAGCAAGCGGGGTACCGTTAGTATAGCTGTTGGTTTTGTTTCAATGATATTGTTGGAGAGGCTCTCGAGGCTTTGGGCAAAGGCTACCTGTGTTCCCACAATGGTACTCAGGTAATACGTTGCGGTACGCTCATACACATGGCATAAAGGTAGAAAAGAAAGAAAGCGATAATCTTTGGTTACAATCGGCATCAGGTCTACCGCCATTTCAACATTGGTAATAAAATTGTTGTGGGTGAGCATGGCTCCTTTGGGTTTGCCCGTAGTTCCGGAGGTATACAACAAACAGGCCAGATCATCGCGCGTTATCGATTCCAATTGCTTTTCGATGCCCTCTTTTGAGGCAGGGTACAATTTACTTCCAGCTTCTATCAACTCATCCCAGGTCATGGTACCGGGTTCTTTGGATCCCGGATCAAACGTGGTGATCAATAATTTTAAGGCCGGACATTCGGGTTGAATGCGTTTTATTTTTTTATACAAAAAAGGTGTGCCAATAAGAATTGCGGATGCACCAGAATCGTTCATGATATGTTGCACCTCGGGATCAGATAAGGTAGGATACACCGAAACGTTGATCAATCCCAATTGCAACAAGCCCTGATCGAAACTGATATATTCGGGAGAATTTTCCAGAATCAATGCAACGCGATCTTGCTTTTTATACCCGGCCTCGTAGAAATATGCTGAAACGGCATTGGCCTGATCGAGCACTTCCTTATAGGTTACACCATGGTACGGTGCATCTTTCTTTTTTTCGAGCAGATAAATTTCATCCGGACTTTTTATTACATGGGCAGAATGTCGTAAGTAATAATGCAGGGAGTTGAATGTTGTTTTCATGCCTGAAGATTTACTCCACCGGAAATATTACCGGCAGTTATTCCTGCTCAATCTAAAACCATCCCCCGACAAATACAAAAAAACCTGCATGAGCAGTTCATGCAGGTTCTTTTTCAAATAAAAAATATTATTGCAACAGCACTTTCTGTTTTATGGTTTGGCCATTTAATTCAGCCACTAAAATATACATGCCTCGCTCTAAATTTTCAGTGGAAAGGGTCATATTCCCTTTGCCCAGTGCCTGATTATCGGTATGCGTATCAGCAACCACTTTTCCTGAAAAATCGTATAAGGCTACATTTACCGAAGTGCCTTGCATCAAATCATACGAAAAGTTCAGGTGTCCGCTTGCAGGTTGAGGATACACTTTGAATCCATGGAGTGCAGCCATTTCAGCCAGTCCGCTGCTCATGGCATTCACCTGTTTTTGCAAGGCGTATATTACATCGCCGGCTACTGTTCCGTCGCCGTTGGTAGCATTTACATATAACTGGAAGTCGGCTGTTCCGCTGGCCGGAGCAGTCCACAATACATTCCAGGAGATTGCACTGCTTATAGCTGTTGTACCCGACGAAGTATGTGTAGCATAGCCGGCCGCTTTCATTTGAGTGGTGGTAGAATTGCTGTACTTCTTGATGGTACCCTTGGAAGTTGAAAGTGCAAAACCAAACTTGTTGATTCCGGGTTTGTTCATGGAAATGGCAACATTATAGGTAGCGCCCGGTACATATGACGTAACCGGTGTTTGTGTAGTTGTATCCGAAAATATCAAGGTTAAGCCCGGATCGGTATTGTTGGAACCTCCATGACATGCAGTACACGAGGTAGAAACCGGTGATCCGGTACTTTCCGAATAGAGATTTCCATCGGCTGAAAAATAGGACCAGGATGCAGATCCAATCAATAAAAGCGAGAATGCAAGTACGCGTTTTTTCATATATGTGGTTGTTTTAGTTGAAGAGCAACTAGCGGCTCAATACGTTGGGCGAGAATACGTCAAAATCCTTAAATCTGTGAGGATGTGTGCGTTAAAATTTTGTTAATGCCTTTTGAACATCCAGGTATACATGCCGTTCACTGAATCGAGTAATGCAGTGGTATCCAATTAATCCTCGAGGTTATGTTCAGCCGATGGCGAAAAAGCTTTCCATTTTTCGAGCACTTGTTGAAAATCATCGGGTAACGGACTTTCAAAAAACATTTCCTTACCCGTTGCAGGATGAATAAATCCCAGCGATTGTGCATGCAATGCCTGTCGGTTGCAAAGCGCAAAACAATTGTCAACAAACTGCCGATAGCGCGTAAATGCCGGACCTTTCACAATGCGGTTTCCACCATATGTATCGTCGGCAAACAGGGGATGACCGGTATGTTTCATATGCACCCGGATCTGGTGGGTGCGTCCGGTTTCTAGCCTGCATTCGATGAGCGATACGTAACTCATTTGTTCCAGAACTTTATAATGTGTAATGCTCCATTTACCTTTCGCTTCATCGTCGTAAATCTGAAATACACGGCGGTCTTTTGCACTTCGTCCGATATATCCGGTAATGGTTCCTTCTTCTTCAGTAAACTTCCCCCAGGCCAATGCCAGATATCTTCTGCGAATGGTATGGTTAAAAAACTGACGAGCCAGATGGGTCATCGATTTTTCATCTTTGGCAATCACCAGCAAACCCGATGTATTCTTATCAATCCGGTGTACGAGGCCGGGACGAATATTGTTTTCTTTTGTAAACGTGTGGTCTTTCAGATGCCAGGCCAAGGCATTTACAAGCGTACCACTTACGTTGTTATGTCCGGGGTGCACTACCATACCTGCCGGTTTATTGACGATAAGCAAGTGATCGTCTTCGTAAATAATTTTCAGGGGAATATCTTCCGGAATAATCTCTGTATCCTTGGGAGGATGAGGAAGCACAATGGATATAATATCCAAGGGCTTCACTTTGTAGCTTGATTTTACCGGTTTGTTATTGACCAGAATAGAACCGGTTTCAGCAGCAGCCTGCATTTTTGTACGGCTGGCATTCATGATGCGGATCATCAGAAACTTATCGATCCGCATCATCGCTTGTCCTTTGTCTACAACAATGCGGTGATGTTCGTAAAGGTCTTGTTCTTCGCCATTATCACTTCCTTCAATCTCATCTTCCACGGGCAGATCAACCTCGTCTTTGAATTTATTATACCGCATGTATCAATTTAAATAAAACCGGTTTGCTTGGACTTGCATCGCTTTCAATGGAAGCGATTTGCAGATTGAGTAAATACAAGCCATCTTCCAGCGTATCGTCCACATACACCATTTCGGTAATCGTTGCATCCATCCGCGTATTGTGCGGATATTGCCAGAATTCGTGGTGTGCTGCTAATTTACCTTCATCGTGCTCAGGATCTACTGAGGGTAAATCGGTAAGCAAGTGTTTCACACCGTTGAGTGCCAAATACGTACACAAAGCAGGTTCAAAATATGCCGGATTATTTCCCGAATAGTTATTGGTCAGTTTGGAAACATAATTAGGGAGTGTACGGATCAGGATGGCTTCGGGTATTTCGATTAACTGCTCTTTAACGGATGCGAGCGTTATACAATTATTCACCGGCGTAACCGAAATTACTTTCACCAGAAAAAAGAATTGTTTCAGGCATTGATGAATGGTGATTCGCTCTTTTGAAATATGCCCGGCACATTCGGTATGGGTTCCGTTTCCATGTGGATTGATCAGGAGATTCTCGCAATTCACACTCCCACCCTGCGCCACAGATCCTATAAAACCGTCGGCCTTCAGTGGTGAAAATTCAGGAAATGGAATTCCAAACGCATTGGGGTTTGCGCTGCCGCTGTGCAAAGGAATCGATATATCTACAGGCAGGCGCAAATTGCACCAATACTTTTTGCCTCCCCACTCAATAAAAGTTTGTATCATTCGTTAATGCGAAGATAGGGGGATAATGTTATTAGTTATTGGTTAATGGTTATTGGGTTAATGGTTTGGGAGATTCTCCTTCAAGGGAGGATACAGCGCATCTCCGAATGCGCGACTCCTTTTTAGCTAATGGTTATTCGTTAATGGTTAATGGGTAGGATTACCTTCATGTTTAGCATTCATGCCCGGGTCTGGCACTTTGTACTTCGTAATTCGTACTTCGTAATTTCTCTCTCTATAATTGTCCTATATTTGAAATAAGCGCATGCGCACATACGAACAAAAAATATGGTGGAAACGGGCCCTCCTGATGCTGGCCATTGCCATTGGCGGGGTGTCGCTTTGGTATACACAAAATCTGGTAAACAAGCTGGCAGCCGAGGAAGAAAAAAAGGTATTACTCTGGGCCAATGCTACCAAGGCGTTGATTACCGCTGAAGGGAATTTCGACTTCATGTTGGGCATCATCAAAGACAACGAAACGATTCCGGTGATTCTGGTGGATGATGAGGGTCAGATTACTGCTTCGCGAAACCTGGACACAGCTCGCGAAAAAAACCCGGTTTACCTGGCGCGTCAGTTGGAGGAAATGAAAGAACAACACGAACCGATCCGGATTTTATACGACGAAGAGCATAAACGGTACAATTATCTCTATTATAAAAATTCCATCATCCTCACTCAGCTCAAAGAATATCCCTATTATCAGCTTACCGTAATTGCATTGTTTATTCTGGTTGCTTATCTGGCATTCAGTTCTTCGCGCAAGGCCGAACAAAACCGCGTTTGGGTAGGCATGAGCAAAGAAACCGCTCATCAGCTGGGCACCCCGATTTCGTCGCTGCACGGATGGATCCAGTTGTTGCAGGATCAGGCTACCGGCCAGCAGGCTGAGACCATTGAAGAGCTCTCCAAAGATGTAACCCGGCTTGAATTGATTGCAGAACGTTTCTCGAAAATAGGTTCCGAGCCTGTACTGAAAGAGGAAAACCTGCATGAGGTGTTGAGCAACGCTATATCTTATTTGCAATCGCGTGCTTCATCCAAAATTCAATTTACCTTATTGCCTCCGACTTCCCCCATTCAGGTAGAACTCAATATTCCCTTATTTGAATGGGTTATAGAAAATATCTGTAAAAATGCGATGGATGCTATGTCGGGCATGGGTACCATTCAGGTTGAAATTAAATCTTCCGACAAACAGGTATGGATCGATATTACCGATTCGGGAAAAGGCATACCGAATTCGAAATTTAAGACTGTTTTCAAACCGGGATACACCACAAAAAAACGAGGCTGGGGCTTAGGGTTATCGCTGGCCAAACGCATCATTGAAGAATACCACAAAGGGAAAATATTTATCAAGGAATCTGCTCCTGGCCGAGGTACTACATTCCGGATTGTTTTGAAAAGTTAACCTGTTTGAGTTTGAATATTTCATTCAATGTATTTCGACAGATTTCTGATCCATGTTTTATTAGAATACTAAAAGAAGCATAATATATTTTTGCCTTCATACGCTTTTAAAACATACTCCGTTCTTATACCAGTTAAATAATTCCATGCAGGCTGAATAGCTGATATACCGGTTCAATATAACTTTAGCAATAAATTTAAGGTACCATCATTAAATAAATATAATTTTAATCCATGAAATCACTCAAAACCAATATCCCGTTAAAGGTGGGAGCCATTGTGCTTATTGCATTGTTATTGCTCATACCTACAGCCATGATTGGTGACCTGATTGCTGAACGGGAGCATACGCAAAATCAGGCGATCAAAGAAGTGAGTTCAAAATGGGGTGAGGAACAAACGCTTACCGGTCCGTTTATTTCCATTCCTTATTACAGGTATGTGAAAGAAATTTCCCAAAAAGGTGCGCCTGAGAAATTGGTTCAGGTAAAGGATTACCTTCATGTTTTGCCTACGCAGCTTAAGATTACCGGAAATATCCAACCCGAAAAAAGAACCCGGGGGATTTATGAAATTGTAGTGTATAATTCCACCCTGAATATTTCCGGAGAATTCAATAAAATAGACCTCACCGGATTAGACATTCAACCCCAAAATATGCTGTTCGATAATGCCGAATTTGTGGTGGGTATAAATGATTTGAGAGGTATAGAAGAAGAGGTAAAATTAAACTGGAACAATGACCTTATTTCTTTCAATCCGGGTGTGGCCTCCAACGATTTGGTCAGCAGCGGGATCAATGCCAGGGTAAAAATTGATCCGGCAGATAGTTCGTTATACCGTTTTAATTTTAGTCTGGATATTAAAGGCAGTCAACTTTTATATTTTACTCCTGTAGGAAAAGTAACCAATATTGATTTAAAGTCTGATTGGCCCAACCCGAGCTTTAACGGAGCCTTTCTACCCGACAGCCGTGAAGTTTCTGAAAAGGGATTTGCCGCCCAATGGAACATATTGCATCTAAACCGGAATTATCCGCAACAATGGACGGGCAACAGGTATACAGTGAGTAGTTCTGCATTTGGTATTGACCTGTTGCTTCCGGTCGACAGTTATCAAAAAACACATCGATCTATTCGTTATGCTATTCTCTTTATTGGATTCACCTTTCTTGTATTTTTCTTTATCGAGGTATTGAATAAGATTTTCATTCATCCGGTTCAATACATTCTGGTGGGGATTGCATTGATTATTTTCTATTCCCTTCTGCTTTCCGTATCTGAACACCTGTCATTTAACCTGGCCTTTATTCTATCGGCATTGGCAACGTTGCTGCTGATTGCAGGTTATATAAAAGCCATTTTAAAATCGGGAACATTAACCTTACTCACTACAGGCATTCTGACTATCTTATATACCTTTATTTTTGTGATCATCCAGTTGCAGGATTATGCACTCTTAATCGGAAGCATCGGCATATTTATAATTCTGGGCCTGGTGATGTACTTCTCCCGGAAAATCGATTGGTATGGATTGAATCTGAATGATAAAAAGGAATGACTTATTTTCTTTATTCAAACACCATGAATGGCGTTTGAATTTTGTTGAATTTATAACGTCGCGGGTTAGTGAGACGCGATGAATCGCGTCTCTACGGAAAATAAAATTGATATGCATATACGTACAATATTCTGCTTATTCGGTATTGCCCTTTTTGTACAGATAACAATTGTTAACGGGCAAGGTTGCAGCGATGCCGGGATCTGTACGTTGCACAGTTTAAAACCGCAAACACAAACAGATCAACCGCAATACAAACGACAAATAAAAAGTGGTGTCTCCGTTGGTAAAGCCGATCATTCTATTCTGGTCATTGGTTCCTATGTAGAATACAATCAAACCTTCAAAGAAAACTGGACCTGGGGAAGTAAGCTGACTGCATTGGCACAATCCGGGAATGGAATTTCGACATCCGGCTTATCTGATCTTTTCATGAATATCACACGCAAAACCAAAAAATCAGGAAACTTTACGTTGGGAATAAAAATTCCTCTTATGCTTGCAGATAAAAGGAAAAACAACCTGGCTTTACCCATGGATTATCAAGCAAGTTTAGGCACCTATGATCTGATAGCCGGGTATTCATTCGCCTTTAAAAAAGTGCAATATGTGCTCGGATTTCAGCAACCTTTATCCCAAAACAAAAATGCCTTTTTTTCTGAATTATACCCTACGGCTTCAGCCTTGAGTAGCTTCACCCCAACCAACCATTATCAGCGTAAACCCGATTTGATGTTGCGCATTTCCTATCCCATCCAGGCCGGTAAAAAATTTAAAATTACTCCCGGAGTTTTACCGATCTATCATCTTGCCAATGATACGTATACCGATTTATCGGGATTAACCAAAGAGATCACCGGTTCTCAGGGATTAACCTTCAACGGTACGTTGTTTATGGATTATCAGTTCGATGCGCATCATACCGTGCAAGTGAATGCAGGTGGTCCGCTCAAAGCACGTCAAACCCGCCCCGATGGATTGACCCGCAGCTATGTATTTACGGTTGAATACGGATATCTGTTTTAAAGACCCGAAGTATCGCTTCTGTAGAATACAATTGCGTAATTTGATTATTTTTGCCCCATGAAAGTTGCTGTTGTTGGAGCTACCGGATTGGTAGGAACCGTTATGTTAAAAGTGCTCGCCGAGCGCAATTTCCCTGTATCTGAATTGATTCCGGTTGCATCGGAAAAGTCGGTTGGAAAGAAGCTGGCCTTTAAAGGAAAAGAATATGTGATTCATAGTCTCCAACAGGCTGTGGATGCCAAACCTCAGATTGCTTTGTTTTCAGCTGGTTCGGGTGTTTCGCTCGAATGGGCTCCTAAATTTGCCGAGAACGGTACGTATGTGATCGATAATTCATCGGCGTGGCGCATGCATCCCGAAAAAAAACTGGTGGTTCCTGAAATCAACAGTGCTGTACTTACTGCTGAAGACCGCATCATTGCCAATCCGAATTGTTCTACCATTCAAATGGTAATGGTTTTGAATCCGCTTCACAAATTATACGGATTGAAACGCGTAGTAGTATCAACTTACCAATCGGTTACAGGCACCGGCGTTAAAGCAGTAAATCAGCTCAACAACGAACGCGCGGGTATTCAGGGCGAAATGGCCTACGCCTATCCCATCGACAAAAATGCTATTCCACAGATTGATGTTTTTCTGGAGAACGGATATACCAAAGAAGAAATGAAAATGGTCATGGAAACCAAAAAGATCATGATGGATGATGCCATTGCCCTTACCGCCACCTGTGTGCGCATACCCACCATGGGTGGACACAGCGAAAGCGTGAATGCAACATTTGAAAAACCGTTAAACATTCAGGAAATCAGAAATGTATTGTCCAATGCTTCCGGAATCATTGTAAAAGATGATCCGGCAAATGCCCAATATCCTATGCCTCTAATTGACAGCGAAGGTTCAGATGCTGTTTTTGTAGGTCGTTTGCGGTTGGATGATACAGCACCCAACACCATCAATATGTGGATTGTATCGGATAATTTGCGCAAAGGAGCAGCAACCAATGCTGTTCAAATTGCCGAATACGTTGCTACCCGTTTTTTATCTGCCAAAAGTTAATGTCGGCCGAACTTCCCGGGTACACCCGTAATCAACTTGCATTACGCAACGGACAAGACCGTGAAGAAATCTGGATTGCATTCCAGGGATTGATATACGATGTTACCTCGAGTCGGTTATGGCGGCGAGGTCAGCATTATGAACATTGGGCCGGTCAGGATCTTACCGAAGAATTGCGCGATGCACCGCATAGTCAATCGGTGATCCTGAAATTTGCCTGCATTGGAAAATTGATCTGATCAGAAACGCACACCCAGCGCAAACGATTTTTTCTCCTGCAAAACTTTACCCTTCAGGTTAAAGGCTTCCAGATAAACTATATAAATGCCGGATGCTGCAGGTTTACCTTCTTCATTCAATCCATTCCAATTCAACTGACTATTTGAGCCCATCAGGCTATTGTGCAATAATGTTTTTACAAGAACACCCGCATCGTTAAAAATATGAATGGTACCTGCATATCCATCGGCTGGCAATTGAAACTGAAAATGCACCTGATCGTGGTAACCATCGTTGTCAGGTGAAAATACCAATGGATCAACCTGCATGATTCCGGTCTTATTCTCTGCCTGATAGTATTGTGAATTAACGGCTCCGGGAGTGGCGTAACCTGCAGTGGATGCTGCCGACGACCAATTGGTGATGTCGTTGGAAGGTCGGTTTAATGCTATTCTTTCCAGGCTAACACCTTCCGGATTGTCGAGCAGGGCAAAATGCATTTTTTCTGAATAATGCACTTCGTCGAGACGTAAATCTGCACCCTTCATTAATAATACTGCTCCTTCGTCGTCGTTCATAGAAGGTAATTCACACGGAAGTACCGATCCTTTGGATGGAGTAACGTAACGGTTGCAGATATCTGATGGATTTGCAGCGAATACCAGATATTCTCCCGGCTGCATCAGCCACCCGTCTTCACGCAGATGAATTGCCTCATGTATGGTTCCATCATCATTTAAATTTGCAACCAGCACATTCTTTAAATCTATCCACTTTACACTTGTGTTCACTACTTCTAAAAAATCAGATCCCTCTGCATACGGGTTGAATAATATCTCGTTGATGGCCAAATTACCGGCTTCCAATTCCACAGGCAATTCAAACGTATATGTATTCTGTTCGTTCAGCAAGTTGCCTGCACAATCTGCTCCATTCGAAATTTTTATCCGGTAAACAGTTTCTGATTTCAATGGTTGATTCAGTAAGAGACGTACAGCCCGCAATTCAGGTTCTACCGGTGATGCCAGTATAATTTTTATTTCCGGCTGGATCTCATAATTACTGAGTTGTTGCAATCCCAAAACTTCCATTGATTCATTAAAACGTACTTCGAGCTGAAGACTATCGATCGGATAAATTGATGTGATTTCAGGTGCAAACAGATCCGGTAAAAAACCTTGTATAGAATTCTGTCGCCCCGGTGTACCACCTGTTGGGTCTTCCGAAACACTCCAGTTTTCTTCTCCTCCGCAGGCATTGTTTGCATCCCGCATTTCCAAACTCCATCCACCTTTTTCCTTGATGGTATGCCGATACCATGCACTGGAATATTTTATCTGAAATATCAATTTTCCGCTTGCATTGCGCAGCACCAATTGTGCTCCGCTATTGGCCAGAGCAGGAAATGCCACTGCACCCATCACCGGTTTGCCCGAAAATAAATATTCGTTGCCAGATGAGGTGATAACTAAAAAGCTATCGGGTTTCAACAAGCGTTTTCCGAATTGACAAAAAGACAAACCCGACCAGAAAGTCCAGCCTTCGAGTGAGATTACTTTATCGCTGCGATTAAATAATTCAATATACTCACAATCGGGTAGCGATGAAGCTAACTCAGGATCAGCCATAATTTCACTGATGACGATATCGTTCCGGATTGCAGGTTCCGGTTGTAAAAATTCAAAGGCAGTTTGTATACTGTTGGAAGTATTGCCGCTGCAATCGCGTATCCCGTTTCCACTCAATGTATAATAGGTTGCGTGTTTGAGTGGGGTTATCTGAAGCCATAAACTATCCCGGCTTTCACCGGTTACAAAGCGATTAAGTATAGTTACATCTTCATCCAGTTGCCAAACGCTTTGTTGCATCGCAAGACTGTCCATCACTTCGTCAAACCTTAAGAGAAGCTGTATGCTGTCTGTTACCTGCACTTCGGTCAGTTGGGGTGCACTGGAATCTCTCGCCTCACTCCAGATCGAATTTTGCTGACCGGGTGTGCCTCCGTTCGTATGAACAGACGCTCGATAATTGTAGCGACCCTGACAGACATTGTGGGGATTGATCATTTCCAGGCTCCATCCTCCTTCCGCCTTTTCAGGGTTTGAAAACCATTCCTTTGTATAATTAACCTGGTGTATGATTTTTCCCAAACGACTTTTCAATATCAATTCATCTCCCGTATTGTTCAGCGATGGAAAATAATTTAACCCCACAGCCCTTCCAAAACCCGAAAACTGACTTTGAACCAATACCGGACAAACGATAATGCTTTCTCCGGCTGCAACAGTGCATAAAGGAAACGTAGCTTTGCTGCTTCCATCCGTTAAAGTCCATCCTTCCAGATTGAGGGTAATGCCGGATGCATTGTACAATTCCACATATTCTTGTTCAGGTAAATCTACCGGAGGCGATGGATCTGCCATCCATTCCGAAATCAGAACATCGTATAGTTGCGCTTCAAAAAAAGTGAACGGAATGCCCGGTGCTGTCATACTATTTCCGGCCGTATCGCGTATGTCCGATAAGTATACATGATAGGTTTGTTTGTTTTGAAAGGCTGAATCAAATTTGAGCCGCACCGATTTTGAATCCGGATAATCCCATTTTATCTCTTGCGGGTGTATGTTTCCCGGATTTACTTTGAATTGCAATACACTTTTGGCGGCGATGGAATCAACAGGTTCAGAAAAATTGAGTTTTATCAAATCCGGTTGCAGGATTTCCAATCCGGTAAGCTGCGGAGGAATAGTGTCTATTTGTACGGGACCGGCATAAACATCATCCAGATAAAAATTCTGTGTATTGCCGACCGTTGTTTTGCAATACATGCCCATCCAGGTACCTGGCGCAGGGGTACCATCATAGCCCACTGCTTCAATCGTAAATTGAGTACCACCACTGCTATCGCTGTAAATGACCCATTGCGCTGCATCCCGGATTATTTTTAACCGGACTCTGTTGTTGCTTTTACCAAGGGTAGCCGGACGGCCTGCTGCAATGCGCACACGCTGATATCCCGTTTGCCGGTACAATGTAATGGAATCCGAATTACCGGTTACTCCACCCAACTGAATATAATACCCATTTAAAGCTGTTGCCAGGTTGGATGTATCGCTGAGCAAATAGATCCGGGTAAAATTTTGAGTGCTTGGACTAAAAGCATTGCGTACCCAGCATTGCCATTCCTGTATGGGGTAAACGGAAATAGCCGTGGCCACAGAATACTCGCCGGCCTGAGCCGCTTTCAATTGCATTTGCTCACTGCTGTTGATGGCAAAGGAAGATGTATCTCCTATCCACAGCGGATTGAGAAAATTACCATCGTTAAATGCATCGGCGATCTGCGCATCCAGCCTCCAGGAAGCCAGCGTCAGAAAAAAGAGTAGGGTTAATTTAGGTTTCATAGGTACACCAATATAAATAACGTATCGTTATTCGTTTAACATTTTCAATTACTTTGCAGCATATGGAAGCGGAAAAAAATACCGGTGTGAACGATGAATCCGAAAAAATGAAGTGGTATAAAATCATTTTCGGGTTGAAAAAACAATTTGGGAAAAAGCCTGATATGAATGCCATACTTTACCTGATCGGAATGAATGAAGTTGGAAAAATCAAGGAATACGGCAAGGACGAAAAGATGGATCTGATGCATGTAGCTACCTGTAAACTGCTTAGTTATCAAGGCTATTACGCATTCGAACACTACGATAAAGATGGTTGGCCACATTATAAACTGTTGGAAAAACCACCTTATGCTGATATAAGTCAACAGGAAGAACTGCTGAAAAAACTGATCGTGCAGTATTACGAAGAAAATGACCTGCTGGCAGATTTATGATTGAAAAAAGCCTCAACTTTATAATTTTGAAACCTATGCAAAATCTGAATATGAAAACTTTTTATGCGTTGCTGATACTTTTGTTTACCGTCGTAAGCCCGGTATATGCTCAACAAAAGCCGGTTCAAAAAGCCAAACCTAAAAAAGAAGCCAGTCCGAAAGTAACCCATACCATCGGTACCACTAAGAAAACAACTACCCGTACGGTTCCAGTGGTAAAGGACACCTTTGTCGACATTATAACAGAATATGGAACCATGCGCTTTCGCCTGTACAAGGAGACTCCTATGCACCGGACCAATTTTATTCAATTGGCGGCTTCCGGATTTTATGACAGCCTGCTGTTTCACCGCGTGATCAAGGATTTTATGATCCAGGGAGGAGATCCGACTTCAAAAAACGCACCAGTTGAAGCTAATTTGGGTGGAGGAGATATCGGTTACCGCATTCCTGCAGAATTCAATAAGAAATTGTTTCATCGAAAAGGAGCACTTGCTGCAGCCCGCGACAACAATCCGGAAAAGGCATCGAGTGGTTGCCAGTTTTATATTGTGCAGGGAAGGAAATTTACCGGGCCCGAATTATCAAATGTCATAAACGGCATGAATTACAACAACAAAATGCAAATGCTGCAGGCATATACCGGTCGGGATTCTGTTAAAGCAAAGATGGAAGATTATAACATCCGGGGCGATCAGGCTGGTCTCGAATTGTATATGAAAATGTTGAAAGACCAGATCGATCAGGAATTCTCCCCTCTGATGTATACGCCATCTCAGGAACAAATTGTAGATTATATGCGTTATGGTGGTACGCCGCATTTGGATGGTACCTATACTGTATTTGGTGAAATATTGAGCGGCTTGGAAGTGATTGATAAAATTGCTGCCAATCCGGTGAACGGCGCAAGTCGTCCGAATCAGGATATTCGCATGAAAATGAAAATTGTGATTGAGTGATCATTCTTCGCTGGTTTATAGTAGTTAGCATATTCTTTTCGTTTTTCCAGTCATCAGCACAGCAGGAAACTGTGGTTACAGGAAAAATAACAGAAAAGGGTACGCGTGAAGTATTGCCTTTTGTAAGCGTTTATTATAAAGGTACGCGCACCGGAACGACTTCCGATTTCGAAGGACGTTACCATTTAAGTTGCAGCATGCCCTGCGATACGTTGGTTGTAAGTTATGTTGGATACCGGACAGTATATAAACGGGTCCGTACCGGAGAAACGCAGCAAATCAATCTGGAACTTGAACCGGATGTGAATGAACTCCGGGAAGTGGTGATTCATCCCGGTGTTAATCCGGCTTTGCGCATCATACGGCTGGCACAGCAAAATCGCGATCGCAACAGTTTTAAAAATCTACAATGCTTCGAATACAACAGTTATACCAAGCTGAATGTGTCGATGAACAATATTTCCGAAAAAATGAAGGAGCAGAAGATGTTTGCTCCTATCCGCAGTCTTTTTGATACCGTTAATCAGTTTAAGAATGAAGAAGGAAAATACATCCTGCCTGTTTTTCTGAGTGAATCGTACTCACGTTATTATCAGAATAATTCTCCTTCGCTGCATAAAGATATTATACTGGCGCACAACATCACCGGATATGGTGCCGAAAAAGAAAGTTACCTCACAGATATTATCGGAACCAATGTAGTGCAGTTCGATTTCTACCAGAACTGGATCCGGTACCTGTCGAAAGACTTTATTTCTCCGATAGCGGATAACAGCATGGATTATTATCTCTATACCCTGAAAGATTCGGTATGGCTCGATCATAAAAAATGTTATGAGATACAGTTGCATTTAAGACGTGAAGAGGATCTGGGGTTTTTGGGCACCATTTGGATTGCGGATTCCAGTTTTGCCATCAAACAAATTCATGTAGAACTGGCCAAAAGTGCCAATATCAATTTCATCGATAAGTTAAAAATTCAACAAGAGCTGGTACAAACCGAAGCAGGACCCTGGATCCCCGTTAAATCACGTGGCATAATCGATATTGCGCAGGTTTCTAAAAATTCCAGCGGGTTTATCCTGAAATCCTATACGATGAATTCCGGAATTCTGGTAAACAAGCCTCATCCTGTTTCTTTTTACGACAACCGGGTAGAAAAGGAACCGGATATCTATGAACGAGATAGCCTTTATTGGAACAACGTTCGCACTGAATCCTTTACACCCGTTGAAGAACGCATGACGTGTATGATTGATTCGGTTAAGAAAATACCGGCTATTAAAACATATATTGATGTGGTTCGACTTGTTATTGAAGGCCATTACCGTATCGGAAAATTTGATTTGGGACCTTATGTTTTTTTGCTGGGATACAACGAAGTTGAGCATTTGCGTTTTCGATTCGGATTCAGAACCAATCCTCACTTTTCGCGCAACATGTATTATAAATGTTACGTAGCATACGGTACACAGGATGGGAAATTTAAATACGGAGCCGGTGCAGATCGGATCATCAATCATCAACGCTGGACTACGGTTGGTTTTTTCACCAAATCAGATTACGATATTCTGGGAATTACGGACGCCTCAGCAAATCAGATGGGAGCGCGAAATGGTGCTAATATTTTTGCCACCCTGGCTTTTGCTGCACGCGGCTCCCGAATCAACAAGACCGTTGATAACCGTTTAACATTTGTGCGTCAAATCAAACGCGATTGGTGTCTGCGACTTACTGCTTCGAATACCTTTTTTGCTCCTGTTGGCAGTTTTGTTTTTGCATACCGCAGAAACCCGGGTCTGGCAGATATTTCGTCTAACCTTTCCCCAAGTTTTACAACCACTGAGTTAACAGGCGATATACGCTTTGCTTACAAAGAAGTGATGGTAAACAGGGGCATTGATCGACTGCGTGTGGTGCGCACCCGGATTCCTGCCCTCACTTTGTCGTATACAAGGGCTTTGAAAAATGTACTAAACAGTCATTTTAATTATCAGCGCATTCAACTTTCCATTGAGCAACACCTGACCACCGGTTTATTCGGGAATGCCGATTTTCGGTTGGTATCCGGAAAAATATTTGGTGCTATTCCCTATCCCTTGCTGGATGTGGCAAGGGGCAATTCAACCATCATCTACAGCAATTTCAATTATGGCCTGATGAATCTATACGAATTCATTGCCGATCAATATTCCCATGTATTTTATGTACAGCATTTTGAAGGAATGTTTACCAACCGAATTCCACTTTTACGTCGCTGGCACCTCCGTAATTTTGCATTTATAAAAGGTTGTTACGGTCACCTGAGCGATGCCAATCGCAACCTGATACCCGCCACAGATGAAAAGGGATTGATGCTATCGCAGGTTTATGCGTTCAAGGATAAACCCTATGCTGAAATCGGATTCGGATTCGAAAATATTTTTCGGTTTATTCAGTTGGGGTATGTTAAAAGATTGACCTACCTCAACAATCTGAATGTACGCTCATGGGGTATTACCATGGGTATTGCCCTCACCTTTTAAAGCCATGGATGCGGCTTAGCGGCTGTTGGAATAGTTTCTCACATACAACAACGGAGAATAAATTGATGCGCTGTTTTCCAAATCTATTTTTCCTTTCATACATTTGATTTAACCAATTAAATCCACGGATATGAAAAGAATCTTTACTTCCTTAATCCTCGCTTTTGGAATTTCGGTTATTGCACATGCACAGGTTGTGATCGAAAATCATGTACCACCCTTTGGTACCAATTATTCCCTGTTTCAAATCACCAATACCATTAATCAGGCAACTCCGGGTGCTAATCAAACCTGGGATTACAGTGCTGCCGCATTAACCACGGTGACTACTTTCTCTATTGTGGATCCGGCTACCTTACCGGCCACCATCAAAGACAGTATCCCCAATGCTGATTGGGCCGAAAAAATCAATCTGGGTACACCCGAATTGGCGCCCTATGCTTTCTATGAGGACAAAACTACCTGCTACGTAAAAACAGGAACCAAAGGCTCAGGAAGCGGCGCAGTAGAAAAAAAGAACGATACCGCTATCGTATTCGGGCATCCATACGATTCGATTATTTATTATGGTATGAACAGGCATTATGTCGGTTACGGAACACTGAAAGTAAGCACCAAAACATACAACAATGTGGCCATGATAAAATCGTATGCAACCGGAACAACAGATACGCTGGTGCAGTTTCATCAGTTTACGCCACACTGGCAATTGTTGATGTCGTACGCCAACATGAACGGAACCATCAGCAATAAATATTATTGGGAACCCACTGCTTCTACCAACGGAATCGAAAAGCTATCGGCAAATCCGGTTGTAATGTATCCAAACCCTGCAAAGGATCGTTTGACCATTGATCTGAATCAAACAGTCAACGTTGCACAAGTCACTATTTATGATATTACCGGTAAATCTATCCTGCATACCAATGCTGTTCAAACGCAAATGCTGAATCTCGATTTACACCATCTGGTAAAAGGTTTGTATACCATTGAGGTAACTGCCGATGGAAAAAAATCGTTCAATAAACTGATGCTTCAGTAAACGTATTTGCATCCGACTTAAAGAGGCTGTCTGTTTTACAGATAGCCTCTTTTTTTTAGGATGAAAAGGACTAAATTGCTCACAAATTTCGGTACATGAGCGAATTTAAAGTGAATACACTGGCCGATCTGGCCGCACAAGGCAAAGAAGCCGACATCCTGTTCTGGGTAGGATGCGCAGGTAGTTTTGATGAACGGGCACAAAAGATAACCAAAGCCATAGCCAGAATTCTGCATGCAGCCGGAATAGAATTTGCCATTTTGGGTACCGAAGAAGCCTGTACAGGTGATCCTGCAAAACGGGCCGGCAATGAGTTTTTATTTCAGATGTTGGCCATGCAAAACATTGCCACCATGAATGGATACGGGGTAAAAAAAATAGTGACCGGTTGTCCGCATTGTTTCAATACGCTTAAAAATGAATATCCCGAATTGGGAGGAGCTTATGAGGTACTTCACCATACGACCCTGATCAATCAATTGCTGGAGGAGGGAAAGTTATCCATACGTGGTGGTGCCTTCAAAGGTCAGCGTATTACTTACCACGATTCCTGTTATCTGGGACGTGCCAACGATATTTATGAAGCCCCGCGTGAACTCATCGGTAAGCTGGATGCAGCCCTGGTGGAAATGAAACGGAGCAAAGCCAATGGTTTATGTTGCGGTGCCGGAGGTGCTCAAATGTTTAAGGAGGCCGAGACCGGAACCCGTGAAGTAAATATTGAACGTGCCGACGATATGCTGGAAACCCAATCCAATATTGTGGCTTCTGCCTGTCCGTTTTGCATGACCATGCTGCGCGATGGTGTAAAACATCATAACAAAGAAGAGGCCATAGCTGTAAAAGACCTGGCCGAACTTGTGGCGGAAGCTATGGATTTATAAGGAGCGGGTACCGTTAAAAAGAAAGATTTACTGCCGATGAAAGACGCTCTGAGCGGTAAATATTCTGCAATGGATTTACGCACATCACCGGTATCTGTTCTTCATTGTTGATCACGGCTTGTTCTTCCGGTCCGATGATGATGTCTTTCAAACCTTTTTCAGCAGTAGTCAGAATAATGATCATATCCGCTTCAATGGATTTGGAGAATTGAATGAAATCGCGTGCAAAATTCTTGCTGTTTTTTGCCTGATCCACTACTTCATAATCTACTTTATGTTCGCTGAGGTATTTCTCTACAAAACGGGCGTTCAGGGTAATCAGGTCATCAAGGTAATCATCGTATCCCTTCTGACGGAATAAAAATACTTTAGCTCCCAGTGTTTTTGCCAGGCTAATGGTTTGCAAGGTTTTTTGTTTGGTCTCTACACTTCCGTCAATGGGCGAAACCAGCTTAAGGTAGGTACCATTCACCGGTGCTTTTTCCTGTACAATTACAACCGGAATTTTACTTGAAGCAACAACCTTTAAGGCATAAGCGCCGACAATTTTCTGAACACCCAATACGCCATGCGTACCCATAACCATGATAGAAGCTCCGATTTCAGAAGCTACTTCGCCAATGGTACTGAAGATACTCCCTTCTTTCAGGGTAAATTTAAACGATACGCCATATTTGGTTTTGTACCCTTCACACAATTTGCCCAACTTTTCAAGCAAATGTTCAATTCCTTCTTTTTGCTTTTTCAGCGTCGATTTGGAGTTGTTATCAAATACATGGAGTAACCACACTTCTTCTCCACTTTTGTTGGCAATGGCCGCAGCATGGGCTACTGCATTTTCTGCCACCTCACTAAAATCGGTGGGTACAAGAATTTTAGATTTTTCGGTTTCCATAATTATCCATGTTGGTAAGACTTCACAATATCATCTATTTTCTTCAGATGTTCAAGTTTCATTTCGTTGCGGATCCGAATTGCACTATCGGTGAAATACTGGTGATGCGAAAGGAAATTCAACTGCAATTTGTTCCATTCTTCCTCACTTTTAAGAATTCCCATGTCGGTAAGTTCCATAAATAACTTATTGCCGATGGTCCAGAAATCATTTCTCCCCAGGTAATCCAGATCGGCATCGCAAATAATTTGTTCAAGCAAATTATGGGGAGTTTGCGGGATCCGGGTAGCCATAATCATTCCGCAAATCCGGTCTATTTCTTCTACGTTGAACCCATATCCGGGCAACCATTCGCGTACAATTTCACAGCCACGGGCCTCGTGTTCCTTTACCTGATACAGAAATCCACTGTCGTGATAAGCCACTGCGGTAAACAGCAAATCTTTCTCGTAACCGGTTATTTTCTCCATGGCAGCCAGCTGTTTGGCCGATTCCATAACATCACTAACATGGTGTACACTGTGGTAGAACAGGTTGGTAGGCAACTGTTTTTCCATCAGACCCAGAATATGGTTGATGGCCTCTTTAACTTTCATATACTCAAATTTAAGGGAATATGGCGGTTTCCAAATACCCAATTAGGGGGATAAATTCTTACATTGCGGTTGCAGACCGAAAATCAGCATGGAAACTTCGACATTATTTTACTTTTCAGCACTGGTATTATTTTTCGCAACTGGCATTTTAGCCTACCTGTCTATGAAGCGGATCCGCATGTTAAAGCAGTTGCATCAAACCCGTCTCAACATTGCTTCCGATTTGCACGATGAGATTGGAGCTGCCCTCAGCAGTATCTCCTTTTTCAGTGAAGCAGGAAAAATAAATCTGAGCAAGGGGCATACCGACGAAGCGGCGCAATTGTTTTCGCGCATCGGGAGTACATCGCGGGAAACCATTGAATCCATGGGAGATATTGTGTGGGTGGTTCATCCCAAAAACGATCAGATCGACCGCTTGTTTCATCGCCTGTCGGCTTTTGGCAAAGAAATGCTGACCAGCCGGAATACAGCCTTTTATTTTTATACCGATCCACATATCGCACACACGGTATTGCCGGTAGAATACCGAAAAAACCTGTATCTGATATGCAAAGAAGCCATACACAATGCTGCTAAATACGCTTCGGCCAAAAACGTAGAACTGCTTATCAAGAAAAATAAAAATAAAATTCTGGTGGTAATCCGGGATGACGGAACAGGTTTTGACACTTCGCATTTTCATGAAGGAAACGGACTGGTAAATATGCGTGTAAGAGCTGCACGACTGGGTAGTTCCTTTATTTTAGACACTCATCCGGGGAGAGGTACCGTTATTTCCCTCGAATTTCTGTATCCCCAGAATGGGTGATTTTCTATACCAAAACAACCCGTTACCTTCGAAACAATGGAAATAAGAATCTGCCTTTTCGATGATAGTCCGAAAGTGATTGAAGCTGTTACGATGTTAATGGATATGGTAGATGGAATGCGGATTGTTTCCTCCTACCACAATCCGGAAAATGTAGTAGAGCGTGTTTTGGAAAGCCGCGCTGATCTGGTGATCATGGACATTGACATGCCGCATATCAATGGCATTTCAGCCATTCGCACCCTCCGCGATAAAAAAGTTCAAACACCGGTTTTGATGTTTACGGTACTCGAAGACGATGATCATATTTTTGATGCCATTTGTGCAGGAGCCAACGGGTACCTTCTCAAAAATATCGAACCCATGAAAATGGTGGATGCCATTCGTGAAACATTGAATGGTGGGGCTCCCATGAGTCCCGGTATTGCCCGTAAAGTATTGCAAAAATTTGCTTTACAAAACCAAAACGAAATCCGCGTTGATTACCAGCTTACAGCGCGCGAACAGGAAATACTGCGTTTGCTCACACAAGGAAAAAGTTATAAAATGATTGCTGATGATTGTTCAATTAGTTTTGAAACGGTGCGAACTCATATCAAAAACATTTATTCCAAATTGCATGTGGCTTCTATGACTGAAGCAGTTGCCAAAGCACTCAACGAAAAATTGGTTTAGTTTTTTTGAATCCTTAACTTGCCTGAACTAATACCACCACATGACCAAAGATTTATGGATAAGCATTCCCGTTAAGGACATTGATCGTGCTGTAGCGTTTTATACAGCGGTTGGTTTTACCCTGAATCCGCATTACCCGCAAACAACACAGTCAGCCAGTTTCTTTGTGGGTACAAAACCCTTTGTATTAATGTTGTTCGATGACCACACTTTTTCGCATTTATCCGGAAATACTGTTGCCGACACGCAGGCGGGAACGGAAATGCTGATTTCTTTGGATGCAGAAACACGGGAAGAAGTAGATGCCTATGCATCAAAAGCCGAACAGGCCGGCGGAATCGTTTTTGGTAAACCCAGTGAAGTGCAGGGATGGATGTATGGTTGCGGTTTTACAGATCCGGATGGCCATAGGTGGAATGCCTTATACATGGATATGACGCGGATGCCGAAAGGCTGATAACAGTAGAGAATACGACTCACGTCTTCCTTTAGAATATAAAAAAGTTTCATAAGGAGCATCTTTCGATACCTGTTTCTAAAAATGGTTATTGTCTGTATGACTTCGATAACTCATACTTACCTGTGTTGCGTAATTATACGAAATACCTTGTCAGTTTTGTATGGAAACGGGTTTTTCCGGTCTTGGTTTGCCTGTTGGTATTGCCGCATGCAAAAGCCGCAACCCGAGACTCTCCTTACTTTATTATCGATTCAATCTATACGCATCCGGTTTCTATCAGCAGTTCTTTGTACTGGATAGATGATCCCCAACTTCGGTATGATTCGGCAACCATCCTGTCGGGACAGGCCAGTTATTTGTTTAACCGCGGCAGGTTGAACCGGCCGGAATGGGAAGATCAATCCGGAAATATCTGGATCCGGACCATACTGATCAATGCTACCGAACAGGCCATGCCCATTCATTTAGTCTTGTCGTGGAATGCCGATTCTATTTATTATTACCGGCGCGAGCATGGCACTTTTACGAGGCAGGTTTCAGGAAATATGGTTCCCTCCGGTCAACGCAGTATTTCTTATTTGTTTGGTTCTATGCGCACCATCATCGCTGCCCGCGAAACCTGCGAAGTTTATATACATTGTAAAAAAGACAATTACTACCTCACTCACAATCCTCAGTTACGCTTGTATACGGAACCGGCTTTGTATTTTTATGAATACGAGCGCAAGTACAATTGGTGGATGAATGGACTTTTTACGGGTATTTCTATTCTGATGACAATCTATGCATTTTCGCTGCTGGTTATTTTTAAGGAAAAAGCCTATGTGTGGCTCATTCTGAGCCAACTGGCCAATATGTTATACTGCTTCAATATGAATGGAATTGATGCCCTGTACTTTTTTCCTGATCAGGTCCTTTTACATAAATATGGTCACGGATTAATTTATTCCAAAATAGTTGTGTTGTTTCATTTCCTGTTTGTGGCCAATTACCTGCGGTTCGGGGATCATTTTCCAAAACTCCTGCGTGGCCTTCAAATCCTGATTCTGATTTATTGCATCAATGGCAATTCGTTGAGTCTGCTGTTTAACGGTCACTTCACTTTCATTGTGATACAGAATTTCTTGTTGCTCTTGATCATTTCATCCATTTTTTTGCTGGTGATTGTATTGGCTGTCCGCAATAAAATCCGTACTGCACAAATTATGGCCTGGGCCGATTTATCCCTGTTGATTATGGTCGTAATGTCGATATACCCGTCTATCGGAAAATTCCTGCACATAGGTAGAGGATATCACACATTTGTATTCCAGACAGGATTCATCATTCAAATGCTGGTATGGACACTGGCTATTGTCCATAAAATTATCGCATTGCGTAAAGCCAAAGAGGAATCTGTTTTGCGTGAAATACAATTGGCCCATCAGAATGAAAAACTGATTGCCGAACAAAATATCGTTTTGGAACAGAAAGTAAAGGAAAGAACGCTGTCTCTGGATCAGGAAAAGCAGAAGACCAATGCCTTGTTGAATAATATACTGCCTGAAGAAATCGTCCATGAATTAAAATCAACCGGCAAAACGATTGCCCGCCAATTTGATCCGGTTACTGTTTTATTTACCGATTTTGTAAATTTTACCGGAATCAGCGAAACGATGAGTCCGGTTGATCTTGTGAATGAAATTCATGAAAACTTTACCGCTTTTGATGCTATCATGGAAAAGCATGGTCTCGAAAAAATAAAAACCATTGGTGATGCTTACATGGCGGTGTGCGGACTTCCCCTCCCGCGTGCTGATCATGCTCAACGTGCATTGCAGGCAGCGCTCGAGATCCAACATTATGTCTTTGAAAAGAAAGGCAAATTCAATATACGCATTGGATTGCATTCCGGTCCGGTTGTTGCTGGAATTGTCGGAGTGAAAAAATATGCCTATGATATCTGGGGCGATACGGTAAATCTTGCTGCCCGCATGGAGCAACACAGCCAAGCCGGTAAAATCAATATAAGCCGTTTCACATACGAACTGGTAAAAAACGAATTCATCTGTGAACATCGGGGCAAGGTTAAAGCCAAGCACAAAGGAGAAATCGACATGTATTTTGTAACGGGAAGTTCTGCTTAAAAGAATACTTCTCTTGCTCTTCCTGTAGAAATCAAATGATTCCTTCTTTAAACCAATCTGCACTAAGGTTGACTTTATCCCCCGATTAGGTGAGTTGCAACATTTTCAAATCAGTATATCTTGCCGCTTATGCGAACAACATTACAATCAGCTGTCAAGTACCAAATAATTCTGCTCACTGATTTTCTAAAGCTTTTTGTGTTGATATTGTTAAGCGATTCCTCAAATACATAATTAACTAACAATCGTTACCCATATTAAGCCATTTATTATTTGAATTTTATTTACATTGTATTCATAAACCCCACACGCTATGAAAAATCGTTTACACCTTTTTATTTTTACCTTATTCTCTGCATTTTCAGGATTCGCGCAAGTACCCAACGGAGGATTTGAAAACTGGACCTCGAATGATCCGGATGGCTGGGTAACAACCAATGCTTTGATGTTGCTGGGAAATCCGCAATCTGTTTTCCAGTCTGCCGATGCCCATTCAGGCACATCTGCCTGTGAAATCAGAACTGTTCAACTCACCAACAAACCTCCCGGAATTCCTTTACCTGATTATATCGGATCCATTTTTACCGGTAAACAAATTTTTACAACTCCCATCTTTGGCTTTCCCTATACATCAAAACCAAAAAAGCTGAACTTCTGGTATAAGTTCAACGCCATGAACAATGATACGGCTACCGTGTTGGCTTATACCACACGCTGGAATGCCAGTTTAGGTAAACGCGATACCCTTTCGTACGGTTATTCCCTGATGGTTGATTCCATCAGTGTTTATACACAACATGAAGTTACACTCATGATGCTGGATTCGATCAATACTCCGGATAGTGCAGTTATTGTATTTACCGCGAGCATTTTTGGTGCGCCGCATGCAGGTGCAAAATTAACCGTTGATGATGTTGAATTTACCGGTGGGAATGTTGGACTGGCCGCGATCAATGCTTCGCTGGAATTCAACATCTTCCCCAATCCTGCTGATCAGGGATTCATTCATCTGCAATTGAAAGAGCGGGCACAGCAAGTTTCCGTAACCATTTTAAATACGCAGGGTCAACTAGTAGCGCAATACGATTTACAAGGTGAACAAGATGCATATACCATTGATGCCTCCCTGTTGCCTTCAGGACTATATTTATTTGCAGTTCAAACTGAAAATGCACATGCAACCCGGCGATTAATCGTTGAATAGTGCATCTCCTTTTCTTTACACATGGCTTTTCCGGAAATCCCGGCAAATTTTTTTTGCTGGGCTTTCTGGTATTTGCACTAAACCAGTCCGTCTACTCACAGGAATTTCGTTCGCAATCGAAACGGTATAACGAAGAAGCAGATACCCTTGGAATTGCTGAGGGTGATTTGCATGCACGCATTATATGCGGGAAAGTACGCTCGGCAGTTAACAACGAACCTTTACCGGTTGCTGTAATTCGTGAGGCAGGTACAACAAATGCAGTTAACTCAAATGTTGACGGATCATTCTATATTTTGTTGGATGTATCGCGACCTGTTGCCTTGATTTGCTCGTACATCGGATTCCAAACCGATACCCAATATGTGAATGAAAATACCCGTCGTGTAAATTTCAAACTGAAGGAAGTTTATACTACCATAACCGAAGTGGTAGTTTCTGCCTCACGCAAAAACGAACGCAAATTTGAGAGTCCGGTTTCCATTGAGATGTTGTATGCCAGGGATCTGCAATACAATCCTTCTCTCAATATGTACGAGCGCATGACCAATATGGCCAGTGTGGATGCCATCACCACCAGCATCAATTTTAAAACACTGAATACACGCGGATTCAATTCAAGTTACAATCAACGTTTTATTCAGCGATTTGACAATATGGATCTGTCGATGCCCGGATTTAATTTATCGCTGGGTGTGCTCAATGGTCCGATCGACCTGGATGTAGAACGCATGGAACTGATCCCGGGAGCCAATTCAGCGCTTTATGGTCCGAATGCCATCAGTGGATTAATGAATACCATTTCAAAAAATCCATTTCAATACCAGGGCTTAAGTGCCGAATTAAAAACCGGATTTAACCAAACAGGTCAGAACGATAATGCTCCTCAACCCTTGTATGATCTGAACCTGCGTTATGCCAAAGTATTGAGTAAAAAATTTGCTGCAAAAGTAACTTTTGGATATATGCAGGCAGCCGACTGGCAAGCCAAAGACTATCGGGATATTTCCAATTATAAATACACCAATAATCTCGACAATTATGGATATGCTCCCGGACCCGGAAACCCGGGTTACAACGGCATCAACATCGGTGGAGATGAAGTTTCTGCAGTTTTTGACACCAGCATCAAAGCCCCGGTAACCAATCAACCCTTTCTGGAGAAAGGCGCATTGCGTGTTTCGCGAACCGGTTACCGCGAAGACCAGATTTTCAGCTACAAAGCCAATATGCTCAAAAGCGATGTCGGTTTTTATTTCAGGCCTAAAAAAGGAACAGAAATTTCATGGACATCCCGTTTCGGAATGGGCAGCAGTAATTTTCAAACCGATAACCGTACGCAAATAACCGGGTATTTCCTACAACAACATAAAATCGAAATCAAAGGAAATCACTTTGCTTTTCGTTCATATCTCAGTGCCGAGGATATTGGTGAAGCCATTGATATCAGTCTCACCGCTGTAAATATTAACCGTGCCGCAAAACCCGACGAAAACTGGTTTATGCAATACCTCTTTGCGTATTCAGGACAGTACAACGCCATGGCCAAAGCCATGGGATACGACACCCTGGATCCGGGAAATGATGCAGCGGCCCGCAAGTTTGCCGATGGCGACAACAGTCATTTGTATCCTGTGCTCCAGGCATTCGACCCTGCAAGTGCGCCTCTCATTTTAGGCAAATCACGCTACGAACCGGGTACTCCTGCATTTGACTCCGTGATGAACATCATCAAAACAAAAGCATTTAAAGACGATGGCGGACGAATAAAAAGTACTTCTAAAAACTGGTACACCGAATTTGTATACGATTTCTCTCATCTGACAGGATCGTTCTCACTGATTACCGGTGTTAATTACCGGTTGTATGCTCCCTTTACATCCGGTTCAGTTTTCCCGGATTCTTTGCATCGCATTTATTTTCATGAAGCAGGTGGTTTTGTGCAGGGTGGAAAAAGTGTATTTAAGGATCGGCTAAAATTGCAGGGATCGGCACGACTGGATATTTTCCAACGTTTCGAACCGCGTATCAGTCCACGATTATCCATGGTATTTCTCATGGGTAAAAAGCAAAATCAAAGCTTGCGCATTTCGGCACAGGTAGGATATCGTATGCCGGCACTTATCGATATGTATTCGTATATGGATGTGAAAGGTGCACTTACATTCGGAGGATTTTATCAGGATGCAGTTAATCTCAATCTGGTAAGAACTAATGCCAACGGAGAACCCATGGTGAATATGTATACACAAAGTTCTGTCAATGAATTTTTATATACGGGCGACTCTACCAAATTGCTGAAACCTATCATCAACGATATTGCTCCGGAAGAATTGCAAACGCTTGAATTTGGCTGGCGAAGTTTTATACATGAAAAGTTTGAAACCGATTTCAATGTTTATTTCAACAGGTTTCAAAATCTGATCAGTGCACAACAATACGTCGGACCCATAAACCGTTCGGATACGATTAGTCCTTCCTATGTTAAGAATCAGCAACAAACACAAGTTTACCGCCGCGCTGCCAATGCTCCGTTTCCTGTGAGTTCATACGGTATTACATCCACTTTAAATTATTACAGGAATGCAAAATGGACCTATTATGTAAACTACAATTACAATGAACTGATAACTTCAGAACAGTTTATCAGTAGCAATTTTGCAAAAGGATTCAATACGCCAAAACACAAAGTCAATATTGGCTTTCGTGGTAACCGGCTTTTTAAAAATGCCGGAATTACTGCAAACATGCGTTGGGTGGATGCTTATAAGTTCGCTGAATACGATCGCGTTGGAACCATACAGGCTTATTCAACCATCGATCTGGCATTCAGCTACACCTTTACACAACAACATTTAATTCTGAAGATGGGTGGAACAAACGTTACAAACGAACGTTATGTTCAGGCGCTTGGTTCTCCAGCCGTTGGTGCTGTTTATTATGTATCTTTTATGTTCGATGAATTGATCCGTTAACCACTTAGTATAATCTCATGCGGTTATGAAAAAAGCAGTCCTGTTCTTTTGCCTCTTCTGGTTTGAATCTTTCTTGCAGGCTCAACCTTATTTATCGCGTAACTACAACAGTGCGGATTTTAAAGCCCACCGTTTGATCTGGGATATGCAACAGGATCGTGATGGCCGTCTTTGGTTCGCAAACAACGAAGGTATCTTACGTTTTGATGGAAACAATTGGGTTAAATTTCCAACTCCGGTACCCATCCGAAGTCTGGCATTTACAGCAGACGGAAGATTGATGGCAGGTGGACTCGGCGATTATGGAAATTATGCATTTAAATCGGATGGAACTTCCGGCTTTATCAGTTTAAACCCTTTATCGAAAGATACATTAACCGGCAGTATCGAAACGCAGGTTATAACCGTTGCCGGAACTACTTTTTTCTATAACCAAAAGGGGATCCATCAGTTGGAATGGTCAAACGGAGTTTACACAACCAGCCGTCTTCCTATCGATGATCCTTCCGGTTGTGCCAGTAACGGAAAAGTAATGTACGTTAACTCCGCCACAAAGGGTTTGGGAAGTTTGCAGCACGGCAAATTCAAGCCGGTACTCCAGGGATTGCAGTTTGCGGGTAAAGATATTACCGGTGCTGCACTACTGAATCAGGATCTGTTTCTCTCTACCAATTACCATGGTTTGTACAGGCTGCGCAACAATCAACTTGAACCTTTGTCGGCACCCATTCAAACCTTTGCCCAATACGGAGTTTCAGCCATTGCGGTGATCAACAACGCCTTTATAGCTGTTGCAACACTGCACCATGGAGTTCGGCTTTTTTTGCCTGATCTCACACATCATACCACCCTTTCACTTCCATCGGATGAAATTTACAGCCTGTATGTTGATCATGAACAAAATCTGTGGGTTGCGCATGCCAAAGGTTTAACGCAGGTGTTGATCAATGTGCCCGTTCAACCGATTTCTACTCCTTCCATCACCGGTACCATTTCAGATATGCACCTGGAAGGTAATCAACTCTATCTGGCTACAACCGGAGGACTGTTTTCATTGCAAACAAATAATCCGCAAATCCAGAATCAACTGAGTAAAAATGAATGTTGGGACATTGACGACCACTGGCTGGCAACAACAGATGGTCTTTTCCGTATCCGGGAAAACACAGTAATACCGGTTTTGCCTAACGAAACCTTTCTGCATATTCAAAAAGGAAACCGCCAGCCTGTACGTTATGCCTTTGGATTAAACGGCATCGAAAAGTTTAATGAAACCGATGCATTGAACCAACCGGGTAAAGTGGATGAAGTGCATGAACTGGCCACATCGCTCTATGAAAATGAAGATGGCAGTTATTGGATTGGCACCTACTTCCATGGCTTGCTGCATGTACCATCCGGCAACACATCGATTCAGGTTCCGGACGCTTTGCAAAAAGGTGAAGTAACCATTCGCATGATGCATGATAAACCAGTATTTCTTTCACGCGATGGCGCATATACCCTCGAGGGAAACAGCTTTAAACCTGATGCTGCATTAAGCGCCTCTCTTGGACAGTCAAAAAACCGTGCATTCACATTTACCACCGAACCCTGGATTATACGCGATGAAGGGTTACGCCATCTACGCAACCAAACGGAGGTGATTCCTTCGGCAGCTTATGTATTAGATGGACGGCCAACTGCATTTTGTATCGATGGAAATGCGCTTTGGGTTGCTACGGAAGACAAATTATACAAAATTGAAAATAAATATGCTGCAACACCAAACCTGAAGACTTCCATTTCGCGTATCTCATTAGGTTCAGGCGGAATTTGCTTTGATGGTGTGCATTCAAAGACGGATGAAACATTATCAGATAATCAGGAGATCAAACCCGAAATTTCATACAACGCACCTATGTTGCGCATTGAGTTTGGTATGAATTCATTTGTCAATCCGCAAAAAAACCGCTACAGTTTCTGGATTGAAGGACTAAACAATTCCTGGAGCGACTGGAGTGCGGCATCCTATATTAACTTGCAAGGAATAGGCGGAGGAAATTATACCCTGCACATCAAGGGTATGAATGCATTGGGTGAATTGGCAGAAGAAAGTACCTTTCAGTTTTATATCAAACCACCCTGGTACCGGAGTGGTTATGCTTACCTGCTGTATGCCTGTTTGCTTGGTCTGATCATTTATTTGTTCATCCTTCTGAACAACAAACGCCTGATCAATAAAAACAACGAGCTGGAAATAAAAGTAGAAGAACGTACACATGAGTTGAAGCAGGAAAAACAAAAATCGGATGAACTGCTGCTGAATATTTTACCCGCTGAAGTAGCAGAAGAACTCAAACGCAAAGGCGAAACCACGGCCCGTCAATTTGATCAGGTCAGTGTTTTGTTTACCGATTTTGTAGGCTTCACAACAATCAGCGAACACCTTACTCCCAAAGAACTGGTAAGCGAAATTCACTATTGTTTTAAAGCTTTTGATGCCATTATTGAAAAAAACGAACTCGAAAAAATAAAAACCATTGGCGATGCTTATCTGGCTGTTTGTGGCTTACCACAAGCCGATAAGCACCATGCGATTAAAGTAGTACAGGCAGCCATCGATATTCTGGATTTTATAAAGTCGTATCAGGACGAACGGAAACAACAGCAAAAAGAATATTTTGAGATCCGAATCGGAATCCATTCAGGTCCGGTTGTGGCCGGTATTGTAGGAATGAAAAAGTTTGCATACGATATCTGGGGAGACACAGTGAATACAGCAGCCCGCATGGAGCAAACCAGCGAAGCGGGGAAAATAAATATAAGCGGTACAACACATGAATTGGTTAAAAAAACTTATCCCTGCACATACCGCGGAAAAATCAAGGCTAAGAATAAAGGTGAAATAGATATGTACTTCGTAAATTAAATTCCCCCTAAAGGGTGATTTTATGTTCTCTGGTTGTATTGTATACTTGATAAAAGTAGAACGGACTCTACCCGGTTACCTAATTGATCCGCTCAAAAGATGACTCATTCTATTCACAGTTCTGTATCAACCGACATCGGGAGTTTCAATCCCTTTCCGGGTTTGCGCCCATTTCAGGCCAACGAGTCGCACTTGTTTTTTGGACGGGAAAACTATATTGAAACCATTTTTCAAAAGCTCAATGCTTTTCATTTTGTATCAATCGTTGGAAATTCAGGAAGTGGAAAATCTTCCCTGATGCGTGCGGGTGTTATTCCCCGGTTGAAAAAAGATGCTTCCTGGATCATTGCTACCATGCGCCCGGGTATGAACCCCGTTGAGGAATTAAATCTTACCCTCTCTCAAATCCAGCCTCTCCAAACTGGTCCGCAATCACTTCCTGCATTGGATGATTCACTGGAAATACTAAACAGCAGTCCCTTAGGCCTTGTTCAATTATTACGCAATGCCATTCCGGTAGATAAGCGTATGCTCATCATTGTAGATCAGTTTGAAGAATTGTTTCGGTTCAATAAAGAGAATGAGAACGGTGCTCAACAATTTGTAAATCTGCTGTTGCATGCAATTCAGCAAAAAGATGTCAATATCAATGTCATCATCACATTGCGAAGCGATTTTATTGGCGAATGTGAGCAGTTCATGGGATTACCGGAAGCCATAAACAACGGACAATTTCTCATTCCTCGCATGAAAATGGAAGAACTCCAGCTGAGTATTACCGGTCCGGTTGAACTGGCCGGACAACGCATTTCGCCCCGACTGGTGCAGCAGTTGCTCAAAGATGTAGGTTCGCATCCCGATCAATTACCCATCCTGCAACATGTTCTCATGCGTACCTGGGAAGTATGGAAAAACCTGAATGACGCTACGGTGCCGATAGATCTGGTGCATTACGAAGCTACCGGCAAAATGGATAAAGCTTTATCCAATCATGCTGAAGAAGCCATGCTGGAACTTAAAACATCCCGTCAAAATGAAATTATCGCTATTCTATTTAAAACCCTCACGGTTAAAGAATCGGATAACCGGGGAGTAAGAAGACCTACCTCTGTAACCCGTATAGCTAAAATTGCAAATGCCGGAATAGATGAAGTGATAGAGTTGGTGAATATATTCCGCCGTGCCGACAGGGGATTTCTCATGCCTCCCGACAATGTGCAGATCAACGCGCAAAGTGTGATCGATATTTCTCACGAAAGTTTAATGCGGGTATGGGATCGTTTGGGAAAATGGGTAGATGACGAATTCGAATCAGCCCAGATTTATCAGCGGCTTACAGCAAGTGCGTTGTTGTATGAAAAAAATTTATCGGGGCTCTGGCGTGATCCGGATTTGCAAATTGCTTTGGAGTGGAACGAACGTTACAGTGTAACCCCTGAATGGGCTGAGCAATACAATCCGCATTATCATCTGGCCAATCGTTTTATGGAAGCCAGTCGCCAGAATAAACTATTTATGCTGGCTGAAAAAAATCGTAAACGAAAATTAACCAATATCATTACCGTACTGGTAGTTGCTGCTTTAAGTACGCTGAGTTTATGGGCATTCAGAGCCAGTAACAATTCAGCCCGCAATGAACAGCTTGCCCTGGTAGAAAAAACCAATGCACAGGAACAGGAAAAAATAGCACGCAAGCAAAAACAGATCGCGGAAGAAAGTGCACAAAAGGCAGAAGTGGAGAAACAAAATGCCGAGAAGCAAAAACAACTGGCACTCCAAAAAGAACAGGAAGCCAACGAACAAAAGCAGAATGCATTAAGAGCCTCCATCAATGCCAATCAGGCACGAAACCTCGCTGAAACCGAGAAGCAGAAAGCCATTCAGCAACGATTCACTGCTGACAGTTTACGCAAAGTAGCCATCACATCTGAGAAAAAAGCGTCGCGGTTGCGTATACTTTCTATAGCACAAACATTAGCCGTAAAATCAGCATCGGTACAAAAAGGCACTTTCGACGAAAACATAAAATCTTTGCTTGCTATTCAGGCATATGCCTTTAACAAATCGAATGGAGGCAATCCTTTCAACCCCGATGTTTACAATGCATTGTATCTGGCCCATAAGGAAGTAGTGGAAGAAGATCAGTACAAAAACAATGTTCATACCGACATGGTCCGTTCGGTGGCGTTCAGCCCAAATGAAAAAGAAGTGGCCAATTGCGGATCCGACGGACTGTTGCTGATATGCAATGTCAATAATTTACAGAAAGTATCCGGCATTTTCCCTAAACAACCGGCTATCCTCGAAAACCTGTGTTACCATGCATCCGGAAACAAAATTGCCTGTACAGGCGACCGTACAGAAATTTTAATTTTCAATGTGTTGCAAAGTACACAGCAACCTGATCGAATAACCAAAATTCATTCCGATAAAATAACAGGACTGGCATGGAAAGGAGACCAATTGATTACGATTGGAGCAGATCAAACACTTAAAATAACATCCCCGGTAACAAAACAGGTTCTTGATTCGATCCGGTTATTGACTACCCCTTCCTGTTTAACCTTGTCAGCCAATCAGCAAAAAGCCTATATCGGATTTGACGATGGTTCCCTTGTTTCAGTTACATTGGATGAAAAAATGAGACAGCTGGAATTGCATAAACTGAACGGTAAAATAGCTTCACTTGCAATTTCATCCGATGGAAATTTTTTGGCCGCCGGTATGAACGATGGTAAAATTCTTTTGATTAACCTGAATCAAGCTGCAAGTGTACCCAAATTTCTGAATCAACATAAATCAACTGTAACCGGTTTATCCTTTGACAAAACCGGCCATAAATTACTATCATCGGGCCTGGATGGCTTTGTTTACTTATGGAACATTACCAACAGCGATCCGGAACCCATTGCCTATAAAGAACACGATTCATGGGTTTGGTCTGTGGCTTTTCATCCTTCGGGCAAACTCTTTTGTTCGGCAGGAAAAGATAAACAGGTTATTAAATACATGGCCGATGACGCCCTGCTGGTATCATCGTTGCAAACAAAACTGAAACGCAATTTTACTCCCGAAGAATGGCTGTATTTTGTTGGCAAAGACATTCCATATGAGAAAACCGTTACAGGACTTCCATAATCTCCCCCGAATATGGTATTCCTCAAACAAATTAAATACAGGAAATTTGAACTCGTATTTCTGACTCCGCTATACCGTTAATTCTGCATGAAATGCTGACAACTGTTCTATTGTTACTGATTGTGGTGATCCTGATCATCCTGTGGTTGGGCTATAATCAAAGCAAAAAAATCAAAGAACTATCGGTGAAAACCGGCTTTGCTGCTGAGGCTGAAAACCTCATGAAAATCGAATTTGATTACAACGGCGAACTAGGCAAAATTGCGGATAACTTTAATACAATTGGCAACAAATTTGCTGCTCAGAAAGACCAACTCGGTCATCTTGAAAACATCAAATCCAAACACCATGAATTGAGCGGACTGGTGGATGTTTTTGAGTCTTCCATTTCACAAATTACCCTCATCACCGATATAGGCAAAGACATTACTTCCAGTTTGGGTCTGGAAGAAATACTGAGTAAGGTTTATAAGTATATTGTTTCGAGCATGGCAGCCGGAGAAGTACATTTTATGATCGAAAATCAGGGTAAACGTTTATACTATGTATTGCACCATCAATCTGTTGAAATAGTTACGAATTCGCAGTGGACAGCTGATAACGACAATGTGCTGAACTGGTCGTTCAACAACAACAAAGAACTTGTTTTAAATCATGCTGAAAAGGATTATGGTCAATATGTATTTAAACCCATTCATCTGTTCGATCAAAGCAGGGCCGCTTCAGTGATAGGTATTCCTTTTGGTTTCAATACCAAGCAAACCGGAAGTATGGCTGTGTATGGTGTAAAGAATAATGCATTCGATACCTATCATCTCGATTTTGTAAAATCTTTGGCATCCTATATAGCTGTGGCGATCGACAATTCCAATCTGTTTGAAGAACTGGATGAGGAAAAAGAAAAATCAGATGGCTTACTGTTGAATATATTACCTGAAGAAGTGGCAAACGAATTGAAACGTCAGGGCCATATTGAACCAAAACAATACAATAATGTTACGGTTCTGTTTACAGACATGGTCAACTTTACGGGTATCAGTGAAACCATGAGTCCGACACAACTGGTACAGGAAATCCACCGAAATTTTACGGCTTTCGATGCCATCATTGAACGAAACGGACTTGAAAAAATTAAAACCATTGGCGACGCCTACCTGGCTGTTTGCGGAATGCCCAATGAGGTAGTCGATCACGCCCAGCGGGTAACCCGTGCCGCATTGGAGATCCTGCATTACATGAAAACGCATAAAGGAAAATTTGAGATCCGTATTGGTATTAACACAGGTCCATTGGTGGCCGGAATTGTAGGCGTAAAAAAATATGCGTACGATATCTGGGGCGATACAGTAAATACCGCAGCACGTATGGAACAAAACAGCGAAGCCGGTAAAATAAATATCAGCGGTGCAACCTTCTCACTCATTCGCAATGAATTTGCCTGTATGCACCGTGGAAAAATTGCGGCTAAAAACAAAGGTGAAATCGATATGTATTTTGTTCAGGGTATGCATGGAGGTGAAGTTGCCCAATAACAGGGTATACCTTGAAGAATCCCCCGTTTTGGGGATTTCATGAAAGGAGGGTTCAATTAACTTTGAATGCATACCGCTATGAGAATCTTTACCCATATCATCTATTCCATTTTAACGGATGCAAAAATTCCTTCCGCGCTAAATCATTTCTTTGCCCTGGCAAAAACATTCCCGGTTGTTTTACTGATTTGCATGCAGCTTCAACTCTCACCTGCATTTGCACAAAGTGAAGAGAGTTTTGCTGAAATTCTGGTAAAGGCAAATAAAGCATACGAGAACGGCAATTTCAACGAAGCCATTACACTTGCAACTTCTTGTTCTATTGAAAAGGCAGTACTCAGTGATCAGTGGAAAGTTCAGCGTTTGCTTACCATTATTTATCTTGCCGATGGGCAATCGGATCAGGCGAGAACCAGCGCCGAAAAAATGCTGGAACTCAATCCCACCTATAAACCCAATTACCTCAAAGATCCTGCTGAACTGATCAAGTTGTTGAAAAGCATTACCGTTATCCCGAAATTCAGTTTAGGGTTAGCTCTTTCATTGGGAACCAATTCCACCTTTCCCGAGATCACCAAAGGATTTGTATTATCTGACTACAACAAAACGTATACTTCTGAAAACAGCTTTCAATTCGGTCTTTCCTCCGGCTATACCCTGTCTGAACATCTGCAGATCGATCTGGGTTGTCTTGCTACACGCAAGGCTTACCAGATCGATTATGCCTTATCCAACTGGAATGTTTCGGTAGATGAAAAACTAACGTATCTCGATTTTCCTTTGATGGCCAAATACATCCTGTATCCACGCAAACGCTGGCATATTACTATTCAGGGAGGACTGTTTGCCGGATTCCTGCTGTTCAGTGAAAACAATTTCAAAGCTACTTTTACGCCGCAAAACAAACTTTATGAACTCAGCAATGTAAATTCCACTTCCAGGAGAAACCTATTCAATTATGGTTTCGTTGGAGGTGTTGGCGGAACTTATAAAATTGAAGAAGGCGATTTGTACTTGCAGATGAATTTCTATAAGTCGCTGGCCAATATCACTAACGAGGCAAGCCGGTATAAATACAACGAGCTCGTTTATAATTATTTTTACGAAGACGACGACATCATCCTGAGCAACCTATCGATTACCATCGGGTATGCCTTTTACCTCAATTATAAAATCCTTCAAAAGAAATGAAGTATTGCTGGTTCGTCATAGTATCGCTCTTCTTAATGCAACATACCCTTGCGCAAAAAAGATGCAAAGATGTGTTGAACCGCTCCGACAAATTGTTTCAGGACGGGCAAATACCTGAAGCCATTAAAATCTGCGAATCGTGTCTGCGTTCACTTAAAACCGATGAAGAGAAATTTGAAGCGTATCGTTTATTGGGTATCTCGTATCAGTTCTTAAACAATAAAAGGAAGGCTTCCTATTATGCAGAAATGATGATCCGACTTAAACCCGATTATCGTAAATATCCAAATATCGACCCTGTTGAATTTACCCGTCTTATTGAAAAGTTTGAGGTAAAACAAATTTTGTTCGGTGGCTTAAAGACCGGTATGAATTACGCTTCGCCAACCATTCTCAAGAATTACTCTCCATTCAATGCGCCTTCTACCTATTACCTCACCACGGGTTATCAATTTGGTGGTTTTGCCGAATATTATTTACGCAATCAGGTAGTACTGGGTCTTGACATGCTGTTCAACGGAATCTATCTCAATCAGTCTATTGATGGTGTTTTAGGAAATAGTCAGCGATATGGAGAGTCGCAACAGTATTTGTTGATTCTTCCTTATGTAAACTTCTATCTGCCTCTTGCAAACGGCTTGCGTGTTTATTCCGGAGGTGGAATTGGAATCAACTACATGTTGAATGCCATGATCAACCTCGAAAACCGTATCGAACAAACCGGGGTTACCACACTGAATTCCCGCAATGCAATCAACGAACGCAACCAGGCACAATTGCTTACTTCTATCAAAATGGGAATAAGTTATCCGCTGGGTAAAGGGTTTGTAGCACTGGACTGTTCGTATATGATATATTTCCGCAATCTGATTGATGAAGAAAAACGGTTCAATGATCTGGATTTCATTTTTCATAACCAATACATCAACGACGATATCCGGCTGAGTATGTTTCAATTCAACCTGAGTTATCATTTACCCTTGTATTCCATTATCAAACAAAAAGCATATTGATATTATGATTATCCGCTTTCCTTCAATCCACTTACCTCATTCCGGTTTCATTCTGTTGGCCTGGGTTTTGGTTTTTTGCATCTCCTGCAAGAAGGAATTTCAATCAGATGCGGATTCGTCTTCACCCATCGAATATTTTTTTGGAGGGTATGAAGACAAGGTAGCCTTTGTGGAGAAAACATCCGATGGTGGGTTTATATATGGTGGTTCAACCAATACCGGTGTAAATGGTAAGGATGCATTTTTGCTTAAAGTGGATCACTTTGGAAACAAACAATGGTACAAAACATATGGCGGTCGTAAATACGATTACTTTAACCATGTGATAGAAACCTCGGATGGTGGTTACCTTGCCATAGGAGCCTCCAACTCGATAGGAAAAGGCACCTGGGACTCCACCAATTGTCTTTCAGATTATGTAGTTAAAACCAATGCCAACGGCGATGTAATGTGGGCCCGCAGTTATAACAGTTCCACCAACACGGATGAAAGTGCGGCATTCGGAGCGCTGGAGTCGAAGTTGGGATTCTATTATATAACCGGTAAAAATTCTGTTTCAGGAACCAATCGCATTTATATTCACCGGTTAAAAACCGATGGAACTTTTACGTACGATTCAATTTATCCGTTCAATTATTACTATTCAAATCTTACCAATATCCCTCCTTATACCGTCGCGCCAAATTACTATCATGCCTGGGGAGTTTCACTTTGCGAAGCTTTGGATGGCAGTTTGTTTCTCGGTGGCCTGATGTCATTGTCTAATATTCCGGGACAAGCAAGCAAGTATGTAACTTTCCTGATGCATCTTTTTCACAATGGATCACCCATATCCATGAATCCCTATTATAGCTATCCGCGCGAGGGTCAATATTATTTTGCTTTCGATAATCCGCGCCGAACCCCTCCCGTAAAAGTAAAAGTAATGCAGAATGGTTGTTTGATTGCCACTTATATAGAAGGACTGCAAGGCAAATTAACCATACAATTATTACGTACCGATTTTAACGGAAACCTGATGTGGGAAAAGCAATTTCCGGTACAGGGCTATTCGCTCCTGCACAATATAGAAGCCAACCCTGATGGAACATTTCTGCTGATTGGAAGCAGCAGCTCCGCCCCATTCAATTCAGCCTATCCTGAATTGTTTTCCAGCTTAAAAAACACCCTGATTCTGGTAGATAAGGATGGCAATGCTTTGTGGACTAAAACCATTGGCAGCGATTTTACGGTAAACAACGCCCGTTGTGTTCAACCCTTAGCAGAAGGTGGCTGGCGTGTTGCTGCATACAGTTCCTCTTCAGAAACAGGATACGACAGAATGTTTACCATGCGGGTAAATAAAAACGGAGACCTCATAACCAAATAACCTCATGTATTGTATAAGCACAAATTTCAGTTTCAGGAACGCAGTAAATGTATTTTTATTTACTTTTCTGCTGGGTAGTTGTACCAAAGAAGTAGATAATACTTTGCTGGAAACAAAAACCTTCATGCATGTATATCCTGAGTTGGGCGGACAAACCTGTAATTTCATGAAGGCTACGCCGGATGGCGGTTGCATGCTGATCATCAATGAAGATTTACGTGCAACCGGTGATGGCAAAAAACTCTCCATCATGAAACTGAATGAAAAAGGTAAACTCGAATGGAAACGCAGCGCCGGTGATTACGAACTTCCTTCGCTGGTCAATTGTGTAGTATTAGCCGATGGCAGTATGTTGTTTACCCCCGATGGACCGGCAGGATATCTGGTAAAAATTAACAGCAACGGGCAGGTTGCATTTGTTACCGACTACACTTCTACTTTTAACGGATACAAATTCTGGTATGGTACATACCCGGTAGAGGGAAATGATGGTACGTATAAACAAGTTATTACCAATGGACCATCAACGTGGAACGCATCTGCACATATAGCCAGCTTTGACCTTTCCGGAAATTTAATCGGTACCCAATACATTAGCGAAGCTTCGTTTGATAAAAAGGACTTTAAACTGGTATGGCTCTCGATTTACAAATACGGAAATGGAAATACTAATTACTTTGTCGGTGGCTGCTTTATGCACGACAAAAACAATTTTAGCTGGGGCGAACGCCTGAAACTTTTTGTGGCTAAACAAGTATATTATGACAGTGCTCTCGCTTTTACCAAAACTGTGTTGGTAGATACTGCCCTGGATAACGATCACTATCAAAGTTTCTTTCATAAATATACTTCCGACAAACATTTACTGATCAACACAACCGTACAGGATTATAATAAAATCAACCGGGGTCAATTGATTAAGGTGAACGACGATTTAGACATTCTATGGAAAACCGATATCGTGGCCAGTCCGTATGGGTCAATACTGAATTGTGGAATAGAAGAAACCCGCGATGGCAATTATTTTGTCACCGGAGCGTGCATTATTCCCGGAAAAACATCGCAACAACCTTTTGCAGCTAAAGTGAGCCGCGATGGAAAACTCCTGTGGACCAAAATTTTTCAATTCAATCTTTCGGGCGCACTTACTTACGGCATAGAGAATGTAAGTGGCGATTTTATACTGACCGGAGTTACAACCGGTTTTGGTTCAGGAAATACTGGCGCCGATTTGTTTATCCTCAAAACCGATAATGCTTTGAATTACAAACAATGAGTGGAATTACTGTTCAGATGGACTGGTAGTTTGTGTTTTCAGACTGATAGACCTTCACTGCCTTTTTATTTCCCCGAAAGAATCCCTAATTTGCTCCTTCATTCATCCATACCCAACGTATGAAAAACATTGCCGTACTGATCGATTTTACTGATGGTTCCAAAACAGCATTAGTGCAGGCCATCGCTGTTGCAAAAAAGGCAAAAAGCAAACTCTCCGGCATTCACATTGTAAGTTCGCAGGATAAAGTAAAACAAGCCGAAGCGGATCTGGATGATTTTCTGAAAACAAACGCACCCGATAGTGAAATTACACCGGTAGTTGGTATTGGTGGGTTAAATGCCGCTACCAACAGTGCATTGCAAAAAACACAGGCCGATCTGGTATTTATTTGCACCCACGGCATTAAGGGAATGTTTCAGCAACTCTTTGGTGCGCATATTTTAAAATTGGTTCAGGCCATCAACTGTCCTTGTCTGGTGATCAGCGAACATACCAAAGTAGATTTAAGTCAAACGCAAACGATTTTATTTCCCATCGGACCACATCCCGATTATATGGTTAAAGTGAAGCAAACGGCAAGCCTTGCCAAAATCCTGGGCGCATCACTGATCATTTATATGATTGACCGCGACGGTGCCGATGCGAATCAGATTCTTAACAAAAACATTGAACTGGCCGAATCCTATTTTACCGAACAACAAATTCCTTTCACGAAAGTGATTGAAGAGCTTCAGCATTTCTCGGCCGGATTCTCTCGTCAAACCATGGAATATGCCATCCGTAACCGGATACCGCTGATGAGTCTGATGGCTACTGTATCCGATAACGATGCGTTATACGGTTATGTTGATAAAGAAAATTTTCTGGTCAACAACCAGGGTGTAAGCATTCTTACCTGCAACCATTAAATGGCTACCAGAGCTATTCAGGTATGAATATGTTCTATCTGCTTTGCAAACGATTGGGTGTGGCTGGAATATGCTGTTGTTTTACCTTTTCAGCATTTGCACAACTCAACAACACATTGCTTTGCGATCGTATTTCTATGGAAGTAAGTGATACCTCTAACTTCGGAATTGCTTTGCAGGCCAATCCATACATGCGCAATACCGAATACTTCAGCCGCATTGAACTGGGCAGAACTTTATTCGGATATCAATTGCAACCATCCATTTACCTGCAACCACATGCACATATTCGCCTGCAGGCCGGTTCATATCTTCGCAAAGATTATGGATCAAACACCACCTTTTCGCGTGTGCTTCCCACCTTTACGGTTAAAATACAATCCGGCCATCACGCATTTCTGTTTGGTACGTTGGAAGGGGCGCTGGCTCATGGTTTGATTGAACCCTTGTGGGACATCAACAGCAATATCGAACGCCGGATCGAAAACGGGTTTCAGTATCGCCTGGTAAGCCCGAAAACTTTTGCCGATGTATGGATCAATTGGGAACGATTCATTGAAAGGGGTTCGCCATACAAAGAGCAATTCACAACCGGATTTCACTTTGCTCCACAACTTATTTCAAAAAAGAAAACAACCTTAACCATTCCATTGCAGTTCACCGCCTTTCATCGCGGAGGGCAAATTGATACCGATACCGGAAAGGTAATTATGTATTTCAATGGTGCTGCAGGTTTGGTGTTGAAAACAACCCTGTCATCTCCTGTATTTAAATCATGGACCGCAAGCGCCTACAGTGTTTTTAACCGTGAAAATACCCAATCGGGATATTTCGCGTTTCGCAACGGAATTGGCACCTATGCCAATCTGGCTCTGCAAACACGCTGGATGGATTTTATGCTCAGCTATTGGAATGGAAACAATTATATCGCTCCCAGAGGTACTGCCATTTATCAATCTGTTTCAGCTGATCAGGCAGGTTATACAGAAGCCGGAAGACAATTGTTGTTTTTCCGCTTATTGTATGAAAAGGAATTGTATGCGCATCTGAATATCGTAATCCGTTACGAACCTTTTATAGATTTAGGTAACAAACAATTCGATTATGCTTTCTCGGTATACCTGCTATACCGCGAAAATTTTTCACTCGGTAATTTCTGACGTCAAACCATTCCAGGCTTTCTGCGATGCCAGCTGCTCAGCTTTTTTCTTCGATAAATTTTCCGCTTCGCCCATCAAAACGCGGTTTATGAGAACTCGTACCTTATAAATTTTCTGCTTGTGATCCAGAATTTCGGCGTTTTCAAACTCTACATTTTTGGAATTCCGCTGCGACCATTCGATCAGGCGGCCTTTAAAATTGGTTTCTGTATGTTGCAGTTTATCGATATCAATATGCGGTAACAAACGGCCGCGGATAAATTTTTGTGCCACACCAAACCCTCCATCCAAAAAAACCGCTCCTATAAATGCTTCCAGTGCATTTCCGAAAATACTCAACTTATTGTTGGGGTTAATGGCTTTGCGGTCGTATATCACCATGTGGTTGATCCCGATTTTCATGGCCAGTTCGTTCAGGCTTTCACGACTTACAATTTTGGAGCGCATCTCGGTTAAAAAGCCTTCGCCTTTATATGGATAGCGTTTGAATAACAATTCTGCTACAACGGTATTTAATACCGAATCGCCTAAATACTCCAGCCTTTCGTTGCTGTCTTTGGAGCCGTTGTGATGAATGGTAGTGGAAGCAGAATGATGGCGCAATGCCTGAATATAGCAATTGATATTTACCGGGTTGAATCCGGTAATGTGACGAATGCTTTTAAATAAATTTCTGTTGCTGGAAAAATAACCCAGATAAATTCCGGAAAAAGTTCTCCTGATCACAAATCTCAGCGTTCAAATTTTTTGAAAATCACTGAAACATTGTGCCCTCCAAATCCAAATGTATTGCTCAGTACGGTTTTTACTTCGCGCTGTTGCGATTTGTTAAAAGTCAGGTTCAGTTTTGGATCAATATCCGGATCATCGGTAAAATGGTTGATCGTTGGAGGTATTATTCCTTTGGTGATAGCCAGCAATCCGGCAATGGCTTCGATGGCACCGGCTCCGCCTAATAAGTGACCGGTCATCGATTTGGTTGAACTGATGTTTAAATTATAGGCATGTTCGCCGAAAACTTTCTGAATGGCTTTTAGTTCTGCCACATCTCCCAAAGGAGTAGAGGTTCCGTGTACATTCACATAATCCATATCACTGGCTTGCAATCCTGCATCACGCAATGCCGTATGCATAACAGCAATAACTCCCAAACCTTCCGGATGCGGGGCCGTTAAGTGATAGGCATCTGCCGACATTCCACATCCAACAACTTCTGCATAAATTTTCGCTCCTCGGGCCAGGGCATGTTCCAGTTCTTCCAGCACCAATGTACCCGAACCTTCACCCAACACAAAACCATCGCGGTCTTTATCAAATGGCCGGGAGGCTGTTTGGGGATCATCATTGCGTTCCGAAAGTGCTTTCATGGAATTGAATCCGCCAATGGCAGGCTCGGTAACACAAGCTTCGGAACCACCGGTTACAATAATATCCGCCTGATTGAGACGAATGGCATTGGTAGCATCCACAATGGCATTGTTAGAAGAAGCACAAGCCGATACCGTGGCATAATTTGGTCCGCGAAATCCATAACGCATGGAGATATGCCCTGCGGCTATATCTGCAATCATCATGGGAATAAAAAACGGGCTGAAACGCGGAGTTCCGTCGCCCTTGGCAAATGCACTGACTTCGTTGAAAAAAGAAGTCAGGCCGCCAATACCGGAGGCATAAATGACTCCGACACGCTCTTTGTTTACCTTTTCCAGATCGAGTCCGCTGTCTTTCACTGCTTCATCAGCCGAAACCACTGCGTATTGGGTATAGGGATCCATACGCCGGGCTTCTTTACGGTCGATAAAATCAGTGACTTCGAAATTTTTGATTTCGCAGGCGAATCGGGTTTTGAACTTGGATGCGTCAAAACGGGTGATCGGGGCAGCCCCGCTCACACCGTCTGATAAAGCGTTCCAGTATTCCTGAACATTGTTACCCAATGGTGTTAAAGCACCTAATCCTGTAACAACTACTCTTCTGGATGGCATGAAAATGCTGAGTTAAATGAGTATAATGCTTACTTCGCGTTGGCTTCGATGTAGGAAATGGCTTGACCTACCGTACCGATTTTCTCAGCCTGGTCGTCCGGAATGGCGATATTGAATTCCTTTTCGAATTCCATTATCAACTCAACCGTATCCAGTGAATCCGCACCGAGGTCGTTTGTAAAATTGGCCTCATTCGTGATTTCACTTTCTTCTACTCCAAGCTTATCCATGATGATAGCTTTTACTCTGGTTGCGATGTCTGACATTGCTGTAAATATTAAATGGTTTAAGGATGCAAATAAAGGCTTTTTTTAATGAAAAAGTTAAAACGGCTATTTTTTTTCGGGAGAGGCTGTATGCCGAATAGAAACACAAACTTAACGTTACAACATTAGTCAAAAGTTGTAGTTTTACAACCCGGATGCAGTTAACCATAAACCCGTGAAAAGACATTACCTCGAAAGCACCTTCGACAATGAGTTTATTTTATTTGGATTGTCGGCTGCCGAACGTCCACACCGCCTGGCCTGGCTCATGAATACGCAATTGCATTATGGTTTCGAACGCAAAGACGATATGGTTTTAATCAGTAAGGAAAAGCAGGAAAGTTTTTTTTGCCGTTTCGATTATCTCGATGAAATAAACCGTTTGCAGTATTATTTGTTGGGTAATAAGGATGAGAATCTTCAATTATTACCCGAAATACGCAATATCGACTATGTACTAATGATTAAAGGTGCTCTGGAATACTTCCGCAAAAAACCATTTATTTCTGCTATTCGTCATTTGGAATCCATCCAGCTCATAACCGAAATTGATCATTATACCCTTAAGTCTCAACACAATCTAGTAATTCCTGATTAAAAATTTCCGATGTTACAAAAACGCTCCAACCGCACCAAAATAGTTGCCACCATTGGTCCTGCAACTTCCTCGTATGAAATGCTCAAAGCCATTATCGGCGAAGGCGTTGATGTTTGCCGCCTCAATTTCTCTCATGGCAGCTACGAAGATCATCGCAAGGTGATTGAAAATCTCCGCACCATTCGTAAAGAATACCACGATTCTATCAGCATCCTGCTCGATTTGCAAGGGCCGAAACTCCGCGTTGGCGAGATGGAAAATGGCAAGGTAGAGTTGATCACCGGTTCTGTTATACAGGTAACTACACACGAACAAATCAGTACTGCACAACGTATTTATGTTAAATTCCCAACCCTTCCAAAAGATATAAAAGCCGGTGAAATAATCTTACTCGATGATGGTAAATTGCAACTGGATGTATTGGAAACGGATGGTGAAGAAACCATTACCTGCAAAGTAACCTATGGTGGAATACTCTCGTCCAAAAAAGGATTCAACCTGCCTCAAACCCGTTTGTCTATTCCGGCCCTGACCGAAAAAGACAAGGCAGATCTGGCTTTCGGCATTGAAATGGGTGTAGACTGGATAGGATTGTCGTTTGTACGAAAAGCTTCCGATATTGAAGAACTTAAATCCATCATAGATCTGCACGAATGGAAACCACGCGTGGTAGCAAAAATTGAAAAACCGGAAGCCCTCGATAATCTGGAAGAGATTATAGACGCTACAGATGCCGTAATGGTAGCACGGGGTGACCTGGGGGTGGAAATGCCAATGGAACGTGTTCCCATTATCCAGAAACAAATTGTGAAAGCCTGTATCCGCCATAGCAAACCGGTAATTATTGCTACACAAATGATGGAAAGCATGATCCAGAATGCTTCGCCTACCCGGGCTGAAATAAATGATATTGCCAACGCCGTTATGGATGGGGCCGACGCAGTGATGCTCAGTGCCGAAACCTCCGTTGGTGCGTATCCGATTTTAGCAGTGCGCAATATGCAAAAAGCCATATTTGAAGCCGAAAAAACCAATGCTCCGTATTTTAAAGGAAACAGACCGCAAGCCAATTCTCCTACTTTTATAAGCGATGAAATATGTTATACCGCTGTTCGCATATCGGAACATTTGAATGCAGCTGCAATCGTAAGTTTAACGTTTTCAGGATATACCGCCTATCAGATTTCTTCATACCGGCCAAAAGCTCCGATCTTTATTTTTACCGGCAATCAACGCCTCATGCATACTCTCAATCTGGTTTGGGGAATTACAGCATTCTTTTATAAAGGATTCGACAGTACCGATCAAACCATTTCTGAAGTAAACGAAATTTTAAAAAGCAAAGGACTTGTGAAGTCGGGTGATTTGGTCATCAACACCGCCAGTATGCCTATTCACGAGCGATCAAGGACCAATACGGTAAAAGTGACTGAAATTGAATAGCTTTCAGGATAAATCATACCTTACTTTTTGAACCGCTCGAAAAAATGAACTCCAGGGTAAGGACTTAAACACCTTCAATTCCTTGAAAGGCTTATTCACGTAAGGATTCCGCATTTATTGATGCATGCATTTGCTGCTTATTTGCATTTTCTACCGTTCGTCACGATTACCGCTTTTACCTGCTCCGGTAGCACGGGTAGTACTTTCACCTGAATTTAGACCTCATAAATCCTGCAAAACTCAGGCTGGAATTGACCTGGTTTACATACCCGAAAATCAGGAAATACACGGGTATTGATGTGGATAATGTGTTAATAACACACATAAATCTAAAGGGCCTCAAAATTCATATAAGAAAACCGCAATTCATTGCCCTCAAACTACCACTAATGCAATTCCTTTTTACCTCATTTTTAGGGTGAGGATATTCGCCCTGCAATTGCAAAAAACAGCAGCAGTGGACTCTAAAAAAACGATCAAAAATCCCAACTCAAAAACAACGGTGAAAACACCTTGGGGATTCTTGTCTGCGCTGCTTTTACTCATGGCATTCCAACCTGCTGCGCAAGCCACAAAATTCTACCTTACTCCGGGAGGAGCTGCCAACGCGCAGTTTCCGGCTTCCTGGAATACCAAGCAAAACGGATCCGGAACAGCGGCTAAGAAGTTTACCAACAAAGGCGATGAGTTTGTAATCCCATCGGGAATCAACGGTGTGCTTACCGGCGATTGGGTTTTCGGTCCTACATCTGCCAGTCACAATGCGGAAATGGAACTTTCTATTTCTGGATCATTAACGGTTAACAAAGGAAAAAAGATTACCCTGCAACAATGGAACAATGGCGAAGTAGAAATGGAAATTAAAGACGGAGGATTAATCCGTTTCATGGATACCAGCGGAGCGCAATTGATCGGAGCGTCTTATGCCAATGGAAAAGCCTCCAATATTGAATTCAAAGTAAACAGCGGAGGTCAGGTAGAAACTTCCAATAAATATGGAATTTGCGGTACAAACAAACAATCCATTCTCAATTCCAGCATCACCTGCAGCTTTACCAAATCGAATGATTTTATTTTTACAAACAACGAAGAAGCGGAAGTTACCGTTGCCTGGTTGCCGGACACCATTCGCAGTCTGGTAGTTTCAGGTACCGGTCAAACAACCATCGCCAACGATATAAATATCAGCGGTGCATTGGTGATCGATTCAGGTGCGGTACTCGACCTTCAGGATAATATGTTGACCGGATCAAACATAACAACAACCGGATCAGGTACCATTCGCACCAGCAGAAAAGATTCTTTGTCGCTACCCAAAGGAAGAACCTGGAGCTGCAAAGTTGAATATACCGCTACCGATAGCCAGGATGTAGTTGATGGAACTTATAACGAACTCATTCTTGCATCGGGTAAAAAGAAATTGAATGGCTCAATCAGTGTAGAAGGTGAACTTAAATTGCAGGATACCAAATTGGAAATTGGAAGTAATACCCTGCGTTTGAAAGGAAAATTTTCGGGTTCTCGCACCAATTGCCTCGTAGGTTCACGTCATTCCGACATTGTGGTGGAAGGCACCGGCCCCCTGGGCGATAGTTTATTTTTTGATGCCTCAGCCGATACCGGCATCAACAATCTGACCATCAATCGCTCCGGCGAACAGGTTCATTTGGGAAATAAAACCAAAGTGTATGGAACCATCACAGCCGCTTCAGGTTCGCTGGTAGCTTCCGGAAATCTGGTGATTGTTTCGGATGCAGCCGGAACCGGACGCATTGGCGAAGGAGCAGGTAGCATTACAGGAAATGTAACCGTCCAACGTTATGTACCGGCTTGTCAGCGCCGTTGGCGCTTTTTAGCTGCTCCTGTTAACAATGCAACTTTAGCTGACCTGAAAAATGAAATTCAGATTACCGGTTCCGGAGGAATCAACAACGGATTTGATGCATCGGGTTCAAATGCAGCCAGTGTCTATTGGTACGATGAAACCATGATTACCGGAGATATGAACACCGGCTGGAAAGCTGCAAACAACATCAACAACCCAATCAAAGCCGGATTGGGTTATCGTATTTTTATTCGGGGAAGTCGCGATGCCGGCCGGTTAAACGGAACCTTAAACACACAGGATGCCGTTACGTTGGATTTTAATGGAACAGTTAATTCCGGCGATATCGATATGAAACCAACTTATACGGTTTCAGGAAACAGTGCCAACGATGGCTGGAATCTGATGGGAAATCCATATGCATCACCTATCGACTGGAATAAATTCTACGATGACGCCGCTGATTATACCAACCTCAGTCCTATCATTTACGTTTACAATGCCAATAGCAATTCCTATGTTGCCTACAATGCGCTTTCCAATTCAGGTACACTCAACGGGGGAATTATTCCATCCGGAGCAGCTTTTTATGTGAAGGCATGGAGCCAGGCTACTATGGTGATGAAAGAAAAATACAAAGTGGGAAGCAACCCAACGGCTCTCTTCAAAACCGGTGAATACGCCGACCGCGATTTCCGCATCCGGATGACTATGGATACCATCAATCAGGATGAAATGGTATTGAAGTATATCGATGATGCCACTCCGGCAAAAGATGCTTATGATATTGATAAAATGTGGGGCGCTGAAGTCAATATTGCAACTCTTGGTTCAGATAAATCATACCTGGCTTTAAACGCAAAACCATTCCGTGGCGAAGGCGATACCGTTAAATTAAGCGTATGGGCCAGGAGTACCGGCAACTATACCATGAGCTTTGTGAATGCTGCCGATTTCGCGTCTAACCTGCCTTTGTATCTGCTCGATTATTACAATGGAAATATCATCGACCTGCGCAACGATACCTCCTACACTTTTAAAGTAACCATGACTGACGCCTCATCATTCGGCGACAGTCGCTTTGAGCTGATTGTTGGTAAAATGCCGGTTGTCATTATGCCTACTGCAGTGAATGAAGCTTCAGCCTTATCGCAAACTATTTCTTTGTATCCATTTAATGTGCAGCAACAGGTAACCATCAGCGGACTGAAATCCGGTATCACATTCATGGAGATCCGCGATATCAATGGTCGTATCATGATGGAAACTGCAGCCACTGCAAATCAGGAAGGACAACTGGAACTAAACCTTGTTAATATGCCTGCCGCTATTTATTTCCTTTGGATTCAGCAAGGAGAAGGTGGAAAACCTGAAGTTTTGCGCTTTGTGAAGGAATAATTAAAAAGGCCTTTAATAATAGTAGATGTTATTGGACCAACATCATCCATTCTTTGCTATTTAAGCTGGCCGAATACTTCTTCATCTAAACTAAATCGTGCTTCATGGAAAATAGGGCAAATCACATAGATTAAAATCCGTTGGAAATCAGATCTGACCCCCTTCACTTATTCAAGTTGTTGTTTTTCCTGTATGAAAATTAATCCCATTGGATGAACTCAAATATTGACATGTGTCAATGAATTGCGCTTTAATTATAATTATGCGCTTGTTTCTCAATACTTTATAAATGTTAAAATTTAAACGGATTACCGGATAAATGGAGGATAAGTTGATCTGAATTAACTCAATCAGCAACTTCTCAACTCCGTAAAGCCCAATTTACAGGTTCATATCACTTTTCTGCCAATGATGCGGTGAATGCCACTTCCTGTTGAAAAACCCGGAAGTATGTCTGAGAACGGGCACACCTTTGTCAACGTAATTCAACCAGCACCTATCCGAAACATGAACTTTAAGTTAAGCATAAAAAAAATCAATCACCGGAACCGGAACATAGCCAATATGTTTAAAGGTTTGGAGATGTTTATTTCTTTGAGCTGCTTTCTTCTTCTTCATTTCACTGGTTTTGCGGCCGATCGCTATTGGGTAGGTGGTGCAAGTGCAAACTGGGGAAGTACATCTAGCTGGTCAACAACTCTGGGTGGTTCCAGCGGTTCTTCGGTTCCCAGCTCAAGCGATATTGTTTACCTCGATGGCAGCGACATTTCAACAACAGCCGGGTTACAAACCGGAGCAGTTACCATCAATTTTCAAACCACCAACCGTACTGCCGGAAGATTGAACGTTCAGAATGCGGGTGACTTCACTTTTATCGATGGAACAGGAACAAGACTTTTAACGGTTGGCAACTTAACAGGTACAGATCTTACAATTAACAGTGGATGTTTTTTAAGAGTGGGAGGTACAAGCAATGCCGGACTTTCCTTATCCGCTAACAGTGTTGTGGCCAGTATTTCCGGAACACTGGATATAAGCAATTCCAGCTCAACCTATAATATGAATTCTGCCTCTGTTACCATCCACAATGGAGGAAAACTGAAGTATACCGGTACACTTTCGAATACCAGTAAATTGGTTGTTGAAAACGGAGGTACCGTTGAAGTGGCACGTACAACGGCAACTATTCCACTTGCTCTCAGTTGGGGGATTTCTTCTAATCTGGTAGTAGTGGGCTATACATCAAGCTCCACCGGTCCAACTAATTTTACACAACAATTCGGCAATGTGGAATGGAATTGTACCAGTCAAACCAGTAGTGTTCCTTTGAATGTAGCAGTATCCATTCATGGAAATTTCACGATAACTTCAACGGGCAGCGGACAAGTCAGATTAACAGCTACATCAACTGCCCGCAACATGATTGTGCGTGGAAATTTAACCCTTACTGCCGGTACCATTAATCTGGCCGCTTCAAGTGGGAACGGAACCATCAACCTGAGAGGAAATTTAATAATGAACGGTGGAACTCTTACAGAAAGCAGCACCAGCACCGCTTCAGGGATCACTTTCGATTCTACGGTAACCCAAACTTTTACCAAAACAAGTGGAACCATTTCCAATACCTTGTTCTTTACTGTAGCATCCGGAGCAACGGTTGATTTTCAAAATATACTTGATGGTTCCTCTGGAGCTTTTACTAACAGCGGTACCATGATCATTAATCATGATCAGGGTATAACTGCATCAGGGTCTACCGGACAAATTCAGGTAAGTGGAGCAAGAACATACAATACAACCGGAAATTATACTTATAGCGGAACCAGTGCACAGGTATTGGGAGCTGCCCTGCCTGCATCGGTTAACAACCTTTCTATCAACAACGGCAACACTAACCTCACCATGGGCGGAAGCCTTACTATAAACGGATCACTTGCATTAACCAGTGGTTGTCTGAGTATCGGTGAAAATACCTTAACCCTCAACGGCGATTTCAGTGGTTCGGCCACCAATAACCTGATCGGTGGTCCAACTTCCAATATTTCCATCGGAGGTAGCGGACCAATGTCGACTTCTCTGTTCCTAAAACAAACCGGAGATACCACCGTAAAAAATTTAACCCTGAACCGCAGCAACGAAACTATCACATTAGGCAATACCTTCAAACTGGTTGGAACATTTACTCCCACAGCAGGAACATTGGCAACTGGCGGCAACCTTACCTTGATTTCAAATTCTGTTACTACTGCATCTGTTGCAGCAGGAAATGGAACTATCACCGGAAATGTCAATGTTCAACGTTTTATTCCGGGCGTTGCGCGCCGCTGGAGATTCCTGAGCAGCTCGGTAACAGGTGCCACATTGGCCAACTGGAAAAACCAGATTCACATTACCGGTTCAGGTGGTGCAAGCAATGGATTTGATGCGGCTCAATCCAATTCAGCCAGTGTATTTACATACAACGAAGCTGTTATTACAGGCGATTTAAATTCCGGATGGACAGCTGCAACCAATATCAATACTGCTCTTACCGCAGGAAAAGGTTACCGGGTATTTGTTCGCGGAACCCGTCAACCCGGCCGCTTGAACGGAACATTGAATACTCAGGATTCAGTAACCCTTGAAGTTAGCGGAACTGTTAATTCAGGCAATATTAATATGAATCCTACATTCACATCATCGGGCAACAGTGCAAACGATGGTTGGAATTTTCTGGGAAATCCTTATCCTTCAGCTATCGATTGGAATGCTTTTCACGATGCAGGTCGCAATGGGACTACTCCTGATTTTTCAGGAACCGATTATGCACATCTCGACGCTGTTATTTATGTTTATAACGCTACCAACAATTCCTATCAAAGTTATAATCCCATTTCCAATGCCGGAACTTTAAGCAATGGCATTATACCATCCGGTGCAGCTTTCTGGGTAAAGGCATCAGCAGCCAACCCAACCATGACACTGAAAGAAAGTTACAAGACCAGTACCGCACCGGGCAATGTATTTAAAAGTGATTACCAGGACCGCGATTTCCGTATCCGTATGACCATGGATTCCATCAACCAGGATGAAATGGTAGTAAAATACATCGATGAAGCAGCTGCTACCAAAGACGTATATGATATCGCCAAAATGTGGGGCGCTGAAGTAAACATTGCCACACTTAGCAAAGAAGGTTCTTATTTGGCGTTGAATTCAAAACCTTTCCACGGCGATGGGGATACGGTTAGATTAAGTGTTTATGCAAAATCTACCGGTTCGTACACCATGAGTTTTGTAAACGCCTCCGATTTTGCAGAAAATCTTCCATTGTATTTGTTGGATTATTTAACCGGTAACATCATTGATATGCGCACCGATACCGCATACACTTTTGCCATCAATATGTCGGATGCCAGTTCATATGGCGATAACCGGTTTGAAATGATCGTTGGTAAAATGCCGGTAGTTATCATTCCTACAGCTGTAACCGAAACAGCATCCACTTCAGATAATATCAGTCTGTATCCTTATGCTGCACAGCAAAACATTACCATCAGCGGATTGAAAAAAGAGGTAAATAATATTGAAATCCGCGATTTGAACGGTCGCCTTCTGATGGAAACAACTCAAACTACCAATGCAAACAATCAGGTAGAATTGAATATCAGCCAGCTCCCGGCAGCCATGTATTTCCTTTGGATTCAACAAGGCCAGGGTGGGAAACCGGAGTTGCTCCGCTTTGTGAAGGAGTAATCAAATAGCTGATTAACTTTTGCATTTCAACATAACCGCTCAGTATTTTATTTTTAAAATTTAATACATTCTAAAGTTCCTTCTTCAAGGTTATTTCATGCATTGGAGAGAACCTGTTAATGGGTATAGTTTGTTTGAAATTCAAATCAACTAATCAACCTCCCTAACAAGCATTCGTCTATTTCTTAACGGGATTTTTCGCACTCATTTGGTGAATCCGCACTTCATCTTTCCATACCACTACTCGTTGAATACCCATTTGAAATCAATGGATATGCTTCAAATTTGATTGATTTCAACCAAACAGTTGTATATGCAACTTTCACTTTTATTGTTCTAAGACCATTCATGATATGACCCCTTTAAGAGGTATACAAAAAATTTCCCGTTTTCCTGTTCAGAAATATTTTCTGAGTACAGGTTTGTTACTCATTCTGAACATAATGGTTTTTAATGCAGCAGCACAAACCAACCTAAGCAATATAACCATAAGTACTGCTGCCACTTCGGGGGCTACCTTCGGTGGAACAGCTCCAAACAGAACCATAACCCTTACTGCTTCACAAACAGAGATAGTTATCAATTCTACAACTCTGGCCACAGAACTTTTAACAAGCAATATCACGATATCAACTGCTAACTCGGGAGCCAATGGATCAGGCAATGTTACTTTTTCAAATACAGTAATATCTACAAAAACTGATGCGGCATCCGTTTTTACCTTCACCGTAAATGCAAGTGGAACCATTGCAGTGAATGCCGCCATTGATTTTACCCCATCTACTTCTAATACAAATGGAACAAAGCCCGGTAACCATATTACATTCTCAACAAGCGGAGCAATAAACATCACAGCAGCACTTACAACAACGGGAGCTTCACGAGGCAATAACAATGCAGGAGATGGTGGAAATATTTCACTCACCAGTACCGCAGGTAATATTTCAATAGGTGGTATATTAACCACTAATGGAGGAACAACCACAGGCACCAACAAAAATGGTGGTAATGGAGGAACAGTTACACTTTCAGCCGCTGCCGGTAATGTATCTATTACATCTGCCATTTCTTCCATTGGAGGTTCAGGTACCGGTTCCGGAGTAAATGGAAACGGCGGCAGCATGAGCATAGAAGGGTTAAATGGGATTACGCTTACAGCAAACCTTGCAGCGACCGGCGTTACAGCGGGTAATTTTACTATTAATGATGGAGCAACTACTGTTACAACCGGTAGTGGTGCCAACGACGGACAATCAGCGGCCAGCGTTATCAGTGGTGGTACATTTACCAAAACAGGCAATGGCCGCTTTGCCATGGCAGGAACCAATACGTATACCGGAACTACAACCATTACCGCTGGCTTTTTAAGAGCAGATGCCTCAGTTGTTGCTTCAACCAATGGCGCATTTGGCAACAATGCTTCCCTTACATTAAATGGAGGCACAGTAGAATCAAATACTGCAACCTTTAGTCGTCCTATATCCATCACAGCAACCAATTCAGGAATTGACGCATTTGGTGCAGCACGTACTATCAGTTCAACCATCAGCAATGCAAGCGGAAGCTTAAACTTAAATATCGGTGGAACAACAGTAACAAGTGAAACAGGACAGGCATTAATTTTGTCGGGTGTAATCAGTTCAGGTGGAACTTTGGCAATGACAAAGATTGGAACCAGCATGGTCACTATTTCCAATACCAATACATTTACCGGTGGAGTAACACTAAGCGCCGGTACATTGAATATCAATTCAGCTGCTGCTTTAGGTACTTCCGGAACATTTACGATTTCAGATGGTACAATTGACAATACAAATACAACTTTAACCACCAATAATTATACGCTGGCGCTGAATGGCGATTTTACTTTTACCGGTACAAACAGCTTAAATCTGGGAACAGGTTCTGTAACTTTAAGTGCCAGCCGCCAAATAACAGCCAGTGCAAATACATTAACCATTGGCGGAACCATTAACCACAATACTTTAAATCTGACAAAAGCAGGTGCTGGTACCTTGAGCTTCGGTAGTCAGAGCGTTACCTTAAGCGGATTAACAATCAGTGCAGGAACGATTACGGGTACAAGCGGAACATTAGCTCTGGCCGGGTCGTTTTCGAACAGCGGAACGTTTACGCATAATAGTGGAACGGTTAACTTCAACGGAACCACGCAAAATATTGGTGCTGCTACTTTCAATAACCTAACCTGCAGCAACAGTGGAACAAAAAGTTTAACAGGCAGTGTAACTGTAAGTGGTGCACTCACATTATCTTCAGCCAAACTGAGTATTGGTGCATCCAATACCCTTACTCTCAATGGCGATTTTAATGGTTCTTCTTCAGCTTGTTTGTTGGGGAGCAATACTTCCAACGTTAGTATCGGTGGATCGGGAGCCATGACAACCAGTATCTTTTTTGAGAATGCCGGAACCGCTACTGATTCTACATTGAATAATTTAACAGTCAATCGCAGCGGTCAAACCATTACCCTGGGAAACAAATTGATGTTGTTGGGAACTTTAACCCCAACAGCCGGTATTTTCGCAACCGGAGGAAATCTGATTCTTGCATCGAATGCCAGTGCAACTGCCAGGGTTGCCGCAGTGGGAGGAAGTGTAACAGGCAGTGTTAAAGTGCAACGCTTTATTCCTTCTTCCGCCCGTCGCTGGCGCTTTGTCGCCAGTCCGGTAGCCTCAGCTACTCTGGCCGATTGGAAAAACGAAATTCAAATTACGGGTACCGGTGGAGCTACCAACGGTTTTGATGAATCTGCATCAAATTCGGCCAGTGTATTCAGTTATAACGAAGCATTAACATCGGGAGATCTCAACACCGGATGGGTAGCTGCAGCGGGCATCACAGATGCCATCACAGTAGCCAAAGGTTACCGGATGTTTGTACGTGGTAGTATTGATGCCGGTCGGTTAACCGGAGCTGTTACCACACAAGATGCTGTAACTCTCGATCTGAATGGTACGCTAAACTCAGGAGATGTGAACATGAGTCCAACGTTTAATAGTTCAGGTGTATTAGCCAACGATGGATGGAACCTGATGGGAAATCCATATGCTTCTCCGATTGACTGGAACGCTTTTCACGACGCCTCAAGGTCGGGTTCAGATCCTGATTTCAGCGGTACGGATTATACCCATCTCGACCCCACTGTATATATTTATGATCCTTCCTCCAACTCTTATCTGAGTTATAACGCTCTAAGTTCAGGAACTTTAACCGACGGTATTATTCCCTCCGGTTCTGCTTTCTGGGTTAAGGCTGTGGCCTCATCTCCAACGATGACCCTAAAAGAATCCTACAAATCTTCGTCTACCCCGGTAAATGTATTTAAAACCGGCGAACAAGACGATTTTACCATACGACTCTTCAAGGATCAAATCAATTACGATGATGTGATTATTAAATATTTAGATGAGTCAAAACCCGGATTCGATGCCTACGACATCAACAAAATGTGGGGTTCGGAAGTTAATCTGGCAGCACAGATCCAGGGAAACAAATACCTGGCCCTGAATGCTAAACCATTCAAGCCGGAAGGCGATACCATTCCACTGAGTGCTTTTGTGAGAACCAATGGCGATTACACCTTTACTTTTTCAAATACCGAAACTTTTGCAGAAAATAAACCTTTGTATCTGCTCGATTTCTACAACGGTAATATCGTAGACCTGAGAAGCAAGCAGAGTTATATTTTTACTGCCGATATGTTTGATCCGTCCAGCCATGGAGATAACCGTTTTGCACTGGTAGTAGGCAATATGGTTACTTCTACAAGCGAATTTAAGGATCTTAATCAACAAGCAGATCAGGCATTGTACGCGTATCCTCAGGTTACACGCGATTTCGTTACCATCATGGGAATGCAAACGCAAATTGCGCAAATTGAAATCCGTGATCTGTCGGGTAAATTTATTGCAGCATATACCAAAACAAACGAGGCAACTCAGATGGAACTCAATCTTTCTTCACTTCCGGCAGCCATGTATATGGTTTGGGTTCAGCAAGGACTGGGAGGAAAACCGGAATTATTGCGCTGCATCAAACAATAATATTCCATTCAAATCAGCATACTTACCTGATTCATATCAATTTACGTTAAGATTCAGGTTTGTATTTAGCGCCAAATTACATTTCAGGTAAACAGTTTGTTTGTAGTTATCTGCTTGATCTACATAACAATACTACAAAGTAAACTTTTCAAGCTTTGCCTTTTGCTTCACGAGTTAAGTAGTTATGTTAAAACCTAATCAAACTCATACGGCATTACTGCTTTACATCCTGTTTTTTAATCCATTTATTTGATTACTTTGAGTATCCATTTTTATTGGTTATGAAAAAGCTAATCCTGACTCCTGTTTTTATCGGATTTTGCATTGCGCTATTTACCGAAAACAACCTTTTCGCTCAAACCAATCTGAGCAATATTACCATCAGCACCGGAACCCAAACATCCGGATTGACACTGGGTGATCCAACCACTTATTCAGGAGCTGCATTGGGTGCAAGTGATCTGGTCATCAATGCCTCAACATTAGCTACAGCTCTGATGAATGGAAATGTAAGCATTTCTACAACCAATACAGGCGCAAACGGAACAGGGAATGTTACATTTTCCAATCCGGTTACTTCTGCAAAAGTTGGTACCACAGCTTATACTTTTTCACTTACTGCCGGTGGATATATTGCGGTTAACGCTGCTATTAATCTCACCCCTTCCGCTAGTGGAGGATCAAATGGCACAACCCGACCGGGCAATCATCTTTCGTTTTCCGCATCAAACAATATTACCATTTCAAACAATATCACAACAACCGGAAATAAGCGCGGAGGAGCTGATGCAGGTGCAGGCGGAAATATTACCCTGATCAGTTCAAACGGCTCAGTTTCGATTGGAGGAATTCTTACGAGCAGCGGAGGATCAACTACTACCAACGTATACAATGGTGGGAACGGTGGTCACGTTGAAATTACTACAACTTCCGGTTCAATTTTGGTCAACACCGAAATAATGGCTCAAGGTGGAGCTGGCGATAATGGCGCAGGAGGAACAGATGGCAACGGAGGCAACATAAGTCTGTCAGCCGGAAGCGGCATTACCCTTACTGCCAATTTATCCAATACCGCAACCAGTGGAGTGGCTCCGATTGCAGGCATAGCCGGTAATTTCTTCATAAATAACGAAGCTACTATTGTCACTTCCGGAGGCACCAACGATGGCCAAACAACCGGCATAATCAGCGGAGGAAATCTTACCAAAACTGGGAATGGAAGATTGTTCATGTCGGGTACAAATATTTATTCAGGCACAACCACTATTTCAGCCGGCTCTTTGTGTGCATCCGGAACCATTGCAGCATCCACAGCCGGACCATTCGGAAATTCAGCAACCGCCATTCTTTTAAACGGAGGAACTGTTGAATCGAATACAACCACCTTTAGCCGTGCCATTTCACTAACTGCAACCAACTCAGGAATTGATGCGTATGGAAGTGCCCGAACCATCAGTTCTAACATCAATAATACTACAGGTGATTATAACCTGAATATCGGAGGCACAACAGTTACTAACGCACAAGGACAGAACCTTACCTTATCTGGTACGATTAGTTCAAACGGAACTCTTACGCTTACAAAAATCGGTAATAGCACACTTACGCTTTCAGGAAACAATACCTATTCCAATGGTTTTACCTTAAATGGAGGCACGGTTAATATAGGTAACTCCACAGCTTTGGGAAATTCGGGGTCATTGACTATTGCCGGTGGCACCATCAACAATACTTCAGGAAGTGCGCTGACCATTTCAAATTCGGGAATAAATGTAAACGGTGACTTTACTTTTACCGGAACCCATAACCTCAATCTGGGAACCGGTGCAATCAGTTTGAATTCCAATATTCAAATTATAACCGATGCAAGTACACTTACCCTGGGTGGTGTGATCAATCAAAATACCTACACTATCATCAAATCAGGAAATGGAATTCTCAGTTTTGGCAATCAGGCCATAACTATAAATGGGTTAACTATTCAGGCAGGTGAATTGATTTCTACTTCCGGACAACTTTCTATTGCCGGAACGTTCACCAACAGCGGCACATTTACACCCAATGGTGGTACAGTAAATTTCAATGCTGCCGGTAATCAAACCATTCCATCGCTTGCATTCTATCATTTAACCTGCAGTGGCAGCGGCATTAAAAGTTTAACCGGAAATACTACCGTTAATGGTGCACTCACCTTGTCCTCTGCAAAACTGAATATTGGGTCAAATACATTAACCCTGAACGGCGATTTTAATGGTTCCTCCACCGGATGTTTGATTGGCGGAAGTACATCAAATCTTACGATTAGTGGTAGCGGAGCATTAACTACTTCCTTATTCTTTGAGAACAATGGTGCAGCTACAGATTCAACACTCCAAAATTTTATTTTGAACCGGAGCGGACAGACCATCACTTTGGGCAATAAACTGATGCTGCTTGGAACACTCACTCCAACAGCAGGAACATTGATCTCCGGAGGTAATTTGATTATTGCTTCAAACTCCACAGCAACAGCAACCGTGTGGAGTGGGAGCGGAACAATAACCGGAAGTGTAAAGGTGCAACGCTTTGTTCCCTCCGGTGAACGCCGATGGAGATTTTTAGCCAGTCAGGTAAACAGTACAACACTGTCCGACTGGCAAGGTGAAATTCACATTACCGGTACTTTGGGTGCAGTCAATGGATTTGATCCTACTTCATCGAATCAACCCAGTGTTTATACTTACAACGAAACGCAGATAAGCGGTGACCTTAACTATGGTTGGGAACCTGCTACACATATTGATAATCCGGTTGCTTCAGCCAAAGGGTATCGCGTTTTTATTCGCGGAACACGCGAAGCAGGACGACTGAATGGAACAATCACAACTCAGGATGAAGTAACGCTGGATGTGAATGGTACCTTAACTTCCGGCAATGTAACCATGAATCCCACCTTTACTTCTTCGGATGTACTGAGCAATGATGGATGGAATTTACTGGGAAATCCATATGCATCAGCCATTGATTGGGACCAGTTTCACGACGCAGGCAGAAGCGGTGCCGACCCGGATTATACCGGAACGGATTATGCACATCTGGATCCGACCGTTTACATTTATAATGCTGCTTCAAACGCCTATGTGAGTTACAATGCATTGAGTTCAGGTTCACTCACCAACGGCATTATTCCATCGGGTACAGCCTTTTGGGTAAAAGCAGTTGCAGCAAGCCCATCTATGACCTTGCGGGAATCGTATAAAACGTCCCTGGTACCGATTGGCGTTCATAAAACAGGACCCGGCACAGACTTTACACTTCGATTGGTAAGAAATGAAAACAATTACGACGACCTTATTATAAAATACATCGACGAGGCGCAACCTGCTCTTGATGCGTTTGACATCAAAAAAATGTTTGGGCCGGATGTAAATCTGGCTTCAGGGATAGGAATGAATACCCATATGGCGTTGGACGCAAGGCCGAACCGATCTTCAGGAGATACCATTCAATTGTGCAGCTGGATGAAAGCCGATGGAGATTATACCTTTGAGTTTTATAATATCGACAGCTTTGCCCCCGGACAAGAAGTACATTTTATTGACCTGTTACTGAAACAACAAATTAATGTTCGCAGCGATAAAAAATATGCTTTTCATTTCGACTTGTTTGATCCGAATCAATATGGAATAGAACGATTTTTACTGATTATTGGTGATCGCATTCCGGGAACAGGCATATGGGAAAAACAGGTAAACCCTGCTCCATCCATTTTTGCTTATCCGCAGGTAACAAGCGGCAGTTTGATTATAATGGGTCTGCAACCCAAACAAGCCGAAATTGAAATACGCGATATGCATGGAAGATTATTGCGCGAATTCACCAAAACCGGTAATAACGATCAGATGGAAATTGACCTTTCCGGTTATCCGGCAGGTGCTTATCTGATTTGGGTTCAACAGGGTTTGTTTGAGCAACCAGTAGTGTTGAAGTGTTTTAAACAAGACTAGGAATTTGAGATTCCTGAAGGAATGCTATACCTTGCGCCCGAATTGACGGGGATTGCCATATATCAAGACAAAACACCCTGAAATATTAAGCATTCTTCCTTTACGGAAACCCAAAACTGAACTATGTCGACACAAATTCTGAACCTGATCAAACGTTACGAAACGAAACAACCCGAAATTGTATTTGAATGGAAAGATTCCGAAACCGAAGCCGAAGGCTGGGTAGTGATCAATTCCTTACGCGGAGGTGCAGCCGGAGGCGGAACCCGCATGCGCAAAGGATTGAATAAAGACGAAGTGGTTTCGCTTGCAAAAACCATGGAAATCAAATTTACTGTCTCCGGTCCGGCCATTGGCGGAGCTAAATCGGGAATCAATTTTGATCCTGCCGATTCGCGCAAAGCTGGTGTGCTCGATCGCTGGTACAAAGCAGTATATCCCCTCTTAAAAAACTACTATGGAACCGGTGGAGATTTAAACGTGGATGAAATTCACGAAGTAATTCCCATTACCGAAAAACACGGCTTATTGCATCCGCAGGAAGGTGTTGTAAACGGACATCTGAAACTCAACGAATCCGAAAAACATGAACGTATCAGTCACCTACGCGAAGGGGTTTCCAAGCGCCTCGACGATGCCCGGTTTTCTCCCGATATCAATCAGCATTTTGTAGTAGCCGATATGATTACAGGCTGGGGTGTGGCCGAAGCAGTTCGTCATTTCTACGATTTCTGGGGACCCAATTTTGCGCACAAACGCGCCATCATACAAGGTTGGGGCAATGTGGCAGCTGCTGCTGCCTATTACCTTTCACAAATGAATGTGATGATCGTAGGCATCATCGATCGCGATGGTGGATTGATTAACGAAAAAGGATTCAGCAAAGAAGAAATCAAACAATTGTTTCTGAACAAATCAGGCAATAAACTGGTAGCCGAAAATGTATTGCCATACGAAGAAGTGAATGCACGCATCTGGGATATCGGAGCCGAAATATTTATTCCTGCAGCGGCATCCCGATTACTCACCCGCGATCAGATCGACCGCATGATCAAAAACGATCTGGAAGTTATCTCCAGCGGTGCCAATGTGCCTTTTGCTGATACTGAAATATTTCTGGGACCAATCGGGAACTACACCGACGATCAGATTGCCGTAATACCTGATTTTATTGCCAATTGCGGCATGGCCCGCACTTTTGCGTATTGCATGGGACCCGACTTTGTGTTCAGCGATGAAGAGATTTTTAAAGATGCATCCAAAATCATTCGCCAGGCATTAATGCGCCTCCAGCAATTCAATCCAAAGAGAACAGGTTTACTCAAAAAAGCTCTCGAAATGAGTATGGTGAATCTGGTTAAGTAAAACTTCCTTCCGCGTTCAATCTATTCGAATCGGTTGTCCGGTTCCCTGCAATTATTTTACCGCTACTACACTGATTTCTACATTAACATTCAAGGGCAGGCGCGATACCTGAACGGTTTCCCTGGCCGGAAAATTGTCTGTAAAAAAGGATCCGTATACTTCGTTGATGGAGGCGAAATTATCGAGGTTGATGCAGAAAATCGTGGTTTTTACCACATGCGTAAAATCCATGCCCGCTTCGGCCAGAATTGCCTGAATATTTTCCATCACTTTCCGTGTTTCGGCTTTGATATCACTCAATACCATTTCGCCGGTTTGAGCATCTTTGGCCACTTGTCCTGAAACATACAAGGTATTTCCGATCTGGTTGGCATGGCTGTAAGGCCCGATTGGCGCGGGTGCATTGGCACTGGTTATAATTTTCTTTTCCATACTGGGGGGTTTGTTATTTTTGTTCACAAAAGTAGTTTGCGCCCATGAAGATTCTTGTAAGAGGAGAAAAAATAAGATCAGAAGAACTGAAACTAAAACTCGCCAATTTGAATGCGGCATCATGGACGTGTATTGATGATACAGATTTAATTTCGACGAATGTAGCAGATTTCGATATTATTTTTGATCTGAATTTTGATGATCATTCGCATCAAATTCAATATATGTCGCAGGCCGAAGGAAAGATAGTGTTTGTTTCAGCTGCTAAAATTCAACTTGCTTCCGTGATGCAAAACCTGCATCTGGAAAATTTAACCCTGATCGGTATCAATGCCCTTCCGGGCTTTATCAACCGCAAACTTGCAGAAGTCACCATACCCCACCGTGATCAAATGGAAAAACTGGATCAGGCCATGAAACTCCTGCAATGGGAATATAAACAGGTCGACGACAGGGTGGGCATGGTTACACCCCGCATCATTTTTATGATCATCAACGAAGCTTGTTATACCGTACAGGAAGGAACAGCCTCTATGCAGGATATCGACACCAGTATGAAACTGGGCACCAATTATCCTTTTGGACCATTTGAGTGGGCCGATCGCATTGGAATCCGCAATGTATACGAAACACTGGATGCGATGTATACCGATACCAAAGATGAACGCTACAAAATTTGTGCTTTGCTCAAAACACATTACCTGAACAATCAACCTTTTTATAATTAATCCTTGTTTGATGAGATACCTGATGAGTTTTCTGATCCTGCTCTGTGCTGAAAGTATGCGCGGTCAGGAACACTTTTGCGCGCAGCACAAGCAACATTCTTCGAAACAAATTTTCGGAAAGACTGCCACTGTAAGTCAGCAGGCATTGATGGATGCCTACGATGTGGTATATCATCATCTCGATGTGCAAGTGGAAAGGGATACAACCTTTATTGCCGGAAACGTACAAACCCTTGCGCGGGTTACATCCAACCAACTCGATACGTTTGGATTTGAATTGCATCGCAATCTCAGCGTAGATTCCGTTGAATTATCCGGTGGTCAGAACCTAACCGTTAACCGTATACTCGATTATGCTTTTGTACTTTTACCTTCTACCCTTACCAAAAACCAATGGATCGACGTAAAAATCCATTATCACGGAACACCGCCTAAAGCTGCCAGTGCTGCCATAGGCGCAGGTTTCAGCTCCAAAGCCTCACCTTCATGGGGCAATCGTGCAACCTGGTCGCTCAGCCAGCCTTACTCCGCTTACGAATGGTGGCCTTGCAAACAAGCCTTGCAGGATAAAATAGATTCGTTGCGCGTATCCATTACTACTTCCAACGAAAACAAAGCAGGGTCACAGGGTTTATTGCAACAGGTTGTAAACCTCCCCAACAACAAAGTACGTTACGAATGGAAATCAATGTACCCTATCAGCTCTTACCTGGTATCTGTAGCCGTGGGGCAGTATGCAGAATACAAGACTTACGCGCATCTTGATGGCGATTCAATTCTGATTCAGGATTATGTATACAGCAACCCACTCACCCTGCAGGCTATTCAACCCGTACTGGATCAGACAGCTCCGATGATAGAAGCATTTTCTGCGAAATTCGGAACCTATCCCTTTGCAGCTGAAAAATACGGTCATAGTATGGCACCTTTCAGTGGCGGCATGGAACATCAAACCATGACTACCATCGGAGTCTTTAATTTCGGAATCGTTGCACACGAGTTGGGTCATCAATGGTGGGGCGATCACGTTACCTGTGCCACCTGGCAGGATATATGGCTCAATGAAGGATTTGCATCCTATTGCGAATACCTGGCTTACGAATGGCTGGATTCTGTTGGTGCAAAACCACTCATGCAGCAGGTTCACAACCGGGTGAAAGCAGGACCGACCGGAAGTATCTGGTTTACCGATACCACCGATGTGGGGCGAATCTTCAGCTCACGACTGACATACGACAAGGGCAATGCTTTCGTACATATTCTGCGTTATGAAGTAAACAACGATTCTTTATTCTTTGCTTTTCTAAAACATTTTCAGCAATCCTTTGCTTATCGGAATGCAAATACCCTTCAGTTTAAACAATCTCTCGAACAATTTACCGGTCTGGATTTTACACGTGTTTTTGCACAATGGTTTTATGGCGAAGGTTTCCCGGTGTTTGAAGTAATCTGGAAACACGAAAACGATACGGTTTATATTAAAACTACACAAACAGGCAGTGCTGAAATTACACCGTTTTTTTATACGCCTGTAGATTACCGTATTTACTACAACAACACATTTAAACAGGTGCGGGTGATCCACGATTCGGTTACGCGTCATTATAAAATACCTGTAACAGGTATGGTTGGTTCTATACAAATAGATCCCGACAATTGGATCATAAACGATGCCACCATTTTACAGGATAATACCACCGGATTGAAAACCAAACAGGCGGCTACTTTACAACTGCAAGTCTTTCCAAACCCTTCTTCCGGAATGCTGGAAATAAAAAGCAATGGCAGGAATGGCATGTTGTTTCTCAGCGATATTGCCGGACGAGAGTTGTTTCATCTCCCTTTGGCATCTCAGCTCAATATTGAGGATCTTGAAGCAGGTACCTATTTTTTAACATTGAAAACAAACGAGGGATCCACCACCCTGAAAATTATTAAACAATGAACATGAAACGTATTTTATGGTTAACCTGTTTTTTGTCGGGATTATCTGTTTACGCGCAAAACAACGATTCGCTCATCATTCGTCGTTTGTACACCGAAGTACTGACGCGCGGCCAGTGTTACCCTGCGCTCGAACATCTTTGCAAAAAAATCGGTGGCCGCTTAAGCGGTTCGCCTCAGGCACAACAGGCTGTAACTTACACTGCGCAGCAAATGTACAATTACGGCTTCGATACGGTTTATCTGCAGGGAGTATTGGTACCGCACTGGGTTCGTGGTGAAAAAGAAGCCGCACATTTCAGTATAGGTAAAAAACAAAACCGTGTTCGCATCTGTGCTTTGGGAAATTCTATGGCAACTCCGGCAGGAGGTATAAAGGCACCGGTAATTGAAGTTCATCACCTGAGTGATATTCCCAAATTAGGACGCGAAAAAATTCAGGGGAAAATTGTGTTTTACAACCGGCCGCTCAATCCAACTTATATTCATACCGGTCGTGCTTATGGCGAAGCCGGAGATCAGCGCGGCAACGGGGCCATTGTGGCAGCTGCTTATGGTGCAGTGGGTGTAGTAGTCAGAAGCCTTACGCTGGCGCTCGATACGTTTCCGCATACCGGAATGATGCGGTATAACGATACGGTTCCTTTTATTCCGGCTTGTGCCATCAGTACTGTTGATGCCAATCTGTTGAGCGACGCATTAAACAGCAAAGACTCCGCTTCGGTCGAATTTTATTTCCGTCAAACCTGTTCCATGTTGCCCGATGAGATTTCATACAATGTTATCGGAGAAATCAGGGGCACATCAAAACGCGATGAAATCATTGTGGTAGGTGGTCACCTGGATTCGTGGGATAATGGAGAAGGTGCGCACGACGATGGTGCCGGAGTGGTGCAGAGCATGGAAGCGCTGCGATTGTTTAAAGCCCTGGGGATTCGTCCAAAACGTACAATGCGTTGCGTCTTATTTATGAACGAAGAAAATGGAGTCCGCGGTGGAAATCATTTTGCCGATGAAGTACAGCGCTCGCATGAAAAAGTAATTGCTGCTATAGAAAGCGATGCCGGAGGTTATACACCAAGAGGGATGACCGTGGAAGACACTGCTACTCTGCAACTATTTCAAAAATGGATTCCACTTTTAAGTCCTTACGGCATTGAATCGTTTCGCAAAGGTTGGGGTGGTACCGATATCGGACCGCTCAAAAAAACCGGAACCTTGCTGATCGGTTACAGTCCTGATTCGCAACGTTACTTTGATATTCATCATACAGCCGCCGATACATTCGACAAAATTAACAGGCGGGAACTTGAACTGGGTGCCGGCGCTATGGCCTCCATGCTCTGGCTGCTCAGCGAGTATGGCGTAAAATAAATTTTAAGGCTGGGTTTTAAAATCGTGGATGGTTTTAAAGACCCTCCCGAAATTGTATTGCTGCACATACACCACTTCCTTTTCATTGTCTACAAACCCGAAATACTTATCGTAATCGTATTCCAGTTCCTTTCCTTCTTCGTTATAACGCTCCTTGGTGCGTTTATCAATACCTTTCAAATGCACCGTTAATTTGCGGGAGGTATTTTGTTTTGTAGTTAACGTTACGATGCAAAATGGTGTTGTATTCCGGATCGAATCCACTTGTACCTGCGGGATATCTTCGTCGTATGCTTCGATGGATAATTGATGAAATGATGCCAGGTAATACTTCACGAAATTCAGATCTGCCATCACCGGCTTTTCATTAATATCAAAAACCTCAGGCACGGTTCCATTGGTTACTTTAAAAGACAATACGGGATTTGTCGGATAGTTAACCTGAATGGAATGAATTTCTTCCGCTTTAAAATTGAAGATCCTTTTGTCCTTCCACTTGATAGGATTGGCACTGAATCGCGGACTCAGATAACCGATAAATCCCGGTATATGGATTACATAAGGAGTGCTTGCATTTTCAAGCATCATGTAAGTTCCGGTACCTTCAGCCGTAGCCTGACCTATATACACCGTTTTGATTAATTTCTTACCGGCATACACTTCGGTCTTTACAGCATCGCTGGCCAGGCGGGATACCACTGTATTGAATTCACTTTCAGATAAGGGGTTTCTTACTTTCAAATCATGCAACGTTGCTTTTATCAGATTTATCTTTTGAATATCGGCAACTACTTCGCGGTTTACCATCCAAATCCCGGCTTCGTTTTTTTCGAGCGTTACCTGCTGCGAGCGCTTGTTGGCCAGAAATAATTTTGTAACGGAAGCAGTATCAGCAACGGCAAAATCCTTTCCGTCTGATTTTATATTGCTCCACAACTTACTGCTCATCGCCCAATAGATCAATGTGGCCAGAATAATCAGTAAAAGAAATATTTTAATGGGTCGGTTCATGGTTTTCTGTTGCTAACATAATTTTGTTCTGCCTCTCCGTTAACGTGTATATTTTCGCCGGCGTATTGCCTGATTGACAATTCCGAAAACTACTACAAGCACTAATGGCAGTAATGTATTGATCAGTTGCCATTTTAATTTCTCCTTTTTGATTTTGGCTTTGTTCAACAATCGGAGTGTAATTTCTTTTCCGCGAATTTCAAGGATACCCGATTCGTCACACAGGTAATCCAAGCAATTCAAAATAAATCGCTTGTTCCCATATTGCTGATTGGTAAACCGGTTATACCCCAACGGAAAGATTTCACCAGTCGACATTTTCCGCTGATTACGAATCACATCACCGTCTGAAACAACAATCATTTTGTTGTGCTCAATACTTTCTTTAAAAGGTAAATCGGGATCATTGGTTGCACCTAACCTGTATTGAAAAATGGATTTGAATTTTCCTTCCAGCAAAACCGCCATAGGAAAACTTCCCCGGCTGAATTCATCCGGATCAGGCCGTACACGCGCCATATTCAAATCCACCCGCACAGGTGCTCCCATTAAACGTGCATAGGGTGAAGACCGGAGTAAAACAGATTTCCGGATATCCTTGTTGGAAGTAGTATCGATAGAAGCGGCAAACTGAAACCAAACCGGATCAATATTTTTTACAACCGGATGATCGCTTGCCGGCGACGCTACCGGAAAAAACAACCAGGGCAATAATTTCTGTTGCGGCGTTCCACTTTTAACAGAACTCAGAATGGGAATCATTTCGCATTGAATATCCTGCACAATATTGGGATTTACCCGGATTCCATATCGAAATAAGATATCGTCGAGGTTGAGATCATATGATGAAGAAACAAACATGGGAGCCTTTTGCAGGCTGTCCATATCAGCTACCTGTGTTTCGAGCAACCACAATATTTTTCCACCGTTCATAACATACTGATCCAGTTTAAACTTATCGAAGTCGGAAAATGGTTGCGTAGGTTTAGCGATTACCACGCCTACATATTTATTTAACTCAAGCGGTGGAACCGACGACAACGGAATGCGTTTTACTTCGTAGTATTGCTCCAGTTCGGCCTGTGCATCGGCTACATCCCAACGCCCCAGCTCTCCATGATCATCTAAAAATGCAATGCTTTTCCGGCTGGTTTCAGTGACTTTGCGCAACAGATTGGCAATTTCATATTCAATCAATTCAATAGAACTGTTGATCACCTCTTCCGGTGCTGCACCAAACTGACCTTTCAGGAAATTCACCGGAAATTCTTTTCCCTTGTAATAAAAGAGTGCCCCCGGAACGATGATTTTCTGCGCCATTTCATCGTCCTTCTTGATTTGCACATTGGTAGGCTGAAGTCCTTTGCTCACCAGTTCCTTCACCACATCACCCTGTTTTTTTGTATCGCCTTCGGCAAAAGGATCCACAAATTCGTACTGCAAATTTCCTCCTGCGTACGCAGCAAATTCATCCAGCATTTCGCGTGTCGACTGACTCAGGCGCTTGAATCCTGCAGGAAATTCTCCCCTCAGATACACCTTAACATACAATACGTCATCCAGTTTACCGGCTAAAATTTTACTGGCGTCCGACAGCGAATATCTTTTTTCTTTGGTCAGATCTATGCGGTAAAAAAACACCGAAAATATGAGGTTGGCCAGTATCAACAATACCAGCATCAACCCCATTTCGGTTAAAGCCTGTACTTTGATATTTCTTTTTTTGTTACTCATAGTATGGAATGCATTACCATTTACGTGATCCGAATACGGTTTTTGTCCCCCAGATAAATGCCATTATTATACTGATGAAATACAACAAATCACGTGTATCAATCACTCCCCTGCTGATGGATTGGTAATGCGCCTGAATGCCCAGCGATGCCACCACACTGTCGTAACTACCCAACAGGTTAAAATCTGCCAGCAAATCAAAAAGAGAATAGAAACTATAACACAAAAACATGGAAACAATGAAAGATACAATCTGATTGTCGGTAATGGCAGATGCGAATATGCCAATGGCTACAAAACATGCTGCCAATAGAAAAAGGCCAAGGTATGATCCCCAGGTAGCACCCATATCCAGATTGCCTTTCGGAGAACCCAGCTGATAAACCGAATACAAATAGATCAGGGTGGGCAAAAGCGTAAATATAACCAGGACTACTCCGGCAAAATATTTTCCCATAATAATTTGCAGATCAGTAAGCGGTTTGGTAGTAAGTACTTCAATGGTTCCTGATTTTTTTTCTTCGCTGAACGACCGCATCGTGATGGCCGAAATTAAAAAAATAAACAGCCACGGAGCCATACTGAACAAGGTATCGAGATTGGCATATCCCAGATCCAGCAATGTATAATCCGGTAATACCCAGAGAAACAAACCGGTTGCAATCAAAAACACAACCATCACTACATAAGCAATGAAAGAAGCGAGAAAACTGCGTATTTCTTTTTTGAATATGGTATACATGGTCTATTTTATTCTATACCCCAGAGAAATTCCAACGTATAAATTACGTGTATTGTACGGGGCTAATAAATTGGAAGGTTGACTGCGTATAAAGTACTCTATATTTATTCCAGAGCTTGATTCATATCCAAGTCCCGCTTGTATCAAAATGCCATTGCTTAGAAAATCATTCGGTGAATCTGCTTTGCGTCCTACCAAAGTAGGATGGTTTACGGAATCCGGATTCATAGGCGACTCGACAGTATAAGCTAATGAAATACCCGGATTAAAAAAGATATAAAACGACCGGCTCTTGTTGCCCGACAGAATCAGATGTGCATTCATAAACACAGGAATCGAATAGACCTTGAACGAGTCGGTACTTTGCACTTCTATACCACTTCCGAATCCAGCCAGAAAACGACCTTGCTTTCTAAAGTCAAATGCGGTATGGAAACCATATAAAATAGCTTCGGGGCCATTCAACGCTCCAAACGCTCTTATATTTAAAGATTGACTTTGCGCCTGGGATTCGGTCTGTGCAGGCTGACTGTAAGCCCGGGAAACAAACAGTATCGATAAAATCAACAGGTGAAATTTGTTCATGGATTCAGGGTTAATTTTTGAAACACTTCTTCCAATGTATTTTCTTCGAGGTTCATTCCCAGCAATACCCAACCTTGCTGGCCCGATAAGTTGGAAATAGCCTCACGCAAATCACCCTGACACTGCAAAGTATACCGGTTTTTCTTTTGTGTGATTTGTTTTACTCCGCTGAGTTGCTTTAATGCGGAGAGCGGAATTTCCTGTTTGAATTCAACCGTAATGGTAACATCTCCGGATAATTTTTTGAACAGGTTATCAAGCCGGTCGTTGGCTACAATTTTTCCTTTATTGATAATCACCACGCGATCGCACAAGGCTTCCACTTCCTGCATAATATGTGTGGAAAACAATACCGTTTTATCTTTCCCGATTTGCCGGATCAGTTCGCGGATTTCTACCACCTGATTGGGGTCGAGACCTGAAGTAGGTTCATCCAAAATGAGTACACTCGGATTGTGCAGCATCGCCTGTGCCAGTCCAACACGTTGTTTGTATCCTTTTGATAATTGTCCGATTTTCTTTTTGCGCTCCTGTTCGAGCCCAACACGTTCTATCATTTCACCCACCCGGCTGGCTGCATCTTTTTTGATCCCTTGTACCTCAGCTGAAAACATCAGGTATTCTTTGATATACATGTCGGTATACAACGGATTTAATTCCGGTAAATACCCAATTCGCCTGCGTACCTCTACCGGATGCTCCACCACATCATATCCGCAAACCATAGCTTTACCAGAAGTTTGAGGAAGGAAACAGGTAAGAATTTTCATGGTTGTCGACTTACCTGCCCCGTTCGGACCCAGAAAGCCCAAAATTTCTCCCGGACGAGCCTCGAAAGAAATTCCATCGAGTGCTTTTTGGTTCCCGTAAATTTTGGTAAGGTTCTCCGTTTGAATCGACATGCTGAAATGTAAAAGTCAGCGAAAATAAGAAATTGGTTGTGTAGTTACAGCTAATTTAAATTGACTGTGATGCTTTGCAAGAATTGCTCGAGCACACAAGCGATTCATTCATACTTCAAATTAACTGCAGTTCGTTACGCACCAGCAGGTGTGCGCTTCATGCAAGGATGAATTTCCTCTGAACAGGATTACTCTTTTACAAACCGAACCACTTCGGGTTTGCCACCCAATCCCTGTTGCACCCATACCATGTACATGGCTGCCGGTAAATTGTTCAGGTTAAGCTCCACTTTGCCTTCTGCATTAGCAGTGGACTGTACTTGTTGGATCAACCTACCGTTGAGGTCGCGTATTTCAAATTGAGTCGGTACAGCTTTTAATCCGCCAATGGTTATACTGCTCTGCGCTACATAAGGATATACCTTTAAACCGGTAGTAGCATTTTCAATATCACGTACTGCGGTTGGAAGGATCACAACCGGCATTTTACCCACAACCAACTCAAACCGGCTGTCGCCATAGGAAGCGCTATTGCTCATGTTCACCTGAAAAGTAACAGTGGATTGCGTACGCAGATCAATGATATCTCCGGTAAAATAATCAAGTAGGAACAAAGGTAGGTTTGCAGCAAACTCTTCTGCATTAACAAAGCTCATGGTATATGCCCCGGTGGATTTGGCATAAACGCTTAATTTAACGGTATCGCTTTCCCCGTTGAATGGTTTTGCATTTAAAGCGAGATACGCTTTATCCGAACCCATTGCGGCAATATTTACTTCCGCACCCCACATTTTTGCAATATCATATACATCTTTGGCAGCGGTAGCTTCGTCGATATACTTCAATACCATTTCATCGGAATTGATAGAGTCTTTTGTCAGGCGAATCCGGAAGTCACGGTCTTTATAATCGTTTTTGAAAACAGCCGCAGGAGTTGATGAACTCTTGTAGGATTCCTTCATGGTCATAGTCGGACTGGAAGCCGAAGCTTTTACCCAAAAGGCTGCCCCTGAAGGAATAAGACCATTGGTCAGTGTTCCGCCATTGGAGATTGGATTGTAACTATCGTAAGAATTAGTAAATGCATTGTATACATAAACTACTGCATCCAAATGCGCGTAATCTGTTCCTGTAAAATCAGGAGAAGAACCGGTGCGTCCGGCATCGTGGAATGCATTCCAGTCTATGGCCGAAGGATAAGGGTTACCCATGTAATTCCAACCATCGTTTGCATCACCGTTGGCGACTGTATAAGTCGGGCTCATGTTGATATTACCACTGTTTATGCTTCCGCTAAAGTCAAGCGTAACGGCATCCTGCGTGGTTACCGCTCCTGTTAAGCGACCTGCATCGCGTGAACCGCGCACAAAGATGCGGTAACCCTTGCCCGGTGTCATGCTGTTGGTGATATTGGTAGCTGCTACCCAACCGGTATTTAAATCTCCGGTGGTCGATTCAGTGTATGTAAACACGCTGGCTGAATTGGAAGCACTGGCATCAAAACCATTGGTAGCACCACCCGTGCCGGTAATTTGAATATTGTCTTGTAAGTCGGCCAGTGTTGCGCTTGTAACAGGGCTGCTCATAAATCTCCAGCGGCGAGCCGAAGATGGGATAAACCGTTGAACGGTTACATTACCGGTTATGGATCCGCTACCGCTTGCAATACCTGCTGTAACTGAAGCATTGGAAACGATAACAAGATTACCTCCGCTGGCAAGAGTTCCCGCAGTTGGTGTCAAAGTACCGAAAACTTTCATTTTGCTTCCCAGAGTAACAGTTACTCCACTGCGATTTAAGGTTAAATTATTGATGGCGGTATCGTTACTCGGATCCAAAAATAAATTGCTGCTCATTGATCCACTGCCGCCAATACTCAGGTTTGATGTTTGACTACCGATCAGGCAATTGGCTGCTGAACCGCTGAAATCGCCGTTGAGTGTTAACGTATTGGATCCCATATTCAACTTGGTGCCCGACAAGGTAAGTCCACCACTTACAACAGTGCTTCCTCCAAGATTCTTGGTTCCGCTTGTACTGCAGATTATTCCGCCGTATGTTCCATCAACGATGGTTTGTGTTCCGGCTGCGTTAAACTCTACCGTAAAGGACCAGGTTCTACCTGTCGGAATTGGAGTTGATCCGGTGTTTTGTGTTCTGAGCGTTCCGGTTCCCCGGGTTTTGATTGAAGCTCCGGTAATTGTATTGGTTCCCAAATCCAGTGAGCTGGTGCTTTCAATGATCAAAGAGTCGGAAATGGCCAGCGTGGCTGTAATTGTTTTGTTGCTCGATCCATTGATCTTTAATTTTTTAACAGTTGCCGGTATGCCGGCAATGGTTTGCGATGCACCATTAAAAATATATAATCCAGTTGTTGAAAGGGTTGAGGTAAGATTGGTGGTATTGATGGATTGTGTTGACGTACCCGATATTCCTAGGGTATTGGCTGATTCTATACCGCCATCAGTTAAAACACTAAAAGTAATATCTGCTGCAGTACCATTTCCGCCTAAGCTTCCAACCAATTGACTGGCACTGGTACCTGAAAAAATAAGTTCACCACCTGCGTTTACTGTTAAAGAGCAAGTACTGCCATTCTTTTGCTGAAGCGTAAGTACGATACCTGATGCAATGGTTAGGGTGCCATCGATGGTCATGGCTACCGCACCTGAATTACCGGTTGGACCAAAACTCACACTGGTTGATATGGTTCCGTTAATTCCGGCAGGAACATTGAAGGTATTGCCTGTAGCAGTAAAGCTTGTTGCATTTGATCCTGAACCATCAGCCACTGTATTCCAGCTGGCCGGTAAATGAGCATTGGCGGCACTGGCGGCCTTTAAGAAAAAAGTAGCTGCCTGCAACTGTATACCAGCTGTCAGGAATATAAACAGACTTACAATTCCTATCCAAAACTTAAAGGTCAACAGGGTAGGCTTGGTTCCTGTTACCTGACTCATCTTTTCACACTTGTTATTCATCTTAATTTGTTTCGTTTCAGCTTCGTTTTTGAAAGCAAGGACAAATTTATCACCAGTACAAGGCTACTTTTTCGTAAATTCAACAGAACGTGGTGCAATCTGAATAACCTGCTGATTCATGATATGAATGAAGAATTAACCCGAATTAACACTTGTAATGAAAACAATAGTCGCTGAAACAGAAGCAAAGGGCCCCTTTTTATGGCTAAATCTAACGAAGCATTCAACCTAACTTGCTGTATTTTAATACATTAATCGGATACAGGTAAGGCTTCATGAACATGAACACATGTTTGGTGTGGCAATTAAGTTCGCAATTCATACAGCAAATACCCCCATTTGCGTATTGCTGATGTGTAAAAAGGATGTGATTATCCCCCGTTTGCTGTGTGAAAATACCCAAATGTTATGGGGTGAATGGAAGCAGAAAAATTACCTGTATGATCGGAATTATGAAAGTCAGGGATGATAGAGAATCTTATACCATTTTTGAAGGTGCATAAAACAAAAACACCATGCTGTAACTTTGGGTTAGCAGCATGGCGCCTATTTGAAAAGATCATTGAAATCTAAATTTTTATGCAGCGTTTTACAACTGGCTTTTGTTTGCCAATACTCACAATAACCGTATAGGTTTTGTTAGGTAGTTTACTAAGATCCACTACCGATTCTTTATTGTTCCAAACCGGCACGTTAACAGATATTACAAGTTTTCCTTTGGGGTCAAAGACCTGAATTTGAGAGGATGCTATTATTTTTACATCACTTTTAATGGTCACATAATCTTGCGTTACTGTGGGATATAATACAAGGTTGGCCTTCAATTGAGTTTCTTCTGGAGTTGGAGCCGGAGCGGGTGTTGGTGTTGGTGCGGGTGTTGGGGTAGTGGTAGTGGTAGTTGTAGTTGTGGTGGTAACTGGTTCTGTAGTTGTGGTGGTAGAAGTACTAACAGGCATTGCTCCAACTACGATAATAAACCTATCATCGCCATAACTTCCGGATTGAGCCAGATCAACATTGAAGGTATATGCATGCTGAGTCATTAAGTTGATCGTGGTATTTGTATATCTATCTATGAGTTTAATAGGCAAACCACTGCTAAAGCTACTTGCATTGCTAAAACAAAATGTATAGGATCCGCTACTTGCACAACGTACACTTACTTTGGTAGAATCATATGTTCCATTAAATGGCTTGGCATCCAGGGTCAGATAACATCCATCACTTCCGCGTGAAGTCAGGTTGAGTTCCGGCCCCCAGAATACATTGATATCATACATATCTTTCCCATAGGTGGCACCTTCAATAAACATGACAATCATTTCATCGTAATTGATGGCATCTTTAATCAGTTTAAAATGGAATTCTTTTCCGGTATAATCGTTGTTGTAACCGGTTGCTGCCAGGCAGCGGGTCGATCCTGTAGCGATTGTCAGGGAAATCACCATCAGTAGTTGTAGACTCTTTTTCATGATCGTGTAATTAGAGATTAATGTTTGTAGAGCGGCTGAATGAGGTTTTGAATTTTCATAGGAGGCTTTTCCCCTTAATCAAATCCAATATATGCTATTTATTTCAACATTCCGCTACTCATACTAATTTTCTGTTTTAACAATACAAAGTTAAGAGCCATTCATTTTGTAAAAAAGCTATTCATCATGTTTTTGCGCTGATTTATGTCAATGGAAATTTTTAAAATGCATGACATGGAGCATACATTGAACTTAAATGTGCTCAAAAGCACCTGTTTTTCATTAAATCAGGAGAAAAGGGATAAGAGGGTTGAATGCAGATATTGCTTAAAATCCAAACAAAGCACCACCAATAGAATTTCTGGATGCACCAGTATATTCACACCACACATTGGGCTGGTGTTGTATTTTTAAAACACCTAAAAAAGCAAAGATCAGGGCTTCCTTAAAATCAATGATTGATGTATCCGGAACCACGCACAGGGCTGTAGTATTGGCTTTCAGATGTTCGAGCAGGAATTGATTGTAAACACCACCGCCGGTAATTAAAACAGATTTTGCACCGGAGATTTGAATGCATGCTGCTATTTGTAGTATAATATGTTCGGTAAGGGTTGCAAGTGCATCTTCATTGTTTAAGGTTGCAGCTTTTATCAATGGCCAAAAGGCTTCTTCAACCCATTCTCTTCCCAGAGAACGGGCACCATGTTGTCTATAAAAGGGAAGTTGATTTAGCTGATTGAGCAAGGTGGTATTGATTTTACCGGTGCCTGCTATTGCACCACCGGCATCGTATTCCATTCCTGCCTGATTGGCAAGCGCATTTAATATGATATTGCAGGGTACGATATCAAATGCTTTACGCTTATTACCTGACGAATAACTGATATTGGCAAATCCACCCAAATTCAAACAGGCATCGTATTTATTAAAAAGTAGTGCATCTCCGATCGGAACCAGCGGAGCCCCTTGCCCTCCCAGCATCACATCTACAGTACGAAAATCAGCAATTACAGGTAATCCCGTTTCTACATGTATCGCTGCCCCATTCCCTATTTGTGCGGTAAATCCTTCAGCCGGCTGATGAAAAATGGTATGTCCGTGCGATGCTATCAAATCAACCTGCAAAGCATGCCGGTCTATAAATTGCTTCACCTCTTGTCCGATAAACCGACCATAAAACAAATCTGTTTTTGGATACAAATGGATGGGTTGTTCGTGCAGGTGTGAAAGCCTGACTTTCCAGGTATCGTTGTATGCAATGGTTTCAGCCGGTCCCAATTTGAATTCCCAGGCATCCCGCACAAATTGAAATTCACAATATGCCAGATCCAACCCATCGAGCGATGTTCCGCTCATAACCCCTATCACGCGTGATTTATTATTGTTCATTAGCAGATGCGAGTTACAAAATTCTGAACGCAAATAAAACCGGGAGTGGAATTGCGAAGTACAAATTACGAAGTACGAAGTACCTAACCCAGGAACTTATGCTAAACAAATAACCATTAACCATTAACGAATAACCATTAACTATTAACCAATAACGAATAACGATTAACTAATAACCCAATAACCAATAACAACCAACCATTAACCAATAACAATTATCCCTCAACCCTGATATTCGTCATGTTTTTAAGACCGATTTCTGCGGTCATTTGATGCTTATGAATTCTTTTATATAAAGCCATTCTGCACCTAAGCCCATGATTCGAGCAAACAAGCGTTTATTTACTATCAGTTTCTTGTTGATCGTTATCTATAGCGTTTTCACACTCACTTTTTCTTTGGCTGTCTTTAAAATGTGGGATAATTCTACGGAAGGTATCAAAGCGTACAATAAGCTGACTACACAAACCTATGTTAAGTTAGAGATCCTCAACCGTATTGTTGATCATTCCATACTGAATCAGTTTACCTTTATTACCTATACCAACGAAGGGATAAGTCTGAAAGCCGCGCTGCAACAAATAGCTCAGCGAAACGAAGCCAACAACCTTCAAATAAAACAATTGACCCATTTGCTTCAAAATCCAAATAGCTTATTGATTTTGGAACACTTGCAACAAGCCCGGCTGATCAATACAAAAGCCCGTCAGTTCCTTTTGCTGAATGAAGGAGCGAAATCCGATTCAAAATTGTACAAACATGAAAAATTAAACCAGATTGAGGCTTTCAAAAGTTTCATTGGTTTAGTCACTTTGCTTCAGGAGAGTATCACCCTGCATTCGAAGCAGGAAATTCAAACCCTGAATCAACATGTGCTGCATGAACGCAATAAAATTTATTATATATACGGTGGCACATTATTCGTTCTGGCTATTTTGGGGATAGCCATTTTTGCAGCCACACGCAATATCAAACGTATTACAAAAGATACCATCAGCAGCAATTTGCAATTGAAGGAGAGTCTGCAACTCGTAAACAACTATAAAGATGCTCTCGATGCTTCTTCTGTAGTTTCCATAACCGACCCCAAAGGAATTATATTGTATGTCAACGATCGTTTTTGTGAAGAAAGCAAATATACCCGTGAAGAACTGGTAGGGAAAAATCACCGCATCCTGAATTCGGGTTATCATCCGAAATCGTTCTTTAAGGAATTATGGGATACGGTTAAAGCCGGAAATATCTGGACCGGAGAAGTCAGAAACAAAGCAAAAGATGGAGAGATCTATTGGACAAATGCCACGATTGTTCCCCTGATGGATGAATTGAATCATCCCTTTCAGTTTCTGGTAATCCGGAGCAATATTACCAAGCGTAAAGAAGCTGAAATAAAAATTATAGAAAACGATTTGAAATACCGTCGCACCCTCGATAACTTGATGGAAGGGGCGCAGATAATGAGTTTTGACTGGACCTATTTGTATATAAATAATGCTGCAGCACGCTTTGGCAAATACAGTGTAAATGAGTTGCTGGGATCGAATATGTTCAAGATGTATCCCGGTATAGAATTAACAGATACATATTTTGCACTGGAAAAAAGTATGAATCAGCGCATACCCCAATTTATTACCACACAATTTGAATTCCCGAATGGGGAAACAGGTTGGTTTGACCTGAGTATTCAACCCGTTCCGGAAGGCATATTTATACTGTCCGAAGATATTACCAAGCGAAAAGAATCGGAACAGGAACTGATCCGGAACAACGAAAAACTACGCAAAGCCAATATGGAACTTGATCGTTTTGTGTACAGCACCTCTCACGATTTGCGTGCACCGCTCAGTTCCATGCTGGGGTTGGTTCAATTGCTCGAAATCGAATGTCAGGAAGCAGGCTTTGAACAGAACGAGAAATTGCAGATGATGAAAACCAGCATCACCCGTCTCGATGAGTTTATTGAAACCATACTGCAATATTCCCGTAATGCACGGATTGAACCGGTGATGGAAGAAATTCTTTTGCAAAAACTGGTTGATGAAACCCTGGCCTTTCTTCAAATCACAGCGTATGCTGCCGATATTTCCGTTTCGTTCGACATCAAACAGGATGCTCCATTCTTTTCCGATAAATATCGCTTAACAACGATGTTAAAGAATATCATTTCCAATGCTATCAAATATGCTGATCTTGAAAAGGTAAAACCAAAGATCCAAATACAGGTGGATGTAAATGATACTCAGGCTCAAATTCATATTCAGGATAATGGAATAGGCATTGAACCGGACGAACAGGAGAAAATATTTGAAATGTTTTATCGGGCTACAAACAAAGCAACCGGCTCAGGATTGGGTTTGTATATTGTAAAAGAAATGCTTAACTTACTCGATGGAAAAATAGAAGTGGAGTCGAAACCTATGTTCGGTAGCCGCTTCTCGATAATTTTACCAAATGCACAAAATGCAAACTGAAATGGGAATTGAGCATGTTTTATTGGTAGATGACAATGCTGTTGACAATTATGTTAACCGTTTAATTATTTCCAAATCGAAATTATCACAAAAAATTACCGTTGCCCAATCCGGAATTGAAGCCCTCGATTTATTAAACCAATGTCTGGCCAGTGGAATTAAATTTCCCGACCTGATCTTTCTGGATATCCGTATGCCAAAAATGGATGGGTTCGAGTTTCTGGATGCATATCACACCTATCCGCATGAATTCAAGTCCAGTTGCAAAATAGTCATGCTTACTTCATCCAAAGACGACCGTGATGTTGAACGTGCAACACAAAATCCCTATGTGCTTAAATTCATCTCCAAACCACTTACTCCGGCAGCAATCACTGAGTTGCATGCCTGACTTCTGCCCCTCTCCCTCTCCCTCTTCCTCTCCCTCTCCCTCTCCCTCTCCCTCTTTCTCTTTCTCTTCCTCTTCCTCTCCCTCTCCCTTCCCCTTCATTCCTCGCCCTCCTCCAACCCATCCAATCAAACAATACTTTATAGTTGCTGCGTATTGTAATAGAGTAACTTTTCCAGGTCCACTGCTTCTCTCACTTCACCTACCTTTAGATCGCCCAATTGTAATTGACCAATGCGCACCCGTATGAGGCGCAATGCAGGGAACCCAACAGCAGCAATCATCTTGCGAACCTGTCGTAATTTTCCTTCAGTCAGCGTAACAGAAACCCAACTGGTGGGTCCATGCCGGTCGTCCCGGATTTTCCGGCTGCGCAAGGCATATCCCGGATCCTGAATGGCATTCACCATGCAAGGCAATGTTTGGTATTTGCTTCCTTTGATTCCGATCTCAACACCATTTCTCAGCTGTTGAATGGCTTCCACTGTAATCAAACCATCAACTTGCACATGATACTCCTTTTCCATTTCACGACCCCGAATGCGTTCGCTGAGTCTTCCATCTTCCGTCAACAAGAGTAACCCTTCGCTGTCTTCATCCAAACGCCCAATGGCCATTGTTCCCGGAGCAAAAGCATACAGGTCACCAAGCAGCTTCTTTTTTTTCACGTCGCATACAAACTGGCTGAGATAACCATAAGGTTTATGAAGGAGATAATGCATCCGTGCAAAGATACAGGATGCGGATGAACACGTTTAAAACCGATTCTAAACGAACAGTATTGGAATAATTTATGGGCGCCCATGCATTTTTGTACGTCGGTTTTTGCCGGCGCCTTTTATCCGGTTGCTTTGTTCGCATGACGTCTGCGAGATGAAGAAACGGAAGAAAGGAAAATTCAAATTTTTAAACCTATACAACTATGAACAATTTAAGAAACAATGTTCGTCTGATTGGCCATCTCGGCCAGAATCCTGATGTTAAATCCATGAACAGCGGTAAGAAGCTTGCCAAGTGCTCTATTGCAACATCGGAGCGTTACAAAAACGAAAGCGGAGAACGCGTAACCGAAACCCAGTGGCACAATTTGGTTGCCTGGGGCAAATCCGCCGAATTATTCGAAAAGTACCTGAAAAAAGGCAGTGAGGTAGCCATTGAAGGCAAGCTCAACAGCCGCAGCTACACCGACAAAGAAGGCAACAAACGTTACACTACCGAAATTGTAGTGAGCGAAATGCTTATGCTTGGTGGCAAAAAGGACTAACGATTAAAGTTCGCGGTTCTAAACCCGTCGCGCCTGTTTCAAACCGGATGGTGTTGGAAAGGCGGACGGGTTTTTCGTTTTTGAGGATCGTGCTGATCCATTTATCTTTGAACCTGTGAACGATTCCGATATTCAGTCATCCGCTTCTTCTTTAGCCCGTTTGCTGAACGATGAGAGCATTCAATCCTTCCCTTCGCGGGAGGCGCTTGAACAATGGCTTACCGAACGCATTATTCATTTTCTGCTGCACGATATGGAAAAACTGCTCCATCTGCTTTACCGGATCGACGTCCAGGAGAAAAAAGTAAAAGAAGCTTTTGCTCAAAACAATCCCAAACTTATTGCTCCAATGCTGGCCAAACTCATCATGGACCGCGAAGAACAAAAAATAGAAACGCGGAAAAAGTTCCGCTGATTGTCACATTCTTACATTTTATGGGAATCCACCCCTAATGCCTTACCTTTGTGCCGCTTAACCACAATCTATGATTATAGTACTTTTTCTGATCGCCCACTGGTACCTCTCTTTATTCGGGCAAACCTTCTTTCTTCACCGCTACGCAGCACATAAGATGTACACCATGAGCCCTTTCTGGGAAAAATTCTGGTATATATATGCCTATATTACTCAGGGTACCTCTTATCTCAACGCCCGCGCTTATGCCATTTTGCATCGCATGCACCATGCTTACAGCGATACTCAGCAAGATCCGCACACCCCGCATTTTTTTAAAGAGGTATTCTCTATGATGTGGCATACCCGCAAAGTATACAATGGCGTATTGCACGGTACGCTGGAAGTGGAAGAAAAATTCCTGAAAGGGTATCCGGTTTATCCCAAAATTGATCGTGTGGCCGACTCCTGGTTTTCCCGCCTCGGATTCGCATTTCTCTATATTGCATTTTATGTGGCCTTTGCTACGCATTGGTGGATGTTTCTGCTCTTACCAATCCATTTCCTGATTGGTCCTGTACAAGGTGCAGTAGTAAACTGGGCCGGACATAAATACGGATACCGCAACTACAACGAACCGGATCATTCACGCAATACCCTGATTTTTGATTTTCTGATGTTGGGCGAATTGTTTCAAAACAATCATCACCACGCTGGTGCCCGTGCTAATTTTGCCTTCAAATGGTGGGAAATAGATCCGGTTTATCCGGTAATGGTGCTCTTCCATAAAATTGGAATGATCAAATTGCTGCCACTGCAGTCAACTAAGAAATAATAATCCAAACTTTTTTAACACCCTGAAATTCGAAATTTCAGGGTGTTTTTGTTTTCGCTAAAAGTTTTGATTAGTTCTATCTATGAATTGAAACAACTAATCACTGTGTGAATGATCTGATTTCAACAACAGAAAGACGTGATAAATTAAAGGATTAGGCATATAAATTCGTGAAACCATTACATGCGAAGTAAAATCTGCAAATTAAGCAAGATGTTCATTCGGGCGGGGACCGGCCTTATAGTTTTGACGTAGTATTCGAGCGTTTCAAAGATGTGCCGGGACTCGTAAGCAATCCGTAAAACTGCGCAGGCCAAGCGGGTGGCGTGATTCGGGTTGCGTGGCCTTTGGAACGCGTAGAATGCAAGGAAAAACTATACAGCCTTGAATTTCTTTGCTTACTTTCTTTTTTCAAGAAAAGAAAGTGAGTGCGGTTTGGGGCGCATAGCCCCAAGTAATAATTTGAAGATTTAGCTGAATGTTCCTTGGGAACTATGTCTCTAATCCTAAAAAAAATTACAGTTTAAGCAACGTCCCACTCAACCGTTTCAATTCAGTCTCGTGCATGCGTGCTTCGAAAAGTGCTTGTAACAAGCGCAATTCATTGTTCATGTAATTTTGCTGAGCATCCCGCAATTCAATACCGGTGATTACACCCACGCGGTATTGTTCCGAAGCGATGTCGAAATTCTCGCGCGCTACTGCCAGGTTTTCACGTTCAAATGAAAGTAAATTCAAACTGAGCTGATAGTTGGCATACGCTTGCTCCACTGCATATTTCAAGCGGGCTAAAGAATCGCGGTACACCAGATCTGAATAACGCATTCCCAACTCTGCATTGGTTAACTTACGTTTTACTTCCCATCCGTTAAACAAATTCAGACTCAGTCCGGCTCCATAATGAAACCCGATATTTTGTGCCGATTGCAAAAAACCGGCCTGCGATTCCTGGCGACTGAAATTGTATCCGCTCTTCAGTTGCACCGTCGGCATACGTTCGGCACGGATCTCCCGCAAACTCATCAAACTGATGGTACGATTGCCTTTTGCCATTTGTATATTGGTATTTGATGCCTGTGCTTGTTGCATCCATTCATCGAGCTTCAGGGTGTTTTCAACAAACAAGGTATCGCTGATTTCAAATGCTGTGCGCGAATCGCGGGCCAAAGCCAGATTCAGGTTGGCTTTTAAATTTTCAAATTGTACCTGCAAACGCATCAACACCGCTTTATCGGCATTCAAATCCACCTGCGCTTTGAGCATTTCAGTTTTTGCACTTTTGCCTGCTTTGTATCTGTCGTTGATAAAATCAAGTCGCTTATTGCTGACCGCCACTGCTTCTTCTGCCGTCTTCAATTGTGTTTGCGCCAGTTGCACTTCATAATACGCCCGTATCACCTTTACAAAAACCTGTTCGATTTGTGCACGCATGCGCAACTCACCCTGTTTCTGCAATTCTTCCAGGCGATTTTTGGCAGCAAACATTTTAAACCCATCGAAAATGGTCCACCCGAGTTCAATACCTGCATTCATCTGATTGCTCAACGCACCTTCGCGGTTGTTCTCTGTTCCGTTTAAAAACTTTTGCTCTGTGTTGATTACCTGATTGTCGATGCCTGCTGTGCCTGTTACCACGGGCATCATACCGGCTGCACCTGGACGATTATTGTTGGATGCGATTCCGGCATCCACTTTGGCCAGCTGAATCGCATAATTATTTTCGAGTGCAATGCGCAAGGTTTCCTCCAACGTTAAAGTGGTTTGCGCAAATCCGCTTGAAACATACAAGCAAATCCAAACGATCCAATATGATATAAACTTCCTCATGTAGTTTCCTCCGCTTGTGTATTATCGGTATGCCTTGCTCGCGATAAAAAAGAGTACACCGCCGGAATAACGAAGAGCGTCAGAATTCCTGAAAATAACAATCCTCCTATGATTACAATTCCCAGAGAAATCCTGCTGGTTGCAGCATCGCCCAATGCCAGCGCAATAGGTAATGCTCCCAACATGGTTGCCAGACTGGTCATCATAATGGGCCTCAAACGCGACACCGCTGCTTCTTTCACGGCCATCATTTTACTCAATCCCTGTTCGCGCTTCTGATTGGCAAATTCAACAATCAGAATTCCGTTTTTGGTAACAAGCCCGAGCAAGACAATGATTCCGATCTGGCTGAAAATATTCATGGTTTGATTGAAATACCACAACGAGATCAACGCACCCGCCAATGCCATGGGAACCGTAAACATGATAATAATAGGATCAATAAAACTCTCAAATTGTGCAGCCAATACCAGATAAATCAGCACCAGTGCAAACAAAAATGCAAAAAGAATATTGGAAGAACTCTCTGCAAAATCGCGCGATGGTCCGCTCAGATCTGTGGTGAAGGTATCATCCAATACACGTGCTCTGATTTCCTGCATGGCCTGAATGCCATCGCCAATCGTTCTTCCCGGAGCTAGACCTGCGCTTATGGTGGCCGACTTGTAACGGTTATAATGGTACAATTGCGGTGGACTGCTTTGCTCTTTTACTTCAAGCAAATTATCCAACTGAATGAGTTCGCCTTTGTTGTTGCGCACATACATCGAAGTAAGATCAAGTGTTTCATCGCGGTCTTCCCGGTCTACCTGGCCGATGATCTGATACTGTCGTCCAAGCATGCTGAAATATCCATACCGGATTCCGCTTAAGGCCATCTGCAAAGTTTGTGCAACTTGCTGCACACTTACTCCCAGGGTACGTGCCCGCTCCCGGTTTATATCTACCACCAGTTCCGGACGGTTAAATTTCAGATTCATATCCACACCCTGAAAGGTGGGATCCTTTGCAGCCTCTTCCATAAAACGCGGAAGAAATTCCTGCAGTTTATTGAAGTCCTGATTTTGTACAATGAACTGCACCGGCAGTCCGGCTCTTGATCCTCCACTGCCACTGATGGTTTGATCCTGTATCACAAAAGACCGTGCATCGGTTAAGGTAGAAACCTGTTGCTGAATTTTTTGTGCGATTTGTTGCTGCGATCGTTTACGCTCTCCGGGTTCGGTTAAAAAGATGCGGTTAAATCCTGTATTCACAGCTCCGCTTCCCGTAAAACCCGGCGCCGTTACCGATAATAAAATACGTTTTTCAGGAACTGAATCGATGATGATCTGAGCCACCTTATCCATATAGTGTTCCATGTATTCATACGAAGCTCCTTCAGGTGCGGTAGATGAGATCCGCATTACACTGCGGTCTTCCATCGGAGCCAGTTCCTGTTGCAGGTTGCTGCCGATCCATGCAATCAACCCAAAGGATCCAAAAAGGATCACCCACGACAACCAGCGACGTTGCATAAATTTATCCAGCAATCGCCGATACCCTTCATTCAATCGAATAAAAAAAGGTTCGGTGGCATCGTAGAATTTTGAATGCCGGTGATTCTTGCGGTTCATTTTCACATTGAGCATAGGCGTTAAACTCAACGAAACAAATGCAGAAATAATAACGGCACCAGCTACAACTATTCCAAATTCACGGAACAAACGTCCTACAAATCCTTCGAGAAATACAATGGGTAAAAAAACCACAGCCAGCGTAATAGAAGTAGAAATAACGGCAAAATAAATTTCGTTGGATCCTTTGATGGCCGCTTCTTTGGGCGACATACCCGCTTCTATTTTTTTGAAAATATTTTCCGTGACCACAATGCCGTCATCCACCACCAAACCAGTAGCCAGTACAATGGCCAATAAGGTTAAGATATTAACAGAAAACCCAAAAATATACATGATAAAGAAAGCGCCGATCAGCGACACAGGAATATCAATCAATGGACGGAAAGCGATGAGCCAGTCGCGGAAGAAAAGAAAAATAATGAGCACCACCAGCAAAAATGAAATGAGCAACGTTTCTTCAACCTCGGTGATTGACTTGCGGATAAAACGTGTATTGTCAAGTGCTATATCGAGTTTGATATCATCCGGAACTTCCTTTTTTATTTGTTCGTAACGCTTGTAAAACTCATCGGCAATTTCAATATAGTTGGCACCGGGTTGAGGTACCAGCGCAAGGCCAATCATCGGCACGCGACTTTCTTTTAAAACGGTTTGTTCGTTTTCGGCACCCAACCGTGCATGACCAATATCGCGCAAGCGCACGGTACGGTCGCTTTCCGAAACAATGATCAGGTTGTTGAATTCGTCTTCCGTTGTGAGCCGGCCAGCCGTTTTTACCGAAAGCTCTGTTGAGTTTCCTTCAATTTTTCCTCCGGGCAATTCTACATTCTCACGATCGATGGCCTGCTTCACATCCAAAGGCGTTAAACGAAACGCAGCGAGTTTTTGAGGCTCGAGCCAGAGTCGCATGGCATACCGTTTCTGACCCCAAATCTGAATGGTGCTCACTCCCGGAATGGTTTGCAGTTTTTCCATCAACACATTTTCGGCATAATCATTTACACCGAGGTGGGTACGCGTTTTACTCTGAACAGTTAAGGTGATGATGGCGTCTGAGTTGGCATCTGCTTTGGTTACCACCGGAGGAGCATCTATATCCTGTGGCAATTGTCGCACAGCCTGCGAAACTTTATCGCGTACATCGTTGGCTGCAGCTTCGAGGTTTTCGTTCAGATCAAATTCCACCGTAATAATGCTGCTTCCCATATTGCTCGCCGACGAAATCGAACGGATGCCTGCAATTCCATTGATTGCTTTTTCAAGCGGTTCGGTAATCTGAGATTCGATGATTTCTGGATTGGCACCGGTATAACTTGTGCGTACCGTGATTACCGGCGGATCAATGGAAGGATATTCGCGCACTCCGAGAAAGCCAAAGGCAATGGCTCCGAACAGCACAATGATAATCGACATCACGGTGGCCAATACCGGCCTGTTGATACTCGTACTGCTTAAACTCATGCCTTAACCGGAATATGATTTGCTGAATTTACCATCCTTATTTTCCACCTGATTTTATGATCACTTTACTTCCGGCCTTTACATACATTACGCCTTCGGTAACTACACGATCTCCGGCTTGCAGACCTTCTGTAATTTCAATCAGGGCGTCCTGACGAATTCCGGTTTTTACAACTCTTTCAACGATGCTGTCTCCCTGCACCATGTATATTTTTTTTCCTTTCAGTATCGGAACTAAAGATTGCGTAGGAACCATCAACACTTCAGTTTGCTTACCCAGGGGCAGGTTCAGTTGAACAAACCCTCCCGGTATTAACATTCCTTTATTATTGGAACAGCGTGCCCGCATCATCACGGTACGTGTTGCCTGATCCACGCTTGGTTCAATGGCATACACCGTTGCTACAAGCACTTCTGTTTGTCCTTCGGCGGTGAACGTACAAACCGAACCCACTTTTATACGCGAAGCATATCGCTCCGGTACCGGAAATTCAATTTTTACCGGATCAAGTGTATGCAACGAAGCCATGCGTGTAGCATTGTTTACATAACTTCCCTCGCTCACATACCGCAATCCGATCACGCCCGAAAACGGTGCGATGATAGACGTCTTACGCATTTGTTCGCGGATCAGTTCAACATCGGCATTGGTTGCTTCCAATTCGCTCACTGCCGTTTCGTATGCTTCCTGACTAATGGCTCCGCGAGTCAACAATTGCTTGTTTCTCTTTTCGGTTTCATCTTTCATGCGCTGCGAAGCCATGGCTCTTTTTAATTGGGCCCTTAACTCGGTATCATTTATCTTGATAAGTAATTGCCCTTTCTCAACACGCGATCCTTCGCTAAAATTTATTTGTGTGATCCGACCGGCCGTTTCTGCCACCAGATCTATGGATTCCATCGCCAACAGGGTACCCGTTGTTTTTATATGTTCCTGAATATCGCGTGGAGCAACCGTTACAACACTCACTTGCACCGGTTGATTTTTGCCTCCGCCTCCTTTGGCAGGAGCAGGTGATTTATCTGTTTGCGACCATTTGTACCAGACCAAAACGGCCAAAACGATTGCCAGTATACTATATCGAATTACTTTTTTTGTTGTCATGCACGCATTGCTTAGGCCAAAAACCGGTTCATACCAAACGAGGGCCGAAGATAATTATTCTTTGTTGTGTGTACCAATATCACTTACAAACAGCAATCCGGCCGGAGAGTTTTAACTCAGTTACATTGGGAGCAGCTGATGTGGAATCTCTTTAACCGGTTGCGATTAATTAAAACCGTTTTATTGGCAGCCCCCCATTGACTGACGCCATCTGAATGCAAAACAAAAGAGCCATGGTTTCCCACGGCTCTTTCAACTTTATTTAAAGTTAAACGCTTTTACTTTTCAAGCACCCATTTCACTACCTGCGTTTCTGAACCCGCAGAAATGCGAATGAGGTAAAGCCCTTGCTTTAGAACAGTAGCAGGCAATTCTAGTTGATGCATTCCTGCATCTTTCGAAGCTTGCTTTACAAAAACTTCCCTGCCTTGCAAATCGTGAATACGAATGGTAACAGGAGATGCCTGATCCAAGCGATACGCAAGTATGGCGTTTAAACCCGAAGGATTCGGATATACGAAGGCCGAATTGTTTTTGTCATTCCATAATTGATTCAAACCCGTTGGACCACCACCGGTTCCCATATGACCGTATAATCCGGTACCGGTACCGGCCAGCAATTCATCGTAGTAGAGGAAATTAATTTGCGTTCCCACAGGATATGAATAGCCCAATGACCAGGCTGTTCCCGCGGTTGGGAAAATATAAATATCATTATCCACTGCGCAGTAAACTGTATCCACTCCTAAAGTTATGGCAGCGCCATTTTTACCGGCAGTGATCGGAAATCCACTGGTGGTATAAGGCGTCCATTTATTGGTAGCACTGATGGGTTTGTAATATGCCACCGGATGATTGGAACCTGCATCGTTACCGCACGCAAATAAGGTATCGCCGGTCATTGATTTGTGCAAATCGCGGATGGTAATAACCCAGGTCGTGCCTGTACTCGTATTCGCCGAATCCATGTTTTGCGCAGGAGTCCAGGTACTGCCCGATTTCACAATACGATACACACTGCGTCCGGTAGGCGATGCCAGATCGTAATCCACACCTACATAAGCTACAGTATCCGATCCTTCCTTATTGAAAACGATATCCCAAACATCCACATCGTTGTAACCGCTGGTTGCTTTCAAACGTAAAATATTCCAATTGCTTCCGCCATCGGTTGAATAATACAAACCACCTTTTGTTGGTCCATCAATATAATAACCTGCAAAAATTGTATTGGCATCGTAATCACAAACTTCTATTGCTTCGGCGCGTGCGCCAAAAGAACCGTAGTTATAAGGAGCACTTTCCGGCGAAAAAACCTGCGACCAGGTAGAACCATTGGTGGTTTTATATATCCGTAAATTGCCTACATACACAGTGTTGGTATCGTTGTTGCTCATCTCTGCCGAATAGTACGGAGATCCGTCTCCGTTAGGAAACATGGCCGCTGTCCAGTTGCGCGATGTCTGATACTGTCCCACTTTTCGAATCCCGGCTTTGGACGCAATCCATGCAGTATTTTTATCGGTGGTCATATCAAAGTCGTTTACCTGAACTGCTTCTACGCCTTCGTCGATTTCAAAAATAGTTGAACCTCTGTTGGTCGATGCACCAATGCCCTGATCGGTGGTCATATACACCACATTGCTGTCGTTCGGGTCGGTATACACATCTCCGTCGTTGGGATGGGTTTCGAATCCGCCCGGATCACCGTAGTTTTTCCAGTAACCACTGTCGCCACGCATGTTATTGTAAGAGGCTGCATAGTACACATAGTAGTTGGATCCTGTTCCTGCAAATGCAAACCGGCTTCCGGCAACTCCGGGCATATTGGTGTTGGCTTCACTCCAGATGGTGTCGTTGTCGGTATGCGCTGCATATTTTGCTGAGCCTGTTGAGCCGCCTATGAAAATTCTTCCATCCGGACCAATGCCGAAACCTCTCCACTCTACAGAAGTACTGAGTGTGGTTGGTGAAATATTAGTAAAAGTTGTGCTTGCTGACAAGGCCGTATATGCATCGGAAGAACGATACAATTGTGGAGCGGTACTGAATGAGCCCGGTACAAAAACATATACTTTGTTGTTTGAAGGACTCACCTGAATCATGGGTGAACCCATAATGGTGGATGAGATGGGCGAGCCGGCCGAAGCAGTATATACTCCCGATGAATTCAACGTACCGAAATTAAAGGTGTTGCCGGTCCCGCCTTGCTTAAAGTATAAAAATGTATTTCCCTCGATCGTAAAATAATGATTGCCTGAACTCGATACGGTATTTACGGTTGAGGAAGAAGGATGCGAACTCATGATTTTATCGCCATAGTTAAAATACACATAACCCGAAGCTTCATGTGCTGCAATGCTTAGCAAACCTCCACCGTAACCTGCCGTGGAATTTAAACCGGGCATTACCTGAAAAGCACCGAATGATGCTCCGGTACTGGAAGAAGGAGAGGTAACCACATCGGCATAAAACATGGAATTGGCACTTTCGGTGCTGATGAAGATGCGCGACGTATCGCCTCCTTTATCATAACCGGTAATCGCTATAATGCGTCCGCCGTATACAGCTTCTACATTTGGGGCACTGAGTTGCTGGGCCTGCGCAGCAACCGTAAGTAAAACAAAAAGGCCTGAAAGCAATTGTGTAAATTTTTTCATAGCGGTATGTTTAAGGTTAACAAGTTTAATCAATTAAGATATAGCATTTGACGATTGGTTTAATTTCATCAAAAATTAATCCTTGGTTGAAAGATTACATGTTTCAATTTTTGGGCGCGTCCCCTGAAGTATGCCTTTAGGTTTGTATCGTAACTAATACTTATTTTATTTTAAGAAAGTAAACAGCAGAGGTGACCTAATGAAGTATGAAGGTTTGTAGACCTATGGCGCGCATTAGTCCTC
>JBAYIE010000006.1:0-110575 GCA_041665785.1 Bacteroidia bacterium | reverse complement strand
TATCATTTCCGATTCAACAGAAGACAAAATAGAGCCAAGCTTTTTGACAGATTAGTAGCAAACATGATTGCTGCCGTACCACTATATATTACCCTCAACGAAATATGCGCCTAATCCTATTATATAATTCAGCAGGACGGAGAATAATTGAACAAAACGATTCGGTTTTGGATGTAAGAAATATCAACCCTGGTATATATTTTGTGAAAATAAAGTCAGAAGCAGGTTGCCTGTTGGGATCTCAAAAAGTCATTATTCAACACTGAGCTAAACCAGCACTGCAAACCGCTCGGCCACTTCGTCTAAAATACCATGGAGTTCATCCAGGTTATCTGTTGTAACCAAACGGTTACGAAAGGGTTTAAAATTATCGATGCCTTTGAAATAGTGGGTATAATGCCGGCGCATTTCCAGCATGCCAATCATTTCGCCCTTCCATTCAACGGATTTAGTGAGGTGCAGACGGCAAACTTTTACGCGTTCTTCGAGTGTTGGTGCAGGTAAGGCTTCACCTGTTTTAAAATAATGTTTGATCTCGTTGAAGATCCACGGATAACCAATGGCTGCACGGCCAATCATGATGCCATCGACACCAAACCGATTTTTGTATTCAAGGGCTTTTTCCGATGAATCAATATCCCCGTTTCCAAAAATAGGAATCTGAATGCGCGGATTGTTTTTTACTTTGGCTATCAACGACCAATCGGCATCACCTTTGTATAATTGAGCCCGGGTTCTTCCGTGTATGGTTAAGGCTTTGATGCCCACATCGTACAAACGTTCGGCTACTTCTTCAATATTTTTACTGGTATCGTCCCAACCTAAACGGGTTTTTACGGTAACGGGCAAACGGGTAGCCTTTACCACCGCTTCGGTGATTCTGACCATTTGGGGCAAGTCTTTCAGAATACCTGCGCCGGCGCCTTTGCATACTACTTTTTTAACGGGACATCCGAAATTGATGTCGAGCAGATCGGGATTGCAGGTATCTACAATTTGTGCCGCCAGCGACATTGACTCTTCATCTCCACCAAAGATTTGAATTCCAACAGGTCGCTCGTATTCAAAGATGTCGAGTTTTTTACGGCTTTTAATGGCATCGCGGATCAAACCTTCCGAAGAAATAAATTCGGTATACATCAGATCGGCTCCCCCGGCTTTGCACACAGCCCGGAAAGGCGGGTCGCTCACATCTTCCATGGGAGCAAGTAAAAGTGGGAATTCTCCCAGTTCAATATTTCCGATCTTTACCATTATTTTGCGCGACAAAGTTACTTAAATGTCAGAAAACACCTTACAACCGGCAAATCCTGTCTTGTTTTTTATCTCCCGACTCTTTATTCTGGTCGGCATGGTGCTGTTTTTTACCTTTGTTTTCCTGGGTTTTGGATTTGTTTTGGCCAAATGGATGTTTGGGGTGGACGTAATGGCAAATCCGACCATTATGCAGGAAATGGACACGAATCCGGCCGTGTTGCAAACCATGAAATTGGTACAGGGATTGAATTCAATCGGGACTTTTTTACTTCCGGCCATGCTTTTTCCACGCGCATTGCAACTGTGGCCCAGCGAGTTTATCCGCTCTTCGGTTAAACCCGATGCGATTACCGTGCTGTTATCGCTATTGGTACTGGTGGTTTCTATGCCCTTTATTTCTCAATTGATCCAATGGAATGAAGCATTCGTTTTTCCTCCCGAACTGGCTGGTCTTGAAATGAAGTTGAAAGAAACACAAGCTTCGGCCGAACGAATGACCAAAGCTTTTGTACAATCGAATGGTACCGGAGGATTCATCACCAATGTATTTTTGATTGCCTTTTTACCGGCTATTTGCGAAGAATTTTTGTTTCGCGGAACCTTTATGCGGTTTCTGATTTTTTGTTTCAAGAAAGAGCATATAGCCGTTATCCTATCAGCCTTTGTGTTTTCGATGATGCACGGTGAGTTTTACGGATTTGTTCCCCGTTTTGTACTGGGAATTTTTCTGGGATATATTACGGTGTATTCCAACAGCATCTGGCCTGCGGTAGCCATGCATTTTCTGAATAACAGTTTGGCTTTGCTCGCCATGCATTTCCATTGGGACGAATCGGGTATTTTCTTTTTCGACGACTCCTATATTTTTCCGTTTTATATAACGGCACTGAGTGGAATAGCGGCTATAGCTTTGATTTGGGCTATTTATCGTAAAAATATTAAACCGGTATTGTACAATGGAGAATGATTGGGTGAAGGTGTTTGAAACCGGCCGACCGGTGGAAGCAAGCATTGTTGTATCGATGTTGCAGGAAAACGGAATTGAAGCTGTTGAAATGAATAAGGTAGACAGCTCGTATACACTTTTTGGCAAAGCCGAGATATATTGCAGGGCTATCGATGTGGAACAGGCAAAACAGTTAATCAGTACAAATTATGAAGAGTAATTTCTGGCAACGCACCTTTACGGGTACCTTTTTTGTGGCTGCAGTAGCCGGAGCAACCTGCCTGAGTGAAATTACATTTTTCATCCTTTTGTTTGTGATGAATTTTTTATGCCTGCTTGAATTTTACGAGCTGGTACTTCCTACCAAAAGCAAGCTTGAAAAATACCTGGGTATTGTTGCCGGCAGTTTTGTATTGCTGATGTTTGCTTTGATCTTCACGGCAGATTTGTCGCTGGCCTGGTACTACCATATCATTCCGGTGATCCTGATTATTTTTATCATCAAACTGTTTGAACATTCGCACAACGAATTTTCAACCCTGGCGTTTCAGATTCTGGGTATCGTATATATTACATTTCCTTTTGTGATGCTGGGCAAGATCGGGTATTTCAGTTCTATCGAATACGATTGGGGATTGCCAATGGGCTTCTTTCTGTTGCTATGGGCCAACGATACGGGTGCTTATCTGGCCGGACGCAGTTTTGGTAAAACGAAACTGTTTGAACGCATTTCACCCAAGAAAACCGTTGAAGGCAGCATTGGTGGCTTGTTTCTGGCAATGATGGTTGGCTATGGATTGTCGACATCAGAATGGTTTGATGGCGTAAGCCGTTTTGATTGGCTGGCTATAGGAGTGGTGGTTACCGTATTCGGAACCTTTGGCGACTTGTTCGAATCGCTGTTAAAACGCAACCTGCAAATCAAGGATTCGGGTACAATCCTGCCCGGTCACGGAGGTGTGCTCGACCGCTTCGACGGGTTGTTTCTTGCAGTACCGGCAGTATTCTTTTATTTACTTTTTACGAATTGATTGTCTTTTTGAATTATGAAACTTTTTAAACTTTTTATATCCCTCTTTCTGATAGCCATACTCACGTTTGTTGTTTCATTATTTTTTCCGCGGAGTTACCGCATCGAGCGCAGCATAAAAGTGAATGTACCAGTTGATAAGGCCTACTCTTTTATGCAGGATTTCCGCAATTGGGAACAATGGAGTCTCTGGAATAAAAGTATGGATAGCACACTTTATTATTTTTATGGAAGGACTTCGGCAGGCCAAGGCGGGCGGCAGTATTTTTATGGTAATGCATTAGGATCAGGCAGGTTTTTGTTTGACACTTGTATCACGAATCAACAATTGAAATACAGCTTATACATGCACGGTGGTGAGGTGAATACGCAAGGTGAATTTCAATTCTCCGGTAATACGACTGAAGCTACGATCACCTGGATCAATGCAGGAGATGTAGGTTACAATCCGCTTTATCGCTTTATGATTCCTTCCAAAATTTCTTCCACTGAAAAAGTGTTTGATGATGGATTGGGAAGGATTAAAAACATATTGGAATCGAAAAATCCGTAGAAGCATGACATATCACGCCCCTACCCTCTTAAAAAGAGGAACACTGCTGCAGGCTTCTCCATACATGATGGTTTTAGCAACAGGCATTAACTTATGTGTAATTTCAACATATGCACTTACGGGAACATGCACTTTTCCGCAACCTTTGATGATGATGCGTTTACCTGCAAATTCATTCGGATCAAGGGCATCCAGAGCTTCCTGAAACAATAACGTTTCAAGCGTTTGCAGATCGCCGAAAGCATAGCGATGGGCATACGGTTCAGCTTCTATGGCCAACAGCATATAAGCCCAGGTTGGAATCAGGGTATCGGCAGTGCAGGTGAAGGCAAGGTTTTTTCCGGTGTATTGGGCCCAGTTATGTTGCTTTACCGATTCGCGAAAATCTTTTTCTTTCAGGATCATTTCGCGAAACAACCAGGGTTTGATATCGAATAAGATGCGTTCGCCTGGATGGGAGAATGTTTCCAGATCGAGGGTGATCAGGCCGCTGGAGGCTACTTTATTTTCTATAGGTAATATGGTAGGATCTAATGTCATCAGTACGCACGGGCGCTTATGCCTTCCATGTAATTGATAAACGCTTTGTTTACAACTTTGTTTCCGCCGGGTGTTGGATAATTGCCGCTAAAATACCAATCGCCTTTGTGCTTCGGACAAGCTTTATGCAGGTTTTCTATGCTTTGATAAATGATACTTACTTCAGCCTGAACATCCGGTGGGGTAACGGTTTGAGCAATTTTTGCACTGATCTCATCATCGGTAAACAAATCGTAAAGTTCTTTCAGGTAATTCACCACGGTTTCTTTTGGTGCATGTTCCTGGGCTTTGCATTTCGCGTAAACTTCCTGCAATTTATGTTCGAGCTTTCGTTCTTTCAACAAAGCTATCATTGCCTGAAAAGCCACAAAGTCTTTAAGCCGGCTCATGTCAATTCCATAACAATCGGGATAACGGATCTGAGGAGCCGAGGAAACAATTACAATCTTTTTAGGAGCCAAACGATCGAGTATGCGCAGGATACTTGTTTTTAAAGTAGTTCCGCGTACAATGGAATCATCCATCACCACGAGCGTATCCTTGTCGTTGTTGATCAGACCATAGGTCACATCATACACATGCGCCACCATGTCTTCGCGGTGTTGATCGTCGGTAATAAATGTGCGCAGTTTGGCATCTTTCAATGCAATTTTTTCTCGCCGTGGTTTGATGGCGAGTAATTTTCGCAATTTTTCCTTATCCGGACGAGGCCCCATCTTCAGCACTTCCTGAACCTTGTATTCGCTAAGGTAGTCCAATACTCCATCGATCAACCCATAATAGGCCGTGGAAGCGGTGTTTGGGATATATGAGAAAACAGTATCTTCAATATTGTGGTTGATTTCTTTCAGTACTTTTTCAGAAAGCAGGTAACCCAGTTTTTTGCGCTCGAGGTAAATATCACGATCGTTTCCGCGCGAGAAATAAATGCGTTCGAAGGTACATTGACGGATTTGTGCTGTAGGCAGGATTTTTACTTCCTGTACCTTGCCGTCTTTACGAATAATAAGGGCATTACCCGGTCCAAGCTCTTTGATTTCATTCAATTTTACATTGAAACCGGTTTGGATAGCCGGGCGTTCCGAAGTAGCCACAACCACTTCATCATCCTGGTAATAAAAACATGGACGAATACCATTCGGATCGCGTACAATAAATGTATCGCCATGTCCGATTAATCCGGCCAGCACATAACCTCCATCCACATCGCGCATGGAACGTTTCAGAATAGTTTCAATATTGATAGAACCTGCAATGAGGTTGGAGATTTCGCGGTTCGAATTTCCATCGCGTTTGAAGCGGGTAAAACAACGCTGATTTTCTTCGTCGAGAAAATGCCCGATTTTCTCGAGCATGGTAATGGTATCGGCTTTTTCGCTTGGATGCTGGCCGAGTGCTACCAATACTTCAAACAATTCATCCACGTTGGTCATGTTGAAATTGCCTGCCAGCATGAGGTTACGGCTCATCCAGTTGTTTTCGCGAATAAAGGGGTGACACAGGTTTGATTCACTTCCACCGTAAGTTCCGTAACGCAAATGACCGAGCAAAACTTCACCTGCAAAAGGTGTTTTGGCTTTCAGGTAATCTACATCCAACAACTGTTCTTTGGTACCCGAATCCGTGATTTTCTTATCGATTTTAGCAAAGATTTCAGCAATGGCACCGCTTCCGCTTTCACGCTCGCGGTACATATACCGTTTGCCCGAATCGGGGTTGAGTTTGATAACGCCTACCCCTGCGCCATCCTGCCCGCGGTTATGCTGTTTCTCCATCAGGAGGTAGAGTTTTTTCAACCCATACATTGCGGAACCGTATTTTTGCTGGTAGTATTCGAGAGGTTTAAGCAGGCGGATAAACGCTATTCCACACTCGTGTTTGATTGGATCACTCATATCGCGCTACAAATGTACGGCTATTTTTAACGTAATTGTTAAAATCGGCAGGAAGGAACAGAGGATGTTTGGAATAATTTTTTCGATTTAGGACTGTAATCTAAAGCATGCAATTTGAGTGTTATACCATGCATGTACGATACAACGCGGAGTTTGGCTTATTCTTTTCAAAGGAATAACAAGGCGATCACTACCATGTTTGACGAAATCGGGCAGACTGCAAACTCTTTCCTGAATGCTCTATTGAGATACCGGGTTCATTTTTTCTATAAAGATTTACATACTTTAGATGTAAAGAACGCCATTTAATAAATAAGGCGGAAAACCGAAGTTTAGGATGACGCGCGAAGGATAGCAGTGGAAAGCCCGCAGCGCAGCGAGGACTTGGAACGAATAGCCTGACCCCTGAAGTTAAGCGCTTGTGAAGCTAATAAATAACCAGAATACCACTTGCGCTTGCTTCAGGGGACGCGCCCAATAGAAATACCCATGAGTGCCATATCACCCGTTTAATTTTAATAGGCCGTATGTTGGTTTAGAAACCCGGAATCACTTTTTTGACTCCTGAATCACCGTTTCCAACACCTGCAAAAAGCCTTCTGGAGCTTTGTAACCTGCATCCAGCAGGATTCGTTTTTTGGCCGGGAAAATAAAGTAGGTTGTAGGGAAACCTGTGCTCTGACCCTGGGTAAACAACCCGTATAATTGAGCACCTGTAAAGGTTTCATCTCCTATTTTGTATGTTTTTCCTTCTATTTCGGGATTGAATTTGATGGCAATAAAATTGGCATTGATTTTTTTGATGACTTCCGGATTGGAATAAGTATCCCTGTCCATTTTTTTGCACCAGCCGCACCAATCGGTATAAGCATCTACCAATACAATTTTGCCGGACTTAACCGCTTTTTCGTAGCCTTCGTTCCAGTCGACCCACACCAGTTTTGCAGGTTCGGCGCTGCTTTTCGGGGTTTGGGCTTGAGCAAAATAAGAACCGGATGCAAAAAGTGCCAGCCAAAGCAAAGAGAGTTTCATTTTCATATCTGACAATAGTAACAAAATTTATACCCAATTGTTGCGGTATGAAAAACGGGAAGTCAAACGTTAAATACCTTAACTTCGTAAATCATGCCCGACCGTTCCCCCCATACCGATATACTCATTGAGAAACTCGATGCCTTTATCCGCAAGTATTACAAAAACCAGGTAATACGGGGGCTTATGTATGCGGTAATCCTTATTTTGATGGTTTACCTGCTGGCGGTGTCACTCGAGTATTTTGGTCATTTCGGCACCTTACCACGCGCTATTTTATTGTACGTTGTGATCGCCAACACCTTGTACCTGCTAGTACGTTTTGTCTTTATTCCACTGACCCGTTTGTTACGGATCGGAAAATTATTGAGTTATACGGAGGCGTCGAAACTGATCGGCCGGCATTTTCCGGATGTTGGCGACAAGTTGCTCAATACGCTGCAGTTGCGCAGGGAGGCGGATGGCCGGCATTCTGAATTGTTGCTGGCAGCCATTGAACAGAAGACCGTGGAATTAAAACCTGTTCCTTTTTCGGCGGCCATCGACTTGCGTAAAAACGCCCGTTTTGCCCGATATATGCTCATTCCGGCAGCTTTGTATCTCATCGTTTACCTGATTGCACCGGGTATGATCAGCGATGGGAGTCGCAGAGTATGGCAGTACAACCAGCATTTTAAAGAACCGCCACCTTTTCAGTTTCGTTTTTTGAATCCGGAGTTGGTGACCGATCAGTACAGCGATTTTTCTATTGAACTGGAAGTGAACGGCAAAAGTTTACCCAACGAAGTGTATATACTGCGGGAGGGAAACCGGTTTAAAATGCAGAAATCGGCGCAGAACCAATTCACTTATACCTTTCACAGCCTGCGGCAAAGCATACCTTTTGAACTGGAAGCTGCCGGATTTATCAGCGAAACCTATACACTGGAAGTTTTGGCACGTCCGCACCTGGATCAGATTATAGTTGAAGCACACTACCCAAATTACCTTGGACTAAAAGCCGAGTCGTGGGATAATCCCGGTGATATTACCGTACCGGCTGGAACGGTGTTGAAATGGCAGATCCGCACCCGCTCAGCCGATTCACTTTGGCTGAGTTTTAATAACAAAGCGTTTGCAGCAACGCAAGCCCGCTTGAATGCCTGGCACTATCAAAAGAAAATGTTTGTGCCAGCGGTATATTCTATTCGTGCGGTAAAAGGAAACATTGCCCAAAATGATTCGATGCGCTATCAGATTGCAGTGGTTCCTGATGCTTACCCGTCGCTTACCATAGAAGAACAAACGGATTCGCTGATTCCGGCTCAGCGGTATTTTATGGGAGATGCAGAAGACGATCATGGTTTAACGCGATTGACCTTTAATTACAGATACACCACATCGGAACAGGAAGAAAAAATAAAATCCGGTTTGCACCGTTTGCCGGTTTCGATGGATGCCGTTTCGCGTACGGCGCGTTTCAGTTATCAGATTAACCTCAGCGAAATAGGGATCAGTCCGTCGGATCAGGTAGAATATTATTTTGAAGTGTGGGATAACGATGGGGTTTTTGGAGCTAAATCTACACGTTCAAAGGTGATGGTATATAAAGCACCATCGGTAAATGAACTCGAAAAAAATCACGAAAGTGGAAGCGAATCATTGAAGCAACAAATGGAAGAAGCGATCCGTGAAGCACGAAATCTGCAGAAGGAATTGAAAGCCATCGAAAACAAAATGCACGAGAACCGTGAATTTACCTGGGAAGAGAAAAAGAAGCTGGAGAAAATTCTGCAACGCCAACAGGAACTGAACCGCGATATCGAACAAATCAAAAACAAGCAAAAGGAATTAACACGGCAGGAACAGGAATTCAGGAAGCAGCAGGATGCTTTGATGGAAAAGCAGGAGCAAATCAACAAGTTGTTTAATGAGGTGATGAGCGATGAGATGAAAAAACTCATGCAGCAACTGGAAGAAATGATGCAGCGACAAAACAAAGACGCGGTGAAAGATGAGATGGAAAAGCTGCAGATGAACAATAAAGATGTAGAGAAAGAACTGGATCGCATGCTAGAGCAGTTTAAACAACTGGAACTGGAAAAGAAGCGCGAAGAAGCCATACGCCAACTCGATGAGCTTACCCAAAAGCAGGAAGATTTAGCGAAAAAATGTTCCGGTAAAGATAAGCCTGCCGGCGCCGAGAAAGAAGAGGGAAAGAAAGGCCTTCGAGAGATCCAATTGGAGCAAGAAAAGCTTTCCGGGGAATTTAAAGACCTGAAAGAAGAGCTGAAAGATATACAGGAAAAAAACAAAGAACTGGAAGAGCCCAAGGAATTGGGGAACACTGAAAAGGAGCAACAGGAAATAGAGCAGGATCAAAAACAAAGTGAAGAGCAGCTGGAAAAAGAAGATCCAAAAAACGCGGCTGAAAGTCAGAAGAAGGCGGCTAAAAAAATGAAGGAGCTGAACGATAAGTTGAAGAAGGAACTGGATGCCGAAGAGCAAAAGGAAGATGAAATCAATGCTGAAGCCTTGCGGGAAATTTTAGAGAATACGATACAGCTGAGTACGGATCAGGAGCAATTGATGGAAGAATTTAAACGGGTCAACAATTACAATCCGCAATACGTGGATATGGCACGCAGGCAGAAAAACATCAAAGACAATGCCCGCATCATTGAAGATTCGCTGGTGGCCTTAAGCAAGCGCATTCCTGAAATAAGTACCTTCATCAACCGTGAAGTATCGAAACTGAATGCCAACCTGGATAAAAGCATCGAGGGTTATGGTTCGCGTAATATTGGTCAGATCCGGTTGAATCAGCAACAAGCCATGATGAATGCCAACAACCTCGGGGTGCTGTTGAGTGAAGTGCTCAAGCAATTGCAGGAGCAAATGCAAGCCAAGAGCAGCGGCGAAAAAGGTAAGCAACAAAAGAAGGGACAAGGAAAAGGCAAGGGTAAAGGAAAAAGCAAGAGCATGTCGACCATGAAGAAAATGCAGGAAGAGCTGAACAAACAATTGCGCGAAGGGTTGAACAAACAGGAAGGTAAGGGCAACAAGCCGGGCGAAAAACCCGGAATGGGCAGTCAGGAATATGCACGCATGGCAGCTCAGCAAATGGCCATCCGACAGCAAATGCAAAAAATGTTGAACGAGTTAGGGGCAAAAGAAAAGGAGCAGCTTGGAGGCAATGCCAAACTGCAGGAATTGCAACGTTTGATGGAACAAACCGAAAAGGAACTCTTCAACAAAAACCTCACGCGTCAAATGTTGCAGCGCCAGGAAGAAATCATGACACGCCTGCTGGAAAGCGAGAAAGCCGAGCGCAAGCAGGAAGAAGACAAGAAACGCGAATCGGAACAGGCGAAAGAAAAGCCGCGCGCAGCGCCCCCTTCTTTTGAGCAGTACCAGAAACAAAAACAAAAAGAGCAGGAATTGCTGCAAACCATTCCGGCCGAAATGCAGCCTTACTATAAGGAAAAGGCGAAGGAGTATTTTGGGAAGAGGAAAGGAGAATGAGTATGAGTGAGTGGGTGAGTGTGTGAGGAATCAGGGCACAAAATCATTGAAGGGTTTTTTGGGGAGGGGATATGTTAAAGGAACGCACCCATTTTTGCAATATGTTGAAATAACCCAATACTTTAAACATATTGTTTGGATATGTTAAAGCAATTCACGTATTTTTGAGATATGTTGAAAAAACGTGAAAAAATTAACATATCAAAAATGGCCAGATAATGTACAGCCCAGATAAACCATATAATAAACTTCCGTTATTACCGCCAAAGTTAACATTGACACCCAAGGTTTATAATAAAGCGATTCAAGCGAATAAAGCCTTGGCCGAACTCAAAGGAATGACCGGTCTGATCCCAAACCCGGTAATCATTTTAGACAGTCTGGTACTGCGTGAAGCCAGAGATAGTTCAGCGATTGAAAATATTGTAACCACACAGGATGAGCTTTATAAGGCATATTCGGTTGGTAATACGGATTTGAATGCTGCTGTTAAAGAGGTTCTGAATTATAAGCAAGCGATGTGGCTGGGATATGAGTTGATCAAAAAGAAAAAACTTATAACGACCCGAGAGTTGATGAAGATTCAGGAATGCCTGATGGGGAATAATGCCGGGATAAGAAATCAGCCCGGAACTGCTTTAAAGCAAGTCCGAACTGGTAAAGTAATTTATACCCCCCCGTTTGGGAAAGATATTATTCAGGATAAACTGAAGAATCTGGAAGAATATATAAATGGAACGAACGAGGATATGGATCCATTGATTAGGATGGGAATAATGCATTATCAGTTTGAATCTATACATCCATTTTATGATGGAAATGGCAGAACCGGGCGTATTTTAAATGTTCTTTATCTCATTCATGAAGGATTGCTTGAGTTGCCTATTTTATACCTAAGTTCATTTATAATTAAACAGAAGAAGCAATATTATAAAGGGTTGAATAATGTTCGTCAAAATAGAAATTGGGAAGAATGGATTGTATATATGCTGGAATCGGTAGCATATTCTGCAACGGATACGATCAAAACTATCCGGGGAATTAAGTTATTGTTAGAAAAAACAATTGAGAAAGTAAAGTTGAAGCGGCCAAAGATTTATTCCAAAGAACTGGTAGAAGTGCTGTTTCATCAACCCTACGCGAGGATATCGGCATTGGAAGATCAACTCGGCATCACACGCTTTACGGCAAGCAAATACCTGAAAGACCTTGAGAAGATCGGTGTTTTGAAAGGTGAAAAGGTGGGTAGAGATATGTTGTATATCAATATTGATTTGTTTAATCTGTTAAAAGCTGGTTGAAGGGTAAAATGAAGACATTGTTAAATATATTTTATTATAGATGTTATGACTTCTTTCGATTTCTAAAAAACGATAGGCATCACTGGGGAGCACTAAATCTTATGACAATAATTACTATTCTTTGGAGTATAACAATAGGTATGACTTTGATCTCAATAAAAACGATCAATCAGGTAGAAAGAGATTATATAATTTTTTTTTTGGCTCTGGCTTATCTCGGCTTCTTTACTTTTTATTACTTTATGGTTTATTCAAATCGAAAGTGTTATGACACTGTAAATAAATATAATGATGAGTCAAAACTAAAAAAGAATAATCGGGAGAATTCAGGTTGCACTTTTAATTATAATCCCACTGATAATAGTTGTTATGAATTAGGATTCCGGGTAAAGTGAAACTATATTGGATTTATTCAAATTTAAATTGAAATATGGGTGGTGCATATTTTTGGGAATCCTTCAAAAGAATTGCATTTTACATATAAATAATACTTTAAGATTGCGCTAACGCGCGATCCCATTGGGTGGAGAAACAAACCCAAATTCCCTAGACGGGAATTTGTTGTACGTTCACTTCGCCCTGCTTACAAAAGCTTTGGGGCTTTTGACGCAGTGCTATCGGAAACTAACTAATCAGGAAAGATTGCGCTGGCGCGCGATCCCGTTGGGGGGAGAAACAAACCCAAATTCCCTAGGCGGGAATTTGTTGTACGTTCACTTCGCCCTGCTTACAAAAGCTTTGGGGCTTTTGACGCAGTGCTCGTTAACGTACAAAATCCCGCAAAAGCGGGATTTTGGGTTTGCGGAGAGTGAGGGATTCGAACCCTCGATACCTGTTACAGTATACGCGCTTTCCAAGCGCGCTCGTTCGGCCACTCTGACAACTCTCCGTAGTTTGTATAACCTCGTAGATGGTGAGTTTATACAAGGGGACGAAGGTACTCATAGTTTCGCTTCGAGGCAATATCAAATATTACTCCTACATTTGCACCGATTTTATGCAAATAGAAGTACTCAAATCCAAGATACACCGCGCCAAACTTACCGAAACGGAGTTGCACTACGTGGGTAGCATTACCATCGATGAAGCATTGATGGAGGCAGCCAATATGATCGAAAACGAGAAGGTACAGGTAGTGAACGTAAACAACGGCGAACGCCTCGAAACCTATATCATCAAGGGAGAGCGCAATTCAGGCATTATCTGCCTCAATGGTCCTGCCGCCCGTAAAGGCTTTGTGGGAGATCACCTCATTATCATTTCATACGCCACCATGGATTTCGAAGAAGCCAAACAATATAAGCCTGTTGCTGTATATCCCGATAACAATAACCGCCTTTCGGTTTGACCGGAAAACTTAAATCCATAGCTAAGTTCCTCCTCTTTTTTGGCCTCGGTGTGGGCCTGCTGGTATTGGCATTCGTAAACCTCAACCTTAATTACGAAGCCCTGCTCGACGGATTCCGCAATGCCAATTATTTCTGGATCTTCATGGCCGTTACAGTTTCCCTGTCGAGTCATCTGGTGCGCGCCCTGCGCTGGAACCTGATGCTGGAGCCACTCGGCAAAAAACCATCAGGCATGAACGCTTTCAATGCCGTGATGATCGGATACCTCTTCAATTTTGCCATTCCCCGGATGGGTGAGGTGAGCCGTTGTGGTATTTTAAACCGTACCGATCGCATTCCCATGCATGAATCGCTGGGTACCGTTGTGGTGGAGCGGGTCTTTGATATGTTGATTTTGCTTGCATTGACTGCCGGTGTATTGGTGATCGAATTTGACACTTTGTATAGTTTTTTTTCGGAAACATTTTTTACTCCCCTGGAAGAGAAAATTGCCGGATTCCCGGCTGCATATGGAGTTATAGCTTTACTGATTTTACTGTTGGTTGGTTATTTGGTTTACCGGAGTAGAGTGCATCTGTTGCAAATGACCCTCATTGCAAAAATAGTTAACCTGATTCGGGGATTTGGAAATGGGTTTGCTTCGGTGTTTAAATTGAAATCTCCGGGAATGTTTTTTTTGCAAACCGCATTGATTTGGGGATTGTATTTTCTGAATACCTATTGCTACCTGATGGCCATCGATGAAACGTCGCACATTGGAATTTCGGCTGCAATGAGCATATTGGTAGTGGGTACATTTGGTTTTGCAGCCCCGGTTTCAGGCGGTATCGGAGCTTACCATATTTTTGTAGCTAAAGGACTGGCCTTATACGGAGTAAGTTCGCTGGGGGGCGGGGTTTTTGGTTTTGTTTCACACGGCATGCAAATGCTCATGATTCTGGCAGTCGGAACTTTTTCCTTAATTTACACGTTCATACAAGAGCGCAAACAGCTGAGCAAAGAAGCATGAAGCATAAAGCCTATATTGAATCAAAGATTTGTCAGAGCCGGGAAGTATTGTTGCAACGACTTGAACTCTGGAACCGCGAACATGCCAAAGTGGTTTTTACCAACGGGTGTTTCGATTTGTTGCACAAAGGCCATGTCGATTATCTTTCGCAGGCAGCCGACCTCGGCGATAAACTGATTGTAGCACTCAATACAGATCATTCGGTGAGCCGTCTTAAAGGACCCGGCCGCCCTATACAGAATGAAGATTCGCGCCTCTTTATTATGGCATCCCTGACATTTGTAGATGCGGTAATATTATTTGACGAAGAAACGCCCTACGAATTGATTCGTGTGGTGCAACCGGATGTTTTGGTAAAAGGAAGTGATTACAAGCCCGAAGATATAGTAGGATACGATATAGTTGTGGCTAAAGGCGGCGAAGTAAAAACCATAGATTTTCTTCCCGGGTATTCCACTACTTCGATCGAAAAGAAAATCCGTTCGGTAGGATAAACATTTAGCAGCCGCTATTGTTTAATTCTAACCCGGCATGCAAACTCCCCCCATTTCTGTTTTTTGGTTTCGACGCGATTTGCGTTTGCACGACAATCATGGACTTTACCATGCATTGAAGAGCGGATTGCCGGTATTGCCCGTTTTTATTTTTGATACAGAAATTCTGGATGCGATAGAAAATAAAAGCGATAGAAGGATAGTGTTTATTCACCGTCAATTGCAACTTTTAAAATCTGAACTGAATGCATTGGGAAGCGATTTATTGGTGTTGCATGGATCCCCGCGGGAAGTATGGAAAAGTTTGTTTGAGCAATATCCGATCAAACATATTTTTCTTAATCGTGATTATGAACCTTATGCCAAGGAGCGCGACAGACACATTGAGCATCTGGCCCAAACGAATGGGGCATCCTTTCATGTCTACAAAGATCAATGCCTGTTCGAAGGGTTGGAAATAGCCAAAGACAATGGGCAACCCTTTACTGTTTTTACACCTTATTCCAAAAAATGGTTGCTTCATTTGAAAGAAGCCGGTGTGGCGGAATATCCAAGCCAGGATCATACTTCAGCGTTGTATAAAATATCAGGTTTGCCTTTTCTTACACTGGAACAACTGGGTTTTAAAAATTGCACAGCAGAAATTCCTCCAACTGTTTTCGACGAAAAAATGTTACTGAATTATGCAGCGAACAGAAATTATCCAGCCCTGCAAGGCACTACACGATTAGGCGTGCATTTACGTTTTGGCACCATCAGTATCCGTGAACTGGTGAGGCAGGCACAAGCAAATTCATCTGCATTTTTAAACGAGCTGATCTGGCGCGATTTTTATTTCATGATCCTCGATCAATTTCCGCAAGTGGGAGAAGGCAAATCGTTTAAAGCGCATTACGATCAGATTTTATGGATCAACGATGAAATGCAATTTGCCCGATGGCGTGCAGGCAAAACCGGTTATCCGCTGGTTGATGCCGGAATGCGTGAACTCCTTCAAACCGGTTTCATGCACAACCGCGTACGCATGGTAGCAGCCAGTTTTCTGGTAAAACATTTGCTGATCGACTGGCGATGGGGTGAGGCCTGGTTTGCACAGCAGCTCCTCGATTTCGATTTTAGCGCCAATAACGGAGGCTGGCAATGGGTGGCAGGTTGTGGAAATGATGCAGCACCGTATTTCCGGATTTTCAATCCCGAAAGCCAACAAAAGAAATTTGACCCGGGATTTGAATTTATCCGCAAATGGCTGCCTGAATTAAATACTCCGGATTACCCGGAACCTATCGTAAATCATGTTGCTGCCCGTGAACGTTGTATGATGGTTTACAAAAAGGCCTTGGGTAAATGAAGTTTATACGGAATGTCGTTGCCTCATACGCATTCCATACCTTATACATAAAAAAGGAAGCCACTTTCTTAATTCTTCAGCTGGTGTGAACCTTTTTCCGTAAGAAATCATATAGATTTGATTAACTGACCCCATTCAAATTTAAATGCTGACTTTATGAAAAACTTCGACATCCTTTTTAAATCTGTGTATTCTTTCCTGCTGATTTTTGGTTTGCTGTTGACCAATTATGGAACGTCGTGGGCACAGTGTGGAGCAGTGGCGAATTATAAACCAACCGTATCAAACGAAACTATTTGTTCGGGCAATACCGTATACGTGTATGCTACTGGTTTACCGGTTACCCGTTGGGTTTACCGCGATAATAATACCGGTAGTTGGATTGCGTACAATACCAACAGCGACAATATCAATTTTTATATGTCGCAAACGGTGCCAACCGTACGCACATTCAGAGCGATTGTAACAACCGCTTCATGTGCAAGTGATACTACAGATGGAGTCGATGTAAATGTGGTACCTCCATCTTATGGAAACAACGATGGAATTTCATTATCGGCTTCTGCTTATCAGGCATGTGGCGGAAGCACTGTGACATTGAGAATCATGAATGCGGGTACACAGATAACGCAATGGATTTACCGCGATAATGGAGGAAGCTGGATGGTGTATATCAACAGCAGCAGCCAATCACTCAACATACAAATGCCTTATGTGAATATCAATACCCTGCGCGAATTCAGGGTTATGGTAAAGGATCCGGCTACATGTGAACTGGATTCTTCAGCAAGCGTAGCTATACAAATAAATCCGGTGGTTGCCGGAAACAATGTAAATATTAAACCGATTTTGACACAACAGCAAATATGCGGGGGAAGCAGTGTGAGTTTACAATTGGAATGGCCCATGGAGATCGGCAACTGGTTGTACCGGGATGGAAGTGCTACCTCATGGAATGTTTTTAGTTCAGCCACCACTACTGCAATCGATTATAACACGGCAGTTTCTGCGTCAATCAACCGTAGTTATAAAGTAGTACTCCTGAATTCCAATACCTGCAGTGCTGATACATCGGATGAAGTTTCCTTGTTTATTCAGGCGGCACAACGCCGCTATCTGTTGAATATGGTACCTCAGATTACAGGCAGTTTGATTGATGTTTGTGCCGGGAGTAACCAAACATTTCAAATGCAGGGGCCATCATCCCGATCATGGTATTACAGAGATAGCGCAACCGGGCCGTGGACGAATTTCAGCAATAGCACTACCGCATCACTTACCAGCAACAGCAATATTTTAAATGATCTTACGCGTGAAGTGCGTGCTGTGGTGAACAATGCTTCTTTGAATTGCAGTTATGATACTTCAGCTTCGGTTTTTTACACCGTAAGAGCTAACCGGAGAGGAATTACAAACAAGGCCATTCCCGCAACCTCATTAACAGAAGTATGTGCAGGGGCACAGGTAAAATTGCAGATTAGCGATGGTACACCGGTTAGCTATTGGATATACCGTAATAACAATACCGGCAATTGGGTACAGCTGGGTTCAGGATATACCTACACCGACAACAATACCAACATGAGCAGCAATACACAACGTGCTTACCGGGTATTGCTCAACAATACCATTCAATGCCGTATAGATACAACACCGGCAGTTCAGGTTTTGATCAAATTGCCTGCACCCGGAGGATTGGCAGATATTACACCCATCATCAACCAACCAGCCTATTGTGTTGGTGCACAGGTAAGCGGATACATTTCGCTGCCAACAGGTATGTTGATTGGCCGTTGGATTTATCGCGATAATAAAACCGGCGACTGGAATGTGTTATCTGCACAAACCAATACAACCTTTTACGACAATAATACAGGAAGCCTGAATTCACAAACCATACGCAGTTACCGTGCCTTGATAAAAAATCTGGAAACACTTCGCCTGGATACTTCCAATGAAGTACATGTGGAGATCAATCCGTTAATCAGAGGTTCATTGGCTGTAACTCCCTACTCCACGCAGTCGGACATTTGCAATGGAAACAATACGCAACTGGGAATTGTACCGCCAACCGGGTATACGGTAAGCAATTGGATTGGAAGAGAATTAGCTTCTCAAAACTGGTATGCATTCGGGTATAACTCCACCAATCCAAGTGATTATACCAGCACAAATAATCCCAGTAAAACATACCGTGTAATTCTTTACAATCAGGGAATGTGCAAATACGATACTACGCAATCGATAACCCTAATGGTAAATCAACGTGTGGGGCAAAACAATCCCAATATCTTACCTACAGCCAGTTCAAATGCCATATGCAGTGGAACAAGTTTGCAAATTACCTGTGCTTCTCTGAGCGGATTTAGTGTGGTTAGGTGGATGTCGCGCGACAATGGAGGTGATTGGAAAAATTTGACCGGCACCTCTTTTACATACACCGAAAGCACGGCAGGAACACGTGTATTGACTCAAACCAATCGGGAATATAAAGTTGTAATCAACAACAATAATACCTGTACAACAGACACCTCCAACGCTGTTACAGTGGTATTATCACCCTTGATGAATGGAACAACAAGTTCGCACACTCCAATTACCAATTCAACAGTGAATTGTTCAGGTTCAACCTTAACGGTTTACCTCAACAACTATTCAGGGTCTGTGCAAAAATGGATGTATCGCGACAATGGTGGTAACTGGTCAGAATTTGCGAGCTCAACTGCATCAACCTATTTATATGATAACAAATCCTATGTGAATTCAGCTACTAATCGTGATTACCGTGCTTTTTTGGTAAGACAGGGAACCTGTAGCATAGATACAACGCAGATTTTGTCGGTACAACTCAAACCTTATGGTTACGGTAATGCTCCGGCTTTGCAACCTACTGCTAACACAGTAAGTATTTGCAGTGGCAATACATTCAATGTTTCTTTAGTTGGCAACAATATTCAAAAATGGATTTATCGCAATAACCAAACCGGACCATGGTTAGAAATAAGCAGTTCCAGTTCAACAACCAATTTTTATGAATCCAATACGCAGGTTTTGGCCAACACGTCAAGGTCGTACCGCGCTATTACTTATACCAATGGTTGTTCATATGACACTACAGCTGCAGTATCCGTGCAAATCAATGCACGCACAAAAGGAAACGCTGGTGCAGTAGCCATTACTTCTGCTTCCGGTATTTTCTGCAGTACATCACCGGTTGGAGTGAATGTTATTTCCAATACGCTGCCAACTGCAGGCAGTGTTCGCAGATGGATCTACCGCGACAACCTGAATGGGGCCTGGAATGAAATTCCATCATCGGCAACCAATTCTTATTCTCATACCAATACCTATGTTCCTGTTACAACTACCCGGTCGTACCGCGTGATTGTTGACAATACCAATGCTTGCAGTTATGATTCATCGACAGCATACAGCGTGACTATCAATCCAAGTGTTCGCGGACAAGTTTCCGTAACGCCTCTCTCCAGTGTTTCATCGGTATGTAACCGCAGTACAACGCCGCAAATTTACCTCAATTCAGGCACCTATACCGGAACGGTTTTGAAATGGGTGATGAGTTCCAACAATGGCGATTGGGAAGATTTTGGTTATACAACGAATGCAAGCAGTATTATAGAATACAATATCAACGGAAGTAGTCCGGTTAACCGGGCTTATCGTGCCATTATCACGAACCCGGTAGCTTGTTCCATCGATACGTCCAATGCAGTTAATATACTCATCAGTCCATTGGTACGTGGTAATATCAGCAGTTTGCAGCCTTCGAGCACCCGAAACATCTGGTGTTACAGAACACCCGTTGATATTGCACTGAAAAATATTTCTTCGGGTTACACGATTGCAAAGTGGATCACTACCGATAATAACGGCGAATGGAGAAACATGTTCACAAACAACAATACCAACAGTACAATAACCGATTTGAATTCATGGGTCGCAGAACCTGTCAGCCGCTCATACCGCACCATTGTAAACAATACGAATACGTGTCAGGCTGACACCACTTCAGCATTAACCCTATTGATTCAACCTCAGGGTTCGAATATCAGTAACCGTGCTATTTTGCCAACAACAAACAAGACATCCATGTGTTCAGGATCTACGGTTTCCCTGAGTGTACCAACTTCCAGTGTGTATACAGTGCAACGCTGGACATACAGCGACAATGGGGTAACCGGTCCCTGGGTGAATGCGTACAATTCAGATGTACATGCTTATACCCATAATTTAACGCAAGTTTCCAATTCCGTTACGCGGTTGTACCGGGCTATTATCAGTGATACCAGTTCCTGTGATTTTGACAGCACACAAGCGGTAGCTGTAATTATCAAAGCGATCAGTTACGGAAATGATTCCAGTATCAGCATATCAGCTTTCGATACCATATGTGCAGGAACCAACTTAGGTCTGAGTTTATCACCAGGCAATGGAAATTCTGTTTGGAAATGGTTGTATGCCATTAACAAAAGCAATTGGCAGAATTTCACTTCCTCCACCCAGTCCTCCAGTATCACCGATAATACGACCTTATATCCTCCGGGAACCATTAAGAGCTATACAGCGATTGTATTGAAAGGAGCCACCTGCAGTTACGACACTCTAAATCGCGTAAAAGATGTTTTTATTAAAAATAAAACTTATGGAATTAGCGGATTGGCTGCATTTGTGAATTCAGCAGATACTGTTTGTGCCGGAAACACTGTAAGTATGAGCGTCAGCACCTCCTTTTACATCGAACGGTGGCTCTTCAGTGATGACAATAAAATGAGCTGGCAGGTAATACCTTCAAGCAGTACATCATTCTTTAACCATACCAATACAGCAGTTGCCTCTTCCACCTGGCGTTTTTACAGAGCCATTGTTGTTTCGACGAGCTCCTGTATTTCTGATTCAACTCGAATGGATAGTGTATTCTTACGTAATTATACCGGAGGATTAAGCGCAGCAACACCTACTACAACGAACGCGTCGATCTGTGCCGGAAATACCGCTGGTATCAGTTTAAGTGTAGCGGGTTCTACCATTCAACGCTGGTTATACAAGGATAATAATGGTGAATGGTTTACGCATTCTGTTACCTCAGCATCCAGTATCAACGATAACAATACCTATTTCAGCAATGTAACCACCCGGCAATACAAAGTAATACTCTTAAAGAATTGCAGCTACGACACTACGAATGCTGTAACCATTACCATTTCTCCAAAAATTGCAGGTACGGATATTTCAAAAGTTCCAACCGCTACCTCTGTAAATGTTTGTGCCGGCTCACCTGTTCAAAGCATTGCAGTTACAGCAGGAAGTGGCAATTCAATTGTACGATGGCTCTCGCGCGATAACAATAAATCGTGGACGGTATTATTGAATGGCAATTCCAACAATATTTCAGATTACAACACCTATGTAGGAACAACCGTTACACGCGATTATGTAGCCATCATCAACAACAATTCCACATGCCGTTTAGATACAACTGCAAAACTTACCGTAACCATCAATCCTGTTGTATTGGGAAATAACAATGCAAGATCGCCGGTAGTACCACTATCAACCTGTATGGGCATGAATTATACTGTTTCGATGAATGTTGCATCGGATACCACTGTTATCCGAATGTTGTATAATTTTAACGGAGGAAACTGGATAGACAGAGGATATATTACTCCGGTCACCAATTATCAATTTGGTGAGTTTGCTGCTTCACAACAAAACTCCTATACAATGGGTTATCGCGCTATTTTGTATAAAGCGGGCAATTGCCGGATCGATACCACCGCGGCATCTGTAATTACCATTAATCCGAAAACATACGGAAACGACAACAGCATTGTTCCAACTTCACAATCAGGGTCTAATGTTTGTTCAGGGAATTCATTCAATATCAATATAAATGCCGGATCGGGCAATTTTGTACAATACTGGTTATACAGTGAAGATTTAGGTCCATGGATTCCTATGTATAGTTCTTTGTCGGGCATCATACAGTCTGTAAATACGGTGAGTCTGGTGAACCGCAGGTACCGTGCAATAATAAGCAAGAGCAACTCCTGTACGCTTGATACTTCCGGTGAAGTGTCAGTATATATCAATCCATTAATATACGGAACCGATACGTTTTCGAGCACAGCAATCAATGGCAATAAGGGAGTTTGTACCGGCTCCTTCATTGATGTAGATGCATATGGATTGAGTGGTGTACAATTAAACACCTGGCTGTACCGCGATGGATACAGCGGAGCATGGAACAATATGCACAGGTACTCCATCAGCATAACCGATTACAATACCAATACGACAAATGCCATTAACCGGCAATATGCATTGTTGATTTACAAATCAGCAAGTTGCCGGTATGATACAACTTCCATCAACGATACAGCCTTTATTTCTCCCCGTATGCTCGGCACAGATACCAATATCATGGTGACTTCAAATGGTGGATCATATTGTACCGGTACTCCGGTAATTTTAGGAACCTCAGGTCTAGGAAGTCATACGGTACAATCCTGGTTATACAGCAACAACAATGGTCCATGGATGACTTTGTACTCAGGAAGTGCGACAACTTTAACGGATTACAATACTACTGTGAGTGCACCGGTAACAAGAGCGTACCGTATTATCATAAAAAACAATAACAGTTGTAGTATGGACAGCAGTGCCGTTAAGACCGTATCCATCAATCCGCGTACAATCGGGATCGATAATACGATAGTTCCTGCAGTGGCCAGCACGTCCATATGTTCAGGTGCTACGATTAACCTCAGCGTTAATCCGGGAAGTGGCAATTCCATTCAACGCTGGATGCAGAATACAGACAATGGAGGCTGGACAAATCTGGCCATTACATCAGCCACTTCGCTCAACGATTATGCTACACAAACCAGCACTGGATTTACCCGCCAATATAAAGTGGTAGTTGTTAAAGGTGCAGGTTGTCCCACCGATACCTCTGCATCCGTTGGAGTGAATGTTAGTGCGATTGGATATGGTAACCAAAATACTGTTGTTCCTGCTTTATCTAATAGTAATGTATGTTCAGGTGCACTGGTTACCATCACCCTGGGATCATTCAACGGATCATCTGTGAAATACTGGATGTACCGCGATAATCCAACCGATAACTGGCAAATCTTAAATATTACTTCTTCATCGTGGAGTGATGTAAATACCCAGACTTCTTCATTGCTTGTGCGTCAATACCGAGCTCTGGTAATCAATTCTTCCGGATGCAGTTTTGATACCACTGCACCGGCCACTGTTACCATCAACCCGATACAAAATGGAGTGAATGCCACAACGGCTCAGGCATCTCAGCTGACTGTTTGTTCAGGCAACCCGGTGAATGTATTTATCAATACTCCTGTTGGGTATACCATTCAGCAATGGTTGTTCCGGAATACCGGAGAAGAATGGCAATACCTGAATGCCGGTAGCGCTGCATCAATCAATGATTTCAATACACAGGTAAGTAGCAATATAATCCGTGAATACCGCACCTTGTTGAACAATACTTCAGGTTGTAGCATCGATAGTTCTGGAGTGGTAACGGTAAATATCAATATTATAACCAACGGAAGTAATCTCGCTATTATGCCGGCCAGCAACAACACTTCAATTTGTGCAGGTACCCCGGCCATCATTAATGTAAGTGGATTTTCGGGCAGTGTTGTAAAGTGGTTGTTCCGCGACAGCGTTGCGAACTTCTGGACTGCGATAAACGATAACGGCTTCACTCTCTATCATACTTCAACCAATGTTTCGTATACCAAGGTGCGTGAATACCGGGCCATTATATTCAATACCGCTAACTGCAGTTACGATACAACCGGAACATTGCAGATAACCATCAACCCCCAATTGCAGGGGAATGCGAACAGCGTGGTTCCAACTTCGACTGCAACAATTTATTGTACTGGAAATTCCATTGCAGTTACTGCAAGTGGTTTTATCAACGGAGGAGTTGTAACCGGTTGGATTTTCAAAGACAATGCGGGTAGTTGGATACCTATTGCAGGAAGTGCGAATGAAATGTATACACATACCAACACCACTGTTTCGGCATTTGTTTCCCGTCAATACAGGGCGCTTGTGCATACCGGTTGTTCCACCGATACAACAGCTTCGCTAACTGTTACAATTGATGTACTTCCGGTTAAACCGGTTGTTACACGCAATGGCAGCAGCGATACATTAGTGTGTTCGGTTACTGCCGCAACCTATCAGTGGAAGTTGAATGGCAACAACATAAGTGGTGCAAATTCAAAAAATCTGATTGCCACGCAAAATGGTAATTATTCGGTGGAAACAGGAAATGCCTCCAATTGCAAAAGCATCAGCGATGCATTCAATTTCATCAAGAGCGGATTGATGGATTTAGATCTTTTGAATGCAGCCAGGATTTATCCAAACCCAAGCGGAGATGGTCATGTAACCGTATCGTTACAAGATATAGCTGCATTCCGGGTAAGCATAGAGGTGGTCGATGTTTTGGGTAAAGTGATTTATAAAGGAGAGAAGGAACTGAATGCCGGCTCCTTCAACCTTGATTTATCAGGTCAGTCGTCGGGAGTTTACTGGATCAATTTGAGAATAGATAACTCGGTAACCAACAAACGGATCGTCATCAACCGGTAGTTCTTTTGATACCAAATATGAAAAGCGGGCGAAATGCCCGCTTTTTTTATGGAAATTAAATTAATTTGTATGCGTGAAAAATTTTCGAATTTGGATTTTACTTCTTTTGTTCAATGTACCCGATGCATTGAAGGCTCAAACCGTAGAATGGTCAAACCAGCAGAAGGTAAAGTCGCGCAGCAATTATACCCTGATCCTGGGGTCTAATCCGGCCGGATATTTTTTGCTGCGATCCAAAGACAATGAATTTACGCGTGAATTAATTCTGGAACGCTATAAAAGCAATTTAGCCCTTGATATTTCAAAAGAACTTTGGCAGCCTCCGGGTTCTATTATTGAAAAAGTAATGTTGCAACACACCGGATTGATTGCATTTGGACTTACACGCAACAATGTGCAGGATAAATATGATTTCCTGTATTGGAGGGCAGATGACCAACTGGCTACAGCAGGTACAGCTCAAACTTTGTTTCAGGTAGATGCTTCTGCGATAAAAGACAAACATGCTTTTTACATCAAACAGTCGATCGACAAATCAAAATATTATATCATGTATCTGATGAAAGCCAAAGACGGAGAAGCATCCATACTAGCAGTACAGGCTTTTACCAACGAGTTGGCTCCTTTGTTTTCAAAGTACTATCCGTTAAATTATCCGGTTGAAGACGTATTCATCACCGGATTTGAATGCGACGATAGCGATAATGCTTTTGTGTTGATTGATTTTCCGGATTCGCCGGTAAAGAAGAGGGGGGAATCGCAACGAAAGTTTTTCCTGTATGCCATCAGCGCAACGCAAAACGATCTGACCGAATTTGAATTGGGAAATGACTCAACGGAAATTGTAGACCTCGGTTTGGTTGTAAACAACTACCATCAAAGTGTAACGGTTTCGGGATTTTACCGCGATAAAACAACTGAGAACTCACTTGATGGTATTTTCATGTGCAGTATTGATATCCGTACCTTGTCTTACCGGGTTCGCAGGTCATATCCTTTCGACAAATCTTTGGTGCATAAATCAACTTCTGTGCTCACCAACGAAAACTCTCCCGGATTGAGTGATCTTTTAATTCGTAAAATTATACCCAGGAGCGATGGAGGTTGTATGGTTATTGCCGAAAAAAGTTATGAGACCAAACAGGTGTATACGTATTTTGTCAATGGGTTTCAGCAAACATCTTCACGAACGGTTTACAATTACGATGAAGTGATGGTATTTTCGCTGGATACCGAAGGCAAAATGCAATTCAACGACGTTATCAAAAAGAGGCAATCGAGTGTAAATGATGGCGGATATTATTCTTCTTTTGTTACACTCAATACCAACAGTTCGGTCGCTTTGATTTACAGCATGGATGCATCTGCCGAGTCCGATATTATGATCAGCACCATTAGTCCGAAGGGTGAAATTGATACGCGCATTCTGATCAAAGCGATGAGTTATTATGTGTCGCTGATGCCACCAGAATCGCGTCAGATCTCGGCTAACAGTACGCTCATTTGTGCCATGAAAGACCGTAAATTCAGCATCATGAAAGTGACCTATTAAATGCGAAGCAATTGTTAAATATTTTCCGACATAATTCGTTGCTGGCTGCAATTTCACTTATAGTTCTGGCAGCTTTATTTCGCATTCAGTTCTTTCTGGATCCGCAACCCTACGAATTGATGTATTCGGCTTTTTTATCCAATATCCTTTTCGATTTTTTGAAGACATTGAACAATCCACACCTTATTGGATATATAGCTGCGTTTGTATTGGTGGTTGCTCAGGCACTGATGTTGAATTATACGGTGAGCAGGCACGAAATTTTATACAAAGACACCTATCTGCCGGGTTTCATGTTTGTTTTGCTGAATAGCCTGTATGCCGAACAGTTTCAACTCACTCCGCAATTATTGTCCAATACTTTTATCATCCTGCTTTTTCAACGCTTATGTTACTTATATGAATCACCCAAACCTTTGCTATTGGTATTCGATTCCGGTATGTACCTGGGTGTAGGCATCATGTTCAATTATTATCTCATACTCTTTTTGCCTTTTATATTAATCAGTGTAGTGGTATTTACTTCCTTCAATCTGAGGTATATTATCATCTCGTTAATGGGCATTTTATTGCCTATGTATTTTGTATTTATTTTTTATTACATGACTAACCGGCTCTCCGAATTACAAGCATTATGGGAGTCTGATTTGTATGTATTGAGTATTCACCCTGTAATTCACTCTCTGGAACAACTGGCTCCATGGTTATTGCTTTTGCCGCTTGCAGCCATAGGAGCATTTCATTTGCAGCAGAATTTTTTCCGCAACAAAGTAAAAACAAGACGTATCATTCAAAGCATTGCCATTTTTACCCTGTTTGGAACTTTCGCACTTATCACCGAACGCAACAATATGTTGTATTCGGTTGGCTTTATCAGCATACCACTTAGTATAGTAACAGGTTACTATCTGATCAGCAGTAAACGCTTCTGGTTAAAGGAGATCGTGATTTATGCAGTTATTGCAATGGTGGTGTATTACCAGTTAAATTGATGATTTCAAATGGATGTTACGTACTTTCGTGGCAGATAAAAATGCAGCCATGACAATTTTAGTAGGAATAATAATGGGATCGGATTCCGATCTGGAAATCATGAACGAAGCGGCTAAAGTGCTCGAAGAATTTAATATAGCCTACGAGATCACGGTGGTATCAGCGCACCGCACACCCGACCGTATGTTTGAATATGCGAAATCGGCACGCGAAAGAGGATTGAAGGTTATCATTGCCGGTGCAGGTGGTGCAGCCCATCTTCCGGGTATGGTAGCATCCATCACGATCTTGCCCGTTATTGGTGTACCGGTTAAGCTCAAAGCCATGGACGGACTGGATTCCCTGTTGTCGATAGTGCAAATGCCCGGAGGGGTACCGGTGGCAACTGTAGCCATCAACAATGCGAAAAATGCAGGACTGCTTGCTGCACAAATTTTAGCCACGCATGATGTCAAGTTGAGTCATGCTCTCCAAAAATATAAAGATACCATGAAGGACGATGTGCTTAAGAAGGCTGAAATCGTAGAGCACGGACGTAAACGCATCGGTTTTTAAACCCGAGACCCTGAATGGAAGAATTGCTTTCGAATAACGAATGGATCAACTGGTTGTGGTTTGTTGGAATTCTGCTGACCGGATTTGTATTGAAACGTTTTGCTGCCAAACTGGTGAGCAAAACCACCTATGTTTTCTTTAAAAAGGTATCTCAGAATTTATTGTCCGATGAGTTTGTTCAACTTCTTCGCAAACCCATTGAGCAACTTTTCACCCTGATCATTCTGTACCTCGCCTTTAACCGGCTCCATTTTCCGGAATCGTGGGATTTGGTTCCCGCTTCTCAGTACGGAATGCGCTGGTTTATCCTGGTGGTATTTAAGATCGCCGTATTGGTGGTGGTTGTTAAAATCATGCTCAAAGGCATTGATTTTGCCGCGCTGGTTGTAAAAAACAGGCAAGAGGAAACGAGTCCCGGGTTAATCGTATTTGTACGCGAACTGATCAAGATAGTATTGATGACCCTGGCTCTTTTTGCAGGATTACGCTTTATCTTCAATGTGAATATTACTGCCTTGGTGGCTTCTCTGGGTATAGGCGGACTGGCGGTTGCACTGGCAGCTCAGGATACACTGGCTAACCTGTTAGGCTCGTTTATTATTTACCTCGATAGTCCCTTTAAACCCGGAGATACCATTGAATTTGGAGATACTTCAGGTACGGTAGAACATGTTGGATTCAGAAGTACCCGCATCCGGACCTTCCATAAATCGCTTCAAATTGTTCCCAACAAAAAGATTGCAGATTCAATCCTAAACAATATTACCTCAACGGAAATGAGGCGGGTAAAATTCATGTTAAATCTTACCTATCAAACAACGGCTGAACAGATGCGTGAAATGACAGAGGAATTAAAACGTATTATCAGCGAACACCCTGATACCCTGCCGAATTGTACGGTTCATTTCTTTGGTTTCGGATCAAGCTCACTTGATATTTTAGTCCTCTATTTTGTAAACAGCAACGAATATGAGTACATGTTGCGGGTGAAAGAAGAAATCAACCTTCAGATTATGCTGGCTGTAAAGGAAAAAGGACTTGAGTTTGCTTTTCCAAGCCAAACGCTCTACTTATCCAAAACGGAAGAATAACCTTCCCCACAGTCAGGATTTTATCTTGATTCATAATGAAATAGCGTGTCTTTGAATAACTGAGGCATCTTTTTTGCATCTTTTGGAATCTATTGCCTCGATCAAGTGTTTAATACGTGATTTTCATTATTTTGCGACCCAAACCAGTTATAACTAATCTAAAGATGAACAAACCCTTTTCAGCATTTCTGTTGTTGTTTTTTGTTTCTTTTGCCACTCTGGCTCAGCGTTCCAATTGCGGTGTAAACCCTCAGCACAATACGCAAGTGCAGGCCGATGGTTCCTCCATTACATTGTATCCTTATGGTAATGAAGCCATTAGTTACTTAGAAACAAGCAGCGGCTATACCGTTCTTTTTAATAAATCAACCGGTAATTACGAATATGCTACACCGGATGCCAGCGGAAACCTGACCTTAAGCGGAGCCGTAGCATCGGATGCTGCCGATCGTAACATGCAAAAAACAAGCTTGTTAACTCCACATTTACGGTATAGTGCTGCCCAGCAGTCGGTATTGATGCAATATTTTCAGCAACAAGCCGCCATGGAACAGGAAATGGGTAAAGCCGGGGCCAATGTTTTTCCTTCGGCCGGAGATCGCAAGGTGTTGATTCTGATGGTTCAGTATACCGACTTACCGGCTACCATTCCAACCTCAAATTTTGAAGTATTGTTGAATCAGGACAATCACCCAACCGGAAGTTTCCGCGATTATTATATGCAGGCTACCAAAGGACGTTTACGCATCAATTGCGATGTGTATGGATGGTTTACTTCCGATAGCGGATATAAATATTACGGCAAAACAAGCAGTCCGTCGTATGGTTCAGCCACGCGTAAATTGTTGCTCGGCGCTATCAACGACGCCGATTCGGTAGTCGATTTTTCGCAATACGACAGCGATAGCGACGGATATGTTGATGCAGTAATTCTGATTCACTCCGGAATTGGTGCCGAAGAACAAAGTGCACCGAATTATGGAAATTATATTCATTCATTCCGTTCTACTTTAGGCTCAACACAAACTCCTACCAAAGACGGAAAGAAGTTCAGTGCTTATTGCATGTTCCCGGAGAAATTGTACAACGGCGGATCCAATATCATTGTCGGAATAGGAGTGATAGCACATGAGTTCGGCCATATTCTGGATTTGCCCGATTTATATTCTACTCAATACAACAATGCCGGTTGCGGTAATTATACAATCATGGCAGCAGGTACCTGGTTAAATTACCAGAAGACGCCCTCTATACTTGATGCATGGTCGCGCTATGCCATGAACTGGGGTACTACTGTTACCATTACAGATATTGGCACCTATACCATTCCAAAAGCGGTAGCCGATAGTAATTTTGCATACCGCATCAATACCAAAAAGTCGAATGAGTTTTTCCTGCTTGAAAACCGTCAGAACAAAGGCTTTGATAAATTTGTACCATCGAAAGGACTTGCTGTATGGCAAATCAATACCAATTATGCCGGACGTTTATCTCAGTCGGGCAATAATGTAAACAACGATACGGCCAATCTGGGTGTTCATTTGCTGCAAGCCGATGGCAACCGTGAAATGGAAAGGAATATCAACAACGGAAATGCAGGCGACCTGTTTCCCGGAACTACAAATAACAAAAACATTACGCCTTTTACAAAGCCCAGCACCAACCATCAGGTAACCTATGCTTCATCCAATATCTTCATTACCAATATTACCCTGAACCCCGATAGTTCCATTACGTTCAAGTTCAGTTCACAACCGGCTGCAGCTTTTACCCCAAGCCGGATTTCAGGCTGTGCCCCTCTAAGCATTAGTTTGGAAAACAGCTCTACGTCCGCCTCTTCTTTCAAATGGGATTTTGGCAACGGACAAATCAGTACTACCGAACTCAATCCTGAACTGGTGTATGAAAATCCAGGAACCTATGTGGTAACACTTACCGTATATGATACCCTGGGTGTAGCAAGCGATTCATTCAGCAGCAACATTCAGGTTTATCCTTCACCAACTGCATCATTCAGTCTGGTTCAGATCGGAAATAAATTATCAGCCACCAATACTTCATCCGGCACCAGTTTCATCCAATGGCAATACAATATCGGATCTACCTCGTATACCAGCTCTTCCGAATCATTGAATGATGTTACGGTTCCCGACAGTGGTATGTTCCGTTACAAACTGGTTGCATTCAACAATTACGGTTGCGCCGACACTGCTTATGGCGAAACGTATGCATTCCCAACCGCGCTGGAAGAAAATCAACCGCAGTATACCGGTCTGGACGTTTATCCGAATCCATATACAGGCGATTTGAAATTGTCGGTTCAATTGTCGCGCAATATGCCTATGCGTTTTACACTGTTTAACCTGATCGGGGAAGAAGTAGCAAACATTCCGGAGCAACTCTATCTGGCAGGAAAACAAACGTTATTGCTTGATGCATTTACGCACCAAAAACCGGGTGTATACTTTTTACAAATGGAACTGGGAGGCGAAAAGAAAACCATACGCGTGATCAAAGCGGAGTAGTGTTTCTCAAGTCCCTGATCGACCTCTTGTATCCGCACCTGTGCATCGGGTGCAATCAGGGTTTGCAGGCACACGAACAGCACCTGTGTACTTCTTGTTTGTATCATTTACCGCAAACGCATTTTCACCGCGTGCGCGAAAATCCGGTTGAAAAGATTTTCTGGGGAAGATGTTCTGTTGAGCGCGCTTATGCGTATATCTATTTCAAGAAGGAAGGCATCGGACAAAAAATTCTGCATCAGCTCAAGTATAAAGGCAACCAGGAACTCGCTACATTTTTGGGTAAAACATATGGCAACCAGTTGAAGGAATTGGAATTGCTTCCAGATGCCGTCGTGGCTGTTCCGTTGCACAAGAGCAAATTGTGCAAACGCGGTTACAACCAAAGTGCCTGCTTTGCACAAGGTATTGCCGAAGCCTTATCCATCGCCGATTTATCGCATGCCGTAGGGAAGAAAACGGCTACCGAAACCCAAACCCGCAAATCGCGTTTTGAACGCTGGATGAATGTAAGCGAAGTGTTTACTGTAAAAGATGCAGCAGTGCTTGAAAACAAACATCTGTTGGTATGCGACGATGTAATTACCACCGGTGCTACGCTGGAAGCTTTGATTAAATGTTTGCCTGCTACCTGCAAAATCAGTGTATGTGCAATTGCTCTGCCGGTCAAAGGATAAAGCAAACTGATTTCATTTTATTATTTGGGGCATCCCCTTCCGGTTTCGCTACGGAATATTCACCAGGCCATTAACATTCACCGGCTCACCCTCAGGGTCGGGTGCTCCGCTGTATCCATGCAGGTTGCGCAAGATTAATTCTGCTCATTTTTTAGTTTATTCCTGCTTACCTGCATGGGATGCCGCTTCGCCCCCTATGCCGGCATTGTGGTATCATTGAAGTATTAGCGTAAAAAAAGCGAATTCAGTAGCAAATCATGTACCTTTTTAACTTTGGAGCGTCTGGCATATTCATTTCAAATGATCCAGATCATCCATATCCCTTAGTCTGCCAGATTCCTTTTTATTCTTTAATAAATCTGCGTATCCTATAAAATTTACAACAAGTGAGTCAATTTCAACCTCCATGCGATTTTTAAAGCACTCACTAAAAACAACACCATCAATTTGACTCAAAAGATCAATGCGCAGAGGAGGATAACCCAACTGGATCACATTGCCCTCTTTCATAAAATCTGACTTTGTCAATCCATAAGAAGAAAACCCAAACTCGTTGACACACTTTAAAATCTTCTCGGCATTTTCAGGTGTCGGATTCAGCCAAATATCGAGATCTCCTGTATATCTGGGATGCCCGTGAACGCCTACCGCATAACCCCCAACGATAAGATACTCTGCCTTATTTCTGATGAGTAATTCTACAAACTCTTTGAAGTCTTGGTTGAACATCCTTTCTGAAATTTATGTATTGTTGTCTCAAAAGTTCAATGGCCTCAAGTCTTTCCCGGATGTCTTTCGTTATCCAATAAGCATAGTCTGATTGCTTTGCTTTGAGGTTAACTATTTTGAGAACTTTGTCCATTATTCGAATATAGCAATTTTTTATCCCGGATTTTATTCATTAACTGATCCACTGTTAATGGTTTTATAGGTTTTTTTAAGAAGGTCTGGCAATCAAAAATGATTCAATGAGGAAACCATTCTCAGCAAAGATGTGCAAAATATGACCATTATAAACCTGCATTCAAACCACCGAAACAGCTATGTTTATACGATTGTTATTTCAGCGATTAACAATAAAGTTTTTGCAATAAAATTCCGCTTCTCTCTGTTTGAGGCCCGACAAATTATCGTATTTTCGCAACCCTTTTTTCCGACAACGTGTTCCACATTTTTAAGAAATATCAGCCTTATTTTGGTCCTATCCTGCGACTGAGTTATCCGATTATCATCGGACAAATCGGTATCGTATTGATGGGTGTAGCTGATATTGTAATGATCGGGCGTCTGGATGCCACCAACCTGGCTGCAGCCGGACTGGCCAATTCCGTTTTCTTTTTTGTAACCATCCTTGGTATTGGAACCCTTACCGCCATTTCACCGCTGGTTGCAAAATCACGCGGTGGTGGACATACAAACGAAGTAGCGTTGTTTTTTCGTCAGGGAATCTGGGCCAGCCTGATCCTGAGTTTTTTCATTTGTTTGCTGCTTTATATGTTTACTCTGAATCTGCATTGGCTTGGTCAGGATGAAGAAGTAACGGAGCTTACCAAACCCTACCTGCATATCCTGAATGCCGGAACCGTTTTTATGCTGTTGTTTATGGCAGCCAAGCAATTCAGCGACGGACTTTCGTATACCAAACCTGCAGCGGTGATTACCATTGCCGGTTTATTGCTCAATGTATTGCTCAACTGGATTTTGATTTTTGGTAAACTGGGTTTTCCGGCCTATGGATTGAACGGAGCCGGCTATGCTACTTCGATCACACGACTGCTGATGGCTGTAGTTATGATTGCCTTTGTTTTACGAAATCCGATCTACCATCAGTTTCTGCATGTGAAAGAACGGATCGGAAACCTGCAATTGTTGAAATTGATTTTTAAAGTGGGTGTGCCATCTGGTTTTCAATACTTTTTTGAAGTGGGTGCATTTGCCTTTGCAGCTGTTATGATTGGATGGTTTGGTAAGAACCAGTTAGCGGCACATCAGATCGCTATCAATCTGGCATCGGTTACTTATATGGTGGCCACCGGACTTTCGGTAGGTGGATCCATTGTGGTGGGTGATGCATGGGGACGAAAAAATAAAAAGGACATGATGTTTTCGGGCAGAGCAGCGCTTATCATGAGTGTATTGTTTATGGCAGCTACTGCCATTGTGTTTGCTTTGGCCAACCGCATGTTGGTTTATTTTTACACGCCCGATCCTATGGTATCGGATTTAGCTGCCAACCTGCTGCTGATTGCGGCCTTGTTTCAGCTCAGCGATGGAGTGCAATGTGTGAGTCTGGGTATTCTCCGTGGTTTGGCCGATACGCGCATTCCAACTTTGATCACCATTATTGCCTATTGGGTAGTGGGCATACCTGCGGGCTGGTGGATGGCCAGTGCATTGGGATGGGAGTTATATGGAATCTGGTTTGGTTTATCGCTCGGACTTACTTTCTCGGCTATCTTTTTATCCATTCGTTTTATCAAAGAATCGCGGGCATTTAATTTCCCGGCCGAAGAGCAGGAAAAATTTTCGCAATTGATTGATAAAGCATGAACCGAACCTTGAAAATACATCTGGCCTTATTCGTAGTTGCTTTGTTGTATGCGGCCACTTTTTCCATTGCCAAAATTGTTATGCCGGAATTTGTACAGCCTTCCGCTTTTATTCTGATGCGGGTTACTGTTGCGTTGGTTTGCATTTTTATTTTTCATGCGGTAGTGGTAAAACAAAAAATTCACGACCGCAAAGACTACCGTAAATTGTTCATCAGTGCTTTGTTTGGTGTAGCCTTCAATATGCTTTTATTCTTTAAGGGATTGTCGATTACTACACCTATTAATGGAGCTGTGCTGATGTTGAATACACCCATTTTTGTCGTGGTATTTGCGGCACTTTTGCTCAAAGAAAAACTTTCTGTACAAAAAGTCCTCGGAATTCTGATTGCTGCATTCGGTGCCCTGATGCTGATGGGCGGTACCCGCTTCCGTTTTGATAGCGATAAGGTATGGGGCGATGTTTTTATCATGCTCAATGCCATCATCTATGCGTTTTACCTGGTATATGCCAAATCGCTGATGCACAAATACCACCCCTTAACTGTTACCCTGTGGTCCTTCTTTTTCGGATTCTTTGTGGTATTGCCTTTTGGCATTTCCGATTTTGTGCAAACCGACTGGCAAAGTTTTACTCCCATCGTTTGGTGGAGTATCGCTTTTGTAACCATAGGTACCACGTTTATGACCTATGTGTTGAATGCGTATGCACTGCGTCATGCCACTTCATCCCTTGTAGGTTCGTATATTTATCTGCAACCGGTAATGGCCGTGGTTATTGCGCTCATTCTGGGCAAAGATGCGCTCACGCTGGAGAAGGTGCTCGACATCGCCGTTATTTTCGGGGGAGTGTTTTTGGTGAATTGGAAAGCCTCAAGGGCTGCAATTACAAAAACTGCATGAAGGTTTACCTGTCATAATATTTCTGCTTGTCGAAAAAAAATATTGAAATTCATTTAACCGAAACCCTCATCCCAAACCACTCATCCCCGCAAACTTTATTTCCTGTATTTCTTTCCCTTTCTCCGATATTTTGTGTATATCTTTGATGGCATGAAAGCGGTTGTTTGTTTTTTAACACTGCTGACGGGACTAGCCGGGACAGCCATAGCACAGTCCGATGAGGCAGCCGGTCGTGAAAGCCTGACCCATGCCATTTCTGTCGACCTGATCAATTATGTCTCCCTCCAATACGAGCAGTCTTTTTACGAAAAGCAATCCTGGACGTTGACCATGCGCGTGAAGGGTCTGACGGATTATCCCCTCATCCTGAAATCGGATTTGGGTTACCGCTATTATTTTGCCGATCATAAACAACCACTGGGCGGTACCTTTATTGGAGCCATGGCACGTAGTCGCTATTATCATTACGAAGCCATTGCCAGCAGTAACTTTACCAACAATGCATTTGGCATAGGGTTAAAGATGGGTTACCAATTGGTAACGCGTTCCGGTTTTCTGGCTGAATTTTCGTATGGCTATGTGCACTATCTCTTGATTCGCGAAACGGGTGCATTGCCTTCATCCGTCGGCAAAACTACCTTGTTTCCGGATGGAGACCGGTTGTTGAAATACGATATTCTGTTGAATATCCGGATCGGGTATGCGTTTTGAAAAATTTCCGCTTCATTCTTGCCTGAAATTACTGGTAAACATTCTGACCTTTCCCCTACATTTGTTTAAAATACTGACACATGCTACGATCGATGACCGGCTTTGGACAAGCCGAACTGGAAACCGAAAGGTTTGCCGTTAAAGTGGAATTCAAGTCCCTGAACAACAAATTTCTGGAACTGAACCTGCGCCTTCCCAAAGGTTGGCAAAACAAGGAGACCGAGGTGCGTAAGGAGTTGAATCGCCTTGTGGAACGCGGATCTTGTCAGGTTAACGTAAATGTGGTGTTCAAACTGGCCGAAGACAAAGTATTACCGCTCAACAAAGATGTAGCCCGTTACTACCTCAATGAATTGACCAATGTGGTGAAGGAATTTAACCTGGGAACGGAAAATATTGTACAAAACATCATGAGTCTTCCCAACCTGTTTCAACAAACGGTGGATGAGAACCGCGAAGAGGACATGAAAATACTGATGGATGTGTTGAACAAAGCCTTTGTAGAATTTGAAAAGTTCAGAATCAAAGAAGGGGAGATGTTGTCGGATGAACTGAACCGTATGACTCAGGCAATTATCCAACTTGTGAAAGAAGTAGAAGTATTGGAACCGGAACGTATCGATGCATTGCGCACCAAAATTGATCAGGAGCTGCAACAGATCAGCGAAGCTTCTTATGATAAAAACCGTTTCGAACAGGAACTGCTCTACTATATTGAGAAGTTTGATGTAACCGAAGAGCGTACACGCCTGATCCAGCATTGCCAGTATTTTCTGGAAACCATGCGTATGAAATCATCGGGTAAAAAGCTCGGATTTATTGCACAGGAAATGGGCCGCGAAATCAATACCATGGGTTCTAAAGCCAATCATTTTAAAATTCAGCAACGGGTGGTGGAGATGAAGGATGAGTTGGAGAAGATTAAGGAACAGATAAATAATGTAATTTAGAAGTACGGATTAAAAAGTACGAAGTACAGATTACGAAGTACGAAGTGGGCTCGCTAACGAATGGGTGCTAAGTTAGGGACTTTTGGTCACGGGAATATAAGTACGAATGACGGATTACGAAGTACGAAGTGGGTACGCATGTGGATGAGTGCAAAGGTTAGAGGCTTTTGGTCACGGGAATGGAAGTACGAACTAAGTAGTACGAAGTACAAATTACGAAGTGGCTTACCAGAATGCCTGAATTAAATAACAAAATAACTACTAACCCAATTACCAATTACGAAGTGGGCCCGCTAATGAATGGGTGCTAAGTTAGGGCCTTTTGGTCACGGGGAAGGGTTTGGAATTACGAAGTACAAATTACGAAGTGGAAAGTGGAGTTGCGAGAGTAAGAAATCAGTTAATTATGTTATTTGTGAATGGATAGTCGGGAACTCTAATATTCGTTTTGAAGAGTAGGGTTAATCAGGTTATTTAGTAATTTATTAAAGCCTGTGAGAACCATAAATGAATGGATGGACCTTACCCGAAACCTTGCATTGCAGGTAATGGAGCTAACGGATCATATCCCTTTCCGGACATCAGATAATGAAATAGTAAAGCAAATAACGCGATCATCAAATTCTGTTGCTTCCAATTTCCGGGCTACACGCAGAGCGAAATCTAAGGCTGATTTTCTTAATAAGTATAAAATTGTTGAGGAGGAAGCCGATGAAACGATCCATTTTCTTTTCATTTTGAAAGCAAGGTTTCCCGCATTAGAATCCTCAATCGTTGAGCTTACAAAAGCGTATGAAGAGTTTTTGGCAATTGTTGTAAAATCCATTCAATCCATTCGAAAAAGTAGAAACAAACAGCAGTGATTCTCAGTTTGTAAGAGATAAATCGAAAATGAGACCAAGTTTCCGGATGTGACCACATCGTACTTGGTAATTATGTAATTGTGATAATCCTCTGATAAGAGAAAGATCTAAATTAAGGACAAGTTCCAGGCTTAGCCACTTCGTACTTCGTAATCTGTACTTCGTAATTATGTAATTATGATAATCCTCTGGTAAGAGAAAGATCTAAATTAAGGACAAGTTCTAGGCTTAACCACTTCGTACTTCGTAATCTGTACTTCGTAATTATGATAATCCTCTAATAAGAGAAAGATCTATATTAAGGGCAAGTTCCAGGCTTAGCCACTTCGTACTTCGTAATTTGTAATTCGTAATTATGATAGTCCTCTGGTAAGAGATAGATCTAAATTAAGGACAAGTTCCAGGCTTAGCTACTTCGTACTTTGTACTTCGTCATTCGTAATTATTTCTAAATAAATTTCCGAAGTTCTCATTCATCGCTTGTAATTCGGCTCGTTGACCCCGTAATTCGTACCCCAATTCAACCACATAATTTTGGGTAAAGCAATCGTATTTTGTGCTCCGTCGGGGTCGGGTAAAACCACCATTGTAAAGCATCTGTTGTCGCTCGACGAGCGTCTGGCTTTTTCTGTAAGTGCCTGTACACGTCCGAAAAGACCCAGCGAAGTGCATGGCAAAGATTATTATTTTTTTACGTTAGAAGAATTTAAGGAACGCATTGCCCGCGATGAGTTTCTGGAATACGAAGAAGTATACGGAGGGAATTATTACGGTACGCTGAAGTCGGAAGTGGTTCGGATCTGGAATCTGGGGAAGACCGTCATATTTGATGTTGATGTGGAAGGAGGCTTGAACATTAAGCAGTATTTCGGCGATAAAGCATTGGTAATATTTGTTAAACCACCGGGTATAAAAGTGCTGGAAGAACGTTTGCGATACCGATCAACCGAGACTGAAGAAACCTTGCGTATGCGTATAGATAAAGCCATTCATGAACTGGCTTACGAAGACAAATTCGAAAAGGTAATTCACAATGTGATACTCGAAGATGCGCTGAGCGAAGCGGAACATCTGGTTAATGCATTTTTGAAATGAAGATCGGTTTGTTTTTTGGTTCGTTTAATCCGATTCATACAGGGCATTTGCTCATTGCCAATTATTTCATTGAGTTTGGCGGATTGGATAAGATCTGGTTTGTGCTTTCGCCGCAAAATCCGTTTAAAGAAAACGATGTATTGGTAGATGAAAACATGCGGCTTGAGATGATCAACCTGGCCATCGGGCACGATACACGTTTTGCAGCGAGTGAAGTGGAGTTTGCCATGACGCGCCCATCTTACACAGCGAATACCCTGAAGTTTCTGCGCACACAATTTCCGGAAGATGCTTTTTTTCCGATCATCGGAGGCGATAACCTGCAAACTTTTCATTTGTGGAAGAATTATGAAGAGATCCTGCAAGAACATCAGGTATATGTTTACCGGCGTGCAGGATATCATGAAAATCCATTGCTGTCCAATCATCCCGCAATACATGTGTTTGAAGTTCCTTTGCTGAATATTTCATCCACCTATATCCGCGAAACCATACAGGCCGGCAAATCCATCAAATATCTGGTGCCTGAAAAAGTAGAGGAATTCATCGAAGCACATCGGTTGTATAAATAACCTGATACAAGCGTAAAATTTTGCTGTGCTTTTATTTTACAGTTGGGTTGTAATTGGTTGCCGCCAACTCAATAGTATCACCTACAATTTTATCTCTGAATCCACTCAGTAAACTTGATTGTTTGGGAAGACGGATATAGTAATCCCGGCCATCTTTTATGGTCAGGGTGTTTTTGCGCAACCATGGATTGAGGAGCTTTAACCATCGGTATCCCGAATTATTCTGATTGGCAAATACAGCAAGATCAGGCAAGCTTGAATTTACATGAACAACTATACTTTCCGGCATTTTATAATGCTGTGCTACGGGTACATGAAAACCAAATTGCTCCGGTTTGTTGAGTATATTTTTTAATGCGATGATGCGAAATAAATACCTGGAAGTTTCGCTGTTCAGGTACAAATTGTGAAAGGAACTTGTTTGTTGCATTTCCAGTTGTTTTCGCACTCCTACAATTCCCATATTGTACGATGCAGCCACGAGAGCCCAACTGTTAAATTCGTTGTAAGCTTCTCTGAAATAGGCGCATGCAGCAAGGGTCGCTTTTTCGAGATGATAACGTTCGTCCACTTCCTCATTGATTGTTAAGCCATAGCGTTTACCTGTTCCATCCAGAAATTGCCATACTCCTGTTGCGTTAGATGGTGAAACCACGGCATATTGCAATCCACTTTCGGCTACAGCGAGGTATTTGAAGTCGTCGGGAATATTTTGTTCACGCAGAATTTTTTCGATAACCGGAAAATATTTATGTGCCCTTTTGATAAACAACAAGGTTTGCGATTGCCAGTATATATTGGTCAGTAATTCTTTATCATACCGCTCGAGATTATCCGGATCTTCGAGTGATATGGACTCACCTGCAAAACTCACACTTGCCGGTAATGGTAAACTATGAATACGGTAATGTTCCTCAAAGTCGCTCCGGTTTTTTTCGTCTTCATTTAAACTGCCGCTGTTCAACAGGAATGCAAATACTAAGCATAAAAAGATATAAATAACCGGCATTAAAATGTGTTGAACGGTAGCAGTGTTTTTAATTGTTTTTGACATTTTTATTTTTAAATTTACCCTTCTAATCCTATACAAATATGAAAATTTTAAAAAAGATTGGAATCATACTGCTGGTAATAATACTGTTATTATTGGTGGTGTCATTCTTTTTACCCCGTAAAGTGCATGTGGAGCGTTCGCTTGAAATGAAGGCAACTCCGGAAACTGTATTTGCCTTGGTGAATGAATTAAAGGCCTGGGAACAATGGTCGCCATGGCATAAAATTGACCCTGAAATGACCATTACTTACAGCGATATAACTGCAGGTTCAGGTGCCTTTTACGAGTGGAAAAGCAAGCATGATCAGGTAGGAAACGGCAAACTTTCGATTGTGGAATCACATGCTCCTGCACATATCAAAACGCAAATGGATTTTGAAGGAATGGATCCGGCTTATGCTGAGTTTAATTTTGAGGCTACCACCGAGGGTGTTAAAGTAACATGGACCATGGATTCGGATATGGGAATGAATCCGATTGCGAAATTTTTCGGGTTGATGATGGATAAATTTATCGGGCCTGATTATGAAAAAGGATTAGCCAATTTGAAAGAGTTATCAGAGAAAGCCCCACTGGCAGCAGAAACCATTGCCGGTTGTCAATTTGAAGAGCGTCAGTTACCGGCTACTTTGGTAGCAGGCATTCGTGAAAAAGTAAATTTGAGTGATCTGACCAGTGCTAAATTTGGCGCCTGGTATGCAGCAATTGGTGAGGCAATGCATAAGGCCAACGTACAATATGCAGGATCACCAGTGTCTATTTATTATAGTTACGACAGTGTGTCTACCGATATGGAAGCAGCAGTTCCTGTAACTGCCAAAATGAAAGACGATGGCAATGTGAAATGTCACGAAATGCCGGCTACTAAGGCATTGGTGGTAAAATACTATGGAGATTATACCAAAACCGGTCCGGTTTACAACGAAGCATTTGCATACATGGCTAAAAACGGCATGCAAAGCGCAGGTGCGCCGATGGAAATTTATGTGACCGATCCGGGTATGGAAAAAGATACCTCAAAATGGTTGACTGAAATCGCATTTCCTATTCAGTAAGGATTAGTCAAACAACAAGGAAAGCATGATCTTTGCGGTCATGCTTTTTTTGTGCGCAAACAGTAAATGAAATCCGATTTTTCAAAAGAAATTATTGATTTTATCCGTGAGTTGGGTGTAGATGAATCAGCATTACCAATTTCGTTGCATCTACAATTACACAGTATTTCAAAACCGGGAAGGGTTACTGTTTTTCGGTTTGGTAAAGGGGCTCAGCACGCATTGCATATCTGGGAAGATCAATGGTTGGTTAAGCAGGAAATTGTGCAGGCGCGTCTACGTTCCCTATTGGGTTTAAGCCGTCGTTTGCATGCCCGCAATATGCATGTAAAGCGTATTGACAAACCAATTGCTGCTGCTTTTTTAGACACCTATCATTTGCAGGGATCAACAGGCGCTTACTATAAAATCGGGATGTTTGCAGGCGAAGAGCTGATCGCTGTAGCCACTTTTAGCAAAGCACGGATTATGCAAAATAAAGTGGTGCCTTATCGGTCGTATGAATGGGAACGCTTTGCCACGGCCGGTGATTTGGCCATTCGCGGAGGACTAGCCAAACTACTGGCTTTTTTTATTGCTGAAGTCCATCCGGCTCACGTTATGACCTATATTGATAAGGACTGGAGTACAGGCCAGGGATTTAAAGCAGTTGGATTTGTTGCGGAAACAGAAATTCCACCCCGCACCTATTGGATCAAAGCCGGCGAATGGATCCGTTTCGATGAGAACCGGTTGCCAAAAGGATTAGAAAATCCATTGGATGCAGGATATACTTCCATTCAGAATTCAGGAAGTATACGCATGGTATTGCATTTGAATACGCCTTAATCAATCCTCGTAATCTACCACCCTTCGTTCGCTTCGGGCTTCTGCGATATAAGGCATGATGGCAGTATGCAACGGATGTGAAGCATAAACCTGCAAAGCTTCGCGACTTTCAAATTCACTGTATAAGACCAGATCGGCCGATTCGGGCGAATGCAAAAAATCGATACCCACTTCTACTTTGATCAGGCCCGGAATCTGACCGTTTAAGCTTTCCAATTTTGATTTGATCATGCGGGCATTATCGGCCTTTCCCAAACCGTGTGCCTCCTCTTTCAGTTTCCAGAATACGATATGCTTTATCATGGGCCAAAGGTATTGAATTCACAGCTATTCGCGAAGGATTTCATGGTTTGGTGCAAAGGGTACAATTGCTATCTTTGCCGCTCTTATGACAGACAGAAGAGTTAGGGTACGATTTGCCCCCAGTCCTACGGGGCCTTTGCACATTGGTGGTGTGCGCACTGCCTTGTATAATTATTTACTGGCTAAAAAACACGGAGGAGATTTTATACTCCGTATTGAAGATACTGATCAGACACGCTTTGTACCGGGAGCAGAACAGTATATCATTGAATCGTTGCGTTGGCTGGGGATTGAACCCAACGAAGGAATAGGGTTTGGCGATGGTCCACATGCACCTTACCGCCAGAGTGATCGCAAACCCATGTATAAAAAATATGTGGATCAGCTTATAGAAGCCGGTCATGCTTATTATGCTTTTGATACACCGGAAGAATTGGATGCGATGCGCGAACGGTTGAAAGCATCGAATGTGGATGCCAAGTACGATGCTATTACGCGCAGTGCCATGAACAATTCTACCACGCTGCCCGAGGATGAAGTGAAGCGCCGGCTGGAGCAAGGTCTGCCGTATGTGGTGCGCATAAAGTTGCCGCGCAAGGAGGAAGTGAAATTTCACGATGAGATCCGAGGATGGGTGAGTTTCAATACTTCGCAAATGGACGATAAGGTATTGTATAAAAGCGATGGAATGCCTACGTATCATATGGCGAATGTGGTGGATGATTATTTGATGCAAATTACCCATGTGATCCGTGGTGAAGAATGGTTGCCATCTGCACCTTTACATGTTTTATTGTACCGTTTTTTAGGATGGGAAGAAGTAATGCCGAAGTTTGCGCATCTGCCTTTGTTGCTGAAACCGGAAGGTAACGGAAAGCTCAGCAAACGAGATGGCGATCGTTTGGGATTCCCGGTTTTCCCTCTGGAATGGAAAGACCCAACGAGTGGCGAAATTTCGAGCGGTTACCGCGAAACCGGATATATGCCTGAAGCTGTGGTGAACCTATTGGCATTTTTGGGATGGAATCCGGGGACCAACCAGGAAATTTATTCAAAGGAAGAATTGGTTGCCGCATTTTCGCTCGACCGGGTAAGTAAATCAGGTGCAAAGTTTGATCAGAATAAGGCACGGTGGTACAATCAGCAATACGTCAGACATTCAGATACAGCGCTTTTGGTTGCAGAAATGAAAAAGCAGGTGTTGGCGCATCAATTGCAGGTGGATGATGCATACATTGCCAAAGCAACCGAACTGATTAAGGAAAAAATTTCCTTCACCAGGGAATTGTGGGAAATGGGAAATTATTTGTTTGTAGTTCCTTCGGAATATGATCAGGGAGTGGTAAGTAAACGGTGGAATGAAAAATCGCCGGCAGTATTGAATAGTTTAATCAATGGCTTGAAGCAGGCTACTACTTTTGATGCAGTTGTAGTAGAACAATCATATAACGATGCATTAAACCAAAACGAAGTTTCCAACAAAGATTTCCTGCAATTGTTGCGCGTGTGTTTAACAGGCGTAGCCGGCGGACCACCTATCTTCGAAATGTGTGCTTTGTTTGGAAAAGAAAATACGATATTGCGTTTGCAAAATGCATTGAAAGCGTTACACGCATGAACCGACTCATTCTTTTCTTCCTGATCGTTTTATCGGCTTGTACAGTAAGTCGTCTTGATCGCTTTCCGGGTCAACCGGTTCCGGAATTTCCAAAAGAATTGCAAGGTGAATACCATTGGATGGTTGGTGGATTTCAGGGATTCTTTCAACACAAAAAATTGGATTCTGTTCGCATCCGGATCTTTGCTGATCGCATTGAATCGTTGGAAGAATCGGGATGGAAAACAGAATTTAAAATAGATTCCTCGTCCATGTTGAGCCAGTATCAAAATTTATATTTCATCTCGAAAAAGGATGATCAGGAACCGCAATTCTGGAATTCGAATATTTGCTGGAAAGCAGGAGATGAAATTCGGTTTTCGTCCATCAATGCATCCGATAAAGCTTTACAAAAAGACCGGCTTAAAAATTACCTTCAGCTTACTTTGCTTACACGCAATAAGGATCAAATGAATTATCGGGAGGTGTATGCCAAAGATGTTACCATGCTAAAATTGCTGAGTAAAATTCCGGAGGGGAAGAAAGATTCCGTCGTTTTTTATCAAATGAATGAAGCACAATTGCTTCGCTATTTCAAACGGGAAGTGGGGAATAAGAATACGATTCGTTTTGAACCTATAGATCCTGTATCTCAGAAAAAATGAATAGACCTATACGCGTACTGGTAGCAAAAGTTGGCCTCGATGGCCACGACCGCGGAGCCAAAGTAATTGCCACCGCACTGCGCGATGCCGGCATGGAAGTTATTTACACCGGATTGCGTCAGACACCTGAAATGGTTGTTAAATCAGCCCTCCAGGAAGATGTGGATGTAATCGGTGTGAGTATCTTATCAGGGGCACACAATACTGTATTTCCAAGGTTACTCGAATTGATGAAGCAGGAAGGCCTCAGCGATATTCTGCTTACAGGTGGTGGAATTATTCCGGACGAAGATTTAAAAACACTCACAAAAGCAGGCGTTGGAAAATTGTTTCTTCCGGGCGCCAATACCCATGAGATTGTTGATTATATACGGGAATGGGTGGGGGAGAAAATGAAGAATGAAGAATGAAAAATGCATTGCCCGCGGTAGCTTTAGCGGCGGCGGGAAGAATGCATCGCCTCACCGAAGTGCAGGGGAAGGAAACGATTCATAATCTATCATTATGCAACGATGCAACTAACCGCAATGCGGTTACACCTCAATAACAAAAGCTAAGGACAGCAAGCAACTAATTGCAACGCAATATCACTCTGCTAACGGAAACCATAGCCAGCAGCAACTAACCTCAACAAACCGCAACGCGGTTACCCCTCAATAACCGAAGCCAAAGTAAGCGAGCAACTAATCGTAACGCAATATCACTCTGCTTACGGAAACCATAGCCAGCAGCAACTAACCGCAACTAACCGCAACGCGGTTACACCTCAATAACCGAAGCCAAAGATAGCAAGCAACTGATCGTAATGCTATATCTCACCCAATAGCTGAAACCATAGCCAGCAGCAACTAACCGCAACGCGGTTTCACCTCAATAACAGATGGCGTAGGCAGCTGACGTGACATCCAACCGCAACGCGGTTGTACATCGCGACGTACCTGTAGGTCGAAGTTAAGTGATGACTAACCAGTAAAATCAATAAAGGAAGATTGCAGGACAAGTTGGTGCAACTAGTTTAAGAGTTACAAAAACCGCACACCGATAAACTTACCGGTTCAGGTAATACCGCAATGGATCCCAGTAATATTGGGCCCAGCCTGCCTCTATATCCTTAGCCAAAGTCTCCGGAACGGCAGTATGATAAAATTCAAGCAGGCAACCTTCAGGCGACGCACTCAGCGAAAAAACCACTTCCGAAAAGTGATTTTCCGGCCATTCTTCTTCGTTGGCTTTCCAGGTTTGCACAATTTTCTTTCCGCGTTCCAGTACAATATTTTTACCTTCAATATATCCATCATATGTTGTGAAGGATGTGTCTTCTTTGTCTTCAATCACTGCAGGAGATCCGGTGAATGAACTGTGCTTTCGTTCATCCATCAGGCATTGATACAGATCAAGCGGAGTGGTTGGGAAGGTGAGTGTTTGGTGGATATCGGTTGTTTTCATACGCCTGGATTATGAACCTTTGAATGCTGCTTTACGTTTTTCGTTGAAAGCACTAACGCCCTCTTTGTAATCATCGCTGCGACCTGCAATTTCCTGGCAATAGGCTTCGTACTGCAACATGGTATCGAGATCTGAGTGAGAAGATTTATTCAGCATTTTTTTGATCAATGCAATTGCCTTGGTAGGAGCTTGCGCATAAAAGGCTGCAATTTTTTGCGTCTCTGCATCCAGTTCTTCATGTTTCACTAGACGGTTTACCATTCCCCATTCGAGTGCCTGCATAGCCGAAACTTTTCCACCCATGGTACTGAGTTCAAATGCACGGTTGGATCCAACTATACGCGGAAGGAAGTATGAAGATCCGGAATCAAGTACCAGACCAACATGTATAAACACTTCAATTAACGTTGCAACCTCTGACGCTACAATAAAATCGCAGGCCAGTGCTAGCGAGCATCCGGCGCCTGCAGCCACACCGTTGAGTTTGCATATAACCGGTATGGGTATGTTGCGCAATGCACGGATCATGGGATTGTAACGTTTGTACAACGAATCGCTCAAGGAACGATTCTGGCTTCCGGCTATACTTTTCAGGTCCTGACCCGAACAAAACGCTTTGCCTGCTCCTGTGATAATCAGTACACGGATGGATTTATCTTTTTCGGTTTTTTTCAATGCGTCCAGCACATCAAAACTCTGCTGTTCGTTAAAGGCATTGAATACATCCGGACGGTTCAGCGTGAGGGTAGCTATACCGTCGTTTACTTCATATAAAATGGTTTCGTAACTCATGGCGGGAAGATAATTAAAATTAAAAATGAAGAATTAAAAATGAGGAATGCATTGTCCACAGTAGCATTAGCGTAGGAGGGAAAAATGCCTTGTCTCGCCAAAGCCTTAGCGGCGGCGGGAAGAATGAAGAATGCGTTGCCTCGCCGTAGCTTTATCGTAGATGGATTTGTTCTGTCGAAGCTATAGCGAAGACTGACTCATCTCACCAAAACGATGTTGGGCAATATGAATCGCATATTCGTTAATGCGTTATGTTATCCCTTTAAATTCAGATCATGCCCCGACAAACCGCAACGCGGTTCAACCTCCATAACTCTATGCGAAGAAAAGACCCCACAACCGCAACGCGGTTGAACAACGCGAGGTGAGAAAATGCCTTGTCTCGCCATAGCTATAGCGAACTTGACCGGTAGTAGCTTTAACGAAGACTGACTAGCCCTGCTGTCGGGACATGAAATGAAGAATGAAAAATGCCTCGCCTCGCCATAGCGCAGCGGCGGCGGGAAAAATGAAGAATGCATTTCCTGTAGGGCTTTGTAATGAATATAGTTGAGCAATAGGACAAATTCAGCAATTCGTTATAACATTAGTACCATCCATAAGAAACCAACCAAGAAACCTAAATACACTTGAGTTGATGTGTGTGATTCAGCCCAAAGACGAGCAGAAAGTACCAAACCTGAAATCACCAATGCAGCAATCATCAGGTAACGCACATCAAAACCCGCTACCAATGCCGATTGGTGAATAACGGCGGCCAGAGCTCCTAAACTGGCAGCATGGATACTTATTTTAGTAAATTGATTGATGATTAACACAGAAACAACCACGCTGCTGCAAGCCAGCAAATAGGCTCTGAAAAGAGAAGAAGCACCCCATTGTCCGGCCAGGTAAAAATCGAGCATGTACAAACTGGCTGTAAGAATATAAGGCAGGTTGCGGTCGTCGCTGTTGGGCAACAGGATAGAATCGATTTTGCCCAACAGGCGTGACACACCTACCCAGGCCATGGGAACAATTCCGGTAGAAATGAAAATAACGGACCAGTAAAAAACTTTCATCGCCGGATGTACTCCATACCGCAGTGAAGGAAAAAGCAGAAACAACAGCAGAAGCGAAAAACTGTTTACAAAAACCGGGTGAAAAACAACCGATAGAGCCTGTGCTGCGCGGGGATGCATCTTGTTTACCACTTTTTAAAGATAATATAAACCGCCAAAATGATGAGGATAAATCCAAGGGCATGATTCCATTGAACAGGGCCTTCACGAAAAATGAACACATTGACCAGGATAAAGACCAAAATAGAAATAGCTTCCTGAATGGTTTTGAGTTCAACCATAGAAAAAGGTCCACCGTTGTTTGAAAAACCTATGCGATTGGCCGGCACCTGAAAAGCATATTCAAGCAAGGCGATAAACCAGCTGATCAGGATGATTCCAATCAACCCCGTACCTTTAAACCAGCCTATTTTCTGAAACTGTAAATGGCCATACCAGGCAAATGTCATAAAGAGGTTGGAAACTACCAGCAGGCCTATGGTTGAGATCGCTTTCATATTTGAGTTTTTTACAATATTTAAATTGTTTAGTTTCGTTGCCAAAACAAAACTCAAATAAAGATGAAAAACTTGTTGGAAGCGCTGAAAAATACATTGGCTAATGAAGGGGTTGGAGTAAAGGCGATAGAACAGCTGAAAGCACTGCGCGAATGGTTTAAGAGCAACCTGAATGAGCCCGGATATGTACGCATGATCCGTCTGGCTTATGAGAATATTGAAGCAAACGGCGATTATACTTTTTTATACCTGGAAGAAGAAGACGGAAAAGCGAATCTGGATTATTTCCTGGATCTGTTGTTGGATTACCAGAATAAGTACAACAAAGACGAATTAATCGATATCCGTCACCTGATGGAAGGCACTACCCGCGAAGAAGAAGAAACCGAAGGGGAAGAAACTGCTGAACAAGCCTGATTGGTATGAAAATCCTTGTTACCGGGGGTACCGGCTATATCGGTTCACACACTGTAGTTGAGCTGATTCAGGCTGGATACGATGTTGTAATTGCTGATAATCTGTCGAATTCGCGCATCGAAGTACTGGACCGCATTGAGCAGATTACCGGAAAGCGACCTTCATTTTACCAAACTGAATTATGCAACTTTTCAGAAGTGGAACAATTGTTTCGCGACGAACCTCAAATTAAGGCAGTAATTCATTTTGCTGCAATTCTGCTGGTGGATGAATCGGTTGCAGAACCATTAAAATACTACCACAATAACCTTTTTTCGCAGATCAACCTGCTCAAGGCTATGGTGGAACATGGAGTGAAACATATTGTGTTCAGTTCTTCGTGTACGGTTTATGGTAATCCAAACACCTTGCCCGTTACTGAAATGGAGCCGGTTAAGAAAGCTGAATCTACCTATGGCAATACAAAGCAAATGGGCGAAGAGATTCTGGAGCATACCAGTAAAACCAAACCCATTGAAGCCTTAGCCTTGCGCTATTTCAATCCGATCGGGGCACATGAAACGGCATTGATTGGCGAAGTACAACACGGTCCTCCCCATCATCTGGTGCCGTATATAACCGAAACCGCTTTAGGCAAAAGAGCGCACCTGAATGTTTTTGGCAGTGATTATCATACTGCTGACGGCACCTGCGTCCGGGATTATATTCATGTGGTGGACGTGGCCACAGCGCATATTGCGGCTTTGGAAAGGCTGATAAAAGGCCAGAATAAAAAGAAATTCGAAATCTTCAATATTGGAACCGGTGTTGGTTATTCGGTACTCGACCTCATCAATGCATTTGGGAAAGTAAGTGGGATTGCCATTCCTTATATACTTACCGGAAGGCGCGAAGGTGATGTAGGTGCGGTATACGCAGACACCTCACTGGCTGCACGGGAACTCAATTGGAAGGCCAAATACGGCATAGAGGATATGTTGCGCAGCGCCTGGAAATGGGAACAAGCCGGTGCCGGAAATAACGGGTAACGATTGATTGTAACCTGCATACAGGAATTTCCCGCTTATGCGTTAACTTAGTGATCCATAATTTCAGGGAAAACATTCATGGGAAATAGAAAAATACTTATAACGGGAGGTGCCGGATTTATTGGTTCGCATGTGGTACGCCTGTTTGTGAACAATTACCCGGATGCGAAGATCTTCAACTTAGATAAACTTACCTATGCTGGTAATCTCGAGAACCTGAGCGATTTGGAAGGCCGGTCCAATTATCAATTCATCAAAGGAGATATAACCGATGCTGAAATGGTAAATGCACTTTTTGCAAAACACGCATTTGACAGTGTGATTCATCTGGCAGCTGAAACGCATGTAGACCGGTCGATTGAAAGTCCAATGGATTTTGTGCTTACCAATATTATCGGAACTGTAAATCTGTTGAATGCTTGCCGCGAAAACTGGAATGGAAATTATGCAGGTAAACTCTTTTATCACGTTTCAACCGATGAAGTTTATGGCAGTTTAGGTACAGATGGTTTATTTTCTGAAAACACTCCATACGATCCGCAATCGCCTTATTCAGCATCCAAAGCCGGATCCGACCATTTTGTACGAGCCTATCACAATACGTATAGGTTGCCCGTTGTGTTGAGCCACTGTTCCAATAACTACGGTCCCAACCAGTTTCCCGAGAAGTTGATTCCCTTGTGCATTCACAATATTCGCAAAAGCATTCCCCTGCCTGTTTATGGCAAAGGCGAAAACATACGCGACTGGCTTTTTGTAAAAGATCATGCGCAGGCCATCGACCTTATTTTTCACAGCGGTCGAATTGGTGAAACCTATAACGTTGGTGGAAATAACGAAACGCGGAATATCGACCTGATTCGGATGCTTTGCAGGATCATGGATACCAGGTTCAACAACGAATCGGGGACAGCAGAAAAATTAATCACCTTCGTAACCGACCGTGCCGGACACGATTTGCGCTATGCTATCGATGCACAAAAGATTACTGCGGAATTGGGCTGGAAGCCGACTGTTCAACCGGAACAGGGATTGGAATTGACGGTAGATTGGTATTTAAACAATCAGGATTGGCTGGATGATATTACCAATGGAACATATCAGCAGTATTACGAGGCTATGTATGGCAGGCGTTAATACAAATGTATGTAATCAATAGACCGTTAAATACGATGGTGCAATATCCGTAAATGGTCATTTTTCTAATTCAGATTTGCAAATGGCCATCAATTTAATTTGCCTTCACCTGAAAGCTTTGTACCTTTAAAGAACCCTTCAGGAGAAGTATGACTAAAGCGTTAAATCGCTTTGGATATGTTGGTTTTGTTCTCATTCGTAAAGAAAATCTAATGAAGCATTTCATTTTCATCTGGATTTCGACGATGGTGTTTTCCTGTTCCGCTTCGCGGCATGCAGCAAAACCAAGGCTGCTTAACGAACAAACCGTTTTGCTGACTGAAATATCTACGGATAATACGTATGGATATTCAGAGAAAAACCCAATAGAAGTGGGAGGTGCATCCAAAAATGAAGGTCCGTTAAACCAGCGAAGATTTTTTAATGCATTGGCTGGTCCGCATGGCGAAAAAGTAAGCTATTTCAGAGCGGGCAGTTGTTGTCCGGTAAAAAGCCAACATGGATTTGATGGCATGGCTTTACTGGATATGTACAAGGTTACCTGGGAAGATACCTTTGATACACTGACTTTATACCTGAATATGTATGATTACAAAGAGTTGAAGGCACCTTTTGGTCTGACTATCTTAAAAGTTAAGGGGAAAGGAAAAGTTAAATGATAAATTATGTTTCAATTGTATTCGTGCCATTTGGTGCAACAATGAGAGAAGGAGAAATAACAAATTAAAACTTCATACACGATGAAACTTGCCATCATAGGAGATTTTCAGGAAGGATTCAGGCCTCACCGGGCAACGAATGAAGCGATTGGACATGCTATGGTAAAATTTGCTATTCCACTCCAATATGACTGGATCCCTACCGATACGGCACAGCGTGATTTTGATCGGATCGTATCAACCTATAGCGGTTTCTGGATTGCACCGGGAAGTCCTTATAAAAGTATGGCCGGAGCTTTGAGGGTTATTCAATTTGCACGCGAAAATAAATTACCGGTCTTAGGCACTTGTGGCGGATTTCAGCACATGGTGATTGAATATGCCCGGAATGTACTGCGTATAAAGGATGCTGAGCATGCCGAATACGATCCCTATGCTTCTAAATTGGTGATCAATCCACTGAGTTGTTCATTAGCCGGTCAAACGCTGGAGATTGAACTTATATACAGAAAATCACAAACCTTTGAAGTATTTGGGCAGGGCAAAATCAAGGAGAAATATTATTGCAATTTTGGCCTCAATCCGGAGTATCAAAATCATCTGCATACAAACGGGTTTAAAATTGTAGGCACCGATTCCATGAACGAAGCACGCATCCTGGAGTTGGAGAAACATCCCTTTTTTATTGCAACACTTTTTGTACCGCAGGATAATTCGACACCGGAAGTTCCGCATAAACTGGTTACCGCATTTTTAAGAAAAATATCCAACGGCAAAGGCGCAGGCAGTATACCTATCGGTTAACCATTCAAATCTTTGATTGATGCAAAATAAAAGTGGCAAATCAGCATCGCAACCGTTTAAAAAGTTCATCTTATAAAAGGCGGAACTAAGCAGGTTACAGATTGCTACTTTCTGTTATCCCGATGTAATGTCGTGAATAAGGGTATATTTGATTTCAACACACATTATGAAAAAAGTTCTTTTCTTCCTTGTTTTGACTTACCTGGTGAATAACATGCAGGCTCAAAGCTACCACCCGGTTGCTACATTTTCGTATTCAAGTGAGGGGTTGTATGCGAAGGTCATCAAGGCTCATCCTTCGAATCCAAACATTATTTATGCAGGTGCTCAGCATGTAAATTTATCGTACAAAGGATTCTTTGATACATACGATATCACTCTGATTGATTCTGTTAAACGGTTGAAGCGCATGGGCATTCAAACCGATTCGTTTGGTGTTACTGATTTTGTGTTTCGCGGTTCGGATATCTATGCTATAGGAAGCAAAGGAATACAAATTATCAATGCGTCAACACCGGCCAATCCGGTATGGACACGCAAAATAAATACCTTTAAAGATGGTATTGCAACCAAGAATATCGGATACATGACGGCCTCGCTTCTGATTGAAGGAAGCAAATTGCATTATAGCGGATCCAATTATTACCTGATCGATCTGAGTGACTTGAACAATCTGACAAAAATTGCGGAGAAGAGTTATTCAGGGATCAACAGCGGAAGTGTACAACGTTTGAGTGCTGATAAAATAATTGCGAGTGATGGATACAATGTAAATATCATGGATGTTTCGGCTGCTCCAACGGTTACCAAAACAACCCTGACAGCTCTGTTTGGTGATCCGGATCAAATGCTGTACGATGCCCCGAATAAAATACTTTATACTGCCTCAAGCACATCATCACAAGCTTTTGTTTATTCTGTCAATATGAACAACAATGCACAGCTGGATTCATTCAATTACCTGCAGGTTCCGGGATTTGATCCATCGGGTCATTCCGGATTATTTTTGTATAAAGATACACTCTATGTTGGCACTTCACTTGGTGTTGCCCTGTTCGACGTTACCAATCCATCCAACTTGCGATTTCTCGGCAAGTTGAGTACAGGAGGAACCAGCGCTGTTTTTGTAAATGATGATTATCTTATAGCGAATGACAATTACAATTTGCGTTTTTATGGCAGAGGTCCGGGTGCTGTGATTGGTGTAGACGAATCGATTAAGCTGTCAACCATGGAATTATTTCCCAATCCTGCTCAGCAGAGTGTATGCTTACTTTTGAGCACCGCAGCAGCGGTTCAACTGGAATTGTTCGATCAGTTAGGAAAGTCTGTTCAAACCTGGGGAATTAAGTCAGCCGCATCGAAACATGAGGTATCCTTACACGATATAAAGCCCGGAATTTATTTCATGCAAATTGTAGCGGGAGATCTGGCCACAACGCGCAAATTGGTGGTTGAATAGTTAAATGGTTCTAGGAGAACTTAACCAATTGCTATTACTTAATCATTATTGAGGGCTTCTCACGGACTGAAAGTCCGCGAGAGCGGGCATAAAAAAAGCGACCCCAATTTGGAGTCGCTTTTTTATTAAAATACTATTGGATTAACCTAAGGCTATGCGTTTGAAGGCTTTCACAGTAAGGCCTTTCTCAACGCCATCCAGCATTTGAGCGATGGTTTTGGAATTGTCTTTTACAAACTCCTGGTTCATGAGGGTTGATTCTTTGTAGAATTTACCCAATTTACCCTGAGCAATTTTTTCCAGCATGGCTTCCGGTTTTCCTTCGGCACGAGCCTGTTCTTTTCCGATTTCGATTTCGCGGGCTACAACGGCTGAATCTACATCATCTTTATCCAAAGCCACCGGATTCAGGGCAGCCACCTGCATGGCTACATCTTTACCGGCAACAAAATTGGCATCGGTAGGCTGGCTGCTTAATGAAACCAATACACCCAGACGGTTAGCGCCATGGATATAAGGAACGATATTCTCGCCATTCATCAGTTCGTAACGTACCACGTCAATTTTTTCTCCGATCTTACCTACCTGTTCAGTGATTTTATCACCCAGGGTCAGGCCTTCAAAAGGCAATGCCTTCAGTTCTTCAGCGGTAGCCGGTTTGTTGGCCAGGGCCAGATCAGCAACGGCATGGGCGAATTTTACGAAGTCGTCGTTTTTGGCCACGAAATCAGTTTCGCAACTCAGTTGAATGATCACTCCGGTTTTCTTATCGGCAGTGGTTTTGGCAATCACTGCACCTTCTTTGGCTTCGCGATCGGCACGGGCGGCCGATACCTTAGCACCTTTTTTACGTAAATAATCTACAGCGGCTTCAAAATCTCCGTTGGTTTCAGTCAACGCTTTTTTGCAATCCATCATTCCGGCGCCGGTCATTTGGCGCAATTTGTTTACATCACCTGCACTAATTGTACTCATGTTTTTCTCTCCTTAAATAAATGTGATTGAAATAATTCCTTAAAAAAAATCGGCTATTTTTTGGTAGCCGATTTTCCTTGTTATGCTTCTTCAGTTGAAGGAACGGCTTCTTTGTCGCTTTCTTCCTTATCCTTTTTGCGTTCGGCAAGTCCTTCAGCAATTGCTTCGGTCATTACTTTCGCGATCAGGGCTATGGATTTAGCGGCATCGTCGTTGGCAGGAATCGGGAAATCTACAACTGTAGGATCCGAATTCGTATCTACCAGGGCAAACGTTGGAATATTCAGTTTTTGCGCTTCGGCCACAGCAATGTGTTCGCGTTTAACGTCCACAATAAACAGAGCAGCAGGCAAACGGTTTAAATCGGCAATACCTCCGAGCAAGCGGGTCAACTTGATTTTCTCGCGCTCAACCATGAGGCGTTCTTTCTTGTTGATGTTTGCGTAAGTACCGTCCTGGGCCATCTTATCCAGATTCTGGAGTTTCTTGATGGATTTACGAACGGTAGTGAAGTTGGTTAACATACCACCCAGCCAACGCTCGGTTACAAAGGGCATGTTTACCTTGTTCGCTTCGGTTTCGATGATTTCTTTGGCTTGTTTTTTGGTAGCCACGAACAAAATCTTACGACCCGATTTTACGATGTTTTTAATGGCGCTAGAGGCCTCATCCAGCTTGTGGGCTGTCTTGTTAAGATCGATGAGGTGGATCCCGTTTTTCTCCATAAAAATATATGGGGCCATCTTGGGGTTCCATTTGCGGGTTAAGTGACCGAAGTGCACTCCCGCTTCCAACAACTCTTCCTGAGTGAATTTTGACATAATTTATAATTGAAAAGGATTCTGATTAACGTTTTACGAACTGGAAACGTTTGCGTGCCTTTTTCTGTCCCGGTTTCTTACGTTCCACCATACGTGGATCGCGCGTCATCAGGCCATCGGCTTTGAGCAAAGGCTTCAATTCGGTATTGTGTTTTACGAGGGCACGGGCTATAGCCAGTTTAATGGCATCGGCTTGTCCGGTAATTCCACCACCATCTACATTGCATTTAACGTCGAACTGACCGGCAGTATTCGATACATCAAACGGTTTGCTTACGGCGTGTTGTAAGAGAACAGACGGAAAAAATATTTTCACATCTTTACCGTTAACAGTTACGTTTCCGGTACCTGCTGAGAGGTATACACGGGCAACTGCGGTTTTTCTTCTTCCTATGGCGTTTATAATTTCCATTAGCTGATTTAGAAGGTTAAGGTTTTAGGTTGTTGTGCTGCGTGCGGATGTTCTGTACCTGCATACACAAATAGGTTTCTGAAAATTTCGCGACCCAGCTTGTTGTTGGGCAACATACCGTCGATGGCATGCTCTACAACGTAGGTTGGTTTTTTCTCGAGCATCACTTTGGCCGACTCGAAACGCTGTCCACCCGGGAAACCGGAATAGAATACGTAATCTTTGTCGTTCAGCTTGTTTCCGGTAAAGCGGATCTTTTCTGCGTTGATAATGATCACATTATCACCACAATCCACATGCGGGGTAAAGCTGGTTTTGTGTTTGCCTCTTAAAATATTGGCAACTTTGCTTGCAAAACGGCCCAGAGTCTGGCCTTCAGCATCAACAATAAACCAATCCTTTTTAACGGAAGCTTTGTTGGCTGACTTTGTTTTATAACTTAATGTATCCACGATAAAATAATTTTTATACTTTTCTGATAAGGGGTGGCAAAAATAGGGCAGGAATTCTTAATTCACAACAAAATGTGAAAAAAAGGTTTTGATATCAACCGGTTTAGGCTTATGGGTTGTATTTCACGAACCTGCGGAACCGGTAATTGTCGTTGGAATCGTATACAAGTATAAAATAAACTCCCTGCATCAACCAGGAAACATCAATGCTGCGGTAAAATCGCGGTGTAATGCTAACATTCTCAATCACCAGAAATTTGCCCCAGGCATCCATAATGATCATTTTTACAAAACTGGGGTTAACCGATTGAACCAGGGTAAATTCCAGGTAGGTAGCGGTAATATTGGGTAGAATATCGAATTCAAAACCAGTGCAGGGGCCATCGGTATAGTATTGTATGCCATTACGCATCTGGGCTTCGCACAAATTGCGGTAAGTTTTGCCATCGCAACCGCATACGGGGTAAAACTCGGGATTGGGACAGAAATACGTTGAATTTACGAGAGCCTGATTCACACAATCCTGCGCCCGGAGCGAAGTTACAGGAATAAAAACAACCAGCAGAATAAGGCCGGCACGCATCGAAAACCAGAAATTATGGGTAAAAGGGGAAGGTTTGATCCCGGGATTATTCGATATCCCAGCAATCATACAGCTTGTTGATCAGCTTATTTTCGTGATGCTGCATGGTTTCGTCGGCCATTACCACATCCATGGCAAAACGGGTTATGGTGTGGCGTTCATCGGCGTTGCTGATAGCAAACAAATGCTCTGCCGTCTCCATAAAATGGCTTTCCTGCTCTGATGCTGGAAGTGCTTTCAAAAAGGCTTGTTCTTTGATCAGGTCGATATTGTCGTTGAAATGATCGTTCAGAAAATCAATAATGACATCGTGTTCGGTATGGTGAATATGATCATCGGCCATAGAAAGCATCATCAACAGGTGAAAACCGGCTTCGGTTTTGTTCATCTTCTTTATAAACTGGGTAGGCATGCGCTATTTTATTTGAAAGTAATCAATGGTTTTGTTTCGTTCTGAAAGTTAAGGTTTAAAACAATGTATGCAAATGGAATCGCATTAAATTTCAAAACCATAGCTACGTTGCTTAAAACGCTGTACAAGCGGCGAAAGTACAGATGGAAATGATATTTGGAAGCAAATGTTCGCAGAGGACTGTTTTTGAAGGAAATAAATTAAAAATGAAGAATGAGAAATTTAAGAATGAAGAATGCTTTGTGTCGCCAAAGCGAAGCGACGGTGAGAAGAATGAAGAAATTTAACTTTTCATTCTTAATTTTTCATTATTCATTCTTCAATCAGATTTGCCTTAAGTTTGCCAACAGTAAAATCACGCAATATGAAATTCGGAACAAAAGCCATTCATGCCGGACAAGAGCCCGATCCAACCACAGGAGCGGTTATGACACCTATTTACCAGACTTCTACCTTCTGGCAGGAAAGTCCGGGTAAACACAAAGGATATGCCTATGCACGCGGAAAAAATCCGACGCGCACAGCCCTCGAAAAATGCCTGGCAGCTTTGGAAAATGCAAAATACGGATTGTGTTTCAGTAGTGGTATGGGAGCCACCGACGCAGTAATCAAACTGTTGCGTCCGGGTGATGAAGTGATTACCGGCAACGATTTATACGGTGGAACATACCGCATGTTTACCAAGGTATTTGCAAATTTTGGCATCAAATTTCATTTCATCGATATGAATGATGCGAACAATATTTCTGCATACATAAATCCCAATACCAAACTGATCTGGATTGAAACGCCGACTAACCCTACCATGCAGATTGTGGACATTGCGGCATGCGCGGCAATAGCGAAGAAGCATTCCATTACTCTGGCAGTCGATAATACTTTTGCATCGCCATACCTGCAAAACCCACTTGATCTGGGTGCCGATATTGTGATGCATAGTGTTACCAAATATTTAGGCGGACACAGTGACGTGATCATGGGTGCTTTGCTCACCAACAATGATAACCTTCACGAGCAACTAGCCTTTATTCATAATTCGTGTGGGGCTACTCCTGGTCCGCAAGACAGTTTTCTGGTATTGCGCGGATTGAAAACGTTGCACCTGCGCATGAAAGCACATTGCGAAAACGGAAGGCAGATTGCACAGTATTTGAAAACACATCCGAAAATTGAAAAAGTTTACTGGCCGGGTTTCACAGATCATCCTAACCACGAAATTGCCAAAAAACAAATGCGTGATTTCGGAGGGATGATTTCCATTGTGTTAAAAGGTGCTGACCTCAACGAAACGTTCCGGATCGCTTCCCGATTTAAAGTATTCGCACTGGCCGAAAGTTTGGGAGGTGTGGAGTCGCTGGTAAATCATCCGGCTACAATGACCCATGCTTCCATTCCCAAAGCAGAGCGCGAAAAGGCTGGTGTGGTGGATAGTTTGTTGCGTCTCAGTGTAGGTGTAGAAGATGTAGAAGATTTGCTGGAGGATTTAAAACAGGTACTGGCTTAATTTAACTTCGTGCTGTCCGCTGCAATATTTCTGATCTATGCTTTTCTGGTTGCCTGGGTTTCCGGCATCGTTTGTTTACACCTTTTCTCGAAATTGCTCAGAACCGAATTCACAGTTTCACATGCACTTTTTTTGCTGGTTCCGGGTCTATGTCTGGATGCCCTGCTGTTACAAATCCTGCACTTGTTTTTGCCCATGGGATGGATGGTGCACCTGCTGATATTGATGGTGCTAACTGCTTTGGTTTTGCCGGTTAAAGCAGAATGGAATAAATACCTGACACAGCTCAAACAGGATTGTTTTGGATCGCCCTTGCACGTGATTTTTTTTATGGTTGTGTTTTGTGCGGCTATCCTCAATCTGGCCGGCAGAGCAGGAGTTGGAGATATTGGAGATTATCATTTGCAGGCCATTCGTTGGGACGAACAATTTCCGGTAGTGAAGGGTTTAGGGAATTTGCGCAGGCAGTTGGGCAATAATTCAAATTGGTTTTTGCTGCATGCTTATTTCGGCATGGGATTCTTCGGATTGAAATCGGTTTATGTACTCAATGCTTTATTGCTGATTGTTTCTACCGTGTATTTTATTCCACGCAAAAACGATCCGAATTTCATTTTAAAGGGCGTCATCTTTTTGTATCTGATTTTGATGGCCTACCGAAAATATGTGGGTGCAGTTACCAACGATTATGCGATCACCATATTAACACTGATCACATTTACCGAATGGATTCAACAACCTGTTTCCGATTGGAGAAAGCGGGCACCCCTTTTGCTGGTATTTTTAACAATGGTTACATTTAAATTATCTGCCATTACGTTATTGTTTATTCCTGTAGGTTGGCTGTTGATGCAGAAGCTGGATGTGTTACGGAAAGGTATTACAGTATTGACTTTATTTTGCCTGCTGCTGTTTACACCCTGGTTGCAAACCAATGTATTGAAATCGGGTTACCTGCTTTATCCGGTGGATCAATTGGACTTGTTTGATGTAGACTGGAAAATGCGTGCAGAAACCTTGCAATACGAACGCGCCATCAATATAGCGAACGAGCGTGTACCGGGTGTGGATTTGGAAACGGTAAAGCAGATGCCCTTCACCCAATGGTTTGTGCAATGGATTAAGCATCTGGATCTGTTCAGTAAATTTCTGTTGGCTTTGTTTGTGGTTGATGCCTTGTTTCTGATGATTGCCTTGTTGATTCGCCGGAGCAGAAAACGTTGGAAGGAAATCATTCGCAAAGAGCATTCCGCTTTGTTGCTAATCACTATTGCATTGGCTATGCCGGTGTGGTTTATGAATGCACCCGCTACGCGTTTTATTTTTGGATACCTCGTGTTTTACATTGCCTGGATGTTTCAGCACCGATTTACTATTTCTCGCTTCAATCACCTTTTTCAAGCCCGCTGGGTAATGTTTGGGGGCATGGTTTTATTAATAGCCGGTGGTATATTTTTTACAAAATTATATTTGCCCGCAGACCGATTCCAACGCAACCTGATAACCCTGCTTCCATATGGAACTAACACCATGCAGCGTGTGCCTTTGCCTCTGGGCGGATACGTGATGATGCCGGAGGGTAATGCACAATGCTGGGATGCAGAAATACCTTGTACATCTATTTTGGATCCGAATCTGCAGTGGAGAACGAATCGTTTGGAGGATGGGTTTAAAATGAAGAATGAAGAATGAAGAATGCATTGCCTCGCCGAAGATTTTGGCGAAGGCGGGCTAACCTTACACTCAACAACAAACCCATAACCGCAACGCGGTTCAACCTCCATAACCCGCACGTGACACCCCCTCCTCAAAAAACCGCAACGCGGTTGAACATCGCGACGTGGGGAGAGAAATGATACACCTACAACATTGTAGTGAAAGGAATCGCGCATTCGGAGATGCGCTACATCGTTCGGAGTTGTGCTGCATCATGCGGAGATGCACTATTGCGTTCCCTCAAATTAAATTCAATGAACATTCACTACTTTTGAGTCGACTTGTAAAAAGTTTATTTTAATATCGCGAACCAAATAACAGCATAGATGTCGACGGAAAAAATACTCATCATGGGCGCCAATGGCCAGATCGGCCTTGAACTGGCTGAGACCTGCAGAACGGTTTACGGAGAAAACAATGTGATCACTTCGGATATTCGTCCGTTGGAAAATCAGGTGGGGATTTTCGAAAAACTGGATGTGATGGACAAACAATCCATGTATGAGATCATGAAAAAGCACCAGATCACTCAGGTGTATTTGCTGGCTGCTTTATTGTCGGCAACGGCCGAGCAAAAACCAAAGTTAGCCTGGGATCTGAATATGGAAGGCTTGTTTCATGTATTGGATGCAGCCAAAGAAGGAATCATCAAAAAAGTATACTGGCCCAGTTCCATAGCTGTATTTGGTCCGACAACCCCGCGCGATCATACGCCACAATACACCGTTATGGAACCGAATACCATTTACGGAATCAGCAAACAAGCCGGTGAACGTTTTTGCGAATACTATCATCAGAAATTCGGTGTGGATGTGCGCAGCATCCGTTATCCCGGATTGATCGGTTACAAGTCGGCGCCGGGTGGAGGAACCACCGATTATGCCGTACACATTTACCATGAAGCATTAAAAAATAAAACGTATACCAGCTTCCTGAGCGAACATACTGAGTTGCCGATGATGTTTATGCCCGATGCTATACGTGCAACGCTGGAACTGATGGAAGCGCCTGCTGAAAAAGTTAGGATCCGCAGCAGTTATAATGTAGCAGGAATCAGTTTCGATCCCAAAGGCATAGCAGCCAGCATTCAGAAATTCATTCCCGACTTTACAATCCAATACAATCCCGATTTCCGTCAGGCCATTGCCGACAGCTGGCCGCGTAGCATCAACGATGCAGAAGCAAGGGCACATTGGGGATGGAAACCGCGTTTCGACCTGGATGCCATGACGAAAGAGATGCTGGAGAATCTGGCACAGCCGGGACAATTGAGTTAGTTGTTACTCGTTATTAAGTTATTGGTTATTGCGTTAATCGGTTAGGTTGATTGCATTTTCATCCCTTCCAAAAAACATGTACGGCAACGGGCCTCGTAATCATCGTGTTCTCCGAGCATTACCAACGCATCGTTTTTGGTTTTACGAAAGGTGTGTGTTGCCAGATCACCGCATACCATACAAACAGCGTTTACTTTTGTAACATATTCGGCCACAGCCATGAGTTTGGGCATGGGTCCAAAGGGTTTGCCCAGGTAATCCATATCGAGGCCGGCCACCACAACACGAATGCCTTTTGAAGCGAGCGTTTCACATACATAGACAATTTCATCGTCGAAGAACTGCGCCTCATCGATTCCGATTACATCGGCATCTTTGTGCATGAGCAGGATATTTAGGGAAGATTCAACAGGAGTTGAAGGAATGGCCGTTGCGTTGTGTGAAACGATTTCTGATTCGTGGTAGCGGGTATCGACACCGGGTTTGAAAATTTCGACTTTCAGATGGGCGATGCGTGCGCGCTTGAGGCGGCGGATCAACTCTTCTGTTTTGCCCGAAAACATGGAGCCACAAATCACTTCGATCCAACCTTTTTTACGATTTTGTGTTAAGTGGGGCTCTAAAAACATCTGTGTAAAAATACATGCTTTTTTGAATCCTTTTCTTTTAGACCTTTGTAAAAAGGGAAATCTATATGAATCAACAGGAAGTAATGCAAAAAGTGAAGGAACTGGCCGATGCGATCGGGAAGAGTCAGCACCCCACCAATACTCTGGAAATTGCTTTGCTGAAAAGCAAATGCGTGGAGTTGTATGAGCATATTCAGATTTTAGTTCCTTTGGCAATAGAGATGCCTGATCCTGTGAAGCAAAGTATAGAGGAAATAAAGCCTCTGATTGATCAGCAGATCAATGCACCTGAAATTGTTGCAGAATCTGTTTTAACGCCAACACCACCTGCCATACCTGAAATTCAACCCGAAGAAACCATTCCACCTCCAACGAATAACCCAATAACGGATACACCATTAACGAATAATCCTCCCCATAAAGAGCAACCTATTTTACAGGATATCCTTTCGCGTACGAGTAAAACGCAAAACGAAGAACCTTTGTTGCATGAACGCATTTCACAAAATAACCCCAAAACAGAAATGATGCAGGGTAAGGTAGAAAGCCTGAAGTCAGCCATCTCGCTCAACAAGAAAATTGCTTTTGTGAATGTATTGTTCAATGAAAATACAGTGGAGTATACCAAGGCCATCGACCGTTTGAATTCGTCGTTGAATATCGATGAAGCGATGCGTTTGTTTACCGAACTGAAACATCAGTACAGCTGGGACAGCGATCATGATCTGGCAAAAGAATTGCAGTCGCTGGTGGAGAAGAGGTTTGGGTAGCCTTTATGGATACATTCAACTAATAAATGGTTGAACAAAAAGAGCAACTGTTTGAAACAACCTTATTCTTTCTTCCCGCTTTCTTTTTTATCATCCTCTTCCGCAGGAGCATCATTTCCCTTGAGGTAATTCGGTAGATTGAGCCCGGCCATATTGAAAAGGTCGTTCAATGGAGGAACCGTCTTCATCATACCTGAAACAAAATTTGCGGTGGAAGAATTTCCGTTTTCGTTGTTTCCATTGCCTGAATCCCATACGGTGATTTTATCGATCTTGATATTTTTAACCGCTTCAACCTGTGTGCGCACCAGTTCCGGTAATTTTTCGAGCAGGAGCAATTGGAAAGCTTTTGTAGGATCGCCACCGGCTGCAGCTACTACTTCTTTGTAACCTTCGGCTTGCTTGGTGAGGATTTCAAACAATCCTTTTGCTTCGGCTTCCATTTTTGCAAAGATGGCATCGGCTTCACCTTTTGCATTTTCGCGAATGGTTTCGGCCATGGCTTGCGCTTCGATGATGGCGCGTTGTTTGGCTATTTCGGCAGGAACTACAATATTGGCGATCTGGGTGGAACGTTCGCGTTCGGATCGTGCCAGTTCGGCTTTTTGTTCGGCTACATAAGATTCTTCCAGCGCTTTGGCTTGTTGTACTTTTTCAGAAGCCAGTGCAATGCGCAGCGATTCCGCTTCTTTTTCGCGACGGTTAGCATCTGATTTGGCAATGGAAATTTTCGCTTCGTTTTCGCCCTGAATGGCAATGGCATTTGCTTCCGAAGTTTTTACACGCGTATCGCGTTCGGCTTCTGCTTTACCGATAGTTTCGTCTTTTACGGCGGTGGCAATGCTGATCTCTTTATCTTTTTGGGTGATGGCAATTTTTACGTCGCGATCACGATGCGTTTCTGCAATCTGTGTATCCTTTTCGCGATCTGCCATTGCTTTTCCGGTTTCTCCGATTTTCTCCTGTTCGGCTACGCTGATTTTAGCTTCGTTGATCGCTTTGGCTGCGGCTTCTTTACCCAATGCTTCAATATACCCCGACTCATCCTTGATATCTGTTACGTTAACGTTGATCAACTTTAATCCGATTTTCTTGAGTTCACTGTCTACGTTTTTCGAAATATTGTCGAGAAATTTATCGCGATCAGAATTGATTTCTTCGATGGTCATGGTAGCAATTACCAAACGCAACTGACCAAACAAAATATCTTTGGCCAGTTCCTGAATCTGTTCCGATGTAAGTCCGAGCAAACGTTCGGCCGCTGTATTCATACTATCTGCTTCGGTAGAGATGGCAATCGTAAAACGGCAGGGAACATCCACACGAATATTCTGACGACTCAATGCATTGGTGAGGTTGGCTTCAATGGAAAGGGGTTTCAGATCAAGGAATGCATAATCCTGTATTACAGGCCAGATAAATGCTCCGCCTCCGTGCACACATTTGGCAGAGGTTCCGCCGGTACGTCCGTATATAACCAATATTTTATCGGAAGGACAACGTTTATAACGGGAAACCAGTGCAGAGATGGTAACAAAGATGACAACTGCCGCTACGACAATAAGGATAATAGGACTCATATGGTTTGGGTTAAATTTTTTCTACAATTAATACATTGTTGTTCTCAATGCGTACCACTTTAACGGTTGCACCGGATGGAATGCGATCCTGATCGGTCATGGCTTCGAGCTCGTGAAAAGCGCCTTTTACGCTGATCATGATTTTGCCTTTTCCGCTTTTATGTTCGGGAATGGTGAGGTAAACTTCAGCCGATTGGTTGAGTGTATTGATCAGTTTGAATGAATTATCTTCAGCCAGTTTTTGTACTTGTCTGATGATGATGAAAAATACGTATACAAACAATGCACCGACTATCAGTGAAAACAAAATTAAACCAAGCGGATTGGAGATGGTGGTATAAAACGAAATGCCGGTCCAGCTGAAACCCAGCAAAAAATTGATCAGGTTGCGCAGGGAGAACACCTGAAAGGATTCGTCGCCGCCGCTGAAATCACCGTCGAAGTCGGCTTCTAATCCATCGGAAGCATCGGCACCCATAAAAGTCAGGATGGTTTGAATAATAAAAATCAGCGAAGCCGGTATAGCCACAAACCAAAAGGTTTTGAGCAAAGGGTCGAGGGTTGAGAATATTTCCAGCATAGGAATCAAATTTATGGATGTGAATGAAATACGCGGGGTCAAAAATCCTTTAAGGCAAAAGCGGAGGAGGGGTGAAGCTAAGGAAAATAAACGGAGAGAACAAATGCTGAGATCAGGAGTTTATTCCTGATATCTGGTGAATTTTCAATAGTCTTAGTTTATAAATCAGACAAAGTCAGTCGGGCAACTACTTGTTCGTTCAAAGAAATAAACTATTTGGATAGATTGAAATATTCTTTTCGATCATTTTTGTATGCTCAAGAAATCTTCATTATAGTTAGTGGTAGTTATTCTCCGCTGTCTAAATTTATAAGTGACTGATTAATTTTTTCAATTGATTTTTGGCCAATATATTTTGGGCGCCTATATGAGTATTTAATAAATGAAGTTAGGATATATTCACTTTTAAAACTGAGCCTTAGGTATCTTTTAATTGATAGAATCAGTCCTTGTTTATCGTATTCAAACTCTGTTTTATCTGGGAACGATTCTTTTGGAGGAAGATAGTCTTCAATGATGGCGATTTCCTTTTTATTCAAATTATAAATCGTGATATTTTGCTTTGAATATTGTAAGATAGAATCTCCATAAAACACATTGGTAATGCATATTGTTGTGTCATCTAAATAAAAATAGGTTTCTATCCAGTTAAGTTTGTCCAAATTAGATCCATAAAATTGTTTTCTAGATTTAAGGCGATTTAAACTGTCATAAACATAAATGTATTTTGTTCCCCCACTAATTGTGGTAAATAAACCCTCACCTTTTACACCAGTATATATGTGTTCAACTGTGGAGGAAGGATTGTTTTCATTAGGTGAAAATATTTGTTTTTTTATTAGTCTTTTATAGTTGTCGTATGTATATAATGTCTTGTTACTTAACTTGATGGAATCTAGGTATGAATTTTCCCATTCTTGACTAGATATTCTTAATTCATTAGAGTCGTATTCGTATTGTGTAATTTTATTTAGAAGCTTCAGATTTGAATTATGTTGTTTACCCCAAAATCTTGATTGTATTATTAAACCCCTAGAATTAAACCAAAATTCAACTTTTGATGTCTGTTGCCACGGTTCTTTTTTCTTGTAAATGGCCGCAGCTAAGTAGTTCCGGGAATAACCTTTTATCGTTACGTTAATAGGAGTTTCAAAAAGTATTGGCGCTTGAGCAGTAGCACAAACTCTCGAGAATAATATGATTAATATTATGGCTGTCCTCATATAATTACCTGAACGTTTTGCGGCTTTGCATTCTGTTGGATGACGCGACGCAGTCACAGTCGTCCGAGCGAAAAGCTAGCAAGTGAAACGAATGTACAAATTAAGGATTAAACCCAACTGACGCAAGGGCGCTGTTAGTGGCTGGTTTTGATTCTTCACTTATAGCCGGCACTTCTGTCGTAATTAGGAAGGCCTTTGAAATTAAAGTTTTCTTTTGTCAGTACATTATAGATTAAGTTGTACCAAGTAGATCGGTATTTTTCTTTGTCAACCTGTGGCTTATACCTAGTTGGACTATTTGACTCTGGGTGCTCAAAGTATCCAATGAGCTCTTTGCTATAATAAAACAAGACGTTACCGCTGATAACAGGAGCAATCATTTGCAAGGTACATTGGCTCTCTTCCTTCTCTGTTACTAGTGTTTTAATTTTGTCTTTGTAGGTGAATATCTCTTTGCCATTAAAGTCAAGAGGTGAGTAAACAATTTTATCAGTAACGATTTGTACGATAGAATTGTCAGCGATTTGCCAACAAATAAATGTTAGTATGCTGTCCGAACTTTTTAAATATTTGAATGGTCTTGTTGTTTGAAAAACGACTATTTCTTTAGTTCCGATCTTCAGTAAACTGTCAACAGTCCTATTAATAATTGAATAGTCGTCAAATAGAGGAACATCCTTGGTCTGTCCTTGTGCAGTAAAGCCAAGAGTTAAAATTAGAATAAATGTCTTTATGAGAGTTTTCATAAAATTGCCACTAACTTAATTATATGCGCTACTCAACATACCTCCTCATTCCCTCACCACCCTTTTCCTCACCACTCCCCGATCTGTTACTACTTCAACCAAATACATTCCTTTTTTATCCAATTGAATTTGGGCAAGATTATCTGCATGGATTGAATTTTCATAATGTGTTTTTCCCAGCAAATCCAATACACGAATGGATTGGATTTGTAGTCCGTTTAAAGCTTGCAGATATACTGTGCCCGAGGTTGGGTTAGGGTAAACCTGAAGATCGTATGTATTATTTATTTCGTCCAGAGCATTGAGGAGGAATTCGATTTTGAAATAATCGTCACTTAGGTCAAAGGCAGGAGAATGGAGATCTGTTACGCGAATTTTAAAATCGCTGGATTTCAGGGTTTCGGTATGGTATCCTACTTTCCAGAAAAACTTTTCGCGTGCTGCTTCTTCTTTTCCTAAATAGGCAAAGAAGGTGTCGGCGTGGTAGAGTTCTATTTTTACAGAATCTATGGCATAGCTATCCCACATTACCAGGGTAATGGTACCACTTTTAAGATCTTGTCCGCCATTTGGGGTCAGCACAGTTACCCGGCGCTCGTCGATACCACAACTGCCCGGGTTCGCTATCCAGGTCATGTTGCGGAAGTCAATGCGGCATGCAAAATTGATGCTATCGATAAACGGGTTGCGGTTGTGTTGAATGGAATAAATAAATTCATGACGGGCAATTTCCCAATTATCCGGCAAGTCCTGAAAATGCCATTTCTTCAATACATCCTGATCCTGCGATGAAGGAATGGACCAATTGTTTCCGCTGATGCCGTTGTATGCCGTACACATATAAAAGATGGCCCGTGCTGCATCGCCTTTATGTGCATCGGTGGGTTCGTACACGGTATTACCGTTGAGGTCTTTTCCCAATACACCCAAACCACTCGGAGAAGGTTGTGGGTTGGTTACTACTTCTCCCAACGGATAATTTGAGCGTACGCCATTTCCATACGCCTGATCGGCCGGAAACAAATGATGCAAATCGTTGTATTCAGGCAGTTCTTTACCATTTGCATCATTGGGCCAGGTAGGCAGGCTGCGGGTTGGCATCCAGCTTTGCGGATAGGTATGTTCGCGGGTTAGGGTAGCTCCGTTTGTGCCATTCCAGAACAGGAAGGGTTCGGTGTACACATAAGGAAGTGTTGTATAAACGCAATTCATTATTTTTTTGCCCCCAATCGTATCGCGTGTCAGGTAAGGTTGAATAAAGCGTGAAATGTATTGGCTATAATAAATGGTATCGTGCGGATTGATTTTTTGCGACAGGGTGCTTACAAAATTGGGTGCGCCCGAGTTGATTCCGCTATAATACGTACCCGGTTTTTTACCGGGAGTGATCAATCCGCGAAAGGCCGAATTGGTGGTGTAGTAATTTTCAAAACCGGCTGGACCATTAAACGAAAAGGCATTCATTGCATAACCTGTATTTGATAGTATATGGGTAGGTTTTATCAGGCTTGCACTATCGCCCACATACAGCACCTGCGCTGCGCCAATATAATCGCCGCGTTTGTAGGTTACACCATCCATCGGTTTGTCGTCGCCGGCACCATTTTTATACAAGAGCACAATATAATGCTCGGGTACCTGCACAGGCGCCAACAAGGTCGCATCAAATCCGTAAGTCATCACATTGCTTGTGTTTAACACCGGAGGCTGAGCGGGTTCGGTAGCATAGTTTCCGCCTATTCCGTAAACGTTGATGGTGTATTTGGGTCGATCGGCATCATTGCTGTAAATATTCATAGCGGCTTTACGACTTCCGTTTTGAGCTGCTGAAAAATTCAGGGTAAAAGTCGCATTACCGTTTGCAATAATGGAGTCCGGAAAGTTGCTCACCGAATAATCATTGGGCGTTGTTCCGCTAAACGAAACCGAATCGAGGTGCAGGGTTTGTCCGGTGCCTTTGTTTTCGATAGTAAAGGTTGTGGCCGATGCATTGCCAAGTATAAAAGTAGAACCACCTACTATTACATTCCCGTTTTGTTTGATTTGAATGCTGGCGTTTAACGGTGGTGGTGCCTGTTGTATGAGTACGCTGTCGAGCGCAAAGTTTCCGCTTGTTTTGGTAGTAAACACAAATCGCACATAGCGTGTAGTTGCAGAAAGATTGTCGCTGCGTTTGCCGTTTGTAAAATTGGTAGTGGTAGTAGCCTGACTGGTAAACGTGCGCAGGTTTGACCAGGAATTTCCATCGGCGCTTTCCTGTACTTCAAACAAACCTGACCAGGGATTTCCGGCATTTTGCGGACTCACATAATAACTCAGGGGTCCGGGTTTATCGGCGAAAAATACGATCAGGTTTTCACCGGCGGCATCAAAGCGACAGGATAAATTATCTCCGGTACCGAATGCATAGGTTTGTCCTCCCGTGCCACCGGCGCGGCTGTTGTCAAGCGTCCAGCCTATGGGTGGCGATGTAATGCCGGGCGATGAAAAATTCCAGGCTGCAGGCAGAGATGTTTGGGCTTGCAGGAAGGTTGAATATATACTAAAGCCAAGGGCGATCCATTTTTTCATGTTCATGTGATTGATGAACAAGTTTAGCGTATTTGTACTAAAAGTAAGGTAAGGCGGATGTTAAATTATCGCGGGATTCCAATTTCAGTCATGAGCGAAACAGGTGATTCAAAAAAGGCTTTACGTATTAAATGCGAAGTACACGAAGTCGTTTATAAGGTCAGGCTACCTACTGCCGGTTTATTTAATTTTAGTGCTTAATGATTATTTTCTGTGTCGCTTTTTCATAAGGAGTTTCGAGTGTAAGCAGATAAGTCTCACCGGGCACAATAGATTGCAGGTTTTGTTGAATGGTATTTTCGCCAACCTGTAACTGTGTTAACATACGTTGTTCAACAAGCTTACCTTCTTTATTATACAATGAGAGTTTAGTTTCAGCCAATTTGTTCAGATTAAAACGGATCTGGAAGCTGCCACTGTTGGGATTTGGAAACACTTGCATTTTCAATGTTCCTATGCTTTGCACATTGAGTTCATGCATTCCCACCAGCGAGTTGGTAATTACATAAACTTTAAAAATCTGGCTGCTGGCGCTGCTTTGAGTTCCGGTATTGGTGGTAAAGATATTTGCAGCTGTACTGCTTATACCACCATAAATATAGCCTACCAGAGTGCTGTCTGCAGTCAGATCATCCAGTTTAATTATTTCGTTTGCAAAGTGAGGCACGCTGGTGATGGGTATAAATTCGGCTCCGGAACCCAGCAAACCCGGCATTTCAACAGGTAATTTGTATTCGGCCATTGTTCCATTAGCATCGCGGGTAACACGGGCGATGGTTTTAACAAAAGGAACATTGTTGTCCTGTACTAATATTCCACCACTGTCGTAGTATTGTGCAATGCCTCCAAAAAACACATTGTGCATCTGATTGTGAACCGCCGAATACAGAGGCAATACAGCGCAATGGTAATGATTGTAAAATTGCTGAAATGCATTGTTTACCGAATGGCCAGTGCTATCGATATTCACTGCGTTTAAATAGGGCAGGTTAACGGTTGGCTGAAACACTCCCGAAAATGCGGTAATTCCTTCGGCTCCGTTTGGCATAATTTGTTGCACGGCATTGTAATCCCGCCGATGCAAATTTACTGCATCAGTAATGGTGGGTAAATGTGAAATGGTAATGGTGTTTCCGTTATCAACGATATTAAATTTGCGGATGGCATTGGTGTAAACCTGTGTGTAGGTTGGGTTGCCCATGGGATTGTAATCGCCGTCAAACTTGTTGCCACCAACGAGGTAAAAGGTATTGTTTATTTTTTTCAGGTGTCCACCCGTTACCGCAAATTGTACATCAGTGAGTTGCCGGAAATACGAAGCAAAGGAAGTCCCTGCAATTACAGCATTTATTACTGCGGGTACGTTGATCGCCGTTAAATTAGCAAATGTTTTACGACTCGCTGTTGAAGCGTTGTAACCATATCCTCCTACAATATACAGGGAATTGCCATCCTGATGAAACTCCATATTGGTTGAACTCAATTGTTCCTGCAACGCAACGGAAAGAGATGTTAAAGGCGCAGTCCATTTTTCTTTTGCTACCGGATCAATAACAATTATTTGATTGTTGTTGCCAGCCACATCGAACGCAGCAAAAGGCTGCCGGCGGTGTAATCCATCCAGTCGGCCCCCAACTATCAGCCATTTACCATCGTGCTGCCCAAATGCATATGCCTGCAAGCCGCCCAGTTCGTTTATGTTTAATGGTTCAAGGTAAATATGAAATGGGGTGGGTTGAGCATGGATGGAAATACCCCATGCAAGGAGACCAATAATACTTAAAATCCGTTTTGTCATATTGTTACATTCAAAGGATCAATGCTACGGATTAATGCATTGGTCATTCGCAACAATTGTTACACTGGCACGTCATAATTATGTCAGATAAATAAACATGGCCAGAATAAAGAGTCATGTGGTTAACTATTTCAAATCGTATCGATCGGCTTCCATCACTTTTACCCAGGCATTCACAAAATCGCGCATAAATTTTTCCTTGTTATCATCTTGCGCATAAAACTCGGAATAAGCGCGTAAGATGGAATTGGAACCGAATACCAAATCTACACGCGTGGCAGTCCATTTTGTAGTTTCCGTTTTTCTGTCGACCACATGATACAGGTTTTCATCAACCGGTTTCCATATGTATTTCATATCGGTCAGGTTCACAAAAAAATCATTGCTGAGTACTCCTGGTTTTTCGGTGAATACACCGTGCTTGCTTCCACCGTGATTTGTATCTAAAACACGCATTCCACCAATCAATACGGTCATTTCAGGTGCTGTGAGTCCCATGAGTTGCGATCGTTCGAGTAACAATTCTTCTGCTGGTACTGCATAATCTTCTTTCAACCAATTTCTAAAACCATCATGAATGGGTTCCAACACTTCAAATGATTCAGCGTCGGTCATTTCGGATGTGGCATCTCCTCGTCCTGCATGGAAAGGTACTTTCAAATCAACCCCGGCATCCTTCGCTGCATTTTCTACAACGGCTGTTCCACCCAAAACAATTAAATCAGCCAAGCTGACTTTTTTCTGCAATCCGTTTTGAATTTTGGTGAGTGCATTTAATACTTTCTTCAAGCGTTCCGGTTCATTACCTTTCCAGTCTTTCTGAGGTGCAAGTCTGATCCGCGCTCCGTTCGCACCGCCCCTGTAATCCGAACACCGGAAAGTTCGGGCGCTGTCCCAGGCTGTATTGATCAATTCGGTTTGGGTTAAGCCGCAATTCAGCAATTGGTTTTTTAGTCCTTCGATTTCAGTATCCGATAAGGTATAATTTACGGTTGGAATGGGGTCTTGCCAGATCAGGTCTTCTGTGGGCGAGTCGGCACCCAAATAGCGGCTTCGTGGTCCCAGATCGCGGTGGGTGAGCTTGAACCATGCCCGTGCAAAAACTTCTTCAAAGTATTCCGGTTCTTTATAAAAGCGTTCTGCAATTTTCCGGTAAGCCGGATCCATTTTCAGGGCCATATCAGCATCCGTCATGATGGGATTTCTGCGAACTCCCGGAATATGGGCATCCAACGGTTTGTCTTCTTCTTTGATGTTCACCGGTTCGTATTGCGATGCACCGGCCGGACTTTTTCTCACTTCCCAATCGTGATTCAGTAAGAGATGGAAATAGGTATGATTCCATTTGTTGGGAGTTGTGGTCCATGCGCCTTCCAGACCGCTCGAAACGGTATCTTCGGCATTGCCTTTTCGGGTTGGATTCATCCACCCAAATCCTTGTTCATGTAGATCTGCTGATTCGGGTTTAGGCCCCAATTTAGCAGCATCTCCATTACCATGCGTTTTACCAACTGTATGCCCGCCCGCTGTCAGAGCTACGGTTTCTTCATCATTCATGGCCATACGTTTAAAGGTAGTGCGCACGTCTTTGGCGGTTTTGAGCGGATCCGGAATCCCATCAACGCCTTCCGGATTTACATAAATCAATCCCATTTGTACTGCAGCGAGAGGGTTCTCCAAAGATTCGCTGTTTTTAGCATCTGCATAACGTGATTTACCGAGCCACTCTTTTTCTGATCCCCAGTTGATGTCTTTCTCAGGATGCCAGATATCTTCACGTCCGCCGGCAAATCCAAAGGTTTTGAAACCCATCGATTCGTAAGCCATGTTTCCGGCCAGTATATATAAATCCGCCCACGATATTTTGTTACCGTATTTTTTCTTGACGGGCCAAAGCAGTCGTCGTGCTTTATCAAGGTTTACATTATCGGGCCAACTGTTGAGGGGGGCAAAGCGTTGGTTGCCTGTATTGCTTCCGCCTCGTCCATCGGCCATGCGGTAAGTGCCTGCAGCATGCCATGCCATGCGAATCATCAGACCTCCGTAATGTCCCCAATCAGCCGGCCACCAATCCTGGCTATCGGTCATTAATTTTTTCAGGTCATTTTTTAAGGCGTCCAGATCAAGCTTTTTAAATTCCTGCCTGTAGTTAAATTCTTTTGTGTTCGGATTCGTTTTGGTATCGTGCTGATGAAGGATGTCGAGGTTGAGCGCATTGGGCCACCATTCCATCACCGTGTTGTTGGAAGTTGTATTTGCTCCGTGCATCACCGGGCACTTTCCTGTATGTGAATGTTCCATGGTTATTGTGTTAAGGGTTAAACAATCGGTGCCTTTAATACGGGCACCCATTTCAAAATTCGGTTAAAATATGCTATGAAAATGTTAAATATTTGGTATGGCATGTTTTGGGGACGATGATGACACCTTGGGTGGACAAAGGACTTTGATTCATGCAGGATTTGATCGCATTTTATATCAAGCTTAACTAAGAGCAAGGTAAGGTATTATTGCTTTGAGCTAAAAATAGCTTCTGAAAAATTACCCTATTATAGAAGCCTGTCCAACAATGCCGAAAGTTCAAACCCAATGAACCAAAGAATGGTAATAAAACCAATCAGTGAGCTAATGAGCCGAATCAATCTTGATGATTCTTTTGAAATTCCCAGAAAATCCGTGAATATGCTTTGTTGTTCACTGATTGGGTTTGGAATAAAAAAATTCTCCCATAGGTAGAGTAAGAATATAAGCGAAAGTAAAATAAGATTGGCACTCATATTTATCTTGCCAATGCTCATATAAGCGCAACTAATCCAAACTAAAGTAATGGCAAGAAAGTACCTCGCCATTTTGATTCTGGTTTTCAGGTAGATTCTCTTCATGCGATAATTTCCATTTTGGAGAAGGAATGATGGCCACCCTTGCTCAGTATTGACAAATTTATATCTATGTTTTGAATTTAAACTAATGGATTGCATTCCGGCAGGAGGCTGAGGGATCGAAGTGGAAAGCCCGGAGCGCAGCGAGGACTTGCAACGAAGAGCCCGACCATGAAGGAATGCGCAGAAATATTAGCTATTATCGGAACAGCTTAACGCGCATCCTTCATGGGCAGCCCCAAATCCTAAAAATACCACTTTTACCCAGACATACCTTTTTGAGAAAACACTCAGTCATTTCATAAATTAATGCCATAATATGATGTTAACTCTTAATTTTATGACATAGGTTATCTTTTTATAAGATCAAGATCATAAAAACATTTTTTACTCTATATGTAGTTTCGTGACCTGAGTCAATCAATTGCCATAACATGTCGGTAAGCACAGTTACACAATCCTGTTTTCATTGCGGAGATCCCTGCGATGAGGAATTGGTGTACGATGCGCATACCTTTTGTTGTTCGGGTTGCAAGCATGTATATGAACTGCTGAGTGGGAATAACCTTTGCGATTATTATAACCTGGAGGCAGCACCGGGGATCTCGCGCAAGTCGCCTGTTTTATCCAACCGCTTCGACTATCTCGATGATGAACAGGTGCAACACAAACTCATCGAATTTAAAGATGCACAACTGACCCGCGTTACGTTTTTTATTCCAACCATGCATTGCAGTTCATGCATCTGGTTGTTGGAACATATCTATCGCATTGAGCCGGCTATTGTTTCAGGCCGGGTGAATTTTATGAAGAAGCAGGTCACATTTATGTTTCACCATGACAAGATCAGTTTGCGAAAAGTGGTTGTATTGATTGCGTCGCTGGGATATGAACCTGCCATTAACCTCAATAGTATTGAAAGTGAAGTAAAACTGGAGAGCAACCGCAAGCTGAGTTATCAAATAGGAGTAGCAGGTTTCAGTTTCGGAAATATTATGCTCATTAGTTTTCCGGAATATTTTGGTTTGGATAAGATCACACAAACACTTTTCTCGGACTTGTTTGGTTACCTCAATTTCGCGTTGGCCTTACCGGTATTTTTCTTTAGTGCTCAGGATTATTTTAAGAATGCATGGGCAGGGATACGAAAAAGTTTTATAGGTATTGATGTACCATTGGCATTAGGTATTCTGGTATTGTTTCTGCGCAGCAGTGTTGAAGTGTTTACAGGAAGTGGTGCCGGTTATTTTGATACTCTTGCCGGATTGGTTTTCTTCTTGCTGATCGGAAAATGGTTTCAACAAAAAACGTTTGATACATTGTCGTTCGACCGCGACTATAAATCATATTTCCCTGTTGCCGTTTCGGTACTCAAAGGCAACGATGAAACAACGGTTCCGGTAACAGCATTGGCAGTAGGCGATCGCATCCTCATACGCAACCAGGAACTGATTCCGGCAGATGCCATTCTGATGCAGGGTGATGCACATATTGATTTCAGCTTTGTAACAGGTGAATCGAATCCGGTTGATAAAAGTTTGGGAGAAATGGTGTATGCCGGGGGACGACAAATAGGCGCTGCCATAGAATTGGTGGTTTCGAAAAAAGTTTCACAGAGTTATTTAACACAATTGTGGAACAACGAGCATTTTGCCAAGGAACAAAAGCATACACTTAAATCCTTTCAACAGGTGGTCAGCAAATATTTCACCATTGCATTAATTGCCATTGCATTTGGTGCTGCGGCATATTGGCTGGTAATGGATGCAGCGTTGGCAATGCCTGCGTTTACAGCTGTATTGATCATTGCCTGTCCTTGTGCATTGGCACTCTCAAGTCCGTTTGCACTGGGTACCGCCATGCGTATATTGGGAAATAAGTGTTGCTACGTAAAAGCTCCGGATGTTATCGAACAATTGGCACATGCCGAAGATCTGGTATTCGATAAAACGGGAACGCTCACTCAAACCGGAGAAGCAGAAATTACCTGGCATGGAATAGTATTGACTCCAAAAGAAAAGGATTGTATCGCATCATTGGCCAGACATTCGGTACATCCATTGAGCCGGCGTCTGGTAAAATTTATGCAAACAACTTCGGTTTTGAATACCGAAAATTATAATGAAGTAAGTGGTTTGGGGCAGTCGGCTGTGATTAATAAACAGGAGATCGCTTTGGGATCCCGATCCTATATTGAATCATTAACAGGCAAGGTGTTGCATTCTGATTTATCTGAATCGGATACCGCCACCCGGGTGTATGTAGCTATTAATGCAACTTGTCTGGGATATTTTGAATTTACGCATGCATATCGCGAAGGGGTAGAAACAGTGATGGATAGTTTAAAACGCAATCATGCCATTTATCTTTTGTCAGGAGATCAGGACAGAGAGCGTTCCAGATTGCAACCTTTATTCGGAGAGAACGCAAAACTGCTGTTCAGGCAATCTCCTCTGGACAAATTGAATTTTGTGGATGGGTTGCGAAAGCAAGGCCGGCAAGTGGTGATGGTTGGCGATGGACTGAATGATGCAGGAGCATTGAAAGCTGCAAGCATTGGAATATCAGTTACCGAAGACACAGCGCATTTTTCGCCGGCATCCGATATCATTCTGGACGCATCGCGGTTTAACCTTTTACCGCGTATTTTAAACTTCTGCAAAGACACGCGCAGTGTAATTCATATGAGCTTTGTGATTTCGCTGATCTATAATATCATCGGATTGAGTTTTGCTGTACAGGGTACTTTGTCGCCATTGATTGCGGCTATATTAATGCCGCTGAGCTCCGTAACGGTTATTGGTTTCACAACCCTGGCAACAACATTGTACGCAAAGAAGGGAGGATTGCAATGAGCATATTGTATGTTTTAATCGGATGCAGTTTGTTATTGGCCATCATATTTCTGATCGCTTTTATCTGGTCGGTACGCAGTGGCCAACTCGATGATGATTATACACCTTCTATTCGAATCCTCTTCGATGATATAGAAGCAAGACCTGAAACAACTGAGAAAAATCAAGAGAAAGACTAATTCAATTCATACGCACATGATCCATAAATACAGAAACTTGTTAAACCGAAAATCAACTTTAAACCTCAATAATTATGCAAATTGAAAAATTCAGCTACGACAACAAGATTGTCAGAGACTTTGGCATAGCCACCCTGATTTTCGGGGTAGTGGGCATGCTGGTAGGCTTGCTGGCGGCCATTCAACTTTACGAACCGGCAGCAAATCTTGGAAACCAGTACACTTCGTTCGGACGGATTCGTCCGCTGCACACCAACGCGATCATTTTCGCATTTGTGGGTAATGCGATTTTTATGGGTATTTACTATTCTTTGCAGCGCTTGTGTAAGGCACGGATGTACAGTGATGTATTGAGTAAGATTCATTTTTGGGGATGGCAATTCGTGATTCTATTGGCTGCATTATCGTTGCCAATGGGATTCAGTACTGCAAAAGAGTATGCCGAGTTGGAATGGCCGATTGATATTCTGATTGCTATTGTTTGGGTGACTTTTGGTATCAATATGATCATGACCATTATCAAGCGTCGCGAAAAACAAATGTATGTAGCGATCTGGTTTTACATTGCCACATTTGTAACGGTTGCGGTTTTGCATATTGTTAACTCGCTTGAGATTCCGGTAAGTTTAACCAAGAGTTATTCCATTTACGCCGGTGTTCAGGATGCATTGGTGCAATGGTGGTACGGACACAATGCGGTAGCGTTTTTCCTGACTACACCATTTCTGGGTATGATGTATTATTTCTTACCGAAGGCAGCAGGTCGTCCGGTTTATTCTTATAAGTTATCCATTCTGCATTTCTGGTCCCTGATCTTTTTGTATATCTGGGCCGGTCCGCATCACTTGTTGTATTCATCATTACCCGATTGGGCTCAATCGCTGGGGGTTGCATTCTCTATCATGCTCATTGCTCCATCGTGGGGTGGAATGGTCAATGGATTGCTAACACTGCGCGGTGCCTGGGATAAGGTACGCGATGAACCAATTTTGAAAATGTTTGCTGTGGGTGTAACCGCATACGGTATGGCCACATTTGAAGGCCCGATGTTATCGTTGAAAAACGTGAATGCCATTGCTCACTTTACCGATTGGATCGTTGGACACGTGCACGTTGGCGCTTTAGGATGGAACGGCTTGCTCACTTTTGCCATGTTATACTGGATTGTACCGCGTATTTACAATACCACCATCTATTCTAAAAAATTGATGAATGTACATTTCTGGCTGGCAACTCTTGGAATTTTATTCTATGCCATTCCGATGTACTGGAGTGGATTTACACAAGGTTTGATGTGGAAGGAATTTACTGCAGAAGGCACCTTGCAGTATCCTGAATTTTTGAAAATCACCATCCGTATTTTGCCGCTCCATGTAGTACGATCGATTGGTGGAACATTATACCTCTCCGGTTTCATTATTTTGATTTACAATATTGTGAAGACCATGGGCAAAGGAAGTCTGGTGGCCAACGAAGCAGCTGAAGCGCCTGCCATAGAACGCAGCACCCTGTTTGCCAAAGGAGATTTCTGGCATGCCGTACTCGAAAAGAAACCGGTATTGTTTACGCTGATTGCAGTAGGAATGATTTTGGTGGGAGGTGCAGTGGAAATGATTCCGACCTTTACCATCAAATCCAATATACCAACCATAGCGAGCGTAAAACCATATACGCCACTTGAGTTGCAGGGGCGTGATATTTATATTCGCGAAGGATGTAATACTTGTCATACGCAATGGGTTCGTCCATTCCGCAGTGAAACGGAACGTTACCAGGGCGAATATTCAAAGGCGGGCGAATACGTTTACGATCATCCGTTTTTGTGGGGATCAAAACGGACCGGACCGGATCTGATGCGCGAAGGTGGTCGTTATCCAAACAGCTGGCATTACCATCATATGATTGATCCGCGCACCATGTCGCCGGGGTCTATTATGCCGCAATATTCATGGTTGGCTGAGCAGGAAATCGATATGTCGTCGACCGAACCTAAGCTGCGCGCTCTGCAAAAATTGGGCGTTCCTTATACCAACGAGGAAATTGCTGCAGGCAATAAGCAATTGCAGGTACAAGCCGAAAAGATTGTCAATAATCTGCGCCAGGATGGTATTAAAATCGACAGCAACAAGGAATTGATTGCGGTGATTGCTTACCTGCAACGTTTGGGAACCGATATTAAAAAACAAGCCACTAAATAAATCAACGTATGAAACAGTTTTTAGAAAACGTAACGGGAATGGAAGGCTACCTGATTTTTTCGATGGTGGTATTCATAACCTTTTTTGTCGGGCTGCTGGTTTGGGTTTTCCGGGCAGATAAAACGTATATCAACAAAATGAAAAACCTTCCATTTGATCATAAAAATTAAACATTCCAATATGAAAAAGATTTTTGCACTGTTATGCTTGCTGGCCGGATTTTCGGCAATGGCACAGAATGCAACAGCCGCTCAACCGATCGTGTCGTTTCAGAATTTGCTGATAGCCATTATCGTGGTTTTGACGGTTGTAATGTTGATGGTGGTTTACGTGTTGCAACAAACCGTTAACCTCCTGAAAAACGAAACCCTGCATGGTAAACCTGCTCCTGAAGATCACCTGACTTTCTGGGAAAAAATGCTGGCTTTAAAACCGTTGTCGGCTGAAAAGGATATTGAACTGGATCACGATTTCGACGGGATCAAGGAATTGAACAATCCCATTCCACCCTGGTTCAATGTATTGTTTTACGGAACGATCATTTTTGCTTTTGGTTATCTGATTGTGTACCATGTTATCGGTTCAGCACCTTTGCAGGCACAGGAATATGAAAACCAGATGGCTGAAGCCAAAATTGCCAAAGAGTTGTTTGTTAAGCAATCGGGAAATCTGGTTGATGAAAGTAATGTGGTTCTATTAACCGATGCAACCAAACTCAATGCCGGAAAAGAAGTATTCATGACCAAATGTGCCATATGTCACGGCGAAAAAGGAGAAGGAAAAGTAGGTCCGAATCTCACTGATATTTATTGGTTGCATGGCGGTAAGGTTCAGGATCTTTTTAAAACAATCAAGTACGGTGTGCCTGCTAAAGGAATGGTAGCCTGGGAAAATAGTTTGAACGGATCGCAGATTCAGGAATTGGCCAGCTATATTTTAACTTTACAGGGAACCAATCCTCCGGGAGCTAAAGCAGCGCAGGGAGATGCTGCCGTTGCCGAAGTTCCTGTTGCCGCAGCCATTGACTCAACGGTAAAGCAATAGGCTAATTTCGTAACTTTGTTATGCCTTTTAAAAAGGGGCGTTCTTTCGCCCCTCAACTTTCTTTATTTCCAATTGTATGAGCAATAAAGCTTCGCCGATCAGTGATGAACATTTCAGGGATTCTATTTCACTGGTAGATCGCAAAAGTGGCGACCGCGCATGGGTTTATCCCAAAAAACCAAAAGGTTCATTGTATACCGGCCGAACCTGGTTTTCAATCGCCCTGATGATTCTGATGTTTGCCGGACCTTATTTGAAGATCAACGATCATCCGGTCTTGTTGCTGAATATCATCGAACGTAAGTTCATCATTTTCGGCATTCCTTTCTGGCCTCAGGATTTACCACTCTTTGCCTTGTTGATGCTCACCTTTGTGATGTTTATCATTGTGTTTACAGTATTGTTTGGCAGGCTTTGGTGCGGATGGGCTTGTCCGCAAACCATCTTTATGGAAATGCTGTTCCGCAAAATTGAATATTTTATTGAAGGAGATCATAGGCAGCAAAGAATCCTCGACGATGCACCCTGGAGTACGAATAAGATCATCCGGAAAACAATAAAGCATATTGTCTTTTTCGGACTCTCTTTCTGGATTGCGAATACTTTTCTGGCTTACCTGATCGGTATAGATGAAGTGCGCAAAATGGCGATCGACGGACCAATGGAGCATTTCGGTCAATTCTCAGCCTTGATTATTTTTTCTACTGCATTCTATTTTGTATTTGCCAAATTCAGGGAATTGGTTTGCATCGTTATATGTCCTTACGGAAGATTACAAGGACTGATGTTGGACAAAAACTCCATTGTAGTTGCATATGATTTTGTACGTGGTGAACCGCGTGGTTTACGTCGTAAGAGCGAAGACCAAAGTCATTTGGGCGATTGCGTGGATTGTAAACGGTGCGTGCAGGTTTGTCCGACCGGTATAGATATCCGCAACGGAACCCAATTGGAATGTGTGAATTGTACAGCTTGCATCGACGAGTGCAACGATGTAATGCAACATATCAGCAAACCGAAAGGATTGATCCGGTATGCGTCGCAGGAGCAAATAACGCTAGGTCACGGAAAACGCATCACTGCACGAAGCAGCGCATATGTAGTTATATTGGGAATCCTGTTTACACTGCTGATGTATTTTACATTGACCCGTAAAGATGTGGATGCTTCTATCCTGCGCACTCCGGGTATGACCTACCAACAGCAGGACGAACAACATGTAAGCAATATGTACAATTTTGAAGTGATCAATAAAACATTCAAATCGCAACAGATCAGTTTGATTTTGATTTCACCTGATAATTCTACTTTGAAAATGATCGATCGTGAAGAAAACAATATTGAACTAAAGGAAGACGACATCATCAAAGGTTCTTTCTTTATCATACGCGACCGCTCTGAAATTGATCAAAACAATACACCAGCTATTATTGAAATCCGGAGTAATGGAGAATTGATGAAAACCATCAAGTCAAATTTTGTGGGTCCGGTCACCCTTGAATAATACACTTATGAAAAAATTCAAACTAAACTGGGGCTATCGCCTGATGATTTTTACTGTGATTTTCATGGTCTTCATAATCAGCATGGTCACTTTTATGTTGCGACAGGATATTCAACTGGTTGATAGTGATTATTACGAAAAAGGAATTGCTTATCAGAAAGAGATCGATGAAAGTAAAAATGCAGATAAGCTTTTGCGTATCGACTATAACGGTGGTGATGATGCTTCCCTCCAACTTGAATCATTGCTTCCGGGGTATAATATGATTCCTGTTAGCATACATTTTTACAGACCATCTGATAAATCTTTGGATTTTATTGATCAGGTATTTATCAGTACTGGTGAGAAAATGCATTATTCGGTTTCAAAGCTCGAAAAGGGAATATGGAAAGCTACTTTCCTGTGGTCGGATCAGAGTGGTTCGCACCGAATCGAAAATTCTTTTACCCGTTGATATGGAACTTTTCATCACGGCGTTTTTAACCGGGTTGATCGGAAGTTTTCATTGCATCGGTATGTGCGGTCCTATAGCTTTGGCTTTGCCTGATGCAGGGAAAAGTTTGGGACAAAAATTAACGGGTCGCATGATCTATAATGTGGGACGCATTTTTACGTATAGTGTACTGGGCTTATTGCTGGGCTGGGCCGGATTTGGACTCAAACTTGCAGGAATGCAGCAAAGTGTGAGCATTACTGCCGGTGTGCTTATTATTGTGATGGTGGTGTTTGCGTCAGGTGCAATTGAAAAGCGAATCGGGAATCCGTTCAGACTCATTCCACAAAAGGGAATTCAGTGGTTATTTCATAGTGGGAATAATTTTGCCTTGTTGTTCATAGGATTGCTCAATGGGTTGCTCCCTTGCGGATTTGTTTATGTTGGACTGATCGGATCGGTTGCTACGCAAAGCATTTCCGGAGGCGCACTTTACATGACTTTCTTTGGACTTGGAACTTTTCCGATGATGTATGGGGTAAGCATTGCCGGACAATTTATTAACCTTACCGTTCGGCAGCGTATTCAAAAAATTGTTCCGGTATTAGCTGTGGCAATTGGTTTATTGTTCATCCTTCGCGGATTGAATTTGGGGATACCTTATATCAGTCCGGAGTTGAACGCGGGGAATGATGTGGTGAAGGAATGTTGTGAGAAATGAAGAATGAAGAATGAGAAATGAAAAATGAAGAATGAAGAATGAAGGAATTGTTAGCGATCTCTGAAAGTTGCCTTTGTATCATTGCTTTTCAGGTTACTTTTTGCTGTTCTTAGAATGGCTGTTAAAATTGCAATTATCTCTGCACATTCCCTTAACATCGGCTTTACTAAATCCGGATCCGCAATTTCAGAATCGGAAAGTATTCGCAACCAATAGTGTGTTTCTTTAGCCTCCTTTAAAGAAATTTGTGTTTTACAAACGAATTCAGCTCCTGAAATAGCTCCTTGCGCTTCCTCCATATTTGCTCCGATGCTCGTGGATGACTTTAAAAGTTGACGGGTAATAATAAATTCCTTTTCCCTTCTTTGCATTTCATAACAGAATTTTACTGAACATATTGAAAATGAATAAGTCTTTTTAAGAATTACATTTTCAATCATAGTACAAAGTAATATGAGAATGCCATAATCAGAATAAATAGCACGGAACCCTTATTCAGTTATCACATAAACCTATTCAAATACCTTGACTCAAAACGATCACACTGTTTAGCCAGGACGAAATGTATTGTTCTCCCTAAACATATAATATGACAGACCTAATATAGGTCAGAGTAAGTTATTTAAACTTCATTTACCTGATTAACCTATATTAGAAAACAGGTGATCAGAATAAAAATTTGTGGCTTATTTCGATGGGCTTGCTTCCAGTACCATCATTATTCACACCGCCATTGCGTTATAACGAGACCTTGCATTTGTCTATAGTTCTTGCGAGACAATGCATTCTTAATTCTTAATTCTTCATTTCTTTTTAGCAAACCCTGCCCGCGTCATTTCACCCCACGATTTTTGCCCTCTGATTTTATCGATATTGCCTTTGATGCCCCACCACGAGGAGCGCGGATGAAAGACAAAGGGTTCGATCATGGCTGTGAGGATGAGCAATAAGGTTTCGCGTTTGCTCTGGTATTGATGGTAAGTGAATTCTTCAAACAGCAGCGCAAGAAATGAGATCGCTATGGATGCAAAATAAACAGTACCGGATAAAATGATAAACAGGTACCATTGATCGAATCCGAAAAGGATGAGGGTTAAAAAGTACAGTAATCCGACCGCTTCAATGAGAGGAGCCAGCCACTCAAACAGCATCCAGTAAGGAAAGCTAAGAAAACCTAAAATACCATAGCGTGGATTCATAAACATTTTACGGTGTGTCCATAAAGTTTCCATGGTACCACGCATCCACCGGTTGCGTTGGCGACCAAGTACTTTGTAATCGGATGGAGCTTCGGTCCAGCAGAGTGGATCAGGAATATACACTACCCGGTAAGGTTTTTTGTTATCTGCCATATAACGGCGCATACGTACCACGAGTTCCATGTCTTCACCAACCGTATCGTGATTGTATCCACCTACTGCAATCGCTATGCGTTTATCGAACATGCCCAATGCACCGGAGATGAGCAACAGCGCATTCATACGGCTCCAACCCATGCGACCCATCAAAAAGGCACGCAGGTATTCGATCACCTGAAAACGCGGTACCATTTCTTCGGGGATATGGGTTTTAATCAATCTTCCGTCTTCAATTTCGCAGGAGTTTGCTATGCGTATAACTCCTCCTACGGCAATAACCTGTTCGCGTGATTCCAGAAAGGGTTTTACCATTTTAAGCAAACCGTCTTGTTCCAGAATACAATCTACATCAATACAGGTAATGATATCAAATGACGAAATATTAATGCCGGCATTGAGTGCATCCGCTTTGCCGCCATTCACCTTGTCTACAAGAATCAGTTTGCTGTAGGCCGGGTTAGTAGATTTGTAAATACCCCGGATAGGTTTGGAATGCACAGCTTCCCGGATATAGAAAGGCACTTTCGTCATTTCATAAGCATCCACCACTTTTTGAAAGGTCAGGTCTTTGCTGCCATCGTTCACGATAATAATTTCGAGGTTATTGTAGTGTAGTGAAAGCAGGGAACGGATATTTTCGACTATGGTTTTTTCTTCGTTGTAGGCAGGTGCAATCAACGATAAGGAAGGAGCATTTTCGGTCGACAAAAGGTTCTCGTAATGTACAAACCGATTGGCCCAGATGTATTGATATAGTCCGGCCGCCGATATAAATGCCAGCACCACATAGGAGAGGGTAATGAATAATCCATATAGCAGAAAGAAGGTATTTAAATATTGTACCATATATCAAAGTCTTTCATCTAAAAGGTGCTGCGCAATTAAAGATGAACGTTGTTGGTTTCCTTTTAATGCTTTGGCTAATAAAGTTTCTCCGTAAAGGCCGGTAGTTTTAAGCGCCAGTGCAGCAGAGAAAGACTCCTGATCGTCGGGTGCATTGAAGTATAAGGATTCGAGGAAAACAACCGCATCAGCTCCACCTATTTTGGATAAGCTATTCAGAATAACTTTTTGAATATCGCTGTTTGTCTGGGGATACAATTGAATCAGTGCTTTTGCCGATTCATGTATCATCAGTTCACCACAGGCTTTTGCTGCCTCCAAGGTAACTTTCGGATTATCGGAATGCAATAAACGAATCAGACCGGGATGGGCATCAAACTGATTATAGCGCACACACATTTTGATGCAGAATTGCACAATGCTCGGATTTTTTTCGTTGAACCAGGTATCGAAATAAGGGATATTAAGTTCTTCGGTTTTGAGGGAAGTAATTTCCAGATTGACTTGATCCCAGTCTGACAGATATTGTGAATTGCCCGTAAGAAAATCGAATGGATTTTCCTTATCCAGATCCAGCATTGCCCGCTGTGCTTCATTGCGAATGAGTGAATTTTTATGAGTGGTCAGCTTTCGTATGCGGGGCGTTGATTCTTTCACCTGCATCAGACTGAGTTCACGTATAGCCTGGATTTTACGTTTGTAAAAAAAAGAATTCAGATTTTTCAATACATCCTTCTCAAGTTGTAATTCAAAATACAAGTTCCGTAAAATGTCGTGAGCTGATCCGGAAAAGTTTTTAAAAAGGGTGAACAATTGTTTTCGAAGTATGAGCCGGTTGAAATACTTATATAAGTATTCATCCTGAAAATGCCGTATGAGTTTTTTCTTTTTTTGTGCATGCATTTCATCCTCTTCTTCAAAGATGATACCGGTGAGTAACAAGAGATAACTTTTTTCAAGTTCAGAACGTTTTTGCTGGTAGTATTGAGATCGAAAACGATAGGTAAAAAGAGAAAGTAAAATGGCAACACTAGTCAGGATTGAAACCACAATGATTAACAAACTTAACCAAACAACCGGTTGGGCAAGCGATTCGGGAAGTTCGAAACGGGTTTCGCGAATGAGCCGAAAGCAATCGTAGAAATCCGGTACTTTATGCTGCAACAAGGGAAAAGTCATAGTAAGGCAAGGCCTTTTTAGTTTAACAATCGTTTAACCCGAATGGATAACTCAGCCGGACTAAACGGTTTGGTAATATAATCGTCGGCACCCATTTTAAAAGCTTCGAGGACTGTATTTTCAAGTCCTACATTGGAAAGTACAATCACCGGAAAGGCTTTTCCTTTAATTTTCTTGACCTTGCCAACCACTTCCAGACCATTGTTGAATGGAAGCATCATATCAGTTATCAGTAAATCAAAGTTGTTGGTTTCAATCTGGTGCAATCCTTCTCGCCCATCGGCTGCTTTGATTACATTGTAACCATCCCGTTTCAGCCTGAACTCAAGTGCTCTAAGGATCAACTCTTCGTCTTCGATGAGTAAAATAGTTTTCATAAGTCGGAAGAAGGTTTTAAGGGAATAAGGGCAAGTTCTGTTTGTAATTCTCCGATAGCCAGATCTACAAGTGGTTTCATGGATTGGACCAGCTCAAGTATAGCCGGTTCGGGATTTTCTGCGCTGTCAACTTCAATCCGATAGGCCATATCAGCCAACAGTTTGACTCCCATGAGCTGGTAAGATGCTTTCAGTTTATGTGCCAGAAAAGAGGTTTGCTTGTAGTCGGAAACTACAGCTGAATTTAGTAATTGCTCAAATTGAGGGGGGATTTTTTCAATAAATGAAGCAAGCATTTCTCTAACGAATGCAAGATCATCATCTGCAATTTCGTACATATAGGTAAGGTCGATATATTGATATTTCTTCCCGGTCATAAGCGAATGCGTAAATTGGTACTGAATCCAAGAATATAAAGCGAACTTCCGGTACTTAAACTTAATTCCTGATGCATATAAGTAGCATCAATTCCCCAGATATACGTTTGGTTAAACATATGCTGGAAATTGATTTCTAACCGTTGAGATTGCAGATAATAAATATTGTTAGTGCTCAATCCATCGTTGGTCGGGAGTCGGCGTTGATCAGGCGAGTAACCGGCACCTAGAGTCAATCCTAAATAATTAAAAGCATGATCAAAATACTTACGGGCACTCAGGTTGATGGAGTTTGATAAATCACCGGAAAGAGGTGTTGAAAAAGCACGGACGGAAAACCAATAATCCTGCAAATACCAACCCAGGTAACCTGTATAAATCATAACATCCGGTTCGGTTTTAAAATTCAGATAACGAATCCCACCGGAAACTTCAAATGCATTCGGCAAAGTTTGATACACTTCAAATCCAATACGATGATTCGGAAATAAAGAAGATTCGGAGAATGCATAATTCACATACGCATAAGCCGATTTCCATAAACCGGGATAGAAATCTATTTCGGGTTGATATCCGTTTTTACTAAAGCGGTAAGCTTGATTCAAACGCAGGTTGAGACCACCCAGTGGTGTTTTGGTTGTCAGCTGCAGATTGGAATAATACATGGGTTTAAAATTCACCGAAAAACGATCCATGCCCACATAAGCACCGGCGATGTATTTGTACATTTTTGATTTAGCAAGCCTGCGCATATTGCGGCATTCGAGGCAACCCGGATCAATAGATTCGAGTTGAGTAAGACTAAACATGGCTTCATCATATCGTTTGAGTGCCATCAAAGCTTTAGCACGTTTGGTAAGCAGGTCTTTCTGATTCGGATAAATCTGCAAGCCCCGGTTGGCATATTGAACCGACTTTTCATATTGTTCGTCCCAATATTCCAAATCCGTTGCAGCCAGATGGGCATCCAGGTATGTTTCGTGGCTTCGTAATGCAGACTGTATATATACGCGTGCGCTGTCGTATTGTTTGTCCCAACCATACAACCGACCCATCAACAATTGTACATCAATATAATCCGGGATTTTCCGCAGTATCAGATAGCACAATTCTCGGGCACCTTTATGATCTCCGTTTATAGCTTTGTTGCGCGCCAGAGAATATTGTTCGTCGGGCGATAAGTTGCTATAATCTGTTTGCGCCTGCATGGTGAAGGTTAAACACAAAACGCAAACCAATAAAACGATATGTTTTTGAACAGACTTCAATGGACTTTTCAATTCTGATCTTGCAGAACAAGGTAAAGATATAGTTTTTTCAGCAATTAAAACCGAATTCCGTCAGATCGAAAAGCTAATGCATATCAATATTTCATGCGCGAAGCGGCATAATCCCGGATCAGATTAAAGGCGCCTGTATAGCGGGAGAAGGTCACAATTTCAGCCGTGTCAAACACATCGTGGTATGCCGGGTATTCTCCCATAAGATAAAAGAAAAAGGCCTTAACACCTTTTTCGGAGAAGTAATAATGATCGCTGTTTTGAGCTTTCCCGCGTGATAGCACCGTTGGCAAATAATTGTTTTCGAAATTTATTAATTGCAAATCCTGAAAATCGCCCGGAAAGAGAGTTGCATTTACTACAGTCATACCTTTATCGCCGGTTCCCATCAGATCCAGATTAATCAGGACTGAAATTTTGCTCAAAGAAAATAAGGGATGTTCTGTATAATAATAGGAGCCAAATAATCCTGCTTCCTCACCGGTGAAAGCCATAAAGCAAACTGAGTATGCGGGAGGATTCCTTTTGAAATGATGCATCAGATCGAGCATCATGGCCACTCCGCTGGCATTGTCGTTGGCTCCGGGAAAAATGGCCCAGGGACCCATCATCCCCAGATGATCGTAATGTGCAGAAAACACGACAAAAGAATCGGGATATTTGCTGCCTTTCAGATAACCGATCACATTGTTTCCGTTATACGATTGAATTTCAGGCACAATATGGAGGGTAATTTTTTGAGGAATATTTTTCAGCACACCTTTCAACACAAACAAGGCCGGGTAAGGATCCCAGGAAGTAGCCACTCCCCATGTCAGCTTGGGTTGATTCATAAAAATCAAAGCCCTTGCCTTGTACTGATTTTTTTTGATGGATTGTAAGCGATCCGGAAATTTCAATTGGGTAGTTGCCGGTATGTCGATCAGTATAACCGACATAGCAAAAGATGATTTTTGAAAAGCGGCAAAGTAAACCGGATTATCAATTACACCGGAATCTACGTATACGGTATTAAAAACCCCGTTTAACGATGGAGATCCAGGTCCTACAATAAATTCATCACCCGGTATCAGTTCCAATTCATCAGCCTTCATGGAAACTTCATTCGGGAAAGTAATTACGGGATAACCAATGGATTGATAGTAATCAGTACCGAAGGCCAACAAGCCCGATTTTTTGTATTCGGCAGCTATGTATTCAGCTGCTTTAACCGCACCGTCCTTCACATATCCGCGTCCGGCCATTTGTTCCGAACACAGATCGTTCAGCACACGACGCGCATACTCTGGATCCTGGCCATACAACATCACGTTCCAGCAAAGGCAAAGGACCAACTGAAGCGTTTTGTTCATGACCGTTTATGATTGATGTAAGGTAAACACGTAGGTTTCCATAATCAGGTTGGCCAGCAATTTTTTGCAAGCCTCATCCACCTGGGTACGTGCCTGATTTTCATCTGCTGCATCAATTTCGAGTTGAATATGTTTTCCGATGCGTACGTTGGTAATATTGTCTAGCCCGAGGTTTTTCATGCTGCCGGTTACTGTTTTTCCCTGAGGGTCGAGCAGGGCTTTTTGAGGCATCACATTTATTTCCGCAATGAATTTCATATTGCTTTTTTGGTTTGTAAATTATAAAGAATCGATATCAGAATATACAAGATCATACTCAAGGCAACTCCTGCAAATTGAAATAACGCAATACCTGCCACACACAGTATGATCAGGATATAGCGGTATTCGTTCCCTTTCCAGGAAAAGGATTTGAATTTGAGTGCAAGGAGAGGCAATTCGGCGGTAAGCAGGTAGGCCGAGAGTAATGGAAAATATTTGAGAAAATATTCGTGTTCGAATACCTGAGCAATTCCGGGATTATACTGCAGAATAAAGGGAATACTGGCAATAAACAAGGCATTGGCCGGAGTTGGCAAGCCTATAAAAGAATCACCCTGACGAATATCGATATTGAATTTTGCCAAACGCAATGCAGAAAAAATAACGATCAGAAAAGGCAAATACATATTGATACAAAATCCACCGTTGGGGGCAAAACATTTTCCGGCCATCATATAAAAAATCAAACCGGGAGCTAATCCAAAACTCACCATATCAGCTAGCGAATCGAGCTGCTTTCCCATTTCGGAAGTGGCATGCAAAGCCCGGGCAACAAATCCGTCAAAAAAATCAAGAATGGCCGCCGAGAAAATATAGATGGAAGCAAGTTGAAGGTTTCCTTCGAGTGCCGCTACAACCGACAAACAACCCAGAAACAAGTTGAGTGAAGTCAGGGCATTCGGAATATGTTGTTTCACTTGCGTTAAATTTTGCACAAATAAAGCACTCATTTATGACGTTTAATAGATAACCGGGTATTTTTTGCGAATTATTGCCTATTTTTGGTTGAATGCGTGTGCCTTTGCTCTTCATGCTTTTCATGCTGATTCCTTTTGCAAATGCAATGGGTCAGCGAAAACCTGCCGGCGGAAGAGCAAGTCAGAATTATGTCTGGTTATTCAATTACCAGGGTAAGCTGCAACGCCTCTTTCCGCTTCAGCAACCGGTTCCGGATTATAAAAACAGACAATTCCATATTGCTGTGTCTGACCAACAGGGACGCATGTTGCAGGTAAACGGAATCGATGAAAACTGGTTGAAAGATACTGTGATTAAAAATGCTCCGGTTCAGGTAGTACTGATAGGTAAGGTCGCAACGTATATTATTGACCCGCAGAGAAGCAATACCATACTCACCATAACCTGTCCAGAACGTTTAACCGGAAAACCAGTCAGCATTCATGTGCAGACCGTTTTATTTACCGCAAAATACAAACCCATGCGGGTGGATTCCCGCTTACATGCAACCCTTCCGGATAATCAGATGATCATTACAGATATCAACAAACCTCTATAGTATGACACAACGTCTCGCCGCCCTCCTCCTTTTACTGTTTTCATTTGTTCTTCAAACCGTGCAGGCTCAGCAGATTCCGCAATCAACCAGTCTGGAAGAGCGATTCCGCCAACAATATGTCAAAGACCGTGCTTTGGCTGAAGAGATAGCCCGTGTACGAAATATCGCGTTGCGTAGAGTAGATTCAAACGGACGGGTAAGCGAATTTGCCGGATTCGACAGTAGGGGCAATATGGAATTCAATATTACCGACAATGTAGGAGCCGGAAGAACCATTTCAACCAATAAGGTTTGGCCGGGTGGAACAGTGGGCACCTCATTAACCGGATTGATTACAGGCAACCGTTTGGGTGTATGGGATGGAGGGGCTACCCGCTTGTCGCATCAGGAATTCGGTGGACGAGCTACGCAGGCCGACGGTGCAACCGGGATCATTGATCATGCAACCCATGTTGCCGGCACCATGATTGGATCCGGAGTGAGCGCCAATGCAAAAGGAATGTCTTACCAGGCCAGCATACGCGCTTATGACTGGTCGAACGATGCCTCCGAAATGAGTGCCGCAGCAAATGCCGGAATGCTGGTATCGAATCATTCTTACGGAACCATTACGGGTTGGTATTGGGATGGATCAAAATCTGTATGGTATGGTGATCCTTTTATCAGTGCGCAGGAAGACTGGCGTTTTGGTTTTTATAACAGCGTAGCGGCCAGCTGGGATGACATCGTGGTGAATAATCCGTATTATCTGATCTGCAAATCAGCCGGGAACGATCGCGGAGACACTAAATTCAGTACCGAATGGGAATATTCAAACGGAGATCCGGGTTCAGGAACACCGCCACCGGCCGACGGTCAGTACGATTGTATTTCTACTTACAGCGGAGCAAAAAATGTATTGACAGTTGGTGCTGCGCGCAAAATTTCAAACAGCAATACCAATAACGGCTGGACTAAGACATCCGATGTTGTAATGAGTACATTCAGTGCATGGGGCCCCATGGATGATGGCCGGATTAAGCCCGATGTGGTCGGTTGTGGAGTTGGCGTATACTCGGCCACATCTGAAAGCAACACTTCGTATGCGGCATACGATGGTACGTCGATGGCTACTCCCAATGTAAGCGGATCACTGTTGCTGGTGCAACAACATTACAATAATCTGAAATCAAAATTCATGCGTGCTTCAACGTTGAAAGGCCTGACCATTCATACTGCGGACGAGGCCGGAAATGCCGGTCCGGATTATGTTTTTGGATGGGGTCTAGTAAATATAGCAAAGGCTGTTCAAACCATCACCGATTCGAGCGCTAATTTGATTCAGGAGATAGCACTGACCAACGGAAAGTCGCACACACAATCCATTTCAACTACCGGAACAGCCCCTTTGAAAATCACAATCTGTTGGACCGATCCTGCCGGAAGTCCTGTATCTCCGCAATTGGATCCGGCTAATAAAATGTTGGTCAATGACCTCGATATTCGGTTGACACGCGTTTCAGACAATGTAATATTCTTTCCTTATATTTTGGTGAGAGATACACCAACTGCACTTGCAAGAGGTGGCGACAATATCACAGATAATGTGGAGCAGATTTATTTAGCAACACCACAAGCGGGAAACTATTCCGTAAAAATAACGCATAAAGGAAACCTTGTTGGAACACAATTTTTTTCACTCATCATAAGCGGTATGATGGGTGCACCAATCGCAGTTGTGCAAGCATCAAACCGAAGTATTTGCACAGGGCAATCGGTAACATTTACAGATGGCTCCAGCGGATCTCCAACCGGCCGTAAATGGTATTTCCCGGGAGGATCGCCTTCAACTTCCACAGCATCTTCACCTGTGGTATCTTATGCTACAGCCGGAAAATTCCCTGTTATGTTGGTTGTCAGCAATGCCCTGGGTAAAGATTCAACGTATCAATCCAATTATATTACTGCAGGAGGAATAACACTTCCATTCAGCGAAACTTTTGAAAACAACTCTCCAACCCTGAGTGCCTGGAGTATTAGCAATCCCAATGCAGATACAACATGGCGATTGGCAAATATTGGTGGAACCACACCGGGAAACCGGGCGTATTGTTTGCCGTTTTATAATTTCAATACAATTGGTACCCGTGATGGATTAATTTCACCAGCTTTGAGCTTTAAAGGATATGGATCGGTAAGTATGACCTTTGCTCATGCATATACACGCGATCCTTCAAGGTCAACAGATTCGTTGATTGTATGGGTTTCGACTAATTGCGGAACGAACTGGATCCGGGTGCAATCGTATGGTGAAAATGGAGCAGATAATTTCCGAACAGTTGCAGATCAATCGAATGAATTTTTACCAACATCCGCCACGCAATGGTGTAGTGGAACCAACAACAATTGCATAACCGTAAACCTGAATGCATATGCCGGTATGAACAATATAAAAATCAAGCTCGAAGGGTACAATAATTATAGTAACAGTTTGTATATCGACAATGTAAATATTACCGGTGTGCCATTGGTTCCTGTTCCGAATTTTTATGCTTCGAAGAAAACTACCTGTGCCGGAGAACCGATTCAATTTTTCGACTCCAGTCAAAATATCGTTACGCAATGGCAATGGACTTTTGATGGCGCACAACCTTCAACTTCGAATCAGCAAAATCCAACAGGAATCAAATATAATGTGCCAGGTACGTATGCAGTTAAGTTAAAGGCCGGTAACTCGTCGGGTTCCGACAGCATCACCAAAACTGCATATATAACTGTAATGGATTTACCCGGTAAGCCTACAATCAGCAATTCACGGCCGTTAACTTTTTGTAGCGGCGACAGTACTGTGTTGGTTTGTGATTCAGCAGCGACTACCTTTCAATGGATCTATAACAGCACCAACCTCATAGGCGAAACAAATGCACAGCTCAATACAGCCAATACAGGATTTTACCGCGTGGCTGTGACGAATGCGAGCGGTTGCAAAAATCAATCCGATTCAGTAGCAGTCAATGAAGTTGCTTTTCCTTCAAAACCAACCATAACTTCTAACCTGAGTTCAGGATTTATGTGTACCGGTGGAACGGCCATCTTAACATCCAATACATCCAACGGCAATCAATGGTTTAAAAATGGAAATATTCTTTCAGGGGCGGTCAACAATTCCTTTTCAACACAAGATTCCGGATCATATACGGTTCAAGTAGGAAATCAGGGTTGCTTAAGTCCGATGTCGGATCCGAAAACCATTGCCCTATTGCAGGTACCGGTTACATCAGCTATTCAAGGTAAAGACAGCAGCATGAAAAACAAATCAGAATCGTATTCAGTTACAAATTCGGTCGGTTCATTCTATGCATGGACTATCACGGGAGGAACTAAAACCAGCGGGGGAAATACGGCTGCTATTACTGTTCAGTGGAATACGGTTGGTCAAGGAACGGTTGCCGTTCAGGAAACCGGAACAAATGGTTGTAAAGGAATAGCAAAAGCACTTTCGGTTCAGTTAGCAAACAATACCGGTTTAAGCGAAATGAACAAGGAACATGCGTTTCAGGTTTTTCCGAATCCGGCATCCGGATTCTATACTTTGACCTACTATGCTACTGCTAACGAAACACTGCAAGTACAATTGATAAATGCGCTCGGACAGGTAGTAGCTAATCATAACTGGAATACATCAGCAGGAATGAATTCGAAACGATTTGAGTTGGATGGAATACCGCAAGGAGTTTACCAGATTGGCATTCGCTCGCAAACAGTCAATGCTCTGCAGCGGTTGGTTATTAAGTAAAAGCTTTACCGCTTAAACAAGGATTTAACATCTGCGTGTAATTTTATATATGAACCTTCGTTTGAGCATTTAACTTGCTCAAGAACCCAAACATGAAAAAAGCACTGAAGATTTCCATTGGCCTGTTATTTATACTGGGCTTTCTGTACACCTTGTATTTTTTATACCGGAAATCGGAAGAGAAGCCTGTTGTTTTTACAACACAACAGGCGAAAGTAAATACCATCATTAAAAAGACGGTTGCTATCGGAGCTGTTGTTCCCCGAAGGGAGGTAAATATCAAACCACGTGTTTCGGGTATCATCGAAAAACTATTTGTGACGGCAGGTGATGTGGTGAAAAAGGGGGCATTGATTGCGCGAATCAAAATAATTCCCAACATGGTCAGCCTCAACGAAGCTGAAAACCGTGTTACACGATCGCGGTTGCAATACGACAATGCAAAAATCGATTATGAACGCAACCAAAAATTGTACGAAAGCAAGATGATTGCTTTGGCTGATTTTCAGGTTTTTCGCCTGGCCTTTCAACATGCAGAAGCAGAAATAAAAGCAGCTGAAAACAACCTGCAATTGATCCGGGAAGGCATCAGCAAAAGCAGCGGCAAGGTTACCAATACCCTGGTAACATCAACCATTGACGGCATGGTGTTGGATGTTCCGCTCAAGGAAGGAAGTAGTGTAATCGAAAGCAATACCTTCAATGAAGGAACAACCATCGCCGTAATTGCCGATATGGGTGAAATGATTTTTGAAGGGAAAGTGGATGAAAGCGAAGTCGGAAAAATAAAATTAGGGATGAACCTCATCATGAAAATCGGAGCGGTGGATCAGGAGGCATTTGGAGCCATACTCGAATACATTGCTCCTAAAGGAATAAAAGAAAACGGAGCGATCCAATTTCAAATCAAAGCCCGGATGGAATTGAAAGAAGGTGTTTTTATACGTGCGGGATACAGTGCCACAGCCGATATTGTGCTCGACCGCCGCGATAGTGTATTGAGTATCCCTGAATCATTGGTGCAATTTGAAGAGGAAGACAAGCCTTATGTGGAAGTAGAAATCAGTCCACAGGTTTTTGAAAAACGTTATGTCAAATTGGGTTTGTCGGATGGCATCCAGTCTGAAGTGTTGTCGGGGGTTACGCTCACCGATAAAATCAAAGATCCGAACAGTTCTCCGCAAAGTGAAGAGCAGTTAGATGAGTAAACAAACGGATCTGGTTTAAAATTGAATTCAAATCAGAACTCTGTTTCGGAATTTCGATAGTTGAAAATTATACTTATTTTTACATCATGAGTACCATACTAATTAAGGCCGACAAACAGAGTAGTAAAATCCTGTCTGAATTGGCCAAAAGACTTGGGGGTAATGTTATCGATATGAAGGATAATCAATTTGAGGATTTTCTGCTGGGGACTATGATGGATAAAGTTAAAACCGGTAAGACAGTTTCAAAAGCCTCCATTTTAAAGAAATTAAAGTCTAAATGATTGTTGAATTCGACAGTTCATTTGAAAAAGCTTTAAACAAACTTCAGGAGAAGTCTCTGTATCTTAAAATAGAAAATGCAATTTCAGTACTTGAGGAGTGTAATTCACTGGCTGAGTTATCCGACGTCAAAAAAATTAGCTGGTTTTAAGACATACTATAGGTATCGGATAGGTGATTATAGAATAGGGCTGGAACGCATTTCAACAAACACGGTTAGATTTATGATTATCGCTCACCGCAAGGATATTTACAAGGTATTTCCATAAAATACAGACTTGTATCTCTTATAAAATCAAAACAGTTCTCCGCAAAGTGAAGAGCAACTGGATGAATAATTGTAACGCAAAAAAAAGCGGCTGTATCCCTGAAGATAACAGCCGCTTTTTTATGCTTTCTTTGCAGTTTTAAACCAGTTTTGCTTTCAGGTTCTGATCCAGCGCATCAAGAAATTCTTCGGTGTAGAGGTAATGATCACCGTGTGAAACTTTGTTGCCATGAATACAAACTGCCAGATCTTTGGTCATTTTTCCACTCTCCACGGTTTCCACACACACTTCTTCCAGCGCATGACAGAAACGAATCAATTCCTGGTTGTTATCGAGTTTACCCCTGAATTCCAGACCGCGTGTCCAGGCAAAAATGGAAGCAATCGGGTTAGTTGATGTAGGTTTACCCGCCTGATGTTCGCGGAAATGCCGCGTTACGGTTCCATGTGCCGCTTCGGCTTCCATGGTTTTTCCATCCGGTGTAACCAGCGTTGATGTCATCAGTCCCAAAGAACCAAATCCTTGTGCAACGGTATCGCTTTGTACATCGCCATCGTAATTTTTACAGGCCCACACAAAATTACCATTCCATTTCAACGCACTCGCCACCATATCGTCGATCAGGCGATGTTCGTAAACGATGCCTTTGGCTTCAAACAAAGCTTTGTATTCTGCTTTATAAATATCTTCAAAGATGTCTTTAAACCTACCATCGTATTTTTTCAGGATGGTATTTTTGGTAGAAAGATAGAGCGGCCATCCTTTTTGCAACGCAGTATTGAAGCAAGAATGAGCAAAACCGCGGATCGACTCATCGGTATTGTACATGGTTAATGCCACCCCATCTCCTTTGAAATTATATACTTCAAAAGTTTGCGGAGCGCTGCCATCTTCCGGCGTAAACGATACGGTAAGTTTTCCTTTCCCTTTTGTTACAAAATCGGTAGCGCGGTACTGATCCCCAAAAGCATGACGACCAATACAAATGGGAGCTGTCCAGTTGGGAACCAAACGGGGTACGTTTTTGCAAACGATCGGTTCGCGAAAAACCGTTCCATCGAGAATATTGCGAATGGTACCATTCGGCGATTTCCACATTTGTTTCAGGTTGAATTCTTTCACACGTGCTTCATCGGGTGTAATGGTTGCGCATTTGATGCCTACATTGTATAACTTGATGGCTTCCGCCGCATCAATAGTAACCTGGTCGTTGGTAGCATCGCGGTGCTCCATGCCTAAGTCGTAATATTTAATATCTAAATCGAGATAAGGCAGGATCAGCTTGTCTTTGATAAATTTCCAGATGATCCGGGTCATTTCATCGCCATCCAATTCAACTACAGGATTGGCTACTTTAATCTTATTCATATTCTTGGTTTAAGTCGGTTTTATTTTAGTGCTGCAAATATGGCTGTTTCGCAGCAAATCGCAACCTTCAGAGGCATATAATTTCCATGAAGCTTGTCAGCCTTCTTTGAAATCTGAAGAACTTTGAAAACGTGCGCTGTTCCTAGAAGTGAACGTTTATTCCCATCAGAAACTCAAATGCTGAACCTTTTGCTGAAACGAAGGGATTGGGGTAAACAGGATATATAACCTTTCCCGATTTAAAGTCATAATTCACAAAAGACAGTTGTAATCCATACATAAATGAGAAATAATCGTTCAGGTTTAATTCATAAATGGCATTGACATGCAAACCTGTTGTCATTTTGTAGTCCCAGGTATCCTTAAAAACTGAGTCGATTTGTGAGAAGTCAAATTTCAGAATGTTTTTCAGGTACATATCCGGTCCAATTCCGAGTTTGACCCTTTGCATAGATCCACCCTGAATGGGAATGATGAGGGCTGCCGTAAAGGAGGCACCCATGCGACTAAACGACATGGATGCATTTTTTACAGGAGGTGATAATGAACTTCTTTGATAATGAAATCCACCAGATAAATCGAGACGTTTAGAGACCTCTCTGCCATAAAACACATTAATACCCGCTCCTCCTCCAAAACTCATGGAAACGATCTTACCATCGGTGGTCTGTAATGCACTTATTTGATCTAGTCCCGGACCAAATACACCGGCTACATTTATTCTGTTTAAGGGTCGTTTTAGTGGAAAACGCAGATCTCTTAAATTTCCCTGTGTAATTACTGGTGCAGCCATATTGCTGTCTACTAAAAACAATTCGCCTGTAGTTGCCCAGAATCCTATAATAGGCATGATACGAATAAAATACGTTTTGCCCGATTTGACTTTTACAATTAACTTATTTCCTGCTTTAAATGTATAATTCCCCGCCGGTAATTCAACCTGATAATAGCTGCGATTCATCATTCTGATGAATTGAGTATCATTGAAGTGAACTTTAAAGACAACGGCAGCCGCCATAGGCATTGATGGGCGAAAAAGAATAACCTTGGCCGGAGCATCCTCCTGAGCAAATAAGCAGGAATTGCTCATCAGAAATGTAGTAAGAAGAACAAGGAAATATTTCATGAATCAGATTGGATTTGGTACAGGTACAAGCAAACATCTGTAATTCATGCCATAAATAAAAGGAGATAGCGCAGCATTCAGTTTTTTATCATTCGTCCGGAAAATATATTTCATTTTGTGCACGGAAAGTTATCTATCTTGTATTCTAAACACGCTGCATTATGATTCCCGCTATTGATACCTTTTCAGCTTACCGTGAAACTTACAGGAAGAGCATCGAAGACCCTGAATCATTCTGGTCTTCGGTAGCCGCTACTTTTCAATGGAGTAAAACCTGGGATGCAGTGCTGAACTGGAATTTTAATGAACCCCGGGTTGAGTGGTTTGCCGGAGGGAAACTGAATATCACGGAGAATTGCATCGACCGTCATTTACAGAATCATGGCAATAGAACAGCTATACTCTGGGAACCCAATAATCCAAAGGAAGCATCCCGGACTTTGAGTTATCTCGAACTTTCACAGGCTGTAAATCAGTTTGCGAATGTATTGCTACAGAAGAAAATTCAGCCGGGAGATCGGGTGTGTATTTACATGCCCATGGTACCTGAAGCAATGGTGGCTATGCTGGCTTGTGCACGCATTGGAGCTGTACATTCGGTAGTGTTTGCAGGTTTTTCAGCTCAATCTTTAGCTGAAAGGATCAACGATGCTCAGTGTAAAATGCTCATAACTGCCGATGGAATGTTTCGCGGTGAAAAGCAAATAGAACTGAAACCTATTGTAGATGAAGCGTTGGTTCAGGCAACCGGAATTGAACATTGTATCGTATTCAACAACCGCAACTTTGAAGTGAATATGCAGTCAGGTAGGGATACCTGGTGGCACGATGAAATAAAGGGTAAGCCAACTGTCTGCGAGGCGATACAAGTAGATGCAGAAGATCCTTTGTTTATCCTATACACATCCGGATCTACGGGTAAACCCAAAGGTGTATTGCATACTACTGCCGGTTATATGGTTTACACTGCTTATACTTTTAAAAATGTATTTCAATATAAAGAGGGCGATGTATTTTGTTGCACAGCGGATATTGGTTGGGTTACCGGACACAGTTATATTGTGTACGGTGCTTTGTTGAATGGTGCCACCACCGTAATGTTTGAAGGTGTTCCGAATTATCCTGATCCGGGGCGGTTCTGGGATATGATTGACAAACATCGCATCACGCATTTTTATACAGCTCCCACTGCCATACGTTCTCTCGAATTGCAGGGAGAGAGCTGGTTTGACGGCAAAGATCTTTCATCCTTAAAGGTATTAGGAACAGTTGGTGAGCCTATCAATGAAGAAGCATGGGAATGGTATCACAAGCATGTTGGAAAAGGGAAATGTCCGATCGTAGATACCTGGTGGCAAACAGAAACCGGTGGGATCATGATTTCTCCGCTGGCTCATATAACTCCATTGAAACCTTCGTTTGCAACATTGCCATTGCCCGGAATAGAACCGGTATTGCTTGATGAAAATGGAAGAGAAATAGCGGGGAATGGGGTTAATGGGATGCTCTGTTTCCGAAAGCCATGGCCGGGTATGGCACGTACCGTTTATGGCGATCACGAACGGTTCAGGCAAACCTATTTTACAACTTATCCCGGATATTATTTTACAGGCGACGGATGTAAACGCGATGCAGATGGTTATTACCGCATAACCGGCAGGGTAGATGATGTGATCAATGTTTCAGGACATCGGTTAGGTACAGGGGAACTGGAAGACGCAATCAATGAGCATGGTTATGTGGTAGAAAGTGCAGTGGTTGCGTACCCGCATACGATCAAAGGTCAGGGTATTTATGCATTTGTGATATGCAGTCAGACACCACATGCAGAGGATGAAATCAGGCAGGAAATTATGCAATCTGTTACCACCAAACTCGGTTCGTTTGCACGTCCGGATAAAATTCAACTGGTTAACCATTTGCCTAAAACACGGTCCGGAAAAATCATGCGGAGGATCTTACGCAAGATTGCAGAAGGTGAATTGGATCAATTAGGTGATACCTCAACCCTGCTCGATCCTTCGGCTGTAGATGCTATCATCCGCGGACGGATGTAAATTATTGTGAAGGTGTTGCTTCATAATTTGTTCGATAATCCGGTTTGTCTGATCCGGATAATGCACCTGTACAGGTTTCCCATCGTTTAGCCAATTCTCCAACTCGGCATGAAAACGGGTATCCAATTTATTTACAACGGTATTTCCCATTATTCCGGCAGCCACAGCATTACATTGTTGCTCATACTGATTGTACATCGGAATAACCATCACTTTTTTTTCGAGAAACATAGCCTCTGCCACACTTTCAAATCCACCTGCAGTGATAACACCTTCGCATTTTTCCAGACTTTGAATGAACAAATCATTGTTTACCGGTTTTATCTCTATAGAACCTATGTTATAGGATTTCAGGGAATGCTTAGAAAAAATTTCCCATCGGATATGCTTGAACTTAACAAAGTGAGAAATCAATAAATCATCGGCATGTGCCGGAAGGTAAACCGTTATATGGCCTTTAGCGGAGGGGTTGAGTGAACGAATTTCCCGTCGAATAACAGGAGTATGAATAAATGCATCATACGCGTTGAAATGAAAACCATGATAGTGCGAGGTTGGGGCATACTTGTGCAAGATCCATTCTGCAAATGCATTTATTTTCAACGGTCGGGGAGTAGCGGGTGATAAAAATGCTGCCTGATGACTAAGTCCGATACAGGATTTTTTTTGCAGGCGGCAGGCCCATGCGGTCAGTGGTTCAAAATCGTTGATGATGAGGTCGTAGGTATGAACTGGAAATGTAAATATATCTCGAAGCAAACGGATGGGTTTTAATTGCCGGATACTATCGATACCACTGATTCCTCCGTGTTTTCCAAATGCATAACTCAGTCCGTTTTTTTTGTATTTTATCATATACGGTAGTTGCACATCGGCTTGTGTACCACTCACCAGCACATCTACTTCGCCGTGTTGTTGCAAATGCGGGATGATTTCGCGCGCACGGCTCAAATGGCCGTTACCGGTAGCCTGAACGGCAAATAATATTTTAGGCATCAGCGTATTCCGGTAATATTTTGAATCAGCTGAAAATTATTTGGTAATTCCGGATTGATTTCGTCATCCTCTGTTTCAAATTTGTTTTCTTTTTCCCGATAGAGCGTCCAATTGCCTTGATTGTATTCGAGTGAGGTCAGGTTTTCGACCCAATCACCCGAATTGAGATAAGTTGTAAAGCCTTTTTCGTGCTGGAATGTTTTTATCTCGGGTTGATGAATATGTCCGCAGATCACATAATCATAACCATTTTCTCTTGCAATATCCATAGCAGTGATTTCAAAGTCGTGTATGAATTTGACAGCCTGTTTCACCGACTGCTTGATGCGTTTTGAAAAGGAAACTTTATCTCTGCCCAAAATCCCAAGGATGCGGTTCACACTGCTGTTTAACAGGATCAGCAAATCGTATCCCAGTCCGCCTAACTTAGCCAACCACTTGCTGTTCTTCATGGTTATATCAAAAACATCGCCATGAAAAAACCAGGCCTTTTTCCCATCCAGGTCCAATACCAGTTTGTTCAGTACTTCGAGATTTCCCATTTTGAAATCGGTAAACTTGCGCAAGAGTTCATCGTGGTTTCCTGTCAGGTAGTAGATTTTTACTCCTTCGCTCATTAATTTAAACAGACGTTGAACCACTTTCATATGCGCTTTTGGCCAGTAGTTTTTGCGGAATTGCCAGATGTCAATGATGTCACCGTTCAATACCAGTATTTTAGGTTCAATTGATTTCAGGTATTGATTCAACGCCTTAGCCCGACATCCAAAAGTTCCCAGATGTACATCGGAAATAACCACCAGTTCCACTTTTCTTCGCTTCATCGATGCAAAATTGCGACCAGGGTATTAAGCGAATGTGTTTGAATTGTTAAGGAATAGCACGATGAATTTCTTGATAATAACTTAACGCTGGCGTAACTAAGACTTGATAAACAGTATGCAATTTCGCAACATGACAAATGCGAAAACATTGTTTCCGACAAATGATCCTGATGATTTGTTGAAGTTGAAAAAGCTGAAATCAAAATTGCTGACCAAAGCAGTGTTGAAAGCGCTTCAGCTCGATAAAATAGATGAGATCTATCGTAAAACCGGTGAAATGCAGGGAGCAGCTTTTCTGGATTCTGTTTTAGAGCAATTAAAAATTCACTATACATTCCGGGAAGAAGAATTGAAGAATATCCCGAAAACCGGATCTTTTATGGTTATCGCAAATCATCCATATGGAGGAATCGATGGATTGATATTGATGTCGCTCTTATTAAAACAGAGACCGGATTTTAAAATGATGCTGAACTATTTGTTGCAGCAATTCCCGGAAGTACTCAGCAACAGCATTCTCGTAGATCCGTTTGAGCGAAAGAGCAGTACAGGAATGAATATGAAGGGTATCCGAAAGAGTTTAAGTTTATTAAAGAATGATACTCCCGTAGGCATTTTTCCGGCAGGGGAGGTTTCCACATTTCAGATTGATAAAATGCGTATTACCGATAAGCAATGGCATCCGGTAGTGGGCAAAATGATTTTGAAAGCTGAAGTACCTGTAGTGCCGGTTTATTTCAGCGGGCACAACAGTTTTCTGTTTCACATGATGGGGTTGGTCAATCCAAAGCTCAGAACAGCGCGATTGCCGGCTGAGTTATTCAATAAGAAAGAATCCATTCAGGTACGGATCGGAAAACCTGTATATGTATCAACCATTAAGTCGTTTCAGGATTCAGATAAATTATTGCGTTTTCTCCGGGCTAAAACATACTCTCTGGGTTCATCCCTGGATGTGAAGTCCTATTTTATGATGCCTCCTGTTCGCAAAAAAATTGCAGAACCAATCATACCGGAGACTCCGGTTGAACAGTTATTGCTCGAAATTGAACAGCTCAATAATGAAAAGTCATTGTTGGTAAAACAAATGCATTACAGTGTGTATATCGCCGGTTCAGTTGAGATTCCAGCTATCTTACGCGAAATTTCCAGGTTGCGCGAAATTACTTTCAGAGAAGTTGGAGAAGGTACAAATCATGCGTTTGATTCCGATGAATTCGATTTGTACTATAAACACCTGTTTGTATGGGATCATGAAAACAACAAGTTGGTGGGGGCCTACCGGATTGGAGAAGGAATTAAACTGTATGCCCGGTATGGAAAAAAGGGCTTCTATCTTAATCAGTTGTTTAAGTTTACCAAAGACTTTGACGCCGTATTTAAATCTTCCCTCGAATTGGGCAGATCCTTTATTGTGAACGAATATCAGCGCAGCCCTTTTGCATTGATGTTGTTGTGGAAAGGTATCTACGAATTTGTAAATCGTAATCCCGGGTATTCAACATTGATTGGCCCGGTAAGTATAAGCAATGCCTATACTCATTTATCCAAAGGATTGATGGTAAATTATATCCTCAAAAATCATTTCGATAAAGAGTTGGCAGCTATGGTGTCGCCCCGAAAACAATACCGTTTTACATTTAAAGGGGAGAGTAAAGGATTTAAAGATTCAGATATTCAGGAAATGCGTTTGATTGATCAATTGATTTCCGACATAGAACCGACCCGTTCAAAAGTTCCGGTTTTACTTAAAAAGTATTTATCGAAACATGCCAAGATCATTGCCTTTAATGTGGATCCTGAATTCAATCACTCTTTAGACGGATTATTGATTTTAAAGCTGAAAGATATCCCCGATGGGGCATTCAACCTCACGTAAAATTAACCTGAGTTAACATTGGCTTAACCTTGCCTTTGTATTCATTTCATTCAAGTATAACCTTCCCTTAACTGCCGATGGTGGCAGCCGGGGTAATTTTGTACCGTGAAAAGAATACATATGAAAAGAACAATTACAGCGGCCTTGTTATTCTTGCTTAACTTCCAGTTGATAGCTGCTAATGGCGGAAATGGACTGGTGTCGGGCAAAGTACTGGATAAGAAAACCGGCGAAGAATTGATCGGTGTGAGTGTAATGGTGGAAGGCTCTTCGATGGGAACCGTAACGGATGTTGAAGGGAAATATACCCTATCGGTACCTCCGGGTAACTATAACCTGGTATTTACTTATGTTTCGTACAACAAAAAAATCATAAAAGGAGTAGAGGTAAAGCAGAAAGAAACGGTAGTGATTAATCCTGTTTTGGAAGAATCAACCCGTAACCTCAACGAAGTTGTTATAACAGCTGAACTGAAAAAAGAAACGGCATCGTCTTTGATGATTCAGCAAAAAAAGAGTGCATCCATATCAGATGGGGTGTCGGCAGACATGATTCGTAAAACTCCGGATGCTACAACAGGTGATGTGATGAAACGCATCAGCGGTACCACTATTCAGGATAATCGTTTTGCCATTATTCGCGGATTAAACGATCGCTACAATACAGCCTATATCAATGGTGCGCCATTGCCCAGTACCGAATCAGACCGTAAGGCGTTTTCGTTTGATATTTTCCCATCCAATATGTTAGATAATATGGTAATCACTAAAACTGCAACTCCGGATATGCCGGGCGATTTTGCCGGAGGAATGATTACCATCAATACCAAGGATATACCGGAAAAATTCTTTGTTTCAGCAGCAACTTCTGCAAGTACACACAGCATCTCTACCGGTAAACCCGGATATGAAAACACTTCCGGCTCTACTAACTTCTTTGGAGTTGACAATGGAACCCGCGCATTGCCGGGAAATATTCCGGCCCGTTTAGCCTATGAGACTTCATCTTCTGCTGAGAAGCTGAATGCCAGTCTTTTGTTCAACGACAATTGGTCGATGCAGGAAATAGCTTCAACGCCAATGAACAGTTCCATTCAGATTTCAGGTGGGAATAATTTCAAGTTCAAAAAAATTCACCAGGCTGGATTTATTGTATCAATGTCGCGCAGCAAAAGTTATCGGATTACTCCATCTGAACGCAACAAGTTTCAGAAAAACATGAATGTTCCCGAGAATCAATTCCAACGCCAGTATCTGGATACCGTTTACAAACAGGAAGTGCTTTCCGGAGTTATGTTGAATGCAGGATGGAAGATGGGAAACAGCCACAAGATCAGTCTGAAAAATTCGTATACCGTTAACACCGAAGATCAAACCATGACCCGCAGCGGTTACGATGACCTGTTGGACCTGCAAACATTTCCATTGATCCGCAATCAGTACTTTATGTATCAGGACAACCGGTTACTGAGCAATCAGGTAATTGGAGAACACTTTGTAAGCAGTGCACACATGAAAATAAAATGGGTGTTGAACAATAATACCATCCATCGCAGTATGCCTGATTTCAGACGTGTTTCCACGCGTACATCCCTGGATGAATTCAGCGGAAAGTATTACAATTATGCTGTGCAGGTAGGTCCGAATATTGATATTACCCAAACCGGACGTTTTTACCAGGATATGAAAGAGAATATTCAAAGTGCCGGTGCAGATTTTCAGTTGCCTTTGGATTTTATTAAACTTAAAAAGGTGAAAACAGAATTGAAATTCGGCGGATTTTATCAGGTACGCAAAAGAGATTTCCAGGTTCGTGCATTCGGTTATAAATTGAAGACCATTGTAAAGGCAGGAAATCCTTACAATTACCAGACTTTTATTGCGCAGGATCCTTCTCTGATGTTTAATGCTTCCAACTTAGCGCAGGATACATTTTATATCGATGAGCGCATCAATCCACAGGATGTTTACTCAGCCGGATCTAATTTGCAATCCGCATATCTGATGCTTGACCAGCGCTTTTTGAGCCGTTTCAGAGCAGTATACGGAGTGCGTATGGAACGGTATCGTCAGGAATTGAATTCGTTGGGTACAGCAGGCGAGCCGGTAAATGTGGATACCACGTTTACAGATTTTCTTCCATCTGTTAACCTGACTTACGAACTGACTTCTAAAGTAAACCTGCGCTTATCGGGAAGTCAAACCGTTGCCCGTCCTGAGTTTCGTGAGTTAGCCCCTTTCTCCTTTTATGATTTCAACTACAATACTGTAGTTACCGGGAATCCGAATCTGGTACGCACCAAAATTAACAACTACGATTTTCGTTTCGAGTTTTATCCGGGCGAAGCCCAAATGATTTCTTTCTCGGTATTCTATAAGGATTTCAAAAATGCCATTGAACAGGTAAACGAATTTCAGGGAAGTGATCCTACACTCGGATATTCCAGCAATACCAATGCAACCAATTATGGATTTGAAATTGAAGCCCGCAAGAATTTTGATTTTATCGACAAGTTGCTTGATACAAAAGGATTTCGCAATTTCTCTTTCTCTTTGAATTATGCCTGGATCCGTTCAGAAGTGAAGTTTGATCAGAATCTGTCATCTACAAACAACAACTTTGGAACCCGTCCATTGCAAGGGCAATCGCCTTTTATCTTCAACGGAAGTTTTCAATTTTACAGTCCGAAAGCAAATTTGTCAGCTGCCCTTTTTGTGAACCGGGTAGGTCGCAGAATTACCTTTGTTCGCGAGAAAAACGGATTGGTTCCGGATTTGTGGGAAAACCCAAGAACAGTTGTTGATTTCTCCATCTCAAAAACATTTTTCAAACACTACGAATTTAAATTTGGGGTAAATGATATTTTAGCTCAGGATTTGATCTTTTATCAGGATAACAATGGAAATGGAAAATATGACGAGATCAGTACGAATGTAAATCCTGCAAATGGCCCAACTCCACGCATCGATCAAAACGTGAGCAATGCTGAAAAATCTGCATACGATAATCCGTTGATCCGTTATAAAATGGGTTATACCATTTCAGCCGGAATTTCCGTAAAATTCTAGGTATATAGCTGATTGTGTAGTTAAGCCTGCAGGAAACTGCAGGCTTTTTTTATGCTTTGATTTTCGTTTCAATCCGGTTTAAGAATTGATCCGTGGAAATATTACAGCTTCTTTCGATTGAAAATTAAAAGGAGCGCTATGCATAAGCGCACCTTTTTTCAATTTCATTTCTGTGTAAAGAAAATTGTTAACGGCAAATTAACACAGCAGTAACGATAGCGTCAAATGCTAATACGAGGTTTGTATACGAATTCAAATCAAAACGTATGAAAAGAGTAATTTACATGTTAGCAGTTGTTCTGATCACTGCAATGTCGGTTCAAGCCCAGAAGGCACGAACCATTCCGGCCGGAGTCATTGGAACCAATACCACCTGGTTCAGTGATACCGTATATACCCTGGACGGGTATGTTTATATTAAAGATGCTATTTTAACCATTCAACCCGGTACCATTATTCGCGGTGGAGATCCGGCAAAAAAATCAACCATCATTGTTACACGCACCGGCAAGTTAAATGCTAAAGGTACGGTAACCCAACCCATCGTATTTACCTCAGGTAAAGCAGCGGGTATGCGTGCTCCCGGCGATTGGGGAGGTATAGTGATATTGGGACAAGCGGTAATCAACCGTCCGACAGATTGCTCAACCTGCCCGGGAACAGCAGTAGCAGCTTCATTACCGGGAATACAAAATGCAATTGAAGGAGATTTGGACAATGCCAGCGGAGATGGTTTATATGGAGGAACAGATAATTCCCACAGTTCAGGAGAACTGACG
>JBAYIE010000005.1:0-113808 GCA_041665785.1 Bacteroidia bacterium | reverse complement strand
GATCAATGCAATCAGGAACAAATTGATTCTTAGGGTATTTGCAACAGTCAAAAGAGGTACACCGTACGTTACCACTATGAACTATGCAGCTTAAAATTAATTTGTTTTTACCATAGAATGCGCCTTCGTATGATTCTAATTTAGTTAACATCTCACGCGCTTTACTTTATGGGTCGCGCTTCTCCTAAAAAGTAGCATCCGGCATTGAAGAATGCTTTGTCCCTTAGCCGTCAAAAACCTATTTGTGCAATACATTTTAAAAGCACATGCATCCGAACCGATCAATGAATTCTATCGTTAAAAATGCTTCTTTTTTGCTTTCTATAATTCATCGTAACTTGCGCCTTCATGAGCAATTACCTGAGTACCGATTTAAAAGATACCATTTGCGCACTGGCCACACCTGGCGGAACTGGAGCCATTGGGGTAATCCGCATCAGTGGTACTGAAGCCATCCGGGTGGTTGATCGGTTGTTTAAAGGAAAGAAACTCGAACAACAACAATCACATACGGTTCATCTGGGAAAAATTCACGATGGCGACCGGGTGGTGGATGAGGTGCTCGCAACTTTGTTTGTATCGCCCCGATCGTATACCGGAGAAAATACAGTGGAGTTGAGCGCACACGGTTCGCCTTATATTTTACAGGAAATCTTGCAACTGTTGGTTAAGCAAGGTTGCCGGCTTGCCAAGCCGGGTGAGTTTACCTTACGCGCCTTCTTAAACAAAAAACTTGATTTGTCGCAGGCCGAAGCGGTTGCCGATCTCATTGCTTCATCAAGCTCCGAAAGCCATCGCACCGCAATGATGCAAATGCGCGGCGGTTTCTCAGGTCAACTTACAGAAATGCGCGAACGCCTGGTAAACTTTGCTTCACTGGTTGAACTCGAACTCGACTTTGCCGAAGAAGATGTGGAGTTTGCCAGTAGAACCGAATTGCAAAGTTTTGTGTTTAAAATCCGTGAACTGGTAGTTTCCCTGCTCGAATCTTTCAAATACGGAAACGCTATTCGCAATGGAATTCCTACGGTCATTGCCGGACGACCCAATGCCGGAAAATCAACTTTGCTGAATGCCCTCATCAACGACGAACGTGCGCTGGTGAGTGCAATTGCAGGCACCACCCGCGATACCATTGAAGAAGCATTTGTAATTGAAGGCATCACCTTTCGCCTGATCGACACCGCCGGGATCCGCTCTCATACCGCCGATATCATCGAAGGTATGGGCATCGAACGCACTTACGAAAAAATAAAACAGGCCAGTATCATCTTGTATGTATACGATGCATCACAAACTTCAGCTGAAGAACTGATCAAAGAATTATCCGCCTTTGAATCCATGCATGCGGTGGTAGTACCTATTGCCAACAAAAGCGATTTATTAAAGGCAAGTGATGAAACTTTTGCCACAGCAATTCAGCTCTCGGCTCGCCAAAAAGAAGGAATCGAAGTCCTGCGCAAACGCCTGATTGAAATTGTAAAACAAGACGAAGTAAAAAACGATATCATCATCACCAACCTGCGGCATTACGAGGCATTACAACATACCTTCCATGCCCTGAATGATATTTTAGATGGCATCGATCAGCAGATCAGCGGCGAGCTCCTGGCTTTCGATATACGCCGTGCATTGCACCACCTTGGCCTCATCACCGGTGAAGTAACAACAGATGATTTACTGGCGAATATTTTTTCGAAGTTTTGTATCGGAAAGTGAACAACAATCAAATACAAACATCAACAGGAAGCAATTTCACATCACACTTGCGACGCATGGTTTTCTTCCAGTAATTAATCATGATGACAAACTCCGTTACCAATTCATTCATGCATCATTTTCAGTTTACCTTCCATGGGTTCCAAAAACGCATTGCACTGTTTTAAGTATTCCTGCATTTCATCCATGTCTTCTCCAAAAACAGTTTCACTAAATGCTATCGCTCTTTGAAGCATTCTTATATAGGAATTGGCGTCTTCATGCCTTGTCAATTTTTTTAATACACCCAAATAATCTTCCCTGAATACTGTTGGTATCATGATCTTTGCTTCGCCGGCCTTTACTAATTCAGCATTCATCATAACCCGGGCAATTCTTCCATTACCGTCTAAAAACGGATGTACCTCACTCAGCACAAATTTTAAATATGCAGCCCTTGAAAATGGGTGCTCTAAGGCTTTATAGTAATTGAAACTTTGGATCAATGTTCCTCTTACCAAATTAAAATCTACAAAGGCTGTGCTTCCTGCAAAGTTGTTTTTGTCTTTAAATTGCCCCGGATTCTTATCTTCTCGTGAGCTGAGTAAAATTTTATGCCGATAGGAAAGTATATGAAGAAACTCTTCTGTAGATTGCGGCGTAACCGACATTTCCTGCCGATTCGAAACAAGCTGATAAGTGCCCAATATATCATGGCTGTCCTCACTTCTCGACGGCAACGGCTTGTTGGTTTGAATGATTCGTTTTGCCTCTTCAATTTCAAAAACCGTTCCCTCAATATAGTTGGAAAAGTAACTTTCAAAGAAGGCGAAATTTCTAAATGCCTTTACGGTTATATTTTTATCCGGCCGGCTTTTGAATTCCCTGTTCTGCAATTCACGGAAGAGAACTTCAAATAATTTCAATCGCACAGGATCATAAGGAGCACCAAAAGCTCTTGCGATTGCCAGAGGTGAGGATAGTACTTTTGAGGTGTGTGTTGTGAGCAAAGCACTGATCAATATATTGAGCCGTTCAAATTCCTTTTGCATGTTGAGTTTCAAGGCTATTGCTTTTGCCTTATCTCTCAGGACATTTATTTCATCTTCTCCATTCACCCGAATAATCTGTTCCAATTTATCTTCAATCTCTGGCAAAGTCAGACATTTTGAAGTGGGTCCCGGGTTTCTTGCAGATTGTAAATTCTCTAAAAACGCTCTCGCTTTTTGTGAAGCATAGAGTTCTCCTGAAATGGTTGTATCGCCTTCAATGGGCTTATTGCCTTCAAGAAACCGGATGGTGATACCGGGCAGCTCTACTTTCTTAGTATAGGTATACGTCACAAAAATATGCTTCGCCTTTGTAGGTTGAAATTCAAAAGCGGAACGATGGCTTAATATGGAACCCGGATATAATTTTCCAAGGATCTGAAATAGGTTTCTCTTTACAATTTCCTCTACCGGTTCAATAAGGTTTGATGAATAGATTCTTGGAGCAATCTTCCTGATCTTACCCGCCTTTTCCAATTTTGAAATCTGTTTCGAAATCCTGGACTCGGAAGAGCCAAAGATGATTTCTTGTAAGTGGATTGGTAAAATTTTTTCCATTATTATACCCTATATGAGCAAATATAGAAATTATTTTCCATTATATTGGTTCTAATGGGGATTATTTTCCATTATAAATACCAATATCAGCTAATTATTTCCACTAAAAGCAATTTACAGGCATATTTGGATAATATTTTCCATTATAGATTGCAAAATGGTTAAAATTTTCCATTATTGCCAATTTTAGTCTATTTCTGCTCAATAATAAAACCTGAATTCTCTGTCATTAATGGGTTTACCGGAACTTCAATAGAGAATTTGCCATGCATCGAAAAGTTAGACACTTATCCCATGCCCGAATCTTATTGCTTAATACTAAAATTATCAAAATAAACCGGCTTCCCTGTCTTCGCTCCCTGGTTAAGCGATGCACCCGATAGGCCCCAGTATCCTTTTATTGTAAATGTACACTTCATGGTATGTGTTCCCAAAACTTCGCCGGCTTTCGTTTGAACACTTACCATTACCGTACTGCCCGAAACAGTGAGTGTCATCGTGTGCCAGATTTTTGCGGCAATGGGTTTTATGTTGATCCCTCCTGTTCCATTTCCACCAATAGTTATATTCATATACGTATCATACACCTCAAATTCAACATTCGCTACAAAGCCACTATTGGTATAGGTCGGATCCGTGCAAAGCCTCATATACGTGCTCACTCCCGGTGAATCGGCTGACTTCATAAAATCAACCGAGGTTGTAAACGCCGTTTTATTGTACCCGTCATTTTTGAGAAAAATTACGCCTTTATCCGGATTGTCTTTGTTCTGACCTATTACTACAAGCTCTCCGTTAACCAACTTCAACAAGGATGTATCGAGCATGACATCCCAATTATCTCCAATCGTGGCTCTTTCGAAATCATCGGAAAAGAATACTACAGGCTCACGAGCTTCTTCCTTCTCTTTGGTGCAGTTGGAAAATGCGATGCACATCAATGCAAGGCCGATCATTATTTTCCTTGTTTTCAATTCCATAAGAAAGTTTCAATTTGGTTCGGTCAAAACTAAACATAAAATGGAGTTCACAAATAAAAACCACTTCTTGTTCTTGTAGTAAACTCGTCCATTGCCCGATGAATTGTATGCGTTATTATGTTCATTATATCTTTTAGCATGAAACTATTTCCCTGACCCCGATCAGCATTATCAAGAGCTCCCGCACTTACCTGCTTCAACACTCGTCATTCTGACTCAATCCATTAAGGCATGCGGCGCAAATAAATAATTACACCAACATAGCTTATTCCGTATTTTTTTCTACTTTTAAATTAATGAATCAGCCAACCAAACCAACCAACGGCAGAAAATTTCCTTTTGTCGTTCTCCTGATTACACTTTTCTTCCCAATCTTTTCAGGTGCTCAGGAACATGTTTCTTTAATCAATACACAGGAGCTGATGCACAATGCTGCCGCGGCTCAGGAAGAAAAAGAATACGCGAAAGCTTTATCGTATTATCAGGATGTACCCATGGGGGACACCAATTATGCCGATGCCTCCTATGAAATAGCCTATTGCTATTACCGGTTAGAAAAATTCGAAGATGCTATTCTGCAATGCAATCGCATGCAATACGATGGAAATGTACATATGCGTGTTTACAATCTTCAGGCTTCTTCGTTGGATAAGTTAAAGCGCTATGATGAAGCCATTCAGGTATATGATAATGCACTCAAAAAATACCCCTACAGCGAATTGCTGAAGTATAACAAATCTCTGACCTGTGAAAGAAAAGGTGACCGTAAATCAGCCTATGCACAACTGCAGGCTCTGCTGCTCACTTCACCTCTGTTTCCGGCCGCACACCTGCGTCTTGCCTATTATGCCGAAAGTGAAGGCAAACTTACTCAGGCCATTATGGCGTATACCGTTTACCTGATGATCAATCCGGATGGCAACAACAGTCTGTCTGCTTTGGATGGAATAAATAAATTAGCGGATAACAGTTCGGCCGATGTAAATACTGCTACAACCAAAGTATTGTCGAATGAATTTGAAGATATTGATTTTCTGGTAAGCAATCAGGTTGCCTTAAACGATAAGTTCAAGGTGCCGGGCAAAATGAAATATCCGGTCAACAAACAGGTGTATCTGGTATTTCAGAAAACCGCCGAATTACAGGAAACTCCCGAAGGATTTTTCAGCTCCTTTTATTTGCCCTTCTTCCGCAGTTTTCTCTCCAAATACCCGTACGATTATTTCAGTCTGCTCATGCTGGCTTCCAGTAAAAATGAAAATATTTCAAAAGAAGTCAAGAAAAGCCTGAAAGAGATCGTAGACATTCGCCAAAAAACACTGAAAGAATTCAAACAACTGCATCCGGGAATGGAAATTGATTTTGGAGGCAAAAAATCATTCTTACGCTTCTGGTACAACGATAATTCCAATAGTGTGGATGCATTCGGGAACACGGATGCGGCAGAAACACACCGCGAAGGAAGATGGATTTTTCTGGAAGACGATTCCTATATCAGTGCATACGGTGATTTTGATGGGACCGGAAATAAGACAGGCATCTGGCACTATTTTAAAGTGGGCATGGATACTTTTAAAGTAGCTCAATATGTGAAAGGTGTCCTGGATGGACCTTATCGTCTGTACGAGCATGGGAAAGTTTCTGAAAAAGGAGAATATAAAAACAATGAAGTCGAAGGATGGAATTACAATTATTTTCCGGATGGCAGTCTTCAATCCAAAGAACAGCGCAGTAAAGGAGAGCGCCATGGCGATGGAACGATCTATTATGCAAACGGACAACCACAATATATTTACAAATTTGAATCGGGTAAACTCACCGGGGTATACAAAGAATTTTACGATCATGGTGCCATCAAAGAAGAGGGAACATTTAAACTAGGCAAGCGCGACGGTGAATACAAAACATACAACGAAGACGGTGTTTGCAATAAAATAGCCACCTATGTAAATGGTGTGCTTGAAGGACCTTACAAAACCTTTTATGCAAGCGGTAAACCCAACGAAGATGGCAGAGCCATGAAAGGAAATATAACCGGTAAGTGGACGGAATATTATTCAGACGGAAACGTATACCAGATCTCCTTTATGGATGAAAACGGTAAAAACAACGGGGCCATTACCTACTTCAATCACAAAGGAGTTAAGTTCCGGGAAGATGTGTATACCAAAGGTGAAATGAATACCGTAAAATACATCGATTCAAAAGGGAAAATAATATACGAATGGAAAGGAAATAAAAATGGATCCCATTTAGCCATCTATGATTATGAACTCAACAAATACGGAGAAGGGTTATGGAAAGAAAACAGCCGCCAGAAACTTTGGAAATTTTACCTGCCCAACGGACAATTAATCCGCACCGAGAATTACCTCGATGGACTGTTGGATGGTGAGGCGCACGCCTTGTTTGAGAATGGAAAAACCAACTACAAAATTACCAGCAAAGCAGGAGAAAAAAACGGTTTGCAACTCACCTATTTTGAAAATGGAAACCTGGCCGATGAAGGGAATTTTGTAGACGGAAACCGTTATGGTACCTGGAAATATTATACCATCGAGGGGAAACCCGATAATGAATCCTTCTATTGGAAAGACAGCAAAAATGCATGGAGTCTGGAGTATTTAACAAACGGAAATGTGTATCGGAAATATTTGTACAACAATGGTTTGCTGACACGCATTATTCAATGTGATACCAATGGTGTAGCCATCGACAGTGCGACGCTTCAAAATGGTTATGGAAAGGTTTCCATGAAAGGATTATCGCGTAAAAAATATTACGAAGCCACTTATGTTAACAGTGTATTGCACGGTCCGTTCATGAATATGTTTCCTGACCAGAAAGTATTTCAAAAAGCCACGTATTTTATGGGTTATGTGCATGGCGAATGGATTCAATACTGGTCAAACGGAAAGGTTCAGCGCAAACGGCATTTCTTCCATGGCGATAAAACCGGTACCTGGGAATACTACAATTATTTCGGAGAACTGATTTCAAAAGTAGAATACAAATACGCCAACAATCATGGCACCAATACCTGGTATTATCCGGATGGAAAAGTTACCTCTCAGATCGGTATTTATATGGGTGATTTCCATGGACCTGTACGCTATTTTGCACCCGACGGACAAGTGCGGGTGGTGAATTATTACGAGTTTGGAAAATTATTGGGCTATAGCTATATGGGTAAGAATGGGAAAATGGTAGATACCGTTTTTCTCAACAATGGCGAAGGTAAAGTAACTGCATACTATGCCAACGGAAAAGTGAGTACCGAATTTGAAGTCAAAGCCAGAAAATACCATGGTGCTTATAAAATATACTACCCCGACGGAAAATTACAGGAAGAACGCTTTTATGAATACGGAAATGAAATCAGCCCGACACGTACGTATTATCCCGATGGAAAACCCTGGCATGTTACAGGTATGTTGTTTGGCAACTATTCAGGAGAAGAGCTGATTTACAATCCAAACGGAACACTTCGCATGCGCCAGATGTATGCCAATAATCAACTCGATGGTCTTTGTCAATATTTTGATACCAATGGCAAACTCATGCAATCTGTAGTATACAACAAGGGCGAGCCTGTAAGTATCAAGTAAATTGCACTACGTAAAACGCATATCCATCCCCTTTCTGTTGCTGGTGATCTTCATGTTGGGCTCAGCACTATGCCGTGCTCAGGCATTGAAAGAATACACCCGTTACAAAGAAAAATATCCGCTGGCCGATGTGGTTTGTACGAGCTACGCTTGTTCCATCGAAATCACCCTGAAGAAACATCAGCCCCATATCACCTATTCCACTTCTGAAGAATACTTTTATCTGGGCACCAACAACGGCGGTTATAGCAAACGCACTTTTTACTATTCTGATTTCTACAAATTAAAAAAGTATGCTGCATGGTCTATGCATGAAAGCAACGACATGTATAAAAAGCAGGTCGTTAAAGATTTTAAAAAGAATGATTTTGTAAACAACAATATCTTTCAGGATGATGCCCGTGAACTGGTCTTTCGTTTTCCTAATTTAAACAAAGGCGATAAAAGTTTTAAGTCGTGCAGTTACGAAATAACAGACCCGCATTTCCTGCCCACCTTTTCCCTTTCACCCTATCTGGATTACGAACAGGTAAACTTTAGTATAACGGTAAGTAAAGACATCGCACTGATCATCGACACCTTTAACTGGTCTCAGTCGAAATTGAATTTTCAGACCAAACAAAAGGGAAGCTCAATCATTTATTCCTGGACCGGATCAAATCCAAAATGGTTGTCGCATCAGGGCAATGGTCCTGATTTTGATTGTCTCGCGGCTCAGTTACTTTTTCGGATTGCTCACTTTACCGATGCCGGCCGCCAGACCAGTGTTCAAAATAATCTGGACGACTTGTTCAAATGGTATTACAACTTTCTGGATAAAGATAAAGACGCCATCAGTAACCTGAAACATGTTGCGGATTCAATTACCGGCACTGAGACTGATACCCTTAAGATGGCTGAACTGCTTTACAAGTGGACACAGAACAATATCCGGTATATCGCTTTTGAAAACGGGTATGAAGGGTTGATCCCGGCCAAAGCATCTGTGGTGTACAAAGAACGTTACGGAGATTGCAAAGGCATGGCCAATCTGTTGTATTCCCTGATGCGTTCAAAAGGACTGGATGCACATCTTTGTTGGATTGGTACACGGGCCCTGCCTTTTAAATATTCGGTTCTGCCATCTCCTCATGTCGACGACCATATGATTGCCGCAATGCGATGGAGGGGAAAATGGATCTTCATGGATGCCACCGGATCTACCGTACCCTTCGGATTGCCGTCTCCTTTCATTCAGGGCAAAGAAGCGCTGATTGAATTGGGTGCCGAAGACCGGTATGAAATAGCACAGGTACCAGAAACAGATGCCGGTCGCAATAAAATATACGATTCCTGTTTTGTGCGCTTGAATCAGAACGAGATGAAAGGATCGGGTTTAGCCATTTTAACAGGTTATCATCACATGGCATTTATCGATCGTATTGAAAACCAAAGTTACTATGCCATCAGTAAATATTGCCGCGATCTGTTGCTGAAAGGCAATAACCGCTTTGTACTGGATACCGTATGGCTGGAGAACCTGAACGATCCGAATCAACCCTTGAATATTCATTATACATTTACGCTCCTCGATCAGGCTTTATGGGTGGATGGGGAATGTTATATCAACCTCAATCTGGATAAATTGGGTTTACCCCGCCGGCCTGAAGGCAACAGGAATGTTGCTGTAGAATACCGTTTTAAAAGTTCGGAAGAAAATGTGGTATGTCTGGAAATCCCGCCCGGATTAAAAGTGGAAGCACTACCCCAAAGTGCCGAAATTGATAACGATCGTCTGCACTTCCGGAATTCCTACCGCCAACAAGGATCCTTGCTCATTCGCAATCAATCTTTGAGTAAAGGCTACCTCTTGCTTGAACCTGTTTCCTTCCCGCTGTTTAACCGCACCATCGATGCTATCCTGAAAAACTATAACCAACAAATCACCTTAAAAAAATAGTCCTATGCGTAATTTTATTTTTGTCTTGCTGATGCTCTGTACTGCATTGCAATCATCTGCCCAACTATCGGTACCCTACAAGCTTGATCCCAAACCCGAATTTAAAAAGACGTTGAACGGATTAAAGCAGGATCAGATTGAAGAATTGGTAGTACTCAACGAAACGATTATTGAATACGATTACGATAAAGAAGGAAACCTGATTCAGTTCTATTATTCGCATGTGGTAAAGTTTGTAAACAGCATTGATGCCATCGATCGCAACAATAAAATTTATGTGTCGCTAAAAAGCGCCGTTGGGCTCGAGAGCTTTGATGCACGTGTTATTCTGGCCAATGGTACCATCAAAACAATGGGATCAGAAGCCCTGCGTGAAGGAACCACCGAAGAAGGAAACAAGCTCACTTTCTTCGCCATCTCCGGTGCCGAAAAAGGAAGTTTCATTGAGTATTATTACCTCATCCGTAAAAACCCCAATATATCCGGTTCCTACATTTCCTTCGAAAGTAAAATCAATATCGCCAAAGCAACGGTGAAAATAATTTCTCCCGATAATCTGTTGTTCATTACCAAATCGCAAAATGGATTCACGGAATTAACAACCGACAGCAGTATTAAAGATAAAAACATGTTGCAGGGCACTACCTTAAACATTCCCGGAGTGAATGAAGAAGCCTTTGCCAACGATGGAGGAAACTCCATGAAGGTGATTTACCAACTCTACTACAACACATCCAAGGGAAAGAAAAACCCTTACAATTACGGTGTTGTGAGTCAGTCTATCTTTGAAAGTGTAGTAAATCAAGCCACCAAAGAAGATCTGAAATACATTGATAAGATTCTCAAAAATTCCGAAATAAAATACGCTCCCGATGCCGAATCAAAAGTGCGCGCTATTGAAAATTATGTGAAAGAGAAATACAGCTTTACGGAAGACAACGATGAAAAATACGAGAAGCTAAAAACCATTGCCTCCAACAATACCCTGAATGAAAATGGTGCCACAACCCTGCTTTACCTGCTCTTAACCACAGCCGGAATTGAAACCGAACTCGTAGTAACATCCAACCGTTATTCGCTCCGTTTTGATCCCGAATTCGAATCGTATTGTTTCCTGAATACTTACCTGCTTTATGTTCCCGCGTTCAAGAAGTTTATCATGCCGGCCAATTACACCTATCGCTTTGGACTTACACCATACGGATACACCGAAAATCATGGTTTATTTATCCGCAAAGTGAGTTTGGGTGAGCTTGCTACCGGAGCTGGCAAAATCAAACCCATTCCTTCTCTGCCTTCGGCCAATACGCAGCACAATATTAAAATAAAAGCCAACCTCGATGCCAATCTGGATAGTCTGGAAATAGATTTTACGCAGGAACTTTCGGGTTATTATGCACGCAGCTATCAGCCTTATTTTGAGCATATGCCCAAAGATAAACTGCGCGAATTTGAAGAAGAAATTGTGAAATCGCTGCACCAGGAAATTACCATTAAATCGATTAACATCGAAAATGGCAACGCAAAATACCTGCCTGTAAAACCGCTCATTATTTCCAGTAAAATAACCTCCCAGCACTTCGTAGAAAAAGCAGGTCAAAAATTGTTGATTCATATTGGTGAACTCATCGGACCGCAAGCCGAGTTGTACCAGGAAAAAAACAGAGTGCTTCCGGTGGAGAACGATTATAACCGCGAATACCACCGCACCATCACCTTTATCGTTCCCGACGGATATGTGGTAAAGAATGCGGCCGATCTGAACATCAGCGTACAACCTTTTAAAACCAACGGCGATGGAGCCGGTTTTGTAAGCACGGTTACCACAAGCAACAATACCATTCAGGTTACCTGCGACGAGTATTACCATCAGATCAATTTCCCTTTAAAGGAATACGAGCAATACCGCAGCGTAATCAATGCAGCTGCTAATTTTAATAAAATTGTTTTACTCCTTGAAAAGAAATTATAACATGCGTTTCGCTACTAGCTTATTGAGCATCCTGTTGTTTCTCGGCACCCTGAATGCCCAAACTCCACGCATGGAAAAAGCACGCGGGCAGCTGCACAAAGGACAAGCCAAAAAAGCACTCGTAACCATTCAGGAGGATATCGACCAGACGGGATTCAACGAAGACAATGCCACCTTAAAAAGCGAAATTCTGCTGTATGTGAATGCCGATCAATGCTGGGATAATATTCAACTTACCATTGAGAAATTTCCGACTTCAGCAAAAGCCTATATGATCCGTGGCCGGTTTTACTATGAGTTAAGGGAAATGGAAAACAGCTATAAAGACCTAACCAAAGCATTGGAATTGTGTCGGGATGATTCCATGCGTTACCGGGTTTATCTGAGCCGCAGCGCCACCTGCCACGACAACAGTTCGCACGATCACTGCATAGCAGATTGCAAAGAAGCTTTAAAACTCAGACCGAATAGCATTGAAGTGTTGAATAATTTAAGCGCATCTTATTTCAGGGAAGGAAACTCAAAAGCCTCGATCGAAATCTTGTTGCAGATGAAAAGCATTGACTCCACTTTTACGGGAACCTATGTGAATCTCGGGTATCAGTTTCAGCAAATGGAAAATTACATTGAAGCCGAACGTTACCTGCTTGAAGGACTGAAAATTGAACCCAAAGATGCCTTTATGCTCAATAACCTCGGATATACCCAGTTTAAATTGGGTAAAGTGGATGAAGCCATCAAAAGCATCAACAAATCCATTGCGGTAAATCCATCCAATTCATACTGCTACCGCAATCTGGCATTGATCTATGCCGGCCAGAAAAACAACCTCAAGGCCTGCGAAAATATCAACAAAGCTCTTGGACTTAAATTCACTGAAATGTACGGGGAAGAAATGAAGGTGATGAAACAACAGATGTGTTTATAAACCGTATACGTAATTCACAATGCCGGCATCCTTTTGTTTCCACCAACTTTTGGTCACCCAACGTAAGATCCAGGTGCAGGTAAATGTGCAACCTGAAACAAGTATCCGGATGAAATACCCTGTTAACAAGCTTTTGTGCTCCTCCAACTGGATACTAATTAGCTGAAGTGTAGTACTTATTAAAAAGGCATATTAAAACATTATTTATTGATTTTCAACTATTTAGACACTAAATATACCAATCTTTGTCAAGTTTATACTTTACTTTATCCCATTTTTAGTAAAGTTATAGCATTACATTAATAAAAATATATCAAGTTAAAGCTGTACTTTTGAATTGTATAAGTCAACCTATAACTTAACTTTATGGCAAAGCATTCACTTCAACTGCAACAGCTCAACAACAAAATGCTGGCTTTTGCTTCACTCAAACAGGTAGCTATTCCACCCACCGGATGGATAAAAGCCATCCGTACTGCAATAGGTATGTCTATGCAACAATTGGGCAACAAGTTGACTATTTCCAAGCAGGGTGTGCTCGATATGGAAAAGCGTGAAAAAGAGGGTTCCATTACGATCAAATCCCTCCGTGAATTTGCCCGTGTTATGGATCTGCAATTGGTGTATGGTTTTATACCCAATGACGGATCGTTGGATGCACTCATTGAAAAACGGGCTCTTGAACTGGCCACTCAAATTGTGTTGCGTACCGTTACTACCATGAAACTTGAAGATCAGGACAATTCGAAAAAGCGGATTGAAGCTGCCATAAGCGAAAGGGCAGCAGCATTGAGAAACGAAATGCCTAAAATCTTATGGGATTAGATTTAGAAAATACAGCTGGACAAACTCCCATAGATGAAGCAGAAAATGAGGGGCTGCTCATTCCTACCATTGCCAGCCGCAATGAATTAAACGAATTTGAACAGCATAATATTGAACAGGCTGTGCAGTGGACAATGAGTCGTTCATTCAAACCGGAAACCGTTTTCACAGAAGATTTTGTACGCATGGTTCATAAACGGATGTACGCCGATGTGTGGGCATGGGCAGGTGTGTTTCGTAAAACCAACAAAAACATGGGCATTGATCACAGGCGAATATCTACCGGGTTGAAATACCTGCTGGATGATGCCCGTTATTGGTACGAAAACAATTCCTACCCACCTGATGAAATAGCAGTGCGGTTCAAACATCGTCTGGTTAGCATCCATTGCTGTTCCAACGGCAACGGCAGACATAGCCGCCTGATAGCCGATATCATCATTGAAAAAATTTATAAACAACCGGTATTCAGTTGGGGCGCTGCAAACCTCTCCGGCCAGGGCGCTGCCCGTTCTGCTTACCTCCAGGCAATAAAAGCAGCCGATGAAAATGATTATCGTTTGCTGCTGACCTTTGCACGCTCCTGAAACTTCCGCCGTTTTCGAAGACCAAATCCAACTGACAATTCTCATAGATTTCTTTCTGTTTATCACATCCTGATCTTCACATTATAGGTTAAACTTTGTAAGTGCAATTCATGCCGCTGATAAACAGTTGCAATTCCGATTAATCCCATTCACCATGAAAAAATTACTCAACAAAGTTGCCCTCATCACCGGCGCTGGTTCCGGTATGGGAAAAGCCATCGCCGTATTGTTTGCGAGTGAAGGCTGTAAGGTAATCGCAACCGATATCAACCAGGATCGTTTAGACAACCTGCAAATGGAAATTCAGGCTGCCGGTGGTATTGTTACACCGCAAATTGCCAATGTGGCCAAAGAAGAAGATATAGAAGCCATGATTGCCAAAGCCGTATCCACCTATGGTACGCTCGATATCCTCATCAACAACGCCGGCATCATGGATAATTTTGCTCCGGTAGGCGATCTCGATAATACCACCTGGGAAAAGGTGATGAAAATAAATGTAGATGGTCCGATGAAAGCCATGCGCAGTGCCCTGAAAATTTTTCTGGCCAAAGGCAGCGGCATTATTGTAAACATTGCTTCCCTGGGTGGCCTGGCCGGTGCGCGTGCCGGTGCGGCCTATACCGCCAGCAAACATGCCATAATCGGTCTCACCAAAAATACCGGATACATGTATTCCAAATCCGGCATACGTTGCAATGCCATCGCTCCGGGAGCGGTCAATACCAATATCGGCGAGACCATCGACTTTACTAAAATTACCCCGCTGGTAAATGAACGTATCATGACCGGCCTGGCACTCAATCCACGTACCGGCAACCCCGAAGAAATTGCAAAAGTAGCCCTGTTTCTGTCCTGCGACGATTCTTCGTTCCTGAATGCCACAACCGTAATTGCTGATGGTGGTTGGTATGGGTATTGATACTTACCGTTAAAAGACTAAATCGAGTTCGTATGTCCTCCCTCTCCCTCTTCCTCTCCCTCTCCCTCTCCCTCTCCCTCTCTTTCTCTTTCTCTTTCTCTTTCTCACCGCTCTCGCATTCTTCCAGTCCGTGAGCCTTCTATAATTTAATGTACACTTTTGTCACAATTCACTGCATTAAATAAAGAAAGAGAAACAGAAAGTGAAAGAGTGATGTTGCTCTCGTTCTCGACTTGTAGTCCCAGTTCTCGCGGACTTCCAGTCCGTGAGCCCATTCCCTACTGACTTTCATCATCCGTATTCTTGACTACCATCATTCCCCCAACGCTCTGCCCGTTTTACTTTTACACATCCATTTAACGCTAGAAATACATGGCGTTAAATCTATTACACATCAAGTAAAATTACCACGATATGAGCACAGTGAAAATTTTGGATGGCAACGAAGCAGCAGCATACATTGCCTATAAAACCAGCGAAGTTTGCGCCATTTATCCCATCACCCCTTCTTCAGCTATGGGCGAGTTCTGCGACGAATGGTCGGCAGCCGGCAAAACCAATATCTATGGAGAAGTTCCGCGCATTATTGAAATGCAAAGCGAAGGCGGTGCTGCCGGAGCCATTCACGGAGCATTGCAGGGCGGAGCACTGGCTTCTACATTTACCTGCTCTCAGGGTTTGTTGCTCATGATCCCGAATATGTACAAGATTGCCGGTGAATTAACACCGACCGTTTTTCATATTGCCGCTCGTTCGCTCGCTACACACGCATTATCTATTTTCGGAGATCACAGCGATGTCATGGCTGTTCGTCAAACCGGCTGGGCTGCTTTATTCGGACGCAATTCGCAAGAGGCCATGGATATGGCGTTGATTTGTACAGCAGCTACACTCAGTGCACAGGTTCCTTTTTTAAATGTATTTGATGGATTCCGTACCTCGCACGAATTAACCAAGGTGCAGGTCATAGATGATTCAGTGATCGATGCCATGATCAACCGCGACGATATTTTGCGTCACCGCACCCGTGCCATGTCGCCCGATCATCCCAATATTCGTGGTACCGCACAAAATCCCGATGTATTTTTCCAAAGCCGCGAAGCCGGAAATTCCTATTATATAAAAGCTCCGCAGATCATCGAAAATATGATGCGCCGTTTTGAAGAGCTCACCGGACGCGCTTATCATGCATACGAATATTACGGCGCTCCCGATGCCGACCGCATCATCGTGATCATGGGTTCAGGTGCAGGTACCGTTGATGAAACCATGGAATACCTGAATGCACAGGGCGAAAAAGTGGGTTACCTCTATGTGCGCATGTATCGTCCGTTTGATGCGAAACTTTTCGTACACGCATTACCCAAAACTGTGAAACATATCGCCGTGCTTGATCGCTGCAAAGAACCCGGCAGTATAGGCGAACCATTGTACATGGATGTGGTGAATGCTTTGTCGGAAGCCTGGACCGAAGGTGCATTGCCAAAAATAATTGGCGGACGTTACGGACTCGCTTCCAAAGAATTCAATCCGGCCATGGCCAAAGCGGTTTACGACGAATTGAAAAATGACGTACCTAAAAAACATTTCACCGTAGGTATTGATGATGATGTAACGCATCTGAGTTTAGACTACGATAAAAACTTTTCGCTCGAACAACAACACCTGTTTCGCGGTTTGTTTTACGGACTGGGAGCCGATGGTACCGTAAGTGCCAACAAAAACTCCATCAAAATTATCGGCGATACCACCGATCATTTTGTACAGGGCTATTTTGTATACGATTCCAAAAAATCAGGATCACTCACTGTTTCCCATTTACGTTTTGGTAAAAACCCGATTCGTTCTACCTATCTGGTGGGATCAGCCAATTTTGTGGCCGTGCATCAATTCAATTTCATTCACAAATACGATGTATTGAAAGATGCCGAGCAGGGAGCAGTGTTCCTGCTTAACTCACCGTACAATACCGACGATATCTGGACCAAAATTCCACGTACCATACAGGATGAAATCATCCGCAAGCAATTGCAGTTTTATGTGATCAATGCTTCTGCCGTTGCGCAGGAAACCGGCATGGGCAGCCGGGTAAATACCATTTTGCAAACCTGTTTCTTTGCTATCTCCGGAATCTTACCGCGCGACGAAGCCATTCAGCGGATCAAGGATGCCATTGCCAAAACCTACAAAGCCAAAGGCGAAAAAGTAATTCAGAAAAATTTTGAAGCCGTTGATAAAACGTTGGAAAACCTGCATGCCATCGATTATCGTGCATTCATTCCGGGAAATCTGGAAAGCGAAAATCCGGTTTCCACCAATGCACCCGATTTTGTAAAAAGTGTATTGGCAAAAATCATTTCATTCGAAGGCGACGATTTACCGGTAAGCGCTTTCCCTGTGGATGGTACGTATCCCGTGGGCACCACGCAATGGGAAAAACGGAATATCGCCGATCAGGTTCCGGTATGGGATGCCGACCTGTGTTCGCAATGCGGTAAATGTTATATCATTTGTCCGCATGCCGCTATTCGTCCCAAAGTGTACGACAATACCGTGCTCGAAAATGCACCGGAAGGATTTAAACATATTGCTCCGGTAGGAAAAGAATTCGATCGCAATGCGCAATCATACACGCTACAAGTTTCCGTTGAAGATTGTACCGGTTGCAATTTATGCGTGGAATATTGTCCGGTAGAAAGCAAAGCACAACCCGGCCACAAAGCCATCAACATGCAACCCCAGCTTCCGCTAAAAGAAGCCGAACACAAAAACTGGGACTTCTTCCTTTCCATTCCCGAAATGGATCGCGAAACCATCAACCGCAATACGGTGAAGGGCACACAGTTTTTACAACCCCTGTTTGAATTCTCGGGAGCCTGCTCCGGCTGCGGAGAAACACCGTATGTAAAATTACTTTCGCAATTGTATGGCGACCGCATGGTGGTAGCCAATGCCACAGGTTGCTCATCCATTTACAGCGGAAATTTACCCACCACTCCATGGACCATGAACGCCGATGGTTGCGGACCGGCATGGGCCAATTCCCTGTTCGAAGACAATGCCGAATTTGGATTGGGCATCAAACTGGCCTTCGAAAAGAAAACCGAAATTGCACGTCACCTCGTATTTGGTTTACGGTCCATTATCGGTGAGGCCTTTGCCGACGAAGTGCTCGCCAATACTCAGGAAAATGAAGCCGGCATCCGCAAACAACGCGAACTGGTAAAAGAATTGCGCAACCGCATTGGTGTACTCGATTTGTTTGAAGCCAAACAGCTGATGATTCTCGCCGATAGTTTGGTGAAGAAATCACATTGGATCATTGGTGGCGACGGATGGGCGTACGATATAGGTTTCGGCGGACTGGATCATGTATTGTCGACCGGAGTAGATCTCAATATCATTGTACTCGATACCGAAGTATATTCCAATACAGGAGGACAAAAATCCAAATCCACTCCGATTGGTGCCAGTGCAAAATTCTCCGTGAACGGAAAAGCATCGGGCAAAAAAGATCTGGCCATGCAGGCCATTGCGCATGGTTCGGCGTACGTGGCACAAATTGCCTTAGCTGCCAACGACACCCACGCCATCCGCACGATACAGGAAGCGGAAGCCTTCCCGGGTACCTCGCTGGTGATTGCTTACAGCCATTGCATTGCCCACGGTTACGACATGATGCACGGAGCCGATCAGCAGGAGAACGCTGTAAAATCAGGTTACTGGCCGTTGTTCCGCTACAATCCGCTGAAAGCAAAAGGAGAACGTTTCAGTCTGGATTCCAAAGAACCATCCATGCCGGTTAAAGATTTCTTATACCAGGAAACGCGTTTCAGTGTGCTCTCACGTTCTAACCCGGCCCATGCGGAAACCTTGCTCGTACAAGCTCAGGAGGGAGTTGATCATCATTACGAGAAATTAATAGCATTGAAGAATTTGTAAAGGGAGCTACTTTCTCAAATCTCCTTTTCAAAACAAACACTGCTTTCCACCTCAGCATACGGCCCATAGTTGGGAATAATGCTAAACCCATTCTTCTTATACAAGGCAATAGCCTCCGGCATTTTATCGCCTGTTTCCAATACACATTTTTGGTAGCCCAGCTCTTTGGCCCATTGTTGCAACTCCATCAACACACACGCGGCAATACCTTTGCCGCGTTGCTCTACCGGCACAAACATTCGTTTAATTTCCATTGCAGTTGCATCATATGCTTTCATGGCTCCGCACCCTACCGGGATCTTATCCTCGTATGCCACCACCACATGTTGAATCAGATCAATCTTGTTATACTGTGCAAAGAAGGTATTTGAATCGCCATTGCGTATGGCCAGGTCATTGTCGAGTTCAATAACCAGTTTTTGAAAATCAGGATCGGATGAGGTGGTTCGGTGGAGGGAGTGCATTGGGTGAATTAAAATCAGGTTCTATTTAAGGTGTTACAATTTTTTATCTGCGCAAGTTTAAAACATTTCGTTGCAGGCTGCATGTGATTAAGGTTTATTGCAAATGAATGTTGAAGATAGCTGGCAGCTCATTTTGATTCAACTTATTTTTGACTTTCTAATGTGTTTTTTCCAACATTGTAGGCATACACAGCTGCCGGTAAATATTGAATCTGAATATTATTGAATTCCTTTATTCCTGATTTATCAATGGAAGTTACCAATGCCTGTGCCAGTTTATTTTCCTGGCAAAAGGAAGAAAGACTTTTCAATTCATTCGGTGCTTCAAAAAACCGGTTGCTCCATTTTATTTCTACTGCCCAATCAGGTCTGTTTGTTTTTCTACTGATACTAACCAGGTCCACTTCTCCATTTTTCCATCTGGCATAATAGGGAATGAACGAGGTTCGTTGCATCCATTGGCTGAATATAGCGGTTTCAACAATGGCGCCCATACCGTCAGACTCGGCAGTAAGTGGTGCAAACAAAGCACTTCTTAAACTGGGATTTGTAAGATATATTTTAAAGAAATTTTCGCGTTGGAAACGTCCCGCTTTTTGGTCGACACGTTTTACAATATGTACTAAAAATGCAGCTTCCAGATAAGATAAGTATTGTCGCAGTGTAATTTTCTTTACACCACTGCTTTTGCTCAGTTCATCTATGCTGCATTCTTGTCCGCTGTTCCAGGCTATGGTCGTAAAGAGTGAATTTAACTCCTGAACATCCTGAATGCCGTACAATCCCGGCAAATCCCGAAGCAAAACTTTGTCAACAATATCGGCTCTCATAAACCGGGCCGGATTACTTTGTATTTCCTGATTAAAGATTACTTCAGGATAACCACCGAAATTTACATAGTCTATAAAGTATTTGTTTAATTCAGTGATGTTGGTAGTGGAAGAAAATTCAGCAATATTTCCCTTCCAATGAATCGTATCGGCCTTAATTAATGCTCCCAGATTTTTGAGGTGAATAAATTCATAGAAGGTCAAAGGAGGAAGCATAAAATCAGTAAACCGTCCTGCACCACTTTCATTGCTTTTGAGCTTTAATGCTGCTGCAGCTGAACCACTGGCTATAAATTTGGTGTGGTGATACACGTCAACCAATGCTTTTAAATGAACCTCCCAATCTTTCAAATATTGGATTTCATCAAAAAAAATATACCATCCATCCGGTTCCGTATCACCGGTAGCCTTTCTGGCCATCGCAAAAAGGGCGTCAAGTGATATATTATTATAAATCGGTGTCTCGATCGACGCATATAAAATTTTCTGAGGAGATACACCGTCTGCAATCAATTGCTGAATGGTATGATAAAGCATAACCGTCTTTCCAACACGTCGTGGACCCATTAAGACACTCGCTCTGCGAACGTTTGCGTTTTTTACCAAAGGATAGAACAAATTGAAATACAGGCGTGGCTTAAACGACTGGTAATAACCGTCTAAACTTCCGGTTGCCCACCAGGGATTTTCAAACTGGAGCCTTGAAATGATTTGATCTTCTGAAAATGGATTTAATGCCATAACGGAAGCAAATATAGCAAATAAGGTCATTTCAAAAACCTTATTTGACTTTTTTTAGGCTTTTAAGTCATTTTTTCGCATTTTAACCACCTTAAATGACTTTTTATATCGTCTGGATTATGCCGGGCTTCGTAACATGTCCGTTTCCCATGCTGCCAACAGAAAGCTCAAGCTATAAGGACAATTTTTTATCACAAAATGAATTAAAACTACAAAATTATACATATCAATGTCATTATAGACTACTTCTATCCCAAAATGATTTAATAATTCTGTCATTAGGAATTTCTCGAAATATTAATTCGTAATTTCTAATTGCTCCTAGAATAAAAGTTTCAGCTTCACATTTAAAGTCATGAATGATGTCATCATTGTCGCCACGGTCATTATGCTTTATTTCATTTTTTAACTTATGTCTTAAATTTAGAACTTTGTTATAAGATGGTCGGTCTTTTTTATATATGTCCGCAATTTGGTCAATAAATATTTTCTCTTCTATGGCAGCATTAGTCTTTGAATTTTTCTTAGAAATCTTTCCGAGGATTTCCTCCGCTGCACCAGCCAATGTTAACGCAGCAATAAAATTATCTTTGTTATAGAGTTGGATTGACGTCCGAAGTTGAATTAATGCGATGTCTATTTTTTTCATTCGAATGTGCTACTGTTTGTGCTGACTAGTTTATTATTAGTGACAAGTAATTACAAAATCTGAAATCTGACTTTTAGATTTATTCTCTTCGATCTCAATTATTGAATAGTCATATGCAATTAATTCGTGTTCAAATAATGAATCACCTCCATCCAGATAAATGTTCCAATAAACATGATTAACAACATGACCATTATCCCAATAGCAATTCCCACATAGACCTTTGAACCATATTTTACAGGTAGGTGAGTCCCTATGAAATAGCAAGCTGACAAATAAATACCCGCTTGAAATGCTGCGTTAACAAGGTATATTTTTGTTCCAGAATCTATATATATTGAATACAAAGTAAAAAGAAAAAATGCAGCCACAATAAGTGAACCTATGTGTGAGTTATTGAATTTCATATCTTAACAGTTTGCGTATTTAAATAAACTTAAATTTTGCTGAATTACATAATATCATTCAAGATCTAGAATCACCTTTATTTCAAATTTATATTAATAAATCGTCTAACTATGGCATCTTGAAAACTAACAGCCTCTGTAATATTCGAGGGGACTCGATTGTAAAGAAACCTAATAATAATTATGGTTTGTTTGATGTAAATGTAGTTTGATATTACCAACCCCATTCCCACTGAACTATCTTCCTTAACATTTACCTTTAACAGCAATGCACTGACAATTCTATTGGAAGTATCATGGATGATTTTTAATATGCTGTTTTCTATCTTCACATGCCCACCTAATGCAGAAATAAATAATTTGTCCTCAAGTAAACTATCCGAGAGAGAATCGAAAGCAGGTTTCGTTATTTGTGTTTTAACATAGCTCTTATATTCTGAAAAATCTTCCAACATTAATTCAAGATCTTTAAATTCATCAAAGCCGATAATATGTATCGTTGGCCCCTTCGCATGAGGAACCAATACCTCAATATCATGAAGTCCATTAAGGGAATTCAATGTAAAGTCTCCCATCTTAACATTGCTATATATAGATTTCTCAAAATAAGAATATCCTGTAGGTAATTCTATATTAATATTCCTTTCTCCAAATCTGATTTCCTTAAATTCCAAAAGACTTTGTGCAAGTGGTTCAACAGGTACTAGCCCCAACAATAATGCACAAGAAGAATTCGCAAGTAATTTAAACCATGAACGAAAAATGATTATCATAAATGCAATTTAGTTGATTGCTTTTGCATTCCTATAAACTTCAAGCATGAAAAAACAAATTCAAGCATGCCCTGTGGATATTAAATCTTAAGGAATGGAAATATCCATAACAGTGTCCGTTCGCAAGTAATTCTCGTTTTCGTCAAGTACTTTCCATATACCTCTCTTCAAGTTACAAGCTTCAATTAAATTTATATTGTCAGTAAGTCGATCCTGTCTGATGATCCTGGTAGAACCTCCCAATCCACCATGTCCATAATATTGATAGACTAACTTTTCGCCTGTTGTTTCATTAATGTAAATCTCTTTGTCTTGATATGTATTACCCTTATTCAAGAAAGTAAAGAAAAGACCAAAACCAACAATGAAAATGAGAATTAAGCTACCAAATACAATAGCCAAAAGCTTTGATTTAGCTTGATTATTTTTAATCTTAAAGATCGCAGCTGCTGCGATTGACAAGAAAAACAAAACTTCAATTGATATACGAAGTACTTGAGATTGGAATTCAAGTGGAGGTCTGTGGAATTTTGGAAGAAACAATAAACCACTAATTACGAGCGAAATATATAAATGTTTCTTGTATTTCATTTAACTGTTCGACTTTTGATTGCCAATAAATTGCCAATAATCTTCCCAGGCTTAATGCGGGCAGGGATAAATACTTTAATATTCCTGCGAAACATGTTTATTCTCAAATAAACCATATTCAAACTTACGTGGAAATATGCCCTGATCGAGACTGTGCTATGCGCTGATTATTTTTACGAAACAGATAAATTAGTAACCTTTAGAAGCATTATTATCTTCATTCAATTCCTCCTTTTCAATTATTACGCCATCGATTTGATTCTTGAAGACGCCTTTAGCAATTAACACTTGTATCGCAATGGAAACAAGTTTGTTTGGTACATTTATTTCAGACGCCACAATTTTATGAACACCTTTCGTCCATGGTTGTATAGGCAATCTTTTTTGTATTTGATTTAATACTCCTTCATCTAAAATCCTTGTGGCATAAACTCTGGTCTCGAGATTCTCGTTCTTTTCTTTTGGCTCTACCTTTGTAATATCCTTCTCGTGTAGTTTGATTAATTTTTTTCTCTCACTTCGCCTTAATATTTTTAAGTAACTCTTAATTTGTCTAAATGTTCCAGATACCACGAACTCAATAATATTTTCCCCAATTTCCCTTTTGGTATCAAGTATATCATTGAAATTAGAGAATTCATCATTTGCCCAAAATTCAAAGTTAGGCTCGATGGAATCTAGTTTAATATCTCTCAATAATTCGACTTGAATTAATACTTTCCGATCAAATGACTTTACTTTTTTAACTTTGGGATTGTACTCATTTTGCAGTTGGTATTTCATTTGATTATTTACCATTTCTGAAAAGCATTTAAAATCATCTAAGCATTCTGACAAATACTCTACATCAATCGAAATACCTTGCTTAACCGTATTATATTTTTCTCTGTACTGTTGGTCAGTTTTACCTAATCTGTGAACTAATAAATGTCTCCTGTCATGATACTCTTCCATTTTACTTCGTCCAGGTGCAAAATTTGCAAGATCAATGTCAAAATACCTTTTGTAATATTTAATGATATCTAAGAAACCACCGCTTGATAACTTCCTACATTCCCTATTAATTATTTTAGAAGATATCTCTGTCGTAGACTTATAAGATAATAGTTCAGCTTGAGAGATTTGCTGTATGTTATCATGTTTTTTAAATGGCTCTTTACTTTCTAAGAACGCATCGCGTACAAGGTCAATAAGGAATACCTCAAGCGCTGAAACAACTCTGACAAAAACAATCTCACTTAAAGTTTTTCTAATCTCAATTTTTCCACTTCTTTTATACTTAAAGAAATGTGGTTGCTTTATGAGTAATGCTCCTTCCGTAGGATCGTCAAAAGGAATTTTGCTTTTCTTTTGATAAACTAGCGTTTGTTCGGTTTGATCATAAGAATAAATCGTGGCCTTGTAAAATGCAAGGAGTTTATTTATGTCGTGATTAAAATTTTGAAATGCTTTCATTTCTTAAATGTTTGAACAAGCTATATATTTAAATCGGTGAATCAAATTCCGCATAACGATTTGCCGCTACCCGAAGGGTGGGACTTTTACTACAATACTTGATTTGAAAAACGATTGCTTTATTGCCCTCAAAACTGTTATTGGAAAACGTAACCTCGAATTTTGGATAAGAGCTACTATGAATAGCTTTCATTTTTTAAATAATGTTTTAATACGATAATAATTTCTTGCTCTTGCAATATTCTCAAGTTCAATTTTAGTCTCTACCGGAATCTTCTCCTTCCGTGAATTCCATGTCTTGTATGCACCTCTACTTTCACCTAAAGAAGATCCAACATAATAAGCGACACGATCTAAGTTATAAGCAATCGACTCAAGAAGTGCTGGCGGCAATTTGTTAAGTTCAATGTTTTCTAAAATATCTAGTAGTATAATTAAATTTTCGTTGTATGCCCAAAATGCGCCTTTTGGCTTGGCTCTTTCCCATGTTTCGTCAATTGCTTTTGAAAATAGTTCTAAAAACCCTGAAATAAGCTTGATATCGTTTTGTGAAATTGCATCAATTACAGCATTTCTAAAATCAGCATCATCTATGAAGTTAGTAACATTATCTTCTTCTGGGTTTTGAAAAATAATATTAAGATTATGAAGCTTTTTTTCATTCTCAATATCAATCAGTTTATCAATTTTTACTAATTCAGAAATCTCTGAAAGTATAGTTTTCAGCTCTTTAAACTCAATAATTAAAATATCATTCCTGTCTCGGTATGGTTCTGACTTAGGTATTTCAGTATACAACAGTTGGATTATCTCATGAGGATAATTTATCCTCTGATTATTGTAAACATTTTTTGTCCAATCAACAGCTGTTAATACATTTACATCTCCAAGTCCATAACCTATAATTAGTGTAGTTGATTCTTTGATGGATAGTGATAATTTTTGCTGTCTATATTGATTTGGCCGGAAAAGACTAATATAATCTTCTTGAGATATTATTATTGAACTTGGATTCGTTCTAATACCATGCAAATGATAAATTGGAATTAAATTTTGAGGCGCAATAAGCTGATCATTTGGGCCTAATGAAAGACATTTCCCTGTTAGTAAACATTCTATTATTAAATCATAGTTTGTTGTGATTATCCAATCTGGATCAATGTCCTTTAGAATCTTGCCATAAATTTCTCGTTGTGCTTTTTCTGGATACCAACTTGTCAGACTTGCAATTTTTTCTTTTAATTTTTTAACAGCAATTTTGTATTCTATTGACTCATTAGCTGAGATAAGTTTTGCTATTTCTGAAGCAATTTCAGGATAAGATAACCCTTCTGTCTTTATATCCTCTTTAAGATTGATGTCAAACTCTTCAGCACATTTATATATTAATTGTTTCCAGGATAGTGCAACTTCAGTCCACTCATCATTTAGTATTGCCATTGACATTCCTGCGCCAATAAAAAGACCAAGATTACCATATATTGTTGATTTGGATATTAAGCCTAATGCTTCGTCCCTTGATATTTTTTCCTTTTCATTAGTCATCCCTAAAATTACATATAAAGTTATTTTATCCCTTCAAATATTTCGTAAATCCCATATTCCGTTTGACAACCAATATACTCCAATATTCAGGCAAATAGATTTACATGCGAACAATACGCGCCTATCAACAAGTAAATATAAAATCTATCGTAAGCTTCCTTCTTCTTCCTCAATTACCCCCTCGTACTCCAATACCACTCATCTTTCTGTGGTTCGGCTTCGCGTTGTTTCCAGTATTCTTTGGTTACAATTTTTCCGCTGCGGGTGCGCAATTCGCGGTTGTACACGGCATTGATGGGGCTGAAGGTTACGTCGGTTACGCCTACGGTGAAATGCGTGGGGGGTGGCGGGGTTTCGCCTTCGGCTAAGGGAGCTGCGCCTTTGGCTGGGGGACTAGGTGCTACCACAACCGTATACTTATTGTGCTCCAGCAAATCTTTTAAAAAGGCCACGCGCTCGGGCGAGCATTGCTTTTCTACGATGGCGCATTTAATATCGCCGAGATCTTCAAAACTATGGGTTGGATTTAATGCCATCGGTCGGGTTTATAAAAGCGATTGAATATAGGCATACAGCCCCGGAACTACTCCGGTAAGCAAGACACCGGCCATGCAAATAAACAGGGCCAGCATCACGGTATAATGCGCGGGTTGCAAAATCATGTGGTGCTCCTGTTCGTCTACAAACATAAATTTCACTATGCGTAAATAGTAATACAACGATACCACCATATTGAGCGCGGCTATCAGCAACAGGAAATAATTTCCGGCTGCGGCTCCCGATGCTACCAGAAACATCTTACCGAAAAATCCTGCTGTGGGCGGCACTCCGGCCAGGGAGAACAATGACAAGGCCATCACCCATCCTAGTGTTTTGTGGTGGCGGTAAAAGCCCTTGTAATGCACCAGATCCTCGTGTCCGGTTTGTGCCGATACAATGCTCACCACCCCGAATGCTCCCAGGTTAGAGAATAAATAAACTACCAAAAAGAAAATGCCGGATGCCGAACCATCGGCATTGCCTGCAACAAAAGCTAACAAAATAAAACCAACCTGTGCAATGGAAGAGAAGGCCAGAAAGCGTTTGATATTGGTTTGACGCAGGGCAAATAAATTTCCAACACAAATGGTCAATACAATTACCCATTCGAGCAAATGATTCCACAAGGCCGGGAAAAACTGAAACAAAGGACTCAATATGGAAATGAACACAAATACCGTGGCTGCTTTGGAGATCACCGATAAATAGGCTGTAACGGCAACCGGTGCTCCTTCATACACATCGGCTGTCCACAGGTGAAAAGGAACGGCTGAAAGTTTAAACGCAAACCCGCTGAAAATAAAAATCAGGGCCATCATTTGCAGTTGACCGCCGTTGATGAGCTGAGGCAATTGATCGAATTGCAAAGATCCCGTTGTGCCATACACAAACGAAATTCCAAACAGCATCATGCTGGAAGCAAAGGCCGAAATCAAAATCATTTTCACCGCCGCCTCGGATGATTTGGCTTTGTCGAGATCAAAATTTACCAAGGCCGCCAATGGAATAGAAGCCAGTTCGAGCGCAAGATAAAACATCAGGAAATTGCCCGACGATAACATGAAATAAAATCCGAGCAAAGTGGTAAACAATAAAATATAAAACTCGGGCAAATGCTTGTGGTTGCGCGCCCAATGCCAGCTTTGCAGAGAGATGAGCAAGGTGCCGGCGGTTAAAATCAGTTTTTCAAAACCGATCAGGGTATGGGTGCGGTACATGCCGCTAAAGGCTTCACCGGTGCCGGGTATAAGGCAAATTCCCAATTGCACCACCAACAATCCGTGCACCAGGTTCATCACGCTTTCGTTGGTTTTAAACCAATCGCCTACTTTTCCAATCAGCAATATAAACAGGAAGAGCATCAGGCTCAGTTCCGGTTTCATCAAAAATAAAGTTGCTTCGTTCATGTGTACTGATTGTATATAATTGCTAATTTCCTATTGCGCCACGGGTGAGGTTCTCCATGATCAACTGCACATCGCCACTCACCAGATTGATCAACCAGAAGGGTGCGAGTCCGATAGCTAAAACGGCTACGGTTAATAAAACCGAAGCGATTTTTTCGTTCCAGGTGGCATCGGGTAAATTTTTGAATGCATCGTTTTCGATCGGACCCATCACGGCTTTTCCGGCTGCCCGTAAAATATACACGGCCGTTACTACAATGGATGCACAAGCCAGAATCGTTGCTACTTTATAAAACACTCCTTCGCGTTGCCATGCTCCCATAAAAATAGTCATCTCCGATACAAAACCGCTGAATCCGGGCAATCCCAGCGAACATAAACCGGCAATGATATACATGGACGATATAAACGGAATGGACTTTAACAAGCCTCCCAATTCACTCACTTGCCTCGTATGCGTGCGTTCGTACAACATGCCGATCGCGCCGAAGAAAAGGGCTGTCATCACACCATGAGATACCATTTGCATCACGGCTCCGATCAATGCAGTTTTGGTGAGCATGCCTATTCCCAACAAAATAAATCCGCAATGCGATACGGACGAATATGCGTTGATATATTTTAAATCCTTTTGCATCAACGTAGCAAATGCTCCGTACAGAATGGCAATGGTGGCGAGCAACACAATGACCCACGAATAATACGCTGCGGCTTCGGGCATCAGATACGTCGCTACGCGTAAGCATCCGTATCCGCCCAGCTTCATCGAAATTCCGGCCAGAAACATGGAAGCGGCTGTAGGTGCCGACGAGTGTCCGTCGGGTACCCAGGTATGAAACGGAAAGAGTGCGGTAAATACTCCAAAGCCTACAAACAACAACGGGAAAATAATGCGCTGCCACTCAAAAGGAAGTTGTACTTGCGCCAGTTGCATCAGGTCAAACGTATGCTGCCCATCAGGACCAACAGCTACAAAATAAGTAATCAGAATTCCCACCAGTACGAGTGCCGATCCTGCCATGAGCATCAGCGCCAGTTTCATGGCGCTGTATTCTTTTTTACCGCTGCCCCAGATGGCAATCAACAAAAACTTAGGAATCACGGCGATCTCTAAAAAGAAGAACATCGTGAACAAATCGAGGGAGATGAAAAATCCGTATGCGCCCATGCTCAGCATCAAGAGCAAAAAGAAAAATTCTTTGGTGAGCTGTTCAATTTTAAACGACAATAAAATGCCAGACACCACCACAAAAGCCGTCATCAGCAACATCAACAACGAAATGCCATCGATGCCCACATGGTATTCAATATGAAAGGCCGGGTACCACGACGAGCGGTATTCAAACAACATGGGAGCCAGATCACCGGCCTCGCGTGCTGCGTAAAAGGAAACGGCGAGCATGCCAACCAATACCAGCTGGATCACGGAACCCATCAGTGCAACGCCTCTTACCTGAGCATTGGTTTTGCAAAACAAAACCATCACGGCGCTGATCAGGGGAATCAATATCAGTAATGTCAGATTCGTCATCTTAGTCTAATTCGCTTTCGTTAATGGCCAGTTGGGTCAATACAATTCCTTTTAACTGTTTGGCAACGTTTACACAATCGTGCACACGCTCCACACTCATGCAATATTTTCCTTCGCATTGTTGTGTGCTCATATCGCGGCACACCACATTGCCCAGATCTACTCCTGAAAACGTATTGGAAATTTTGATGCAGGCATCCAGCATTTCGTCGAGCGAACTGTCAACTCCGGCAGGACTGGATTTTTCCTGCAGAAAAATATGCATCAGGTTATAAATGGCGGTTCGTGCACCGTGGCATACCGAAATGGTAACCACATCTTCATCCGGACGGCTCAATTCTTCGCTGATCTGGTTCAACTCGAGCGCGATGCGCTTCAACGATTGAACGGTGCTATTGGTTTCCATATGCATTAAACATTAAGGCCATAAATAAATAAAGAGAATAACGAATCCGATGATACTGGCAAATACGATTGCTGTATACTGTTGAAATTGTCCCGATTGTACACCTTTGATCATTTCGGAAAGCAGGGCAATAAACTGTGCAGTCCGGTTCATGAATCCATCTACAATATTCCGGTCTATCCATGCGGCAGGGCGACCAATTAAATTAAATACAATGCGTTTGGTGATGAATACATACACTTCATCCATATAAAACTTTTTATAGGCAGCCTGATACAATCCACCCAGTGTTTGTGCAACAGCTTGATGTTTCTCATTTTCGGTATGATATAAGATCCATGCACCACCAATTCCCAACAGGGCCATGGTAACCGGTAAAACGGAAAACGCCAGGTGGATATGCGTTTCGAGTGGCAATCCATCGGCGGTGATATAATTTGAAATTGGAACAAAACCGGCGAGTAACGAACAAGCACCCAAAATCAGCAACGGAATTTTCATACTCATGGTTGCTTCTCCATGTTCGGCATGCGCATGCGATTCCTTGTTCCAGAAGATCATGAAATACAAACGGAACATATAAAAAGCAGTCAGTCCGGAAACAAAAAGACCGATAACATACACCCATACATTGGATTGATATGCGGCCAATAAAATTTCTTCCTTGCTGAAGAAGCCCGCAAAGGGCGGAATTCCGGCAATGGCCAGACAGGCCACCAAAAACACGCCGTGTGTGATCGGCATCAGTTTGCGCAAACCGCCCATGTCTTTCATCTCGTTGCTGTGCACCAAATGAATTACGGCACCAGCACCGAGGAACAAAAGCGATTTGAAAAAGGCATGCGTAAACAAATGAAACATGGAAGCCATATAGCCCAATCCGTATTCACCTCCTGCACCCGATACGCCTAAACTGAACATCATATACCCGATCTGCGACATGGTGGAATAAGCCAGCACGCGTTTGATATCAGTTTGCGTACAAGCGATTACCGCTGCCAGCAACGCCGAGAAAACACCTACCACCATCACCACCTGCAACGAAATTCCATCTACCACATACAAGGGGAATAAACGTGCAACTAAAAACACACCGGCTACTACCATGGTGGCCGCATGAATCAAAGCCGAAACAGGCGTTGGACCTTCCATGGCATCAGGCAACCAGATATGAAATGGGAACATGGCCGACTTACCGGCACCACCCATAAACACCAGCAACAGTCCCCAGGTAAGGGCGCTCAATCCGACGAAGGACCATGCCTGTGCGTTTTGATAAAACGGTGTAGTGCTGTCGCTCAACCGTGCAATCAAAGTTCCGAAATCGAGGGTCTCGGCCTGAAAGCCCAGGATCAGAATGCCCACCAAAAAACCGAGGTCTGCAAAGCGTGTAACGATAAATGCTTTTTTGGAAGCGGCCACTGCCGATGGTTTATCAAAATAATAACCAATCAGCAGAAAGGATGAAACGCCCACCAATTCCCAAAACATATAGATCTGAAAAATATTGGTCGACAATACCAGTCCGAGCATGGAAAATGTAAAGAGGGATAGAAAAGCATAATAGGTTGCAAAACGTTCTTCGCCTTTCATGTATCCCAAACTGAAAACATGCACCATCAGCGAAACAAAAGTGACAACCACCAGCATCATCACCGAAATGGGATCGAGCAGCAAACCCATATCGATGGATATGCCGGGAGAAAATTCAAGCCAGGTAAAAATAAATGCCTGAATCATCTGGTACTTACCATCCACCATTCCATCCACAAAGAAATACGAACAGGCCGTGCTGATGGATAAGACACAGGAAATAAGCAGGGACAGCGTTCCCAGCATGCCCGAAATCCGGCTGAGGTATTTTCTGCCAAACAATCCCAGCACCACAAAGGTGGCTAAAGGCAGAAGCGGAATCAGTGCTATTTGAAGGGTTGACATAGGGTTTAAAATTTCATCACTCCGGCATCGTCGGATTGAATGGATTTGATTTTGCGGTAAAAATGAATGATAATGGCAATGGCCACAGCGGCTTCAGCAGCTGCGATGGTGATGATAAAAATGGTGAAGAAAAGTCCGTCGAGTTTGCCGGGATACAAATACTTATTGAACGCCAGAAAATTGATATTGATGCTGTTCAAAATCAATTCCACCGACATGAGGATGGTAATCATGTTACGTCGCGTCAGAAAACCATAGATCCCGATAAAAAACAGGATGGTACTGACAAAAAGAATCTGGTTCAACCCGATTTCATTCATATGCATATGCACTTATATGTTCCGTTTTCTTTACTGAAAAAAATTCAGCGGGGCGAAAACGCGCCTCTTATTAGTCAATTTCTTTATCCGATGCTTTCACTTTCATGGCTATTACAATACACCCAATCATGGCACCCAGCAACAACATACTCACCACTTCAAAAGGCAGCACATACCCGTAGTTGGTTGTGCTTAACATCTGTCTTCCGATTTCCTGAACAGTTGGTACCAGCGGTGCCTCCACCGATGGCATAAAATTCCACTGATCGATCAGCAACAAGGTCAGCACTGCACCAAAACACACACCGAATCCGGTAAACAACATACTCAGCAGCGAGGCTTCCTTCATATCGCGTCCCGATTCCTGGGTCAGGAAAATGGAAAAAATAATCAATACCACGATGCCACCTACATACACTACCACCTGCACCGCAGCAATAAATTCATACTCCATGTAAAAATACAAACCGGCTACACCAATCAGAGAAAACAACAGGTAGATGGCCGAACGGAAAATCTTACGTGCAGTTACGGCCAGCAAAGCTCCTCCCAGAATAACAGAAGCCAGAATGTAGAATATGATGGTTGTCGCGTTCACTTTTTATGCTGTTAATTTCCGGTTACTCCACACCTTCCATAAGTTTGGAATCCGGTTTGTTCAATACTTTTTTCAATTGCTTTTTATCGTACACGCTGTGCTCGAAATTTTGTCCCATGATAATCGCATCCGATGGACAAGCCACAATGCACAGGTTGCAAAAGGTGCATAAATCCAGACGGTAAACAAAGGTGTCGATGCGTTTCTTCTTTTTACCGTCGAGTTGAATTTCCTGTTTGGTAATGATTTTGATGGTGCCGTTCGGACAGGCAATTTCGCATGCCTGGCAACCTGTACAACGGTGCTCGTTGGCTTCGTTGTGCGGCATGATCACCTCGCCCCTGAAACGATCGGCCATGGTTAACGTAGCCCGGTTGTCGGGGTACTCTTCCGTTTCAATTTCGCGGGGATGCAAAAAATAATATCCCGTTAATTTCATTCCTTTTAACAGGGAACGAATCGTTTTGTATACAGTACTTATATAGTTTGTTATAAACACGATTTCTTATTTCATTAAATTAAAAATGCCAATTCATGATGGCCATTACCGTTACCAATATCAGGTTGATCATGCTGATGGGCAGTAAATATTTCCACTCCAGGTTGAGCAACTGATCGATGCGCAAACGGGGAAAGGTCCAGCGAAACCACATGATGATAAAAATAATAAAGAAGGTTTTTCCAAAGAACCACAACACCGATGGAATATAATCCATCACATGGTTGAAGGCTTCCCAGGTACCGAGATGAAACGGCATCCATCCACCCAGAAAGATGGTAGCAGCAATGGCCGATACCACAAACAGGTTGATATATTCCGACAACAGAAACATGGCGAATTTCATTCCCGAATATTCGGTATGAAACCCTGCGGTTAATTCCTGCTCTGCTTCGGCGAGATCGAAAGGAGCGCGGTTCAATTCAGCTGTCGATGCAATGATGAAAATAACAAAAGCAATCATCACCGGAATATGTCCTTTAAAAAGCCACCATCCGTTTTGTTGACTCAATACAATTTCGTTCAGGTTTAAACTGCCGGTCAATACCACAATGCTGATCAGCGACAAACCAACCGACAATTCGTAACTCACAATTTGTGCTCCGCTGCGCATGGCTCCCATCAACGAGTATTTGTTGTTGCTCGACCAACCTGCTACTAAAATTCCGATCACTCCCATGGAAGAAATCGAAGACACATATAAAACACCGATATGAATATCGTACAATTGAAAATCTTTCGCGAATGCAATGGGGGCAACCACCAGCATCGATGTAACCACCACAATAAACGGCGCAATATTGAACAGGAAACGATCCGAACTATCGGGAGTTAATCCTTCTTTGAACAACAACTTGATGGTATCGGCTACAATTTGTAAACTGCCTTTCGGACCTACACGGTTCGGTCCCAAACGTACCTGCATGAAAGCGGCCACTTTGCGTTCCATATATCCCAGAAAGAAACAAAGCACGACCAGAAATGCAATCAAACTCACTCCCAGAATAACATTCACGGTAAGCATGAGTGCCGTTGGATTGGAAATGATGGAAGCCAGCCACTCGTTAAAACTGCGGGCCAATCCGGATAAACTATATGCTGCCAGTATATTCAAAATCGTAGGATTATCGGTCTATATCGGGAATTACAAGATCCAGGGTCGACATGATGGCCACAAGGTCACCAATCTTTCCTCCCTTAGCCATAATGGGTAATGCAAAAAGATTGGAGAAATTCGGCGAGCGGTATTTTACGCGGTAAGGACTTGCAGCCCCGTCGCTCACAATATATACACCCAATTCGCCACGTGCAGTTTCCACACGTTGAAAAAATTCTCCCTTCGGCAACTTGATTACATTTTTGGTTTTGGCCTGAAAATCTCCATCCGGAATATTGTCGATCAATTGCTCGATGATGCTGATGGATTCTTTCATCTCGCGCATCCGCACCATATAACGCGCGTAAGAATCTCCGCCTTCTTCCAGAATTTCGTTGAACTGTACCTTTTCGTAACCGCTGTATGGAGCCCATTTGCGCACATCGCAACTCACTCCCGATCCGCGCGCTGTAGGCCCGGTCACGCCATACGAGATGGCATCTTCTTTGGAAAGAACACCTACACCTTTGGTACGTGCTTCAAAAATTACATTGCCCGAAAGTAGATCGTCGTATTCGTCGAGCTTGCTTTTTATTTGCTGCATCACCTCTTTGGTATGCTTCTGAAAATTCGGATGAATATCGGCCATCACACCACCCGGTACATTGTAGTTTTGGGTAAGGCGTGCGCCACAGGTTTCTTCCATGATGCCCATGATGGCTTCGCGTTCGCGGAAGGCATAAAAGAAAGGAGTAACCGCACCTAAATCCAGACCGGTACTTCCCCACCACAATTGGTGTGAGGCCAGACGTGTCAGTTCCGACATCAGGATACGAATCACCTGTGCACGTTCCGGTATTTCGATGCCCAATCCTTTTTCAACTGTTAGCGCGCAAGCTTCATTGTTCATATGCGCCGACAAATAATCCATTCGGCTTGTGGCAAAAATGAAATTGCGGTACGAGAGGCTTTCGCTCATTTTCTCAATCGAGCGGTGTATATAACCCAGGTGCGGTTGCACCCGTTTGATTTCTTCTCCATTCAGCCAGAGCTTCAGGTGAAGCACCCCGTGTGTCGACGGATGCTGCGGACCCATATTGATAATGAATTCGCCTTCTTCCGTTAATATGTCTTCGCCCAGTAAACTCATAATTCAATCATGTTTTCGTCGGTATAATCTTTGCGAAGCGGATGTCCTTCCCAGGCATCGTCCAGAAAGATCCTGCGTAAATCGGGATGGTGGGTAAATTTTACTCCGAACAAATCGAACACCTCTCGCTCGTGAAATTCGGCGGTGCGCCAGATATTGCAAACGGTTTCGATTTCGGCCTCATCCCTGTTTTCCAGTTTTACCTTGATCATCACATCGTGGCGGTAAGTGGTCGAATGCAGAAAATACACCAGCATAAAATGATCCTTCCAATCCACACAGGTCATAAAATTCAGAAAGTCAAAATTGCTTTGGGCATCCTTGCGCAAAAATTGCATCAACCCGAAAAATTCGGCTGCCGGAACAATTGCGCTGAGTGGTTCTGTAGTTTCATCAAACTGGATATTGGAGGAATACCCGCTCAACACGTTTTTCAATTCTTCCTTGTTCATTCGTCAGTTTTATCGGATTTGCGGAAATACGGTTCGAGCCTCACTTTTTCCTGCAGGGTGATCATAGCGTGCAACAAGGCTTCGGGACGGGGAGGGCAGCCGGGAATATAAACATCAACCGGGATCACATGATCTACCCCTTTTACAACCGAATACGTATTATAAAAGAACGGACCACCTGAAATGGTACAGGCGCCCATGGCAATCACGTATTTGGGATCGGCCATCTGATCGTATAAACGGCGCAATACGGGAGCCATCTTCATAACAATGGTTCCGGCTACAATAATTAAATCGGCCTGGCGCGGTGTAGCACGGGCTACTTCAAAACCAAAACGCGACCAATCGTATTTGGCATCGGCAGCCGACATCATTTCGATGGCGCAGCAACTTGTTCCAAAAACCAAAGGCCACATCGAGTTGGAGCGTGCCCAGTTAATGGCATCGTCCAGAGTGGTCAATAAGATCCCGCCATCCTGCGTTTGATGAATCTGACCGGGAAATTCCAATTTATCTGATTTTACATCCATTTAAGTGCTCCTTTTTTCCAGGCGTATAACAATCCCATAAACAGGATAAACATAAAGATAACGATTTCCACGAGGGCAATCACGCCAATCTCTTTAACCACTGTAGCCCAGGGATACATAAATACCAGCTCTACATCGAAGATCAGGAATATGAGGGCGAATAAGTAATAGCCTACATTGAACTGGATCCACGACACACCGGTGGTTGGAATGCCGCACTCGTAAGGTAAACCCTTTTGCGGATTAACAGATGATTTGGCAATCGCCTTTGATAATAATATACCCAGTGCTGCAAAACCAATTCCACAGACTAACAAAAGGATTAATGCTGATGATCCCATATTCAATTCAAATCTATGTATTCGGGTATACTAAAAAAAGTGATTTCTATCAAAGTCAAAACTGCATTAAAAAATGCGTAATAAAATGACTTAATAACGATAAATTTAATCTGCTGTAACGCTTATCTGTAAAGGATTTCAACAAATTCTACAAGGAAGCGCAGTAAGCATTTTTTTGCACCCTCATTTATACCTTCCGTTCCAACTTAACCCTGATCATCGTCATTGCCCCGCAACAGAATTGGTAGTTGTTTTACACCCTGAATTTTCACACTTACCACTCACCTTAAAATTCAATTGCAATGGCTATAATAATAACCGAAGAATGTATCAATTGCGGAGCTTGCGAACCTGAATGTCCGAACAATGCTATTTATGAATCCGGTGCTCCCTGGAGATTTTCAGACGGAACCAACCTGACCGGAAGCTTTACCTCAGCCAGCGGAATCACTGTAGATGCGCAGGCCGAACAGCATGCCGTTTCCTCCGACATCTATTATATCGTATCGGATAAATGCACCGAATGCGCCGGTTTCCATGAAGAACCGCAATGCGCATCTGTTTGTCCGGTCGATTGCTGCTTACCCGATCCCGATCATGTAGAAACCAAAGAAGCGTTGCTCGCCAAAAAAGAACTTCTTCACGCTTAACCCGAAAGAAATGAATACCGCAGAAATGAAACCCGAAAAAGTAACCCGGGAAAAAGAAGTTGATCATATCGTAATACGCTTTTCCGGCGATTCGGGTGATGGCATGCAATTAACCGGTATGCAGTTTACCGATACTGCTGCTTTGTTTGGAAACGACCTCAGTACTTTTCCTGATTACCCTTCAGAAATACGCGCCCCCATTGGTACCGTAGCCGGTGTATCCGGATTTCAGGTGCATTTTGGAAGCCGCGAAATTTTTACCCCGGGCGATGAATACGATGTGATTGTGGCCATGAATGCCGCTGCTTTAAAGGTAGATTTACCCCGTCTGAAACCAGGTGGTTACATATTGGCCAACCTCGCAGGATTTGATGCCAAGAACCTCGGACTGGCCGGTTTTACTGCCGGATCCAACCCGCTCGAAGACCATTCCCTGGATAACTATATTGTATACAAAGTTGATGTTTCCAAACTGACCCGTGAGGCGCTCGCCACTTCCAGTTTAAGCACCAAAGAAACCGAACGTTCGAAAAATATGTTTGTGTTGGGCTTGCTGTTCTGGATGTTTGAAAAATCACTCGAACCCACCATTAAGTTCATCGAAGATAAGTTTGCCAAAAAACCCGAAATCGCTTCGGCCAATATTTTAACGCTGAAAGCAGGTTGGAACTATGGCGAAAACACCGAAATTTTCAATACCCGTTTTATCGTATCGCCGGCTAAATTACCCAACGGAACCTACCGCAATATTACCGGCAATCACGCTACAGCCATAGGTTTGATAGCCGCTGCCGAAAAATCAGGATTGCCCTTGTTTCTTGGATCTTATCCCATTACTCCCGCTACCGATATTCTGCACGAATTGTCGAAATACAAAGCCAACGGCATCAAAACCTTTCAGGCTGAAGATGAAATCGCAGGCATCTGTGCATCTATCGGAGCATCATATTCAGGACAACTGGCTGTAACCACTACCTCAGGTCCGGGTATGGCTTTGAAAACCGAAGCACTCGGACTGGCTACCATGCTGGAAATTCCATTGGTGGTAGTGAATGTGCAACGTGGTGGACCATCCACCGGCTTACCGACCAAAACCGAACAAGCTGATTTACTCATGGCTTTACACGGGCGACATGGAGAATCTCCCTTGCCCGTATTAGCCGCTTCTTCTCCTTCCGATTGCTTCGACACCGTGTATGAAGCAGCAAAAATTGCGTTGGAACACATGACTCCGGTGATTTTTCTGAGCGACGGATTTATTGCTAACGGATCAGAACCATGGCGCTTCCCCGACGAATCTGCATTGAAAGAAATCAACGTGCAATTCCTTACAACAAAGAATGGCACAAACGATACATTATTGCCTTACAAACGCAACGATGAACTGGTGCGTCCCTGGATCAAACCGGGAACACCGGGATTGGAACACCGCATCGGTGGTTTGGAAAAACAAAACGAAACCGGTAACGTTTCTTACGAACCCGAAAACCACGAATTGATGGTACAACAACGTGCTGCACGCATCGCCAAGATTGCCGACAGCATACCGCTGATGAAACCCGAATGCGGAAAACTGAATGCGAAAATTGCGGTGCTGGGTTGGGGTTCCACCCACGGTTCCATTCAATCGGCCGTTACCGAATTGCTGGATGAAGGCTACGATGTGGCTCATCTGCATTTGCGTCACCTCAATCCTTTTCCTAAAAATTTAGGTGAAGTATTATCCGGTTACGATCATGTATTGATTCCGGAAATGAACTGCGGACAATTGCTTCAACTGATCCGTGCTAAATATTTATTACCTGCCATCGGATTCTCCAAAGTGCAGGGATTACCCTTCGCCACAGCAGAACTAAAAGACAAAATCAAAGAAATTCTTCACTCCTGAACCCATGGAAATACTACCCACAGATATAAAATTAAATGCCAAAGATTTTGCTTCCGGAATGGAAGTTAAATGGTGTCCAGGTTGCGGCGATTATTCCATCCTGAAACAAGTACAAACGGTATTTCCCGAACTGGGAATTCCGAAAGAAAATTTTGTTTTCATTTCAGGCATCGGTTGCTCATCGCGCTTTACCTATTACATGGATACATACGGCATGCATAGCATTCACGGCCGCGCCGGTGCAATTGCTTCCGGTGTTAAAATGGCCAATCCCGAACTCAGTGTTTGGGTGGTTTCAGGAGATGGAGATGCGTTGTCGATTGGTGGCAACCATTTCATCCACCTGATGCGCAAGAATTTCGATCTCAATTACCTGATGTTCAACAATCAGATTTACAGTTTAACCAAAGGACAATATTCACCGACATCGGAAAAAGGTAAGGTGACCAAAACCACACCGTTCGGTAGCATCGAAGAACCTTTCAATCCTATCGAACTGGCCTTGGGCGCACGCGCATCGTTTGTTGCACGTACCCTCGACCGCGATCCGAAACATATGCAGGCCATGCTGAAAAGAGCACATGCGCATAAAGGAACAGCCTTTGTTGAAGTGTATCAGAATTGTCCGGTGTTTAACGACGGTGCTTTCTTTCCGTATTCAGAAAAAGAAACCAAAAAAGACGAAGCCATTTTGCTGGAACACGGCCAACCTTTGCTTTTTGGAAACGACCAGCAAAAAGGAATCCGCCTCAACGGACTGGTTCCCGAAGTGGTTTCCTTGACTGACTTTTCGGCCAACGATTTATGGATCCACGACGAAAAAGACAAGACCAAGGCTCAACTGATTGCACGTTTTGCGGATAATGATTTCAACGCAGATTTTCCACGACCTTTTGGTGTGATTTATACCGAAGATCGTCCGGTGTATGAAGAAAGTCTGGTTGGACAAATTGAACAAGTGAAGGCCATCAAAGGAAAAAAATCATTGCAGTCGATTCTCTCCGGAGATAAGACCTGGCAAATCGTAAACAACTAATTGATATAAATCACTCTAAATAAATCCATTGATGAAACTACCGCAACATCAAAACCGGGTTAACCCATTCATCCTTCGGGAATTATGTTCAACCGATGAAAAGCCCTGTATTGATGCAGGTTTTCGTCACAATTTGACACGTATATGACAATTCCGGATTGTATTCAGTCACCTGCTTTCACACCTTTGTCCCACTAAAGAAGCATGCTTAAAAGTTGTTTTGTAATTGGCGTAAACTACACCACCGCGACGATTTCGGTTCGAAGTATTTATTCTATTTCGACTGAAAATCAGGAACAAATGCTTCAGAAGGCGCATGAGCTGAACATTCCTTCCCTTTTGATTCTGAATACCTGCAACCGCACTGAAATTGCCGGAATGGGCGATGCGGAAACAGTTATACAATTGTATTTGACCCTGAATCAGTTAGGACCTGAGCACCGCAAAGCACTGTTTGTAAAAACCGGCGAAGCGGCTGTTGAACATTTATTCAAAGTATCATCCGGACTGGATTCGCAAATCATTGGTGACCTCGATATTCTGGGTCAATTTAAAAATGCTTTTCAAACCGCCAAGAAACACAATACACTGAACGGGTATTACGAACGTCTGGGAAATTTCTGCGTTCAAAATGCCAAAGAAATCCGGAACAATACCAACCTGTCTAACGGCACCACCTCACATGCGTATGCAGTGGTCAAGTTTTTAAAAGATAAACAGATTCAACCTACAGATTCGATTTTACTGATTGGTACTGGAGAATTTGGAACGGGCGTTGCAAAAAACATCCGCGATTATTTGCCTGAAATAAAGCTTTCCCTGACCAACCGCACCGACTCTAAAGCACAAATACTGGCAGAGCAAATCGGTTGTGAATCCATTGCCTTTGCAGATTACAAGCAACACCTGAATAAATTCAAGGTAATCATTGCGGCTATCAGCAACGGACTGGGTAGTCTGTTCAACGCTGAAGACATTTCCGCCGGATCATCAAAAATCATGATCGATACTTCCGTTCCACCGGCTATTGATCCTGCACTGGGCAATACGGGAAACCATGTTTTGATCACAGTGGATGATCTATCGCAATACATCAACAGCACCATCGATAAACGCAAATCCGATCTTCCGCTGGCGACAGAATTGTTGCAAAAAAATCTGACCGCTTTTAAAGAATGGAATGCTTTTCAGGAAAAAACAGAATCGATTAAATTGTGGAAAGGTCAATTGGAAGTGAAAGCACAAAGTTGCCCATACCTGAAACTTTTACCGCAGGATATCATTCAACATTACGTGAAGCGGAGCGTTGCGCAATACGCAGAATTTGTAAGGGCCAATCTTCAGGTTCCAGAAGAAATGGATCAGGAAGCCATGCTCAATACCTTTTTAGAAGTATACCACGAAATACATGTACCAAAAAATGTTACGACTTCACAGCAACCATGAAGGGAGTCATAAAAATTGGTACCAGAGACAGTGCGCTCGCATTGTGGCAGGCGGAGTATATCAAATCGCTGGTTGAAGAAAAAGGAGAAAAAGCCGAACTCGTTCATATAAAAAGTGAAGGAGAAATAGATCTTGTAAGACCCTTGTACGAAATTGGCGTGCAGGGCATTTTCACCAAAACACTCGACAGTGCATTGCTTAACGGCAAAATAGATATAGCGGTTCATTCGCTGAAAGACGTGCCTACTCAGGTTCCTGAAGGTTTAATATTTGCAGCCACTCCCAAACGTGGACCTCATGCTGATTTGTTGATCTATAAAAATTTAGCGCCTGATGCGTCTGCTGAAATTCCGTATACGGTTGCTACCAGCAGTTTACGGCGCAGGGCGCAATGGCTCAACCGTTATCCGCATCATGTGCTGGAACCCATTCGCGGAAACATCAATTCGCGGATCCAAAAACTAAATACTACCATGCATTGGGATGCCACCGTGATGGCGGCTGCAGGCGTTGATCGGATCCAACTGAATATTCCAAATCGCATCACCCTCGATTGGATGTTGCCTGCCCCGGCACAAGGAGCATTGGGCATTTTCTGTCGCAACAACGATCACGCTATTTTAGAATTGTGTTCGGCAATGAACGATGCCGATACGCAAAAAGCAACGCTGGCTGAACGGCAATTTTTGCGCACCCTCATGGGTGGATGCACCATGCCCATTGCTGCCTTTGCGTATATTGAAAAAGATACATTGCATTTACACGGAAATGTGCTGACGATAGATGGAAAACAAAAAGCAGAAATTGCAGTAAGTGCGCCGGCTTCTGATGAACCACAATCCGTTGGTGAAAAAGCAGCTTTGCAATTGTTGGATCAAGGTGGAAGAGAAATATTGCATATATTAAAGTCGAAATAGCTGAATGAATCCATGTGTAGTTGCCTGTACCCGAAAATTAAGTCCCGCCCATAAACAACAGGCGTTGGATGCGGGTATCCACATGCTCGACCGCAACTTGTTATCGTATACGTATGCAGATGCACCCGAAACAGCCGTAACCCTTGGAACCATCAGCGCCACCGCAGTTTTCACCAGTGTGCATGCCATCATGGCGGTGCAACAACTGATCTCAAAATTTGCCCTTCAACTCAAAAATAAAACCTGCTTTTGCATTCAGGGACATACCGCAACGAAAGCTTTGGAGGCCGGATTTGAAGTATTGGATACTGCTCCCGACAGCCATTCTTTATTGGAAAAAATTCTCCTCTTTAAACCGATTTCTCTGGTGCATTATTCCTCCAACATCCGGCTGGATGAATGGAAAGAAACCCTGGCATCCCATCAAATCCCGGTTCAAACAGTGGAGGTCTATCATAAAATAAAACAACCATACGCATTCGGTCCCATCAACGGTGTTGCTTTTTTTAGTCCATCACAGGTTGCGGCCTTTTGCGAATTGAATACCTTAACAAGTGGCACTCCCACTTTCTGCATTGGTGCAACCACGGCCGGTGCAGTACAAAAATTAAATCATCAACCCATACTGATTGCCGATAAACATTCGGAAGAAGCCGTTATGGAAATAATCCTTCACTATTATCAAACCAGAAAACATGAATCCTGAACACTTAATATTACGTGCCCTCAAAGGCGAAACCGTTGAACGACCTCCGGTATGGATGATGCGACAAGCCGGTCGCTATTTACCCGAATACATGGAATTGCGCAGCAAGTACGATTTCTTTACACGCGTGCAAACTCCGGAACTGGCTTGTGCAATTACATTGCAACCGGTAGACATTGTTGGAGTAGATGCAGCGATCCTATTTTCCGATATCCTCGTTGTACCGCAGGCCATGGGCATGGAAGTGCAACTCGTAGAACAAAAAGGTCCGTACCTTCCTGAAACCATCAAAAATATCGGCGACATCAATAAGCTGATTGTTGCTGAGGCATCCGACAAATTGCAATACGTTTACGATGCCATTCGTCTGATCAAAAAAGAACTGAACAACAAAGTTCCGTTGATTGGTTTTGCCGGAGCACCGTTTACCTTATTGTGTTATATGGTAGAAGGCAAAGGCAGCAAAACCTTTGATAAGGCAAAACAGTTTTGCTTTGCTCAACCTGAATTGGCGCACACCTTGCTCAATCATATCACCGATGTGACGATTGACTATTTGCGAAAACAAATTGCTGCGGGAGCTGATCTGGTGCAGGTTTTCGACAGCTGGAGCGGATTGCTGGCTCCGGCCGATTTTAAAATATTTGCTCAACCCTATCTCGAACGCATTGCCCGCGAACTGAAAGATGCAGCACCCGTTATTTTATTTCCGAAAGGAAGCTGGTATGCGCTCGAAGCATTATCAAAATCAGGTGCAAGTGGATTGGGAATTGATTGGTGCGTTTCGCCAGAAACAGCCCGTCGCTTAACCGGCAATGCCATTACATTGCAGGGAAATTTTGATCCGGCCAAATTGCTGTTGCCAATTCCGCAATTGCAACATGAAGTGACTGCGATGATCGATGCCTTTGGAACGCAACGGTATATTGCAAATCTGGGACACGGCATTACTCCCGAGATTCCGGTCGATCATGCCAAAGCCTTTGTTGATGCGGTGAAAAACTATAAAAAGAAATAACAATCTGCTATGATCTATCGTCCACGTATCCTTCGCAAATCTGCTGCCATTCGCGAGATGGTAACGGAAACACGGCTTGCACCTTCCGATTTTATCGCTCCGCTATTTATTGTTGAAGGTGAAGGAATCAACGAAGAAATTTCTTCCTTATCCGGTTATTACCGGCACAGTCTGGATTTAACGGTGCGTGAAGTGGAAGCGTTATACGCTATGGGAATCCGCAGCGTTTTGCTTTTTATCAAATGCAAAGATGAATTAAAAGACAATGCCGGAACCGAAGCATTGAATCCGGATGGATTGATGCAACGCAGCATTCGCGCCATCAAACAAGCTTGTCCTCAAATGCTGGTGATGACCGATGTGGCCCTCGACCCGTATTCTTCATACGGTCACGATGGCATTGTACAAGGCGAAGAAATTGTAAACGATCCAACGGTAAGTGTTCTGGCACAAATGTCGGTAAGTCATGCTCAGGCCGGTGCCGATATGGTAGCCCCCAGCGATATGATGGATGGCCGCATCGGAGCCATACGCGCAGCCTTGGAACAACATGGATTGGCCAATACCGGTATCATGAGTTACAGTGCAAAATATGCTTCCTGCTTTTACGGACCTTTTCGCGATGCCCTGGATTCGGCTCCCGGATTCGGCGATAAAAAAACCTATCAGATGAATCCGGCCAACCGTTTGGAAGCCATCCGCGAAGTGCAACTCGATGTAAACGAAGGTGCCGATATCGTGATGGTTAAACCGGCTTTATCCTATCTCGATATTATCCGAGAAGTAAAAAACACAGTGCATGTTCCTGTGAGCGCGTACCATGTGAGTGGCGAATACGCCATGATTAAAGCAGCTGCTCAGAAAGGCTGGCTCAACGAAAATCAGGCGATATTGGAAACCACCTTATCCATCAAGCGTGCCGGTGCCGATCTCATTGCTACCTATTTTGCCAAAGATTTAGTCAAACTGATTTCCTAATTCTCCCACCATGTTTCAACACAGCAAACAATTATTTGATCGCGCCAAACTCAGCATTCCCGGTGGAGTGAATTCTCCTGTGCGTGCCTTTAAAAGTGTAGGCGGCGAACCGGTATTCATGCAAAAAGCGCAAGGTGCGTATTTGTACGATGCCGATAATAATTCCTATATCGACTATATCAACTCATGGGGCCCGATGATCTTGGGACATGGTCATCCGCAGGTAGTAGAAGCCATTCGCGAACAGGCCGGCAGGGCTTTATCGTTTGGTGCACCTACTGAACTGGAAACACAGATGGCCGAGTTGATCAAGGCTATGGCTCCAAATATAGATCTGGTGCGTTTGGTAAGCAGCGGAACCGAAGCCTGTATGAGTGCATTGCGCCTCGCACGTGGTTACACCGGAAAAAACAAATTCATCAAATTCGATGGTTGCTATCATGGACATGCCGACTCGTTTCTGGTAAAAGCCGGAAGCGGAGTAGCTACTTTTAATATTCAATCGGTACCGGGAATTTCAGCTGCTGTGGCTGCCGATACGCTGGTGGCTCCATACAACGATCTGGAAGCGGTTAAAATGTTGTTTCAACAAAACCCCAACGAAATCGCGGCTATTTTTATTGAACCGGTGGCCGGAAATATGGGTTGTGTTTTACCCGAACCGGGTTTTCTGGAAGGCTTAAGAACTTTGTGCAACGAACACAAAGCGTTGTTGGTGTTTGATGAAGTGATGACCGGATTTCGCCTGGCACCCGGTGGTGCGCAGCAACGGTTGAAAATAGATGCCGATCTGGTCACTTACGGAAAAGTGATTGGCGGAGGAATGCCGGTTGGTGCTTTTGGCGGTAAGCGTGCCATCATGGAACATATTGCTCCGCTGGGCAATGTATATCAGGCCGGAACGTTGAGTGGTAATCCATTGGCGGTTACTTCGGGTCTGACTACTTTAAATGTTTTAAAATCCCATCCGGAAATTTATACCACCCTGGATCAAACAGCGGATACCTTGAAAACGAATCTATCAGCTATACTTACCGAAAAAGGCATTGCTCATTCCATCAATAATATGGGCAGCATGATCAGCGTTTTCTTTGGAGAAAAAGCTGTGAAAAATTTTACAGATGCAGCTGCTACCGATATTCCTTTGTTCAACCGTTTCTTTCATCACCTGTTGAAACACGGAATCTATCTTCCGCCATCAGCCTACGAATCCTGGTTCCTCAGTTATGCCCTTCAACCCAACGATTTAGATCGTACCTTTGAAGCGGTCCGAAAATTCTAATTGCACGCATTATGAATACTGAAATTAAACACCTGCTGCAGAAATACGATATCCCTACTCCCCGCTATACAAGCTATCCTACGGTTCCTTTCTGGCAATCAGGAGGCATTGATGAGCAAGCATGGAAAGATGCCCTGGTGAATACCTTTGTGCGCGAAAACGGTGAACTGAGCATTTATGTGCACCTGCCCTTTTGCGAAGAATTGTGTACGTATTGCGCCTGCAACAAACGCATCACCAAAAATCACAAAGTAGAAGAACCTTATTTGGATTCGGTGTTGAGCGAATGGAATTTGTATCGTCCATTGTTTCCTTCCAAACCCGTAATCCGCGAAATACATTTGGGAGGCGGAACGCCTACTTTCTTTTCTCCGGAACATTTAACCCAACTTATCGAAGGCTTAACTGCGGATTGTACCATTGCTCCCGATCATGAATTCAGCGTGGAAGTGCATCCTAACTTTACCACCTTTGCGCATTTAAAGGCGTTGCGGGCCGTTGGATTCAACCGCATCAGCCTGGGTGTGCAGGATTTTGATCCGCAGGTTCAATTTGTGATCAACCGCATTCAAACCTTTGAAAAAACCAAAGAAGTGATTGACTGGGCACGCGAACTGGGATATTTCAGTGTGAATACCGATTTGATTTACGGCTTACCCAAACAAACACTCGAGAGCATACAATATACCTTTGAACGCGTTGGTCAGTTGATGCCCGATCGCATCGCATTTTATTCGTACGCGCATGTGCCGTGGAAGAGCAAGGTGCAGCGCCGTTATACCGACGACGATATTCCAAAAGCCGAACTCAAACTGGAAATGTACAGCCTGGGCAATGCACTCTTAACCGAAATGGGATTTGTAAGCATTGGCATGGATCATTTTGCTTTGCCCACCGATAAGCTGTTAACCGCATACAACAAGGGTCAGTTGCACCGTAATTTTATGGGATATACCACCACCAATAATCAACTGGTTATCGGGTTAGGTGCATCGAGCATCAGCGACAGCTGGACGGCATTTGCGCAAAACGAAAAAGAGGTTGAAGCCTATCAGGAGCGCGTTGCCAAAGGAGAAATGCCTTTGGTGAACGGACATTTGCTGAGCGAAGAAGACATGATCATTCGCCGCCATATCCTCAACCTGATGTGCACCGATACCACCGATTTGAGCAGCGATGCACTCGATCCCGATTTTAAAAACCATATCCTCGAACATCTGAATACCTACAAAGCAGATGGTTTGATACAAATCAACGGAGATAAAATTCATATTGATCCAAAAGGGAAACTCTTTATCCGGAATATTTGCTCTTCTTTGGATGCTTATCTTTACCGCAACAAACTGGGGTCAAATTTGTTCAGCAAAGCCATCTGATACTACCGCATGTCGAAAAAAGCCATCCTGCTCACCAACCTGGGTTCGCCCGATTCTACTTCCGTAAAAGATGTGAGGACTTACCTCAATGAGTTTCTGATGGATGGTCGTGTGATAGACATTCCCTACCTCGCTCGTTTGTTGTTGGTACGCGGAATCATTGTTCCCTTCCGTGCAAAATCGAGTGCCGAAAAATACAAAAGCATCTGGACCAAAAACGGATCTCCGCTGATTCAAATCAGTAAGGAATTAACGCTTGCCGTGCAGGCAGAAACCGGTTTACCAGCATACCTGTGCATGCGTTATGCCAACCCGACACCTGCTTCCATGCTGAAAAAAATCAAAGCCGAACATCCCGATCTCGAAGAATTGGTTTTGCTACCGTTGTATCCGCATTTTGCAATGAGCAGTTACGAAACAGGGGTACTGCATGTACAGGAAGCACATCGCAAAGGTGCTTATCCGTTTCAATTGAAAGTGGTACAACCCTTTTATAACCACCCGGATTATATAGCAGCGTTAGCCGAATCGATTCAACCGTATCTCACCGATACGTATGATCAACTTCTGTTTAGTTATCACGGTATTCCGGAACGACATATTCATAAAAGCGATCCAACCGGCAATCATTGCCTGAATGGTTTGGATTGCTGTTCAGTGCCATCTCCCGCTCACAGTACCTGCTATCGCCATCAGGTATTTCAAACAACCGAAGCCGTGGCAAAACGTTTGAATTTACCGAAAGAGAAATACAGCATATCCTTTCAATCGCGCCTGGGCCGCGACAAATGGTTAAGTCCATCTACTGCACAAACCCTGCAGGAAATGCCTGCACGTGGAATTAAAAAGACACTGGTGGTTTGCCCGGCGTTTGTGAGTGATTGCCTTGAAACATTAGAAGAAATGAATATGGAAGGAAGGGAAACATTTATGCAGGCAGGAGGCGAAATGTATGTCAATATTCCTTGCCTGAATACAAACCCAGCATGGGTTAAAGCGGTCAACACCTTAATACAACAGGCATAAACATGGCATTCCTTTACCTCAAAGCACTGCATATCATTTTTATTGTAACCTGGTTTAGCGGGATGTTTTACCTCGTGCGTCTCTTTATTTATCAGCGTGAGGCATTTGATAAACCCGAACCCGACCGCAGTATTTTATTGAATCAATTGGGGATCATGACCCAGCGTTTGTATTGGGCCATCACGTTTCCTTCTGCAGTATTAACATTAATTTTCGGTACCAGTCTTTTGTTTTATTACGCTGCATGGCCCACCTGGTTATGGATCAAATTGGGTTTTGTGGTATTGCTCTTTGTGTATCAGTACACGCTCCATATTATTTTCAAAAAACATCAACGCAATCAATTCCCATACAGCAGTCAACAATTACGGATCTGGAATGAAATTCCAACACTTATCTTAATTGCCGTTGTAATGTTGGTAGTGGTGCGTCAGGCTTTGAGCCTGGTTTATGGCTTGCTCGGCATGTTTGCCCTGATATTTCTGCTGATGACAGCCATACGCATTTACAAAAACCTGCGCAAAAAAAAGCAAGGCGCATAAATCGAATTCAATCAACCGGATTAACATCCGTCACAAGCCAATATACCACACGGCTAGTAATTAATTATTTACAGCGAAGTGAATGGCATTTATTGTATTCCGCTTCAGTTCTACCAGACGATCCATTTGTTTTATATACAAACCAAGCGCGTTTTCACTGTATATAATTTTATATTCGGGTGAAAAATCCACCACTGAATAGGCATCCTTATGAAACGGCATAAAAGGTATTCTTGGTGAATTCGGGACAGTAAATACCACCCCGCCTGTTGTTAATGTTGCCCTTCCTATCGGATAATTATCAATCTTGAAAAAGCTGATGGTATGGTTACTGTTTGTTATTTTAAGATGCGAAGAATCATTCTCATTGTACATACTATTCGCAAGCAAAGTCAGGCCCTGAATATAATGCGTTGCAGAATATTTTGTTTTAAAACTACTTGCACAATTAATATACGTAAGAAAAATATTATTCCATTCTGTTCTGCTTAGTAATTTATACTTGTTTAAACCTGTGTTTATGCCGTTATCGCTGATCCAGCCTCTGTTTGTGAGCAATAACAATACATAACGCTCTTTTACGGTTAAATCTTTATTTAACATATTTACATTAAACGCTATACATGAAATATTGGATAAATCTGAAACTTTTACATTATCCAGATTCATGACTTTAAGTGTAAATAAATCGACCTCTTTATTGTTTCGCAATACATATTCCGTGGCATCAAATTCCAGTTTCTCCTTGAATTGTTGGATTGACATCGCCAGGGTTAAACCACTTATTCCAACATTGGTGGATGCCGTGGAAACAGGAGTGATGCTTTGTGCAAGCACACTAGAATTTACAAAAACAGAAAATAAACAGGTAAATAAAATGATGTGCTTCATAGACTGTGGTGGTTGTTTAAGGAAAGATAAGTAATTTAATGGTCTAACCTAAAATCTTATTCGTCGAATGTATTACATTTGATCAGATGTAAATCTCTACTACCATGACCGAATCTACCACACGCCGCAAATTTCTGCAATTACTTGGCCTTTCAGCAGGAGCTACTCTTGCTTCCGGTTCTTTACTTGCTTCCGAATCGGAACAGATCCTCCGTTTAAACGAAGAGCAACGCGAATTTATGTTGTTGTACGAACGCTGGATGGACGAATACATCAAGGTTATTCATATTCAAAAAGCAGATCCTAAAAATGCAGAGAACCACAAACGCATGCTGGAACTTTCTGAAATAGCAGATGAATGGAAAGGACAATTGCGCACGTTTATGCTGGACAAAAATTTCTCCATCATTTATCAGGCGTCTATCGAACGCATGAAGAAGGAAATTTAGACTGCGTTTTCACTTTCATTCTGTGTAGGCTAAATTGTCTTTTCAAGCCGACTTTCCCATACGGATATACAATCCTTTTATGCGCATAATGGCTCCAAAACATGGACTTAAATCATGTATTTTACCGGCTTTTGATTGGGTTTCCCGTTTTCTTTTTCGTATAACTTTGAAGAACTAAAGAATAGGGTTATGAAAAGAATTATCCAGACATTGGTGCTCGCAGGAATTCTCCTCTCGAACACAGTATTTACGCATGCCCAGGTTGCCTCATTTACCATCGGAGGAAGCAATGGTTATTGCATGGGTGCAACCATTAACTTCACCAATAACAGTACAGGCGCTACCGATTATTTTTGGGATTTTGGCGACGGGATTACATCCACATTGACTACGCCTACACATGCATACAATTCACCGGGCACTTATATGATTACCCTCACAGCCATTAATGGTGTGCAAACACATGCCGTAACAAAGGCAGTGTATGTGCGTAATCTGCCCAATGCTTATTTTTATATGGGAAGTTTTGGGGCCTCCTTTATCACACCGGGTGCTATGATCTACCTGACCAATGCATCCACAGCCAGTACTTCTTATTTCTGGAACAACGGCAATGGCAAGACCGCCACAACGGAAAAGTTTTCATTCTCCTATCCAAACCCCGGAACCTATACCATTTCACTAAAAACTACCAATGGTTGCGGTGATTCATCTTATGTGGATGCTCAATTAGAAGTCATTGACTCAAACAGTTTCATACCCATCTCATCGGGCTATGTATATCCGCAAATTGCCTGCCCCGGTTCAGAAATCCGCATGTACAGTTACTCCGACGTATACACCCGTATGCGTTGGGAATTGGGCGATGGAACCATTATTGAAGGTCAGAATGAATTAGAACACACTTATAACATCAAAGGAACTTATACCATAAAGCTGATCGTGTTTTTTAAAAACAATTCAGACACCTCGCTCTTTACGGTAAAAATTACAGACACGGAAATGGATAACAGTTCCATCTCTGTAAACATCAACCCCAATAGCTATGATCCGAATATCGGTGGGTATCGCTACTTAACCTGTCCGGGTTCTCTCTTTCATTTTAATGGATCCTATAACGAACAAATTATTTCCCACAAATGGAAACTACCTGGAGGTATTGTGCTTTCAGCCATGGATACATTTTACTCTTTTGCCACCATTGGCGATTATCCATTGGTTTATGAATATGAAAATGCCTGCGGAATTAAAGACTCGCTCTCCTTCATGTTGAATGTACGCGCAACGGATTCCATCCCTGCCAATTACAGTTATATCAATGTGCAGACCGGACCTGATGGCAGCATTTGTCCGGGAAATAAAGTGCTTCTCAGCACCTTTTCTTTTGATACAGAAGCAGATTCAACCAAATGGATTTTTCATGATGGCAGTTCTGTCCTGAATGAAAATTTCGTAGAGAAACTATACCCGAATACAGGAAACTTCCCGCTTAAATATATTTTCTACACCCGTTGCAGGATAGATACAACATCATTAAACATAGAGGTAAAAAACAATTCGCAATCCTTTGCCGGTTTCGACATTGAAAGCAGCTGGAGCGCAGGAATTCCGGTTTGTTACGGAGATTCCATTTTTGGAATTGCCGACAGCAATTATTACACCGCTTACAAAGTGGTTACGGTTACCCAGCATAAATGGGAAATGGGTGATGGTACAACCTATACGACTCCAAAAATTCAGCACAAATACAATAATCCGGGTTACTATACCGTATTGCACAGCACGGTAAATTCATGCGGACAAACAGCTACTGAGGCACAAACCATCTGGGCTTCTGCCACGGCATCTCCTACAGCAGATTTTTATATTGATCAGAATCTGGCTTGTGTAAACGATTCTATTTTAATCGATCAGTTTTCGTTCAAAACCGATAGCGTAGTCATTTTTATGGGCGATGGAAACAAGATCATTCAAACCCGCAAAGATTTCTTTCCGCATACCTGGTATGTGTATAAAACTGCAGGCAATTACAATGTAATGTTGGTAGCCTACAACAAATGCAGTTCCGATACCGCTTATGATCAGATTACTGTATTTGCTGCACCGGCCGGACAAATTCAGACCAACGACACCACCATAACCAAAGGGACGTCGCTAACCTTTACGGCCAACCTCACCGGTACTTACTTCCATGTGTGGTTTTATGGTACCGGACCCAACGATACATCTACAGCAACCACACTTACCCGCACTTTCAATACCGTAGGTACTTATTACATTTATTTCGGTGCCGAAAATGGCAACGGATGCAAAAGCTGGGATTCTGTAAAGGTTACGGTTGTTTTACCGGGAGCGCTTTCCGAACAAAATCAAAACGGACCGGATGCGTATGTTTATCCAAACCCGGTGAAGGATAGGATTCAGATCCAGCTGATATCGGATAAAGAAGATCAACTGATCGTAAACCTGATTGATATAACCGGCAAAACATTGTACAGTAAAAAAATGCAACTCAGCAACGGGAATAACGCCTTGGAATTTGATGCTACCATCATTCCGGCCGGTGTTTACTTTGTGAATTTGCAAACAGCTGCCGGTTCAAAAACATTTAAGTTAATCAAACACTGATTTCCCTAATCCTTTAAAAGCGGCCTCGTGCCGCTTTTTTTATTCCTGTGCATTGCATAGCTTGCAGGGTATATGAAATGGACTACCGCATTTTCAAAGGGCCGGCCGGACTTTCGCCAAAATAAAATCCTGCAGGTTTACCTCCTCCTCTTTGGATTGTTTTGGATTTATACAGTAACCCATACCACCGATCTCATTAACTGGTGCATTGAAAATACCCTGACCGTATTATCCTTGTCTGTTTTAGCTTTTACCTATAAACGCTTTAAATTCAGCGATCTCAGTTATAGTTTCATTTTCCTGTTTACCATTATGCATGTATATGGATCGCAATACACCTATGCCGAAAACCCTCTGGGATTCAGGATTCAGGAACTGCTCGACCTGAAACGCAATCATTACGACCGCATTGTGCATACGAGCTTTGGGCTTCTGGCATGGTATCCTTTATTCGATTTCTTCCGCAACCATTTCCAGTGGCCTGAATGGGTTTGTAAGGTTTTGCCCATCAATTTGCTGTTATCCTTCAGTGCTTTGTATGAGATAGTGGAATGGGCTGTGGCAGAAGTGTTCTTTCCGGCACAGGGCATGGCTTATCTGGGTACGCAGGGCGATGTATGGGATGGAGTTAAAGACATGGTTCTCGCCTTTAGCGGTTCAGTACTTGGACTAACCTTGTTCAGTTTGTTTCGTGTAAAAAAACGGTGAATTAATTAAAAAGCGATCTCCGTTTCTTCTCCATATTATTTGGTTGTGCCTCAACCAATCGTTTCCTACATTTGCTGCGCAATTACAGGCTTACCCACCTTATGATCATAGATATAAAAGTACCCACCGTAGGAGAATCCATCAGCGAAGTAACCATTGCCCGCTGGAACCGTAAAACAGGCGATTTTGTGGAAATGGACGAATTGCTGTGCGAACTCGAAAGCGATAAAGCCACGTTTGAACTCAATGCCGAGGCCGCCGGAACCCTCACTACATTTGGCAACGAAGGCGATACCCTTAAAATCGGTGACCGAATAGCCAGTATTGATACTTCGGCCACACGGCCGGCCGGTATCGATAAACCGGCAACCAAAGAGGAACCGGTGAAGAAGGCAGAAATCAAAACGACTGAACCAATCAAAGAAGGAAACAAACCTTTTCCTTCTCCGGCAGCTGCAAAAATTCTGGCCGAAAAAAATATCTCACCGGCTGATGTGAAAGGAAGCGGAAAAGATGGACGCATTACCAAATCCGATGCTGTAAACGCAGAACTCAAAACCACACGCAACGAAACCAAATCGCGCAACGAGCGCACCGAGAAAATGACATCGTTGCGTAAAACTGTATCCAAACGTTTGGTGGCTGTGAAAAACGAGACTGCCATGCTCACTACGTTCAACGAAGTGGACATGAAACCCATCATGGACTTGCGTAATCAATATAAGAATACGTTCAAGGAACAATTTGGAGTAAACCTCGGCTTCATGAGTTTCTTCACCAAAGCTGTTACAGTTGCACTCAAACAATTTCCTGCAGTAAATGCCTATATCAACGGAGAATCTCTTATCTACCACGATTACTGCGATATCTCTATTGCTGTAAGCGCGCCCAAAGGACTGGTAGTTCCGGTGATCCGCAATGCCGAGAGTTTATCGCTTGCTGAGATCGAAAAAGAAGTGGCGGCCCTTGCAGCCAAAGCACGCGAAAATAAATTATCGCTCGAAGAAATGAGTGGCGGAACTTTTACGATTACCAACGGTGGTGTTTTCGGAAGCATGCTCAGCACGCCCATCATCAATGCACCGCAATCTGCCATTCTGGGCATGCACAATATTGTGGAACGACCGGTTGTAAAAGACGGACAAATTGTGATCCGCCCCATCATGTATGTAGCATTGAGTTACGATCACCGTATCATCGATGGCAAAGAATCGGTAGGCTTTTTGGTAAAGGTGAAACAATGCCTCGAAAATCCGGTATTACTGCTCACCGAAGGACATGACCCGAACAAAATGGTGCTGGGATTGTAAGGTTGACTCCGGTCAGATTTTGCTCTCCGTTTACACATAACCCTTATTTAAGATTCATTCTTTTTTATCCTTTCCTGGATATTCTTCTATTATTATTTGCCCGTTCCAAAGTCTTTGCCAACAAGGCTTGTGAGGAAATATTCCAACGAATAGTTCTTTGATCGAAAGTTTTTTTGCACTATGCAGAGTTTGAATTGTTCTTGTAAGCGATTAATATCGTTTAACAAAACCCGTAGACTATGAAGAAAATATTTACATTTTTATGCATCCTCTTGCTGGCTCAAACTTTACTGGCACAAAAGATTAAAATTGATTATTCCCCGCAATACAAGTCAGAAAGCATTTGGTTTTACAGTCAGTATTTAGGTAGTTTTAACAATGGTCCGGTTATTCTCCGAGGCCGGTATATTGAAAACTATTCAGCTGAACTTGAGCTGGTTTCAAGCAAGGAATTGGACTGGAAAAAGGTGAAATCATTAAACCTGAACAAATTCCAACATGATTTGATGTTGAATGATAAAATGTATGTCTTCGCAAGCGGAGTTAAAAGTAAGATTAATTCATTGTATGCCCTTACCTATTCTATAGAAAACAGTGAACAAAGCGATTTAACCAAAATAGATCAACTCGTCACTGAGGAAGCGGACTGGAATGCAGTTCTCTCCGATTCAAAAAAATCATTTTATATCAAATCCTGGGTTCAGTTGACCAAAGCACAAAAAAAGGACAACAAAAATACCAGGGAACATGAAATGATTATTAAAGAATTTGATCCTTCCTTCAATATCTTAGGTGAGTATAAAATTGAATTACCTTATGCAGGTGATGAATTTGTTGTTCATTCAAACCTCATAAGCAATTCCAATGTCTATTTTTTGGTGAGTGTGGTCGACAATCAGGCTAAAAAACGAAAGAAAGTGAGCCCATCCGGTTTTTATCTTTTAAAATATGAAATGCAAACCGGGAAACTGTCAGAAGAAGAACTCACACTGGCCAATGCATCTGTAATATCAGGTGTTAAGTTATTTGCCACACCTGATAAAATTATTGTAGGGGGTATGTGCAGAAAAGAAATGAAAGGAAACAATTCCGGGTTTGTTCTTTCGGTTCATAATGCTGCAACACTGTATAAAGAAATGGAAACCAAAACCGAGTTTGGTGTAGATGTTTATCAATCGATTTATCCGAAGAAGAAGTTCTCTAAGGAAAAAGATTTATCAATTGATTACATGAGTTTTAAAACGGCTCATATAAAAGCAAATGGTAATATTATCCTGATAGGTGAAGTGAACTACACGGTTACAAAGCAGTCAGGTAGTTTTAATACCACGTACAGACATACAAACGAACTAATCGCTACAGAGTTTTTACCCAATGGTGAAGTGGCCTGGCAAAAAGGGATCAACAAACGACAGGAGAATAATTTGCAGGAATCGAGCCAATTATCATGTATATCGTTAATACGAAACAATCAACTTAATTTGATACACTTTGATTACGCCGTAAATCCGGATCCCGGATTGATTTGCACTACTATTGACGAAAATGGGACCATTAAAAATCAGTTGCTCTTTGGGCCAAAACAAGCAGAGGATCTTTATATAGGTGGCGCTGAACTTTATTCAGCAAGCGATAACGAATTAATTTTAATTCTGCCAAAGATAAAAAAATATAAAATTCTACGCATTCATCTGCCCACAAAATCATAAGCTGAACAAGGAGAATTCTCCTTACTGGATTGTTTTCTCTAATATATAAACTCATGCCCGTTAAACCCGGTTAAAATGCTGAATAAAATTCTTATTGCCTTTTTGTTAATGTTTACGCTCGGGAGCTGTGCCACACTCATCAACAAAAAAGGACATCAGGTTAACTTCTCGGCCAATGTACCGGATGTAAAAATTTACAATACCGACCACGAATTGTTGGGTACAAGCCCCACCACACTTACGCTGAAACCTGCAGCTACGGTAAACCTGGTTTTTGAAAAAGAAGGCTATATGTCAGCCAATACCGAATTGACTTCTTCCGAACTAAAAGGAGCAGCTTTCATAGATGCCATGTTATTTTGTATCCCCTGCCTGATTGATTATCCTTCAGGTAATATCCGCAAGTTTGACAAACAATCGGTATACGCTATCCTCAAACGCAAATGGGCCGATTCACTCGAAAAGCTTGACCTTACTATACAAGATATCCAGTGGGACATTTCCGAAGGATACAAGATTGGTAATCACCTGAGAGAAGAACTAATTTTTAAAATCAATCAGTTCGATTCGCGCTCTTACAAAGAATCTTTTTGCAAGATCTGGTCAGGCTCGCCATACCTGGTTTCTGGATGCAACCGCGACAAAAACTTTAAGTATGTGGGTCACGGACAGGAAATTTCTGTGAAACCTGTGATCAAAAAACTTCAAATGAATATCAGCAGCAAAGCCGGTAATAATTTTACCCAATGCAATATGGAAGTGGATTGGTGCTTTTATAAAGGAAACGAAAAATCTCCGGTGAAGGTGATTGCATCCGATATCAAAAGAACGATGGAAGGAGATGACCGTCGCAGCGTGATCCATTCGATGCTGAGCGAATATTGCCTGAACCTGTCCGACGATGCTGAACTCTATCAATTCCTCCGGGGTGTACAGGGGCAGAAAAGCATGTCTGTAAACAAAGCGGAACAACTGGCTGTGCTGACCGGAATCCGTCCGGTTTTCAAAAAAACCAGCGAGATGATAAGCACCTTAACCAAAAGTGTGGTAACCATTCAACACGACGAAGGACATGGAAGCGGTTATATCATTTCCAAAGACGGTTACCTCATTACCAATTACCATGTGATCAAAGGCAAGGAAAAAGTAAACGTAATGCTGGATCAGAACATTACCCTGAATGCTGATGTAATCCGTTGGGATGAACAATACGACATTGCCTTGCTTAAACTGAGCGGTGCAGGATTTAAAGCCACCTATCTGGGCAACTCCGACAGTACCAGCGTTGGTGAAGAAGTTTTCTGCATCGGTACACCGGAAGATATTTCCCTGGGTCAAAGTGTAAGCAAAGGAATTGTAAGTGGCCGAAGAAAGTTTGAAGACCGGATCTACCTGCAAACCGATGTGAGCATCAATTCGGGCAACAGTGGTGGCCCGCTGATCAACGACCGGGGCGAAGTAATAGGAATGGTAACCATGAAACTGGTAGGCAAAGGTATTGAAGGAATTGGTTTCTGCATCCCTTCCAATACCATTCGCGAAGTGCTTCAATTAAAAGAGTTGATTGTAAAAAAATAGCTGAAAAATGAACAAGAAATTTTCTTTGATCTTCCTGATCCTCTTTACTGCATCGCACACATTCGCTCAACGCAACAACTTTAAACTATTGAGTTATACCTATAATTCAAATTTTAACACAGAAGGCACAATAAACTCCGATGCCGGCATAGAGTTTTATCAACCCAATCACGCATTCAGTATTGGATACGAACGCACGCTCGGCGATCGCGTTGCCGTTGGATTGACTATACATTTTCCATACTCGCGTGAAAATGAAGCAGGCTCTACCCGTCCGATTAGCAACGGCGATTATAATTTCACATCCAAAATGACCGGTTTTGGCTGGTCGTATGATTCCAAATATTTCGTAACCGATCACGATGAAGGGGCGCCCGATGGAGGTTATTTTGGTATTTGTTTTTCGCGCTATACGTATACGCTCGATCGTACCTATGCATTAAGAAGTTCACCTCCCCCAACAACGAATTATTCTGGTAGTTATAAAAATGAAATTGCATTCACCAAAATTGGTTTTAAATATGGCCGGGAAGCAGTGTCCAATCATTTTTTAGTGGATTATTATTTTGGCATCGACATGGCTTTCCCTTCTTCTGATATCAACGAAAACAACCCTCCTGAAAGTTTTGGAACCGATCCTTACAGCAAATTTGGCTTCACGTTTGGCTTTCTATTGGGGTTTTCTTTATAATCTACTTTTGCCGCAAAACCTGAACTTTGTCCCCTTTAAAACCAAAGCGCTAGCAGGGTTGTTACCTTATTAAATGCATTTGATATGAAAAAGACCCTTGTCATGGGCGCATCACCCAACCCTTCACGCTATGCCTATCTGGCTACCCAATTATTGCAGGAGTACGGACATCCATTGGTAGCCTTTGGAAAACAAACCGGTCAAATTGGAGATCAGCCCATAACGGACGAATTTCCGGCCCACGAAACTTTTGATACGGTAACGTTATACCTCAACCCGCAACATCAGGAAACCTTTGTGCAACCCATCCTGATGTTGAAACCCAAACGCGTAATATTCAATCCGGGTACCGAAAATCCTGCCTTTGAGCAACTCCTCCGGCAAAGCGGTATTGAACCGGTTGAAGCCTGTACGCTGGTTATGTTGAGAACCGGTCAATATTAATTTGGCGAAAACTTTTTATACCTGCATTTTCGTAGCAATAAGTCAACCCAACTACATGAGAATTCTGTACATTTTTACATTGGTCGCTCTGGTTCTGTTCTCCGCCTGCGATTCGCCCAAAGAAAAAGCAATGGCGGAGATTAAAGCCATGGAAGGTCAAGACAGCCTGTTCAGTCCGGAGCATATCGAAAAATTAAAAAAGAGTTACCTGGAGTTTGCTGAAAAATATCCCGACGACGAATTGGCTCCCGAGTTCATGTTTAAAGCCGCTCAACGCTGCAACGTAATGGCTCAACATCTCGAAGCCATTGAATTGTTTAACCGTATCATGGAAAAATACCCCAATCATCACATCAGCGAAGAAGCACTTTTTTTGCAGGGGTATATTTACGAAAACAGCTTGCACGATGAAGCTCAGGCTACCCGCGTTTATACCGATTTTATTAAAAAATATCCCAAAAGCGAACTGACGGAAGATGCACAACTGGCTTTGCAAAACATGGGTAAAACTCCGGAAGAAATCTTTGAGAGCTTTAAAGAAAAAGATACAGTTCAAACACCTTGATCGGGTGTTATCATCTGTACCTCCTTTGCAATAGTTTGTAATATAATTTACATCCTGTTCTCACTCTGAATATTCTTCTATATTTGATTGTATGATCAACAGGGTTGAATTCGCACACTTTCACTGGATAGATGTAACGCATCCTACCGAATCGGAACTGATCGATCTGACTGCCGAGTACAAATTGCATGCAGAGGCCGTTAAAGATTGTCTGCAACCGGATCATCTTCCAAAATTTGAATCCATCGATGATGTGCAGTTTATGATCATCCGTTATTACGATGCTGCCTGTACTGCCGATGCCGACACCATTCAGCAGATCAGCCGCAAACTTTCCATTTTTGCAGGATCAAAATTTTTGATTACCATTCATCGCCTTCCGTATGATTTTCCGGTTGAGTTCGGTCATAACAAGTCGCTTGCCGTCCATGAACTCTTGTATAAATTGCTTTATTCGGCTTTGAAAACATACGAACATCCAATGACCAAACTGGATAAGGATATAGATTTTTATGAATCCCGCATCTTTCTGAAAAAGCGGATCCCCGATTTGTTAAAGAGCTTATACCGCATCAAGCGGCGCATTTATGTGATTCGTAAATTATTGAACCTGGCTGAAGAGGTTGTGGTTAAGTCAGCTCCCGCGCACCGTAAATCAACCAGTTATCAGGAATTGAAAGATTATTATACCAAACACGATACCATTGCCGAACAACTCCACGACAATATAAACAGCTTACTCTCCATTTATATTTCTATCTCTTCGCAACGTACCAATGAAGTGATGCGTGTCTTAACCACCTTCTCGGCTTTCTTTTTACCTCTCACTTTTTTGGTAGGTGTATACGGCATGAATTTCAGACATATGCCGGAACTGGAATATGAAATGGCTTATCCTCTGGTGTGGGGATTTATGGCCGTACTGAGTCTGATAATTTACGGTTGGTTTAAACGTAAAGGTTGGATCTGAAAAAACGCTGATCTTAATCAGTGCTGTCCGGGATAAATTCATACACGGACTATGAGCACTATTGCAACTAGGCTTAACATGATTTTATGCTTCGGTGTCTTAAATTCTTTTTTTAAGAAATAAGCTAAGCACACATTTCTAACTATTAAATCCTGGATATTATTCATGAGTAAAAAGGAACTTTTTTAAATGCGATGCTTAAATGGAAACGAAGGCCGCGTTAGGGATTGAAGCGGAAATCCCCTGAAGGATGCGCTAGCTTACCTTCAGGGATTGCAGCGAATAGCCCGACCATGAAGGTATGCGCACGAGAAGTTAATTTTAAAACAGCCATTCATCGCGCATGCTTCATGGGAACGCCCAAAACATGTTATTTAAAATCTTTCTCCGGACAACAATGGATCTTAATAAATCATCAGATAGAACCGGAATACAACCCATCCCAGTAAGGCTCCCGGTATCAGATCCAGAAAGAAATGTTGCTTGGTATATAAGGCACTGATCGCAATGAGTACCGGAAACACAAATACATAATTTCCAAAATCCGGATAATTGGCTTGGAGATGCAATGCGGTCAAATTGGAAACACTCATATGCATACTGGGAAAACAATTGTTCGATTGATCAAGACTTTGAATATACCGCATAAACCGGTGAGTAACGGTATTTCCCGTAACAGCGGTTCTCCATTCCATCGGTGTTTGTACCGGTAAAAAAACAAAGAACAACATCTGACACATCAGCAAAGTGAAAAAGCTGAACACGGTATAATTGAAATGACGCATATCGTGAAACGAGAAAATCATAAAAATGATGATGGGATAATAGATTCCGCTGTAAACCCAGATCCATGCCGGTTTGAGCGCAAACCAATCATCGATAACCGATTTCAGTCCTATCGGTTTTCTGAAATTGTTTCGTTGGCACCAGAAATAAAACTGATAGATACCAATGATAACGATTACAGCCATTACAGCCATAACCAGGTAATCAAACTTGTTTGCTATTTGGAATAACATATACCGGGATTTGAACCCAATATAATCATTCTGTTAATTAATTAAAATGTCAGCGTTAATTGTTGACCAATTACCGACTCAGATACATGCTCTTTTCTTTGATCCACTGACGGAAGATCGGATCCTGCAAATCTTTGATAAAGCGTATAGCCTCACCGGTTGATTTCATCTCAGGTCCGAGTTCTTTGTTTACTCCGGGGAATTTATCAAAAGAGAAAACCGGTTCTTTGATTGCGTAACCCACCAGTTTCCTTTCGTAAGTGAAGTCGGTTACTTTGCTTACACCCAGCATTACTTTGGTGGCAATATTTACATACGGAATTCCGTATGCTTTGGCAATAAACGGTACCGTACGCGATGCACGAGGATTGGCCTCGATCACATAAACCTTCTCATTTTTGATGGCAAACTGGATATTCAGCAAACCCAGGATATTCATGTTTTTTGCCAGTTGAATGGAGTAAGCTTCCATTTGTTTCTGCACGGTTTCGCTCAAACTGAATGGAGGCAATACGGCATTCGAATCACCCGAGTGAATTCCGGCCGGTTCAATATGCTCCATCATCCCGATGATATGCACATTGGTTCCATCACAAATCAAATCCACTTCAGCTTCTTCGGCACGGTCGAGAAAATGATCAATCAATACACGATTGCCCGGCAAATCTCCCAGCAAATCAATCACAGCCTTTTCTAGATCTTCATCGTTGATTACGATCTTCATTCCTTGTCCACCCAGTACATACGACGGACGAACCAATACCGGATAACCCACTTTGTTCGCCACTTTAATGGCTTCATCAGCGTCTTCTGCAACACCATAATCAGGGTAAGGAATTTCCAGTTCTTTCAGCAAATCCGAAAACGAACCGCGGTCTTCGGAAAGATCCATATTCTCAAAACTGGTTCCGATAATTTTTATGCCGCGCTCCTTCAATTTTCGTGCAAGCTTCAGCGCAGTTTGTCCGCCCAGCTGCACAATCACACCTTCGGGTTTTTCCAGTTCGATGATTTCACGCAGATGTTCCCAGAATACGGGTTCGAAATACAGCTTATCGGCCATGTCGAAATCTGTCGAAACTGTTTCCGGATTGCAATTGATCATGATGGCTTCATAACCGCTTTCTTTAGCAGCCAGCAATCCGTGTGTGCAGCAGTAATCAAATTCTATTCCTTGTCCGATCCGGTTAGGACCGGAACCCAGCACCACGATTTTTTTCTTGTCGCTTACCTTGCTTTCGTTTTCACCATCAAAAGTGGAATAGAAATAATTGGTTGGCGAAGGAAATTCAGCCGCACAGGTATCTACCATTTTATAAATGCGGTTGATGCCCATGGCTTTGCGTTTGTCCCATACTTCGTCTTCCGTAGTTTCTCCACCCAGTAAATACGCTACCTGCACATCGCTGTATCCTTTTTGCTTTAATTCGAGCAACAATTCGCGTGGAATATTATCCAGGTTAAAACGCTTGGTATTGTTTTCAAGGTGCACCATCTCATTGATCTGGTTCAGAAACCAACGATCAATGCGGGTAATTTTCTCGATGGAACTGATAGGCATTCCCAGACTCAGGGCATCTTTCACGGCAAACATACGGTCCCAGCTCGGCACCTTCATTTTGTCAACTATACTTTCCAGGTTGCGGTTTTGGTAGCCATCCGCACCCAAACCAGCGCGTTTGATTTCCAGAGATTGGGCCGCTTTTTGAAAGGCTTCCGCAAAATTTCTTCCAATTCCCATGACCTCACCAACGGCTTTCATTTGTAATCCCAGCTGGCGGTCGGCTCCTTTGAATTTCTCGAAATTCCAGCGCGGTATTTTCACAATCACATAATCCAGGGCCGGCTCAAAATAAGCCGAAGTGGTTTTGGTAACCGGGTTTTTAAGTTCATCCAGCGTATATCCAACGGCTAATTTGGCGGCTATTTTTGCTATCGGGTATCCGGTGGCTTTAGAGGCTAATGCCGACGAACGCGACACACGCGGGTTTATTTCTATGGCAATGATATCTTCTGTATCGGGATCCACGGCAAACTGCACGTTGCATCCGCCATGGAAATTTCCAATAGAACGCATCATGTGGATGGCCAGATCGCGCATATGCTGATAACAGGTATCGCTGAGGGTCATAGCCGGAGCCACCGTAATGGAGTCGCCTGTATGAATGCCCATGGGATCAAAATTTTCGATCACACAAATCACGGCCACATTATCATCCTTGTCACGCAGCAATTCCAATTCGTATTCTTTCCAGCCGAATACCGCTTTTTCAACCAACACTTCATGTGTAGGCGAAGCAGATAAACCGCGTTGCAAAGCATCGTCGAGTTCTTCTTTTTTCCACACAAATCCTCCTCCGGTTCCGCCCAGGGTATACGAGGGGCGAATCACCAGCGGGAATCCGATTTCCTGTGCTATCTCTTTTCCTTCCAAAAAGGAGTTGGCTGTTTTTGATGGAGCAACACCCACACCGATCTCAATCATTTTCTGCCGGAACGATTCCCGGTTCTCTACCGTATCGATAGCAGCAATATCTACCCCGATCATACGCACGCTGTACTTTTTCCAAATGCCCAGTTCATCGCACTCAATACAAAGATTGAGAGCTGTTTGTCCGCCCATGGTAGGCAATACCGCATCAATTTGCCTTTCTTCCAGAATCTTCACAATGGAATCGGAAGTAAGCGGCAATAAATACACATGATGCGCCGTAACCGGATCGGTCATGATAGTTGCCGGGTTGCTGTTGATCAGCGTTACTTCTATGCCTTCTTCTTTGAGTGATCGGGCAGCCTGACTACCCGAATAATCAAATTCACAGGCTTGTCCGATAATGATGGGGCCGCTCCCGATAATGAGTACGGATTTGATGCTTGGGTCTTTTGGCATAAAGGATTGCTACAGGTTAAAATTGGGCAAAAATACGCCAATAATTGAATTGCGAAGCGTTTGTGTAAAAAATGTTGTTTACCTCGCTGAAGATGCGGGTGCCGGAGCTGACTACAAGTTTTGGTATACCTTAATTCGATTTACGTGCAACCAGAAAAATATCCCAGGTTTGGTCGAGGTTGTCCGGCGTTAAAAAGAAATCTCCGGTGGTAATGGCCAGCGTATCGTTGTTGGTTTCCTTCAGGTTATTGCGCATACGTGTAGTAAGCCAGTTATAAGGCTTTACCAGCCACGATGCCGGAATCAATTTATGCAACCCCAGCGGATCAAGGCGCAGAATCTTTTTAGCCCATGCAGCATTTTCTGAATAATAGGTATTTACGCGAGTTGTGCCTTGTACTCCTTTGAGTTCCATATCGCCAAACACTGATCCTGCTTCCTTACGCATTTCATCGAAAGTATATTCATGCACATGAAACGGATTACGGGCAATGCTCATCTTCGCATTGGGTGTTGAACATAAAAATATTCCTCCGGGTTTCAATACACGATGCACTTCTTTCATAAAACCTAACCGGTTGTGTATATGTTCAATGAACTGAAACGCCGTGATCACCTCCATACTCGCTGTTTCAAGTGGCAAAGGTGGTACACTTCCCGATACAAAATGCAGGTTGGTTTTGGCCTTATGTTTTTCGCGAGCCAGAGCCAGGGTTGGCTCACTGTAATCTACTCCGGTGATTTGCTGCGCATAATCAGCCAGGTATTGGGTTCCGTACCCATCGGCGCAACCTATATCGGCGCTTTGTTTGCCTTTTACATAATCGCGGGCAAATTCATAGGCAAAAAAGCAGCGTTGCACGGTCACATTATTGCTGTCTTCAAAACTGGGTCTTTCTCTGTCGAACATGGAAGGGGGTTCAAATATACCGGCGCAAAAATAATCAATTTGGGCACTTCGCCTAAAAGCCCGGTCAGTAACACTGCCGGGCTTTTATCTTTCATCCTGCCTGCTGCAGTTTAAAATGTATTTCGTTTGCGTTGCAGACAAGTAACTTTAACGGTCATGGCCCCGCAAGCCCGCATTCCTACCCGTACAGCATGGTAACCAAAACGTATGCGGTCTCCGGCCTGAACCCCAAACAGTATGCTATCACTCATTACCGGTTGTAAAACATCCCCTTGTGAGGTAACAATATAAAGTCCGTCGCAGGTAACATCCAGCTCTTTCGATGACTTAATCACACCATCGGTATTGCAATCGGAAGTTGGAGGTGGTTCTTTGCGACAGGCTGTGTTCAACACAAGCAGAGCAGCTAAAACCAAAAATAAAGTTGTAAATGTTTTCATATGTATTGCATTGTCTGCATAAGACGAAAGGTAAATAGCAATCGTTGCACCGTTTATCAAAAGACCGGGATGGCCTGGTAATATTTGTTGGCACAAACTGCAAAAATCAAGTTGCAACAAGTGTTAAAGCATTCATAAACAATCATAATCTATTCTTAATTCAGGAACTTCAGGTCTGAATAAAGCCATCTTTCTATTTACTTTATCCAGTGATTCAACGTCTCAAAATAATCTTCATCGCGGTATTTTTATTGCTTACCGCCATTCAGCTAAAACTGTTTTACTCTATTTATTTGTTTGAACAAAACAAGGTTTACACCCAACTGGATCAATTGACCATTCAATTGAAAAAGGACGTGGAGTCTTATGAAATAAACCGACATCAACCCATCTTTGAAGCCTACAAAAATGCCTTTCTGTGCGGTGAAGATTATGCCAACAAACCATTGACCCTTTCCTTTGTCATTCAACCTACTGAACCTTTTGCCAACCTGAAAGAATTAACCGACATCATCGATCAGAAATTGCACAAACAAGCCGTGGCCAGCACAGCTTATTTGTTGGAACAATTACCTGTAGATTCTATGTATTTTGATTCCCTCTTGCAGGCACGCATGCATACATTCAGCCCCGATCTTACCTGGTCGGTTTTACCTCTCCATTCAGATCAGCAAACAACTGAAGCCGGTGTGTTCAGGATTTCCCTGTTCGATGATTACCGCCTGTATCAACCACGTTATCTGGCATTGAAAGTAAACGGCATTCAGCGTTTGCTGATCGGGAATATATTGCTCATTCTTGGCGGGAGTTTATTATCCTTCTTGTTGTTGGGAATTGCTACCCGTTATGCATACCTCAGCATGTTGAAATACAAAAAAATCTCAGAGAATAAAGCTGAATTCATCAATCACCTGGCGCACGAAATAAAAACCCCTTTGAGTTCTATCTTCCTGTCAGGACAAGCACTTACCGACAAACGCATCAACCGCTCGGAAGAGGCCGTAGCCATGCATTCTCAGATTATTTACAGCGAAGCGGAACGGCTCAACAAACAGTTGGAAAATGTATTGTCGGTTTCGGCCGCCGAGAAAAATTTTCTCGAAATGCATCCGGAGCCACTCGATGTGCACATGCAAATCCAAACCATTGCCGCTTTGTTTCAGGCACGCATGCAAGACCTCAACGGTACACTTTCAATGCACCTGAATGCGAGCCGTTTTACCTGCAAGCTGGATAAAATTCATTTCGGCAATGTGCTCTATAATTTGTTCGACAACGCCATTAAATATTCAGGACAGGATAGTTTGCATATCCATGTTGAGACGCTGGATCGTGCCGATGAACTGGTTATTCGTATCACCGATCAGGGCAAAGGAATCAGCCGAAGTGAACAGGAAAAGATCTTTCAATTGTTTTACAAAAAAGACAAACGTCTCAACGGTTTTGGGGTCGGGTTGCATTATGCCAAAACCATTCTGGATTTTCATCGCGGTATGATTACGGTTGACAGTCAGCCCGGACAGGGTACCACATTCAGCTTATCGTTGCCGCTTAACTGGAATTATACATGAAAAGAATTCTGGTTATTGAAGACGATACCCAGTTGGGGAAATCACTCACCGAATACCTTCGGGGTATTGATTATACTGTTGTTTGGGCACGTACTGGCGCCGAAGCCTTTCGTTTGTACAATGCCGAAAATATCGATTTATGCATCATCGATATCGGCTTGCCTGACCGCGATGGTTTTGACGTATTGAAAGACATTCGTCAGATTGATAAAATAGTTCCGGTTATTTTTCTGACTGCCCGCGACCAGATCAACGATAAAATTACTGCCTACGATCTGGGCGCCGACGATTATATCTGCAAACCCTTCCTGATCAAAGAACTGGAACTGCGTATCGAGGCTATTCGCAAACGCTATCTGGGAAATGATCAGCTTGAAAATAAAGCACCTGCAACATTTCAAGTGGGCGAATATGTATTTGATATGCACCGGAGAATATTGAGTACAAATGATAAGCAGATCAAATTATCGCATATCGATTGCGAACTGCTCAAATTGTTGTGCATCAATCAGCATTCCTTTCTGAAAAAAGAAATTATCCTCAAAGCCATCTGGGATAAAGCAGATCCTGTTACAGCCCGCAGGCTCTCGGTGTATATGGCCCGTATGCGCAATTACCTCAAAGAAGATGCCAGTATCCGTATCGAAAATATGTATGGATTGGGTTACAAATTGCAATGCAATACTATGCCTGTAGCAAATACTAAAGGTTGACTAAAGCCTGCTAAATCTTTCATAAAACATTCATTTTCAAGTGATTTTAGGCGTACCGCAGGCAACTGCAACGGTATCTCTTTCGTCTTTCAGGTACAATCTATTAATCATGAAAAGAACAAAATTTATGGCTCTGTTATTCCTGTCGGGAATACTGGCATTTGCATCCTGCAAAAAAGACGACACCAATGATCCGGAACCTACTGATAAGCCGGGTAACAATCCTACCACCCCTGAAACGATGCCTTCTATGACCGGAACCTGGAAAGCAACCGGTACCGATATGGCCAAAGAAGATCAGGGATCGTTTTCAGAAGCTACCTTAACTATCGATGCAAACAACAATTGCACCTGGTATAAAAAGAATCCTTCGAATTCAAAGTACAGTTTAACCATGACCGGTACCGTAAGCATAGAAGTTTCGGGCGCAAAAGATGCCAATGGGAAACCCATCGATCGGATCTGGTTTGCATTTACTAAAATTAACGGAGAAGCATTGAGTGGTACAACGTTTGGTATTTATCAAATTGTGGGCTCCACCTTTACACTCGACTGGATGTTTATGAAAAACGGGGAACAATATGCCGATCCAACAAAAGGATTTGGCAGCAGTCGCAGCGGACAGAATTCCGTTTCGCGATATACCCGCCAGTAGTTGGTTGTATCTATGCGGGAACAACAAAGGGGAGCATTTGTACACCGGTACATTTGTTTCCCTTTTGTTTACCGCTCATGTAAAACAAAAACTCCTGAGCAACCCACCACTTTCTTATTTCGTCTTTGAATCATTAAATCAAACATCATGAAAACAATTACCGCATTACGATTTCTATTCTCCTTGTTGAGTATGGTTGCGTTTACTAGTTTACAAGCTCAGTATTGCGTTCCACCTGGTTATAACTCCGGCCCTTATACAGGCATTACCTTGGTAAAGGCAGGCAGCATCAATTCTATAACCAGCTCTGCCGATGGATACCGGGATTTTACAGCTTCAGCCGGAACTTTTACTGTTGCCAGAGGCAGCAATACCAGCATTACCCTGGAATGTTATTATAGCCCCGATATGGTTTCCATATTTACCGGCCACCTGAATATTCGTGTATGGATAGACTGGAATGGCGACATGGATTTTAACGATGCCGGAGAAGTTGCTTTGGCAAAAGAAATGGATTGTTCTGGTTCCAATTCGTCCAATCCGCTCACCAAAGCAACGTATGTATTTTCGGTACCAGCAACGGCAAAATTAGGCGCAACCCGAATGCGTGTATACGAAGATATGATGCCGTCTGACGGACACGAAGAACCTAACCCTTGTGGTTACGATGCCGGCATTGGTCAACATGGCGAATGCGAAGATTATAAAATTATGGTTTCGGATGTAACCGGTCTGTCGGGTTTGGAACAAGACATTCAGGTAGCTGTATACCCGAATCCCGCCAATCAGGTATTGCATCTTCAAACCAAAGGAATTAACGGTCAGGTGCAATTAAACGTGTACAATATTTGTGGTTCACTGATTCAATCAACAGATGCAACCATAGAAAACAACACGTTAAATCTTAACCTGCAAACATTGTCGGCAGGTGTATATGTATTGCAACTCAACAATGCAGAAGGTATCAAGATAAACACCACCAGGTTTATCAAAAACTAATTTTCCGATTGAGGCCCGGCTCTCATCCAGGGTAGATCAATTGGGTTGACAATGGTGCTTACTGTCCGCCTAATTCTTTATACTTCTGCATGCATTGCTGGGCCTCATTCATTTTGCCCTGCTTCTGGAATGCTTCAGCCAGTGCACGGTAACCCATTGCCAGATTCGGCGATAAGGTCAGGCACAAAATAAAATTCTCCTCCGCTTTCTTGTTCATGCCCAATGTCAGGTAACAAGCCCCGAGATTATAATATACTTCGGGTATGCCATTTCCTCCGCGCTTAACAGCATTCTCCAATAAGGTGATGGCTTTGTTGTATTCGCGCATCATCATATAGCAGGATGCTGCGTAATAATAGCCTTCGGCAAAATTGAATTTAATCTCCGTCGATTTTTCAAATGCTTCAATTGCTTTTCCGTTGTCTTTGAGATTGTTCATATACACCAATCCCAGTTGATTGTAAGCTGAATAATTTTCGGGCGATAAGGCAATGGATTTATTCAACATCATGATGGCCGAATCGTTTGACTGTTTGTTGGTATATGCTTCTCCCAACATGCGCCAGGCTTCTTCATCCTTCGGATCAAATTCCGTTGCTTGTGTAAAATAATAAATGGCCGAATCGTTCAACTTTGCATCCAGCGCTTTATACCCCAATGGCATGGCATAGCTCTCACGCTTCACCACCGCGGCAATAGGTACACCCCCGGCTTCTACAACATGAACCGTACCTTTTGGCGGAAATGCTCCTTCCAACAATTCTATTTGCGAATAGGTACGTGATGTTAAAATTGCATAGTCCCAGAACGGACGTTGTTCTTCATATTCACGCACCCATTTGAATTCCATATTCGGATTCAGTTTCTGTGCATAATAAGCGGCCGTTTGCGGCTCATTGTTGATTGCCACCAGCAACTTCTTTTGCGGTTCCTGTGTAGCTAACCATTCTCCTGCCTGGCGACAGGAATTGGAGTAGTAATCCAGTTCGTATTGACCATAGGCTCCTTTGGTACCACCTGCCAATTCGTTAAAATAAACCGCTGCGTTCGGATGATTGCTTACCATCCACGAAACCGGAAGTAAAGTGGCCGCAAAAAATAATCCTGCAATAACCGGTGCCAGTTTTTTGTTGTTCATCACCCGGATCAAACTTTCCCATCCCCAGGCCGACAATACAATCATCGGCGGATAAATAAACAGGTAATGCCTCCAGCCGTTATAATAATACATGCTTTGATATTCGGCATACACAATAGGGAACAGCATGGCGAAGAGGGTAAAATATACCAACATCGCATTGCCGAAAAGTTTTTTAGCAGCAAAAAGTAAAACCAACAACAATACAAATCCTGCCAATACCATCAACGGTGTATTGATCAAAATAAATTTGGGTAAATAGTACCACGGCACCTTGGCCATATACATACGCACCCCTTCAAACAATTCGTGATTGTAGGTAAAAAATGCGCCCTCGGTCGATTTCTTTAATGCTTCATACCAGCTGGTAAAAATTTCCTGCTGACCAAATGGCCACAACGAAATGCTGATCAAATGTCCCATCACCACCAAACTCACAAATATTTTCAGGTAGGATTTAAATGCTTTGAATCCGTTCTGTTTGAAATGCTGCAGAAAATGTATGCCCATAAACATGGCTGCATATGCGTACAACAATACACCTCCTACACGCGAACCCACTGCAATGCCCACGCCCACAGCAGCCATAAATACATGCGAAAACTTTGGTGCGGGTAAGGTCTTGAATATTTTAAGCAGGTAATACAACGCAATGGCAAATCCGGTTGCAAACGGAATATCGGTTGGATTATTCATGCTGTGTCCGAAAAAAACCGGACTGAAATAGATCCCCACAAATGCAAATACTCCGGCTCTCCATGAGGCCAGTTCTTTCGCCAGCAAAGCTGCAAACAACATGGCCAGAAATCCATAAAAGGCATTCAACAAATGCCGCGTTTCATATTCGCCGATCGATAATACATGCGTATATAAAAAAGCTGCAATCACATTGAAATGCTCCCCGTAATACCGGAACTCCTGTGTCGGCAATGTTTCACTCAAACAGGTACTGTCTTCGCCAAAAGTTTCAAAATATGCCAGCGATGTTTTGCTGTAATCGTTATGCCGTTTTTCGTCCCAGGTCATACCGTACTGCTGACTCAGTACCAACATACTCACACAGGCAAACAAGGCAAACAACGCAAATGCCATCGGCCATTTTTGTCCCTTCTGACGCATCGGTTCTGTAATAAACCAGTTGATCCGCACTCGCATGGCTTGCGCAAACAAGCTTTTCCAGTTTCGCTTACGACCCGAAGCTTCCTTGCTGGTTAATGCTATTAGTTCGCTTGCTTTTTCGAGATATGCGGCACGCGCCGCAAGCAAGGCTGAAGTGTTTGTTTGATTATTAAACACCTCCGCAAAAACTGCATTTGAAAAATAGAGATAGTGTAAAGTAAAATCTTTTTGCGCCGTAGGTGTAAGCAACTGACCGGCGAAATTGTACAACCCATTGTATACGCGATCTGAAAGGTTGGTTTTAACTTTCTCCTTCTTTGTATCCAATTCGCCTCTGAGTACACCCCTCCCTTTGAATAATTTTTTATTCGACAGAAAAAAAGATATCGCATGACCCAAAACCGGTTCATTCTCCTCATCCACCAGAAATACATATCCCGGCTTGCCTTCACCAATCGCTTTTGTCACTGCCGTTGCATCTCCGGCAAAATACCTTCCGTTTGCTACCCAATCGGCTATATCCTTGTAAGCAGCGCTCTCTTCTGTCAGGGGAGAGGTCAGATAAAGCGATACATCGGGTCGCGATTTTCCGATCTTTTTCCATACCTTTTCGCGAAGCCATTCTTCCCTCGGATTTCCTGCTATCACAATCGACAAACCGATATCCGGTCCGCTTACCGCCTCAGCCTTAATTTCTTTCTGTTTTTGTTTTTTCATGTAGGGTCTTTAGCCGTTGCTCAGATAGCGAAACTAATAAATTCCTGCATGTTGTACTATCCGGCTTTATACTAATGTGGAATATAACCGGTTGAATGGAACTGATTCTACACACAATAGGTGTTCAGATGATTGTAAATCATGCGTTAACACTTAAAAACAGCTTAATCCGACTCCCTTTTTCAACTGTGCGGATTTTCTTGTATCCTTGCACTTTTAAGACCATTGAACAATACAAAGAAAGTAGCCGTAATTGGTGCAGGACCTGCAGGAATAACCTGCGCATATCAGCTTGCCAAAGCCGGGGTTGAAGTCCATTTATACGAAGCTGCCCCTCAGGTAGGCGGGTTGGCTAAATCCATCAGTCTCTGGGGACAACGGGTGGATCTGGGGCCGCATCGCTTCTTTAGCGATGATACCCGCGTAAACAAACTGTGGCTCGAAGTGGCAGGTCGCGATTACCGCATGGTAGACCGCCTCACCCGCATTTATTATAAAAACAAATTCTACTACTATCCTGTAAAAGCTTTTGACGCCTTAAGCAAATTGGGAATTTTCACTTCGGCCCTGTGTGTGCTGAGTTACTTCAAAGAGAAAGTGTTCCCCACCCGTCAAACTGCCACCTTCGAAGGATGGGTAACCAACCGCTTCGGAAAAAAACTCTACGAAATATTTTTCAAAACCTATACCGAAAAACTCTGGGGCATCAGATGCGATGAACTCGATGCCGATTTTGCTGCACAACGGATCAAAAAATTCTCCCTCGGCGAAGCCATGAAAAACGCCCTGGGCATTGGTGGTACCAAACACAAAACCCTCGTCGATCAGTTTGCCTACCCCATCCAGGGCACCGGTATGATCTACGAACGCATGCAACAATACATTGATGCACATGGAGGCAAAGTGCTTTGCAATACCCCTGTCAAAAGGGTTTTGAAAGATGGACAAAAAGCCACGGGCATCGAAATGATGAATGGTGAGGTGATCAACTACGATCATATCGTTTCTACCATGCCGTTTACGGTAATGGTGAAACAACTTCCCGGCGTACCCGATCAGATTGTAGAACTGGCCAACAAACTCACCTTCCGCAATACCATCCTGGTTTACCTACATGTGGATGGAAAAGATATTTTCCCCGACAACTGGTTGTACGTGCATTCAGCCGATGTGCAAATGGGACGCATTTCCAATTTCCGGAATTATGTTCCCGAAATCAATCAGGGTAAAGAAACTACGATTGTGGCTTTGGAATACTGGTGTTACGACAATGATGAACTGTGGAGCTACAGCGACGAAAAATTGATCGCACTCGCCAAAGACGAATTGTACAAAACCGGACTGAACAACAATTGCACGGCTACCAACGGTCATGTATATAAAATTCAGCGTTGCTATCCGGTGTACAGCAACAATTACAAAGACATTCTGAAACCCATCGAGCAATACCTGAACACCATCGAAAACCTGAGCATCATTGGCCGGTACGGTGCATTCAAATACAACAACCAGGATCACAGTATTCTGATGGGCATTTTAGCCGCCGACAATATTGTGAACAACAAGCATCACAATTTGTGGGAGATCAATACCGATTACGACAATTACCAGGAACGCTCTACCATTACGGCCAGCGGATTAAGCAATGAATAAGTAAGAATTTTTCTTTTTTTGGGCGCGTCCCATGAAGTATGCGCGGTACATATTTTTCTAATTAGGAAGAATCTCGCACGCTTAACTTCATGGGTCGGGCTCTACGTTACAAGTCCTCGCTGCGCTGTGGGCTTTTCACTTCGATCCCTCGCGCATCATCCTTCAATCATTATTTTCTATACCAGTTAAATGAGTGAAGCTAAAAAATCTGAATTGAAAATTATTGTATTTATTATCCATTCCGGGAAGAAGGATAAGTTGATTCTGCTATCATAACAATCTCAAAAAACAGCAAGGATAATTTTACCCGTTCGCTTTCTTATGATCGGCCAGAAATTTCTCCAAACCGATATCGGTCAGTGGATGTTTTAACAAAGCCAGAATAGAATCGAGCGGACTGGTGATTACATGTGCCCCCAGTTGAGCGGCTTTGATAATATGCATCGGGTTGCGGATAGATGCAGCCAGAATTTGCGATTGATATCCCTGCATGCCATAGATCTGACTGATCTGAGCAATCAGCTCCATACCATCGTAACTGATATCGTCTAAACGGCCCACGAAGGGAGAGATATAAGTTGCACCCGCCTTGGCAGCCAGAATGGCCTGTCCCGGACTAAAGATTAAAGTACAATTGGTACGGATTCCTTTGGAGGTAAAATACTTGATGGCTTTCACCCCGTCCTTGATCATGGGAACTTTCACCACAATATTTTCGTGCAGCGATGCCAGATTTTCTCCTTCACGAATGATCCCGTCAAAATCGGTGGAAATTACTTCGGCACTCACATCTCCATCCACTATCTGACAGATATCGACATAGTGTTTCATAATAGCATCCACGCCTTTGATGCCTTCTTTGGCCATCAGCGACGGATTGGTGGTAACCCCATCCAGGATTCCGAGGTCGTTTGCTTCTTTAATCTGAGAAAGATTGGCTGTATCGATAAAAAATTTCATTTTGTAGTATTTATGCGTGCAAGATTAATGCAAATTTACCGATTAATAAACTTTTTGACATGGACAATCTCAACCTCAACCGCGACTTCTGGGAAGATCGATACCGTACCCAACAAATCGGCTGGGACATTGGCTATCCGACACCTGCACTGGTAAATTATTTCAATACTATTGCCGATAAGCAATCCCGCATTTTAATTCCCGGTTGCGGAAATGCATACGAAGCACAGTCCTTGCTCGAATCGGGGTTTACCCACATCACACTGATCGATATTGCCCCAACAGCAGTGCAACATATTCGCGAAAAATATGCAGCAGCCATTTCCAATAATTCCTTGCAGGTGATTGGTGCTGATTTTTTTGATCACGAAGCGCAATACGACCTCATAATCGAACAAACATTTTTCTGTGCCTTGGATCCAAAATTACGTCAGGCATACGCACGTAAGATGCACGACCTTCTCAAACCCGGTGGTAAATTGGCCGGACTTCTTTTCAATTTCCCTTTAACGGAAGAGGGCCCTCCATTCGGAGGTAGCGAAGCAGAATACCGCGAGTTGTTTGAATCATTATTTACATTAACAATAGATCCAACCCCTGATTCTATCCCCCCAAGAGCGGGAAGGGAATTGTTTTTTGAGGCGGTTAAACGTTAAAACCGCTCTCGCGGACTTTCAGTCCGTGAGCTTTTCAACCGCTATGCACTGCATTAAATAAAGAAAGAGAAACAGAAAGTGAAAGAGTGTGTTACTCCTTCACTTTCTGTTTCTCTTTAAAATATTCTTTACTACTGCTTGCTTAAAACTTCAGACCAACACCCACATAAACCAACCGTCCATCGGCAGGCAACAAGCCCGGACCGGGGTAACCTCCACCACGACGGGTAAAGTAGCTGGCATCAAATACATTGTTTACTCCACCGTTGATGCGGTACATCGATTTCAGGCTCAGGCTAAACGACCAATCAGCCACTGCATACGATGGGATCACACCGTTCACACCGGTGGCATCGTATTTTTCCGAATTCATGGCATCGCTGTATGCTTTGCTCACGCTTGAATATTGAAAAGTGGTGGTGAATTTTTTCCAGGCATAGGTAAGTCCGTACCGTTGTATATATTTTGGTGCATTCTCTACCACCTTATTGGTTAGATCTTTGCTTGGATCCGGATTGTTCCATTCGGTATATTTCGACTCGTTGATCGAAATGGATGAGAAAATACTTACTTGTCCGAATACGGGTTGAGCCATCAAAGCGGTAGGTGTAAATTCAATATAACTTTCAACACCTTTGCTTACCGATGCACCAATATTGGTTTTGTAATTTCTGCCTCCCAGGCTGTATGAACCAATGCGGTTATCGTAACTCAAATAATACGTGCTCACATCAAAACTCAGGTAATTTCCTACTGTTCCACGGTAACCCAAATCCATATTGTATCCTGTGGCATCTTTCAGGTTCATATCGATACTGTCGGTAGTAGCTGCCGGTGTAATATCGCTGAACAATACCGGACGATAGGCCTGAGAGAAATTAGCGTAAATATTGGTATTGCTGCTGATGGCATATTGCGATCCCAACCCGAGCAATGCAAACTTGCGCTCGCTGGTAGCATTGTTTAAAACTGCGGTTGCAGCCGATGCATATTTACCGTTGGCGGTATTTTCCAGCATTTCATAACGGAACCCCGGAGTGATGCTCCATTTGCGGGTAATGTTAAAAATGTTTTCGGCAAAGAAAGCCAGGTTATTGGTATTGTATACCATGTCTACGGCACGTGTTTCTGAAGTAACTGAAAGGTCGAAATCGCTTCCTTTGTTTCCATTGGTATTCCGGAATCGGGTGGTTTCACCTGTAAAATATTTCAAGCCTCCGGCAAGAGTATGTTTTCTGCTGAACAAGGTATATTTATACAAATGACGTACTTCCACACCCGCATTGGTATAATGATCTACATCTATACGGCGGCTGGAGTATAAGCCGGTAGCCCGGTTGATGGTATCGGGTTTGTTGATGGCATCCAGATTACCGATGCTTCTGCGGTCACCAATCAATCCAAATGCTTTAATATTTAAACGGTTGTTGCTATTGATCTGGTATTCGAAATTCAATGCAGGAATATTCCAGGCCAGATCGAACCAGTTGCGTGCACGCAGCGACTGACGCGGATCGGCTTTAAACATCGAATCGTTCAATCCGCCCGGTTGTTGTACCAATTGATCCATGCGCGTGTACTCCAGACTGATATTCATTTTATTGCTGATGCGGTATCCCAGATTGATATATCCGTTCCAGGTGGTATACGCATTGTTTGCCCTCCATCCGTCGGAGCGGCGGTAATTGATATTGGAGTAGTACGAGAATTTTCCGATTGTTCCGCCGATGGCGTTAAACGAACTGAACATACCATAATTCCCAACGGTTTGCATCATTTCAACCCCAAAAGGTTTGTTGCTGATCGAACGTTTTTTGATATAATTCACCACACCGCCAAACTGCGGTCCATACTGCAACGATGCTGCTCCGCGGATCACTTCTATGCGATCCAGCGACTCTACCGATGGAGTATAATACGACTCAGGATAACCGTAAGGATCGGCCGCAATATCGTAACCATTCTGACGGGTATTGAATTCCCACATACGGTTTGGGCTTAATCCACGGGTAGCAATGCCCATCTGAACACCGCTGCCATCGCTTTCCCAAACATGTACTCCGGGTACTTTGGCAAATACCTGACGCGACATGTTCTGAGCCAGATTGGAAGAACCGGTCGACAAGCGAATGACTTCATTCTTTTTACCCGCATAAATAATATTGTCTTTCACATCCGGCATACGCTCTATTTGACGGTTGATATGCGCATCGGTAATTTCAACCTCTTTCAACTGGAGATTCTTCTCCATAATGATGGAACCCAGATCGATAATGTCTCCATTTTCTTTTACTTCAACCCATTTCAGATTTACAATCTGTCCGCCGATTTCGGTAATCAGGGAATAATTTCCTTTGTTGATCTCGCTAAACTCAAAGATTCCGGTTGCATCGGATAAGGCCACCTGCCCGCTCGATAAATACACTTGCTGGTTAACCAATTGTTCGCCGGTTTCGCTGACCAGCTTCCCTTTAATTACGGCCGCTTCGCTGTGCGCCAGAGAAATAAATACAGTGATTATATATAAAAGACGTTTCATAATTGATGAATTTGTGAGGGCAAAAATATGTTATTTGTATTTAGTCTAAATAAAATTAACCTGATATTTATCAGATTTAAAACAAATCCTGGTTTTGAAATAACAGAAGAAAAGATGCCTGATTTTTATGTTGTGCATTCCGGCAGGAGGCTGAGGGATCGCCCTAAAGGTAAGCTTGCGCATCCTTTATGGGGAAAGCCCGGAGCGCAGCGAGGACTTGCAACGAAGAGCCCGACCATGAAGGTAAGCGCACAGGATTGAAATATTAACGCAGCTTTCCATCGCGCATCCTTCATGGGCAGCCCCAAAACATTAATTATCAAAGAGAGTAATGCAATTCACACGCATCGTAATATGAACAAAACCTGCAAACTAAAAAACGAATTTCTCCATCCTACAAACCCTAATTCCTTATTTTCGCTGCTTATATATTCACGACATGAAGATCTCCTACCAATGGCTCCGCGAACTGATTAACCTGCAAACCAATCCGGAAGAAACGGCTGCATTGCTCACCGGCTGCGGACTGGAAGTGGAAGGCATTGAAGCTTATGCATCAGTTCAGGGAGGCCTGGAAGGAATTGTGATTGGCGAAGTGCTCACCTGCATCAAACATCCCAATGCCGATAAATTAAGTCTTACCACAGTGAGCGTTGGAACCGATACACCTTTGAGCATTGTATGCGGTGCGCCCAATGTAGAGGCCGGACAAAAAGTACTGGTGGCAACCGTAGGCGCTAAACTTTATCCAACTACAGGCGAACCTTTCGAAATCAAAAAATCGAAAATCCGGGGTGAAGTAAGCGAAGGAATGATTTGCGCCGAAGATGAACTGGGACTCGGAAACAGCCATGCCGGCATCATGGTATTGCCTGCTGAGTACGAAACCGGTGCTCCGGCTTCGCGCTATATTCCGGTTTATTCAGATACGGTACTCGAAATCGGGTTAACAGCCAATCGCGGGGATGCTGCTTCCCACCTGGGTGTGGCCCGCGATTTGAAAGCACTGACAGGAATTGAAATCACCCTGCCCGCAAGCGATGCATTAAAAAGTGCAGATCAATTACCTGTCCTCGCAGTTGAATTATCAGATACCGAAGGTTGCAAACGTTACTCAGGTATTGTAGTTTCAGGCGTAACCGTAAAAGCGTCACCCGACTGGCTCAAAAATAAACTGGCAGCCATTGGAATTGGTTCCATCAACAATATTGTGGATGCTACCAATTATGTATTACACGAATTGGGGCAACCCTTGCATGCCTTCGATGCCGATAAAATTAAAGGTTCAAAAATTCAAATAAAAAAAGCAAAGGCAGGTTCTAAATTTATCACCCTTGATAAAACAGAACGTACCCTGAATGGAAACGAGTGCATGATTTGTGATGCCGAAAAACCGTTGGCATTGGCAGGTGTATTTGGCGAACTGGAATCGGGCATCACCGAAAACACGAAAACTATTTTTATCGAAAGTGCATACTTCGATGCGGCTTCAATCCGGCGAACCGCCAAGTTTCACGGTTTGAGCACCGATGCTTCGTACCGTTACGAGCGCGGTACAGATCCTCAGATTACCCTCGCCGCTTTGGAACGGGTATGTGGCATCATTCTCGAAATTGCCGGAGGGAGTCTTGCTTCCAACGTGGTTGATCTATATCCCGAACCGGTTCATGATGCTCAGGTTAAGTTCTCCGTTCAACGTTTATACAATCTGATCGGACAGGAAATTGATCTGCAGGAAATATTGCAGATCTTAACCCGACTCGACATCCATATCGAAAAAAAATCAGACGATCTGTACCTCTTAACCATTCCGGCTTACCGTTCCGATGTGAAACGCGAAGCCGATATTGCTGAAGAGATTCTGCGTATTTATGGCCTGAATAAAATTGCAATTCCCACACAATTAAAATCTACGCTCACTAAATCGGCAGATGAAGATGCATTTCGATTGCGCAACAAACTGGCCAATTTTCTGGCGCATGCGGGCTTTGTAGAAATGATGAGCAACTCGCTTACTCAGTCGGCATACTATTCCGAAGAACAAAGCAAAGACGCCGTTCGTTTGTTAAATCCCCTGAGTTCAGAATTGGATATCATGCGCATGAACATGCTATTCAACGGACTCGAAATGATTCAATACAACCGAAATCGTCGCGTTAGCGATATCCGAGCTTTCGAATTTGGATATACCTATACCCAATCGGAAAAAGGTTTTGTAGAGACTCCGCATTTTGCCCTGTACCTCACCGGACAAATAGCGCCCGAATCCTGGATTGCTCCGCAACGTCCATCCTCGTACTATCAATTGAAATCAACGGTAGAACAATTTTTACAAAAAGCCGGAATCGTAAAATATACGTTTCAATACGATGGCAATTCAACTGAGCTGACCCATTACACCCAAATCGTATGCAAAGGAAAAGTAATGGGTGCGTTTGGGTTGGTGAACAATAACCTGCTGAAAAAATTCGATATCGATCAACCGGTCATGGTGGCCGATTTGTTGTGGAGTCCGCTGAAAGAACTGGCACAGCAGCAAAAATTCGAACCTGAAATGGTAAGTGCTTACCCCATGGTACGCCGTGATCTGGCCTTGCTGCTCGATAAATCAGTACGGTATATGGATCTCGAACGCATTGCCCGAAAAACAGAAACCAAACTGCTTAAACAAATCGATGTATTCGATGTTTATGAAGGAGATAAAATTGAAAAAGGAAAGAAATCTTACGCCATCAGTTTTCACTTGCAGGACGATACCAAAACATTAACCGATAAAGAAATTGAAACAGTGATGAACAAACTGGTGCATCAATTCGAAAAAGAACTTGGAGCTGTGCTGCGCAGTTGATCCAAACCACCAATAACATGCATATACAACAACTCTATACCAATTGCCTGGCCCAGGCTGCTTACTATATTGAATCGGAAGGCGAAGCTGCCATCGTTGATCCCCTGCGCGATTACGACACCTACGTAAAAATGGCCGAAAGCCGTGGAGCGAAAATCAAATACATCTTTGAAACCCATTTCCATGCCGATTTCGTAAGCGGACATATTGATCTGGCTAAAAAAACAGGTGCGCAAATTGTATACGGTCCCACAACCGTAACATCCTATCCGGTCCATGTGGCATCCGATAAAGAAGTGCTTAAACTGGGAAAAATTTCCATTCAGGTTCTGCACACTCCGGGGCATACCCCCGAGTCGAGTTGCTTTTTGCTGAAAGACGAAAACGGAAAAGACCACGCTGTTTTTACCGGAGATACCCTGTTTGTGGGCGATGTAGGTCGTCCTGATTTGCTCGATGGGGTCATGACCAAAGAAGAACTGGCCGGCATGATGTACGATTCGCTGCATCATCAATTAATGCCGCTGGCCGACGAAGTTTTGGTTTATCCTGCACATGGAGCCGGATCGGCTTGCGGAAAGAATATCGGTAAAGAAACCTTTTCTACCATGGGCCAGCAAAAGCAAACAAACTATGCTTTGCAACCCATGTCGAAAGACCTTTTTATCCAAACGTTAACCGATGGCATACAACCTGCACCTGCTTACTTTTTTAAAGATGCCCAACTGAACAAGCAAGGATATGCATCCATGGAAGAAGTATTGAAGCAAGGATTGACTCCATTGGATCTTCAGTCTTTTGAAGATTTAAAAACACAATCAGTTGTTATAATCGACACGCGCAATCCGGAAGTATTCGAACTGGGATTTGTTCCCGGTTCCATCAATTTCGGACTCAACGGACAATATGCCATTTGGGCTGCAACCCTGCTTGATATTGCTCAACCCGTTGCAATTGTAGCCGAACCCGGTAAAGAACAGGAGAGCGTAGAACGTTTAACCCGTGTTGGTTTTGATAAAATTCAAGGATACCTGAAAGGTGGTTTTCAAACCTGGCTCGATGCCGGTAAGCGTTACGATATGGTGATCACCGTAGATGAAGAAGAATTTGAACTCGATGCCAAACATACCGATATCCAGATTCTGGATGTACGCCGTCCCGGAGAATGGGATGAAATGCATTTGAAAAAAGCCACCCATGTTGCGCTTGGCGACATCAACAAAAACTATACACAACTCGACAAAGACGGGGAATACCTGGTGCATTGCGCCGGAGGCTACCGCTCTATGATTGCTGCATCATTCTTGAAATCAAAAGGATTTCAACGTGTGAAGAATGTGCAGGGAGGATTTGCTAAAATAAAAAACATGAAGCTAGAGATGGTGAGTGGGCAGACGGGACATTGAATTATTGTTTATTCAAATCATTGCCAGAAGAAATAGCGTTTTTGCAATTGATTTAATTTTTGATTTCTCCCCTGTTACCGCGCGAATCCCTTCGCGTGGGTTCTCCCCTTTGCCACTCGATCACCTTTTCAAATGTTCATTGTATTTCTCTTTCAAATTACACAAACAACATACTCTCCTTAAATGTATTTTTCTTTGCCTCAATGCTTTCGATTATTGATACTGGTACAAGTAACATAATCAAGGCATATACCAGATCTTCCACAGGGATGGTAAAGATACGTAACCCCAGGTTCTCTTCCGGATTGTACCATACCACCGGATGCTCTGTTGCCATACCGGTCAAGAGTCCGTTGACCACAAGAAATGGAATCAGGTGAACACCGAATGCCAGCCAGAAATTCCCCATCCATGCTTTCTTAAACAAAGCATGCCACACGAGTAAAACTGCTGCAATACTGCTTGCCCAAAAAGTATATAATCTGAACGGATTCGTCAATGCAGTTAGCATGCACAGAATGGCAAGTGCCCACGTTAGACGTTGCATCCATTTGCCATAAGTAATGGGTGGCAACAATATTCTCAGACTCTCGTAAATAAAAATACTCGCGTAGGGTATGGCCACAAAAAACAACCATTCTTCCAGGGGTAAGTGCAGGAACCGTAGAGGCCAAACATAATCTGCATTGAAACCCCACACACCTGATTGCACAAACAACGCATCCGTTGCGATCAGCAACAATGCTGTAATACTGATGCCTGCGGCCAGAGATTTAAATTTCCTGTAATAACCAATTCTCCGGTTGAAACTGAACACTACAGGAACCAACACAGCCCAAAAAAGTACAATGGCATAGAAACTCATTCCAACGTTTTGTTTAATTTAAAATATTTCATGGGAACCAGTAGCATTCCGAAATTTTCGCCTTCGTGTTTACCCAAATGCTTGTGATGCATTTTGTGTGCCCGGCGAATTCCGGTAACATAACGGTTGTTCCAACGACGCAACATCCTGAACCGTTGATGGATGATGATATCGTGTACCGTAAAATATCCCAGTCCATATAACGCAATACCCAAACCAACCGCAAAAAAATAGAGGTTGTTCATTCCTGCTATGAAACACATTACTGCCGGAATGGCGAAAATCAAAAAAAAGAAATCATTCCTTTCAAAAAATCCTTCGCCGGGTTGGTGATGATCGCGGTGCAGGCTCCACAAAAATCCATGCATGATATACTTATGTGCAAACCAGGCAACGCCTTCCATCAGGATAAAAGTAAAAACAGTTATGGCAAATTCGATCATACTTAATCCATAAACACAAAATGCAGGAGATGGTTTTTAACTGCCTGATTCTGTTTTTGTTGAACCTTGGTTAAACAAACATTCCGTGCAAGTGTTTGTTGAACCCGGTATGCAAAAGATGAAAGTAGTGGTTATTGGTTCGGGCATAGCTGGCTTATCGGCCTCTGCTTATTTGGCCAAAGCCGGAATGGAAGTAACGGTTCTCGAAAAAAATGATCAGGCCGGCGGGCGTGCGCGAAAATATGAATACCAGGGATTCACGTTTGATATGGGTCCGAGTTGGTACTGGATGCCTGAAATATTCGAACAATTCTACAACGACTTTGCGCATACCGCTTCCGATTTTTATACCCTCAAACGCCTTGATCCATCCTATCGCATTTTCGACAAATCGGGTGAGGCAGTTGATGTTCCGGCACACATGGATGCGCTCGAAAAATTGTTTGAACATTACGAACCCGGTTCATCCGCAGGACTTCGAAAATTTTTAGCCGAAGCGCAATTCAAATACGATACCGGTATGCGCCACCTGGTGCATAAGCCCGGGTTGAACTTAACCGAATTTCTGGACGCACGCCTGCTGAAGGGTTTGTTGCACCTCGATGTGTTTACCTCCATGAAAAAACATATCCGGCGGTTCGTGCGCCATCCCTTTTTAATCGAATTGCTCGAATTCCCGGTCTTATTTCTGGGTGCCACGCCTGCCAATACACCGGCCTTGTACAGTCTGATGAATTACGCCGACCTGAGTCTTGGTACATGGTATCCCATGGGCGGTATGTTCAACATCATCCACGCGTTTGTTCAGATTGCAGAGGAACAGGGTGTAAAAATCCGTTTGAATACGGAAGTAAAACGCATCGAAACACGCCATGGAAAAGTGTATCGTGTGCATCTGGAAAATGGCGAGACACTGGAAGCCGATTATGTGGTGGGAGCTGCCGATTATCATCATATCGATCAACATTTGCTCGACGAAAAGGATCGGGCATACTCACCCCGTTATTGGGAGTCGCGCAAAATGGCACCCTCCTGCCTGTTGTATTATGTCGGGGTGAATAAACCTTTGCAAAACCTTCAGCATCACAACCTGTTTTTTGATGCGGATTTTAACCGGCATGCAGCCGATATATACAGCAATCCGCAATGGCCATCTCACCCTTTGTTTTATGCTTCGTTGCCCGGTAAAACTGATCCATCGGTAATGCCGCAAGGATGCGAAAACTTGTTTCTTCTGATGCCGGTGGCTCCCGGATTACCAGACTCGGAATCCATGCGCGAACGCTATTTCGATATGCTGTTGCAACGACTCGAACAAAGAACCGGACAAGCCATTGCACCACATATATTGTTCAAACGATCCTATGCCATGAACGATTTCACGCGCGATTACAACGCATTCAAAGGCAATGCATACGGATTAGCCAATACCCTCAGACAAACGGCCCTTTTTAAACCTCGCATGAAAAGCAAAAAAATAAACAACCTCTATTATACCGGCCAACTCACCGTTCCCGGTCCGGGAGTTCCTCCGGCCATCATCAGTGGCAAAGTAGTGGCCCGCCTCATCTGTCAAAATTCAACCCATTAAATCCTATTGCCATGAAAGAGTTATTCGATCAGGTTTCGATCCGCACCAGCAGAAATGTTACCCGCACCTACAGCACTTCCTTTTCGCTGGGCATCCGTTTTTTATCGCCGCGCATGCGCAATCCTGTGCATGCCATTTATGGATTTGTAAGGCTGGCCGATGAAATCGTAGACAGCTTTCATTCTTTCAACCGGCGTATACTGCTCGAACGATTTACAGCCGATACCTGGCTTGCCATTCGTGAAGGAATCAGCCTCAATCCGGTACTGAACAGTTTTCAGCAAACCGTGAATCAATATCAAATCGATCACAAACTGATCCATACTTTTCTGCACAGCATGGAAATGGATTTGAGTGATCAACGCTATACTCCGGAGACTTATGAAGAATATATTCTGGGTTCTGCAGAAGTAGTGGGATTAATGTGCCTGAAAATTTTTGTGGATGGAAATGAAGAACGCTATCAGGAGCTTCAACCATCAGCCATGAAACTCGGATCGGCATTTCAGAAAGTGAATTTTCTGCGCGATTTCAAAGCCGATACGGAACAATTGGGAAGGCGCTATTTCCCGCAGCTGCAAAACCAAACGTTTAATGCAGCCATCAAAGCGGAAATAGAAGCCGACATCGAAAGTGATTTTGCAACCGGGTTGGAAGGCATAAAGCAATTGCCAGCCGATGCCCGGTTTGGTGTATATGTAGCTTATATCTATTACCGGAACCTGTTGCGTAAGATCACGGAAACCACACCCCACGGAATTATGCAGGAACGCATCCGGGTGTCGGGTCAGAAAAAAATTTCCCTGCTGTTCAGTTCCTATCTCCGCCACAGTTTAAACCTATTATAAAATCATGCTTGTACTACTTGCCCTGCATTTGTTCACCGCATCCATTGGTGAATCCGGCAACCCGGCGCTTACGCTCAACGAAATACGTCACACATTTCGAACAGCCGTTGATTCGGAAACCAACGCACGTCACCTGATTATATATACCGGTTCTTCTACTCCGCTGCGATTGGGATATACCGGTGCTGCAACCATACTCATGGCCAAACACACCTTGAACCCGATGGCAAAACTCAACTATTTCGAAAACGGTAAAGCTTTGCTCGAACTAGCCATTCAACGGGAGCCGGGAAATATGGAGTTGCGTTTTCTGAGGTATTGCATTCAATCGAATATTCCTGCTTTGCTCGCATACCATCAAAACAAGGATGAAGATTACCGGAGTATCTGCAAATCATTGTCAACTATAAAAGATGAAGGCCTTCGTCAAATGATCGTTGAATCTAAATTATTTTACCCCTGCCAGTAATGTCCATCACGTTGCAATTTCATACCGAACAAGTGGTTTTGGTAGATCCATTCAACAACGAATTGGGATATATGGAAAAAATGAAAGCTCATCGGTTGGCTAAGCTCCACCGCGCCATCTCCGTCTTTATTTTCAACGATCAGGGACAATTGCTTTTGCAACGGCGGGCACGACACAAATACCATTCGGGAGGCCTGTGGACCAATACCTGTTGTTCGCATCCGCGACCCGGCGAACCCACAATCAATGCAGCCAATCGCCGACTGCGCGAAGAAATGGGACTGGATTGTACCCTTAGTTTTAAATTCCGGTTTCAGTACCACACCCTTCTCGATAATGGATTGAGTGAACACGAACTTGATTTTGTATATACCGGCATCACCAACCGAATCCCTTTGCTCAATCCGTTGGAAGCAGATGCCTACCGTTGGATCGGACCTGAACAATTGCAAAATGAATTAAACCAGAACCCAGAACAATTCACAGCATGGTTTCTTATTATTTACGATCAGTACAGGATGGAATTAGATATCAGGAATGAATGATTTTTAAAAATCCATTGATAAATAATCATCCGTAAAAAACTCATTCCAAAACGGACTCCTTTTTTGCACATTTCTTGTTAACATTGCCTTCTGAATTAATCCCTCCCCGAATGCAGTTTGAAAACAGTCTCTCTTTTGCCCGGCAAGCCGACCAGAACGATCCGCTGGCACGGTTTCGCCACGAATTTTATATTCCACAGAAAGATGGAAAAGACCTTGTTTACCTGTGCGGGAACTCTCTGGGTTTGCAACCCAAACGTGCCCGTGCTGCCATTGAACAAGAACTGAAAGATTGGGCCGAACTGGGTGTCGATGGTCATTTTCAGGGAAAAAATCCCTGGAAATATTACCATCATTTTTTAGCTGAAAATGCGGCACATGTAGTTGGAGCAAACCCCGGTGAAGTAGTAGTGATGAATAACCTCACCGCCAACCTGCACCTCATGATGGTAAGTTTTTACCGTCCTACTACAACGCGTTATAAAATCATGATGGAAGTTTCGGCCTTCCCATCCGATCAATACGCCATGGAAACCCAGGCGCGCTTTCACGGCTTCGATCCGGAGGATGCCATCATCGAACTCAAGCCGCGCGATGGAGAATACACCTTGCGTACCGAAGATATCTTAACGCGGATTTACGAACACAAAGACAACCTGGCAATCGTGATGATGGGTGGTGTAAATTATTATACCGGTCAGGCATTCGATATGAAAACCATTAGCCGCGCTGCACACGATGTTGGTGCCATCGCCGGTTTCGATCTGGCGCATGCTGCCGGTAACCTGCCTTTACAACTGCACGAGTGGGATGTTGATTTTGCGGTTTGGTGTTCGTATAAATACCTGAACAGTGGTCCGGGTGGAACCAGCGGAGTATTCGTGCATGAACGTCACGGTGAAAATTCAGAACTGCCACGTTTCGCCGGTTGGTGGGGCCACGACGAAGAAACCCGTTTTCAAATGAAAAAAGGATTCAAACCCATGAAAGGCGCTGCTGGTTGGCAATTGAGCAATGCACAAATTTTTCCGATGGCCATTCACAAAGCTTCGCTGGAATTGTTTGAAGAAGCCGGAATTCCAGCCCTGCGCAATAAGAGCTTGCAACTGACAGCCTATCTCGAATTTATACTCCGGTCTTTTTCAGCACACCTGACCCTCATTACCCCATCCAATCCGGATGAAAGAGGGTGTCAACTTTCCATCATCGTAAAAAAAGACGGAAAGAAAGTTTTCGATTATCTCGAAGCCAACCAGATCCTGCCCGACTGGCGCGAACCGGATGTAATCCGCATGAGCCCGGTTCCGTTATACAATACGTTTGAAGACGTGTATCGCATCGGAGAAGTATTGAAATCTTATTTTAATCAGTAAACCCGATTTCCCGATAAGCAATCATTCAGGTATATTCGGTCTTCCAATTGAATAAAACATTAACTTAATGTGCATTTAATTTTAAGAATCTAACTGTTACCAAAATAATTACTGGTTTGGGCGGGCGGGTCGCCAAAACAGCGGGGGTAAGCGTTGGACTGTGCGGAAGGAGCTTTGTTTTGGCTTGTCTTTTTTCCTACCTTTTTTTGACTAAGAAAAAAAGGTAGTCGGGGTTTAAGGGGCAGACAAGCCCCTTAACGTAAATGACAATTCAACAAGTAGTACCAATTATAAAAAAGGTTAATTCTGAGTGAAAAATAAATAGATATGGAACTTTATAGTACAACATTTATAAACTAAAGCATAAAATAACAATTAACATGTCGCAAAAAATTTCCATCATCGGAGGAGGATTATCGGGTAGTTTAATGGCCATATATCTGGCTAAACGCGGTTTTGAAATCGAATTGTTCGAACGTCGGCCCGATATGCGCAAGAACAAAATCTCCGCCGGAAAATCCATCAACCTCGCCCTTTCTACCCGCGGTTTGCAAGCCCTCGAAAAGGTTGGACTCGACCAGGAAATCCTGAACGATGCCATTCCCATGTACGGCAGAATGATGCACTCCAAAACCGGTGAATTGACCTATCAGCCTTATGGCAAAGAAGGACAAGCCATCAATTCGGTTTCGCGCGGACGACTGAATATCCGTTTGCTGGAGCTGGCCGACGATTTTAAAAATATCACCCTGCATTTCAATACCCGTTGTACCCATGTAAACATCGATGAAGCTACGGCGACCTTTGAACTCGAAGACGGTTCGCACCGCATCGTTCAGTCGGATCGCATTATCGGTACCGACGGTGCATTTGCCGCCACACGAGGCAGCATGCAGTTTACCGACCGCTTCAATTATTCGCAACAGTATCTGCATGTAGGGTACAAGGAACTCGCCATTCCGGCTGGTGATAACAACACCTTCCGGATGGAAAAGAACGCATTGCATATCTGGCCGCGCGGCGAATTTATGATGATTGCACTGCCGAATCCCTCCGGTGATTTTACCTGTACGCTGTTTGTTCCATTTGAAGGGAAATACAGTTTTCAAAATCTGCAGACTACTGAAAGCATTCAGCAATTTTTCGACGAACAATTTCCGGATGCAGTACCGATGATGCCCACCCTGATGCATGATTTTACAACCAACCCCACTTCATCCCTGGTTACGGTGCGCTGCTTTCCGTGGGTAAAAAACGACAAGATCGCATTGATGGGAGATGCAGCTCATGCGGTAGTACCGTTTTACGGGCAAGGTATGAATTGCAGTTTTGAAGATGCACTCGTAATGGACAATTGCATCGAACAATTTGGCGACGACTGGAACAAAATCTTTGCAGCCTATCAGCAGGAACGCAAACCCAACGCCGATGCAATTTCGGAAATGGCCATTCAAAACTTTGACGAAATGGCCAACAAAACCGCAGATCAGCATTTCCTGCACAAGAAACATATTGAACACGATCTGGCCGAACTGTATCCCGACAGGTTTAAATCCCAATACGAATTAGTCACTTTCAGTACCAGTTCCTATGCCTTTGCGCAACAACAAGGACGCAAAAACGATGTGCTGCTCGAGCGGATCATTGCCGATCATGCAGAAGCCAAAATCAACGAAGCAGATTATATGAAAAATCTGTGGGATCTAATTGATTGATTTTCTAACACTTACATTTTCTATCGGAAATATTTGTATTAATTTTTCCAGTGTATCGGAAATATTTGTACTAATTTTTCCAGTGTATCGGAAATATTCGTACTTTTGTTCGATGCAAGTGGTACATCGTGTGGCCGAGGCCGGTATGAAGAAATGGTTCCGCAAAAACAAAGTGAACCTTTTGACCGGAGCACGACAGGTGGGTAAAACCACGCTGCTTCAACACCTTTTTTCCAATCAATCCTCTGTGCTTTGGCTCAATGCCGATGAATCAACTACCCGTGAAACACTGAGCCGGCATGATCTGGTGAGTTTGCGGCAGGTATTTGGTACCTACAAAACAGTAATCATCGATGAAGTACAGCGGATCGAAAATGCAGGTTTGCTGCTCAAGCTCTGCGTCGACCAATTCAAGGGTGTACAATTTATTGCGACCGGTTCTTCTTCGCTGGATATTTCGGAAACTGTATTTGAACCGTTAACCGGCCGTCAGATCCTGTTTCATTTGTTTCCATTTGCCTTAAAAGAATTGTACCCTAAAAACTCTCCGTTTGAAATAGCGCAGCAATTGCCTTTTCATCTGGTATATGGATCCTACCCCGATATCTGCAATAACCGGCAGGATGCGGATACCTTGTTGCTGAACCTGTCGGATCAATATTTGTACAAAGATGTGCTGGCCTGGAACAATATCCGAAAGCCTACCTTATTGAACAAACTCCTGCAACTGCTCGCTTATCAGGTGGGCAGCGAAGTATCCCTGCACGAACTCGGCCGGCAGCTGGGCGTAAAATCCGATACGATAGACAACTATATCGATCTGCTGGAAAAATCCTTCGTGATCTTTCGCCTCCCATCCATGAGCAATAATCCACGCAAGGAAATCAGTAAAATGAACAAGATTTACTTTTGGGACAATGGCATACGCAATGCGGTAATCGGAAATTTCAATGCGTTAAACATACGCAACGATGCAGGGGCGCTTTGGGAAAATTTAATGGTGAGCGAACGTAAAAAAATGAATGCCTGGCTGCATCCGAAAATCAACAGTTACTTCTGGAGAAACTACAACCAAAGTGAAGTGGATTATGTTGAAATGGATAAAAAACAACTCTCCGCGTTTGAGATGAAATGGGGAAAAGGAAACGCCAAAGTGAGCAGAGCCTTCAGCAATCTTTATCCTCAGGCTGATACCGACGTAATAACACCCGAAAACTTTGTACCTTTTTGCCGGATAAATGAACCGGCATGACGCGTAAAACAATCATCGTTTTTACACTATGTTGTCTCCTGATCGAGTTGGCACATAATCTGTTGTTTTCTGCATTTACAGTCGCCATTTATTCTGGTATGGGGTTACATGACTGGCATTTAACCCCAACCGGTATTGCAGGGTGCTTAACTGAATCCTGGATGGTACTAACCAGAACTTTAATTTTACTTATCCTGAATTTTATAGTTATTTCCAGTGGATATTGGATCAGCAAAAAAGCATTATCTGATGCAACCCGAATTGCAGGGTCTCTGCTCTTTTATGCATTTATAAGAGGTATGGTGATTCAGATTACCAATGCAATTGCATTTCATCACATTCCATTTTTATATTATCTGGATCATGAACGCTGGTCAACTATTCCGATAGTATTTTTTGGGAATTTTTATGTGTTTAAAGTATTTCATGCTGTATTGTATTATGCCACAACATTGCTGTTTTCCTTCTGGGCTTACCGCATCGTATTCAAATACTGGCCGCTTGCATTTCGTAAAATGGTTTTTACCTGGGGACTTGCTGCCTGCGCCATGGGCTGGATCATCTGGTATTTATGGCTGGGTCCTTTAATATTCTAATATGAAAAATACGTTAGCATTTTTTATTCTGCTTTGCGCAAGTACCGTACAGGCACAACCGCATAAACTTACTGATGCGCAGATGATCCGCCGGGTGTTGCTTATGCAGGAGAAGGCATGGAACGCCGGAGATCTTCCAGCCTTTATGGAAGGTTACTGGAAAAACGATTCGCTTCAGTTCATCGGCAAAAAAGGAATCACTCTTGGATGGCAGCAAACGCTGGATAATTATATAAAATCATATCCAGATCAGGCTACCATGGGCCAACTGCAATTTGAAATTCTGAAGCTGGAAATGTTCTCTAAAACAACGGCGCAGGTTATCGGAAAATGGACTTTAATCCGTTCAGTCGAGAAGGGAAATGCAGGCGGCTACTTTACACTTATTTTTAAAAAAATAAATAAACGCTGGGTGATTGTTTCAGATCATACCAGTTGATTCTACCTATTCATTTCGCGAGTTCAATCTTCCAATTAACCTTTACTTTATACTAAAAAGTAAATACCTATTCCATCTTTTTATTTTCAGGTATTTGAAGATCATCTAAAGCTTTTGTTTCAAGGATAAAATTTGATACTCTCAGTCGATTGAAAATCCCAATCAAAGTAAAAAGCTGAATATAGCAGTACGCGCGAAGGATCGCAGTGAAAATCCTCTGAAGTAATTCGTACCCGAATACTTCAGAGATTGTAACGTAGAGCCTGACCCATGAAGTTAAGCGTGTGAGATTCTTCTCAATTAGAAAAATATGTACTACGCATACTTCATGGGACGCGCCCAAAAAAGAAATTAACGTACTGTTAAAGTAAACTACTTCACCGTGTATCGTTTTCGAATGATATCATACGTGGCAAAATACCCGATGGCTCCACCGGTTATATTGGTAGGCAGATTAGCCGGAGGCGACTGAAACGGACCCGGAGGTCCTGAAGATTGCTCGATATACGCCGAGATAAAACCATTCATAAATTTATCGACCGAACGGAAAATCATGACGCACTCTTCTCCCTTCTGAAAGCGTGTGAAGGGTAACTCAAAGGCATACTGAGTTCCCAATGGAGTTTGTTCGCTGTTGAACAATATTTTCATCCGAGAAAAGGAATCCCGTTGTACGATGGTATCAAAATATCCCAGGCGGAAATACGTGTATTTGATTTTCGGACGATCATCAAATCCCAGATAATTAATTGACCAACCTGCATCGATAAAACCCGATTTGGGTTTAAATACCTGAAAGACCGAATCTATGCGGAACATTTTTTCCAACTGAGAAGTTGACGTGTATGTTTTACCATCCAAAACAATATTCAGGTCATATGTTTGTCCGGCCACTCCGGTATATGGCGATGCCGGTTTGTAGATACCTTCGCCCACAAAATTAAAAGCTATGCCATTCACCATTACTGTTGCACCGGCAATTTTAGGAATCGGTTCCAGTGAATAGTAATCAGCTGTTTTTGTAATCATCACGTATGAACTGTCGGTCTCTGTAGTAATTTCTGCTTCTACCACCAATTTGGGTTCACCACCTGGGATATCCAATTCAATTTCTTCCTTACACGAAGTGAAAGTAATTGCTGCTAAAACGAATAAAAATGGAATGCTATATTTTCTCATACTGAATATGACAGCTTAAAATTTGAAATTGTAAGTAACGGAAGGAACAAAGGTGAAGAGGTACCATTTATAGATAACCGGCACTCCATCGTCGTTTTTGATGTATTGCAGGGAATAGGCATTTTTCGCACCGGTTGCATTGTACAAAGAGAAAACCCAACTTCCTTCGAAGCGTCTTTTCTTAAACAACCAGATGGGTTTTGCTTCTGTTTTCTTTTGCAGGAGCGTAACCGATAAATCGAGGCGGTAATAAGTAGGGAACCGGGCTGAATTGCGTGCACCATAATAAATAGAGGGGAAGTTGGATTCGCCAAAAAACTGGGTCCGGCTTTGCGCGATAGTAAATGCTTCTCCGGTTGCGAATACAAAATTGCCACCTACACTCAATCGTTTTGTAAACTCATGCGAGACCACGGCGGTTAAATAATGTGTGCGGTCGAAACGGAAATTGTACCAATCCCCATTATCAATATTATCGGCTCTGCGTTGTGATTTGGATAAAGTATATCCCAGCCATCCTGTAGTCTTGCCGCGTTGCTTGCGTGCAAAAAATTCAATCCCGTATGCTCTGCCTTCGCCTGCTACCACGAGGGCTTCCACTTCTTCCTGCAAATCCTGAATCTGCGCATTTGGGATGATTTCGACGGTATTCTTCATCCATTTGTAATACCCTTCGGCCGATAATTCGATGGTATTTTCTTTGATGTTTTTAAAATATCCGAGAGCAACCTGATCGCTTTGCTGCGGTTTGATATAGCGGTCGGATGGAGTCCAGAATTCCTGTCCCACCGATGCAGAAATATTTTGAATCAAATGCATGTATTGAAACATGCGGTTGTAGGAAACCTTAACCGAATTGTTTGAATTAAGCAGGTAAGTGGCATTGAAACGCGGTTCAAATCCCACATACGTATTGAAGATTTCGCCTGAACTGTAATTGGTAAATTCATTGTTCAGATCTCTTTCGTTTTCAATGATTGATCCGTTTTGAACAATGGTTGGTGTACCCGGTCCAGCATAATTAATAGATCGACCGCTACCGATATTGGAGAATATGGAAACGCGTGCTCCATACTCCAGAGTGGTTCTGGAACCCATCTTCAGGATATGACTGGCATAATAATCCTGTTCATAGGCATACTTAAACGGAAGCTTTGTTTCGGCAATAATGGATTTGGATGTAATAGGGGTAACCTTTCCGGGTTCGAAAGTGTAATAGGTTTGCTTCATTCCGAATTTCACACTGCTCTTCGGACTCCAGAAATAACTGCCATCTACTTTCAGGTTCAAATCGTTGATATAATTGGAACGGGTAAAGTTCAGGTTTTCGGCAATGTTGAGATCGAAATCGTAACTGTAGCGGCTGTAAACAAACGTGGTATTTAAAAACAATTTGTTGCTGAATACATGGTTCCATCGTCCGGTGGTGGTAAAATTCCCCCAACCGAATCCGGCAATGCCACCAAATCCAAGTCGGTCGCGACCGAAGTAAGACGAGAAATACAAACGATCCTTATCGCTCAGTGTATAATTCAATTTGATATTCAAGTCGCCGAAATAAGCCTCGGCTCCACTCAAAGCATCCCCGCCTAAAGGAAAAAACAAATCGAAATAACTTCTCCTGCCTGAGATCATAAACGAAGATTTATCTTTCACAACCGGACCTTCCACAGTTAACCGGGATGAGAGAATTCCTATACCACCGGTTACATTGTATTCTTTGAGGTTTCCATCCTTCATGCGTACGTCTAAAACCGAGGCCAGTCGCCCACCATATTGCGCAGGAATTCCACCTTTGTAAATTTCAAAATCTTTCACCGCATCACCGTTAAACGTTGAAAAGAAACCCAACACATGCGAAGGATTGTATACTACTGCTTCATCGAGCAAAACCAGGTTATGGTCAATATTGCCTCCCCGCACAATCATGTTGGAACTGCCATCACCGGCAGCCTGAACACCGGGCAATAATTGTATCGCTTTGATGATATCGACTTCACCTAACAGCAAGGGGATTTTTTTTACTTCACGGATATCCACCTTGATCACGCTCATCTTGTTCTGCTCTACATTCTTTGCATCGGGTCGGTCGGCACTGATTACTGCTTCATTCAATAGGCGCTTTTCTTCCTTCAACTCAACATTTAGTTTTTTATCTGCTTCCGATATATCCACTGTAAAAACCTGTGTCACATATCCGATATAGCTAACATTCAATTCATACTTACCCGGAGGCAGGGTGAGCGCATAAAACCCATAGGCATTGGTAGCTACACCGGTTTTTAACTGATTCACATATACCGTTGCACCGGTAAGTTCTTCGCCGTTTGCCCCATCTTTAATAGTACCGCTGATGGTATGCCGGCGTGCCTGGCCAAATGCCGTAAGCGTTACTAAAAGGGAAAACAATATCAATAAGGATCTCATATATTCTAAACTCAATGAAATGAATGAACGTTTATAATGGGGTGCAAAGCTAATGCAATCTGAAAATTCTGATTTGGAATTAGGCTAAGATCACGGAATAGTCGGTAAATGGTTTATTGCGCAGGATGAACTGCCAGTCGACTATGGCGTTTTCCGTAAATAAAATAAATGATCAGTCCAAAACACAGCCAGATCAGAAAGGCCGCCCAATTGGTAAAATTCAATTGCGCCATCAGGTAAAAATTAGTCACCATACCCAGGACCGGAATGGTAGAATACCGTTTGATGAAAGTGAAGATACTTAAAACCACAAATAAGGTCCAGAAAGCCAGCATGGTCCAGTTTTCATGATGCGCATAATTCACAAAAATCTGATCCTGATCGAATACAATAAAAAGGTAAAGAGAGATCAAGCAGAGCAGCGGTACCAGAAGGCGTCCGTTGAAATAAGGCACCCTGAAACCTGTATGAAATTCGCTTTTATGACTCTCCATGCGGATAACACCAGCATTCACAATGACAAACGCGAACAAAGTTCCTATGCTCGACAAATCCGTTACTTCTTTCAGGTTCAGAAACAAAGCCGGTACCGCCACAAATATTCCGGTGATCAAGGTGGAGAAGGCAGGTGTTTTAAAACGGGGATGAATTTTGCTGAAGCGTTTGGGCAATAACCCATCACGGCTCATGCTCATCCAGATACGGGGCTGACCGTTTTGGAAAACCAATAATACACTGGCCATTGCCACCACCGCACTTACCGCCACAATGCCACTCATCCAATTGACATGCAGCAATTCAAAAGCATGTGCCAGTGGATCGCCCACAGCCAGTTCCCGGTAATCTACCAGTCCGGTTAAAGTTAACGCAATCAACACATACAATACGGTGCAAATAGCAAGCGAAGCCATCATGGCTTTGGGAAGGTCGCGCTTGGGGTTTTTGCATTCTTCAGCCGTTGTGGCCAATGCATCAAATCCGATATAGGCAAAAAAGACGGAGGCTACACCCTGCAAGACCCCTTTTAACCCATTGGGTGCAAACGGACTCCAATGTCCCGAATCAACATAGAATGCACCAACTATGATCACCAATACGATAACCGATAACTTGAGTGCTACAAAATAATTTCCAACAGTTTTGGTTTCATGAACCCCCCGATAAATCAATGCTGTGATGGCAAATACAATGGCCAGTGCAGGTAAATCGCAAATGAGTTTGAAACCAAACAGTTCAGGAGCATTTTGCCAGGCCAATACCTGGTCCATCTGGTAATGCGTAAGTTCGGTGCTCAATGCGGCTCCTGCTTCCAGAAATCCGTTTTTGGCACTGAGATAATCCATGGTTAAATATTCCGGAATATGCCAGCCAATACCATCCATCAAACCGGTGAAATAATCGCTCCAACTGATAGCAACAACGATATTTCCGATGGCATATTCAACAATCAGTGCCCATCCGATGATCCACGCCACGATTTCGCCAAAAGATGCATAGGCATAGGTATATGCGCTTCCGGATATGGGAATGGTTGAGGCAAATTCGGCATAACTCAAGGCGGAAAAAGAACAAGCCAGGGCTATAAAAACAAATAGTAAAATAACCGCAGGACCACCGCTTGCACTTGCATTGCCAATGGTGCTGAAGATACCGGCACCAATAATGGCTGCAATACCCAGCGAAGTAATATCACGCAGGGATAAACTTTTCCGGAGTGCATGCTCACCCAGATTCAGTTGATCAGCTTCAGCCGAAATTTGTGAAATGGTTTTACGTCGGAATAACCCCTTGCCCATGGAATGATTTTGGGCAAGATAACAATTGGGTTATACTTTTTTAACGGTTTTTGGTGTAGGGCAACAATTACCGCTATCGCATGATTTGCGCCTGAAGGTGCTTTGAAACAGGCTATAACCCAGATATACTACTGCGCCGGTTACGATTAAGATTGCTCCAATTGATTGAAAATCCATAACGATATCTCCTCTTCGATTGAGGGTACAAAGTTAAGGAAGGAATTGTTGCGGAATATGATAATTATCGCCCTTGGCTCAATTTTATCCTAATCTTCATCGGAGATTCGCTGCATCATCAATACCAGCAATATTTTCTAGAATTTAATAGATGGAATATCATGCATTCCCTGCCAATTTACCATGATTTCCATTCGGAGATGCGCTGCATCCTCTACACCAGCAATATTTCCTGGAATTTAAATGGAAGAAGTTTCTTGAACATGCAACTTGCGTGGCGAATACCGCGCAGCCACTTCGGCAATGGCTTTGATATGTTCAGGCGTTGTTCCGCAACAACCTCCCAAAATGTTTACCAATCCTTCTTTGCAGAACTCCTCCACCTGACGCGCCATGGATTCGGGCGACTGATCGTATTGACCCATTTCATTAGGTAATCCTGCATTGGGGTAAGCACTCACATAGAAATCAGATTTATTGGCCAATACCTGTAAATAAGGACGTAAAGCATCGGCACCCAATGCACAATTCAATCCTACACTGAGCAACGGAGCATGTTCAATAGAGATCAGAAATGCCTCGGTAGTTTGACCGGAAAGGGTTCGTCCGGATGCATCGGTGATGGTACCCGAAACCATGATCGGATAAGATTTTCCGATTTCATCAAAATATTCCTGAGCGGCATACAATCCGGCTTTAACATTCAGGGTATCGGTAACAGTTTCGAGTAGAAGCAGATCCGCACCACCTTCAATCAAACCTTTTACCTGAAGTTTAAATGCCTTAACCAGATCATCAAAAGAAATGGCTCTGTATCCGGGATCATTCACATCGGGCGACATAGAAGCCAGTTTGGTTGTAGGCCCCATGGAACCGGCTACAAAACGGGGTTTATCGGGTGTTTTGGCCGTGAATTCGTCGGCTACTTCGCGGGCAATTTTTGCCGATTCAAAATTGATTTTATACACCCAGTCTTCACCCAATGCATAATCGGCCTGAGCTACGGTAGTACCACTAAAGGTATTGGTTTCGATAATGTCGGCACCCGCTTCAAAATATTGTGCATGAATGGCCTTGATTACATCGGGCCGTGTAATTGAAAGCAAGTCGTTATTGCCCTTCAGGGGATGTGCATGATCTTTCAATGCTTCATTGCGAAAGTCTTTTTCTTCCAGTTTGTAGCGTTGAATCATAGTACCCATAGCCCCGTCAATGATCAGGATGCGCTTCTCCAATAATTCTCTGATATTCATTTTCATTCGGTATAAGCTGCAAATATAACGGTTATGCATTGCATGTTATTCTTACTAAATTGCTAAAAAATCATTCCCCTTGATTTTCATCTATAGCAAGGACATCAGCCCCCGGTTGAAATATGTTTCGTATGAACTGTTTGCCCGCAGGCTTGGAGTGGAATATCAACTCATTTCTGACCCGGCTTCGTTTATTGTTGGCGAAGGTGCCCGCATCAATTACAGCGATAATCAGGCATTGCCGGGATTACAGATTCATCCGCACGGACTGTTATCCGATACCACCGTTCAACCGTTGATGCCAGAAACTCATTCACATCAGGAATGGTCAACCATACTTTTTCCGGCAGATAACGATATCATCCCTTTTGATGTGTTTGCAGCCAGCTTTTACATACTGAGTCGTTATGAAGAATACCAACCGCACCAATCCGATCTGCACGGTCGATTTAAGGTAGAAGACAGCATTGCCTTTCAATCCGGTTTTTTGAATTTTCCTTTGGTAGACCATTGGGCTTTGCATTTGAAATGGATTCTCAGTAACCGGTATCATACACTCGAATTCCAATTGCCCGCATTTCGTTTCTATTCAACTGTCGATATCGATTATGTGTATCAATATCATGGAATTGGTTTTATCTGGTATTGGTTGAAGTTAGCTTTTTCACTCATGCGTTTTCGCTTTCAGGACGTTTTTATTCAATTGAAAGTCGGGATTACACATCAGCATGATCCTTATGATACGTACACTTGGATCGAAGAACTCTGTAAAGAAAGCCAGGTTGATATGCACTATTTCGTGCTGATGCGTTCGGGCAAACGATACGACCGGAATGCTGGAATCCGGGGAGATATATTCAAGAGAACCATTCATCTGCTTTCAACACGATGTACCCTGGGAATTCATCCCTCATATCATACCATCAACAATCCGGATCTTATTCAGCAGGAAATAAAACAACTTGAAAAAATAACTGGTCACACGATTCATACCAGCCGTCAGCATTACCTGCGTTATGCCCTGCCACATACCATGCAATATCTGTCTGATTCCGGCATCACACACGATTATTCGGTTGGGTATGCCAATCATGCCGGGTTCAGAGCGTCAACTGCCCATCCGTTTGCTTTCTTTAACCTGAGTACCAATTGCGAAACACATCTTTTATTGCATCCGGTAACTTCGATGGATGTAACCTTTAAAAACAATCCTGAAATGAATCCCGGGAAGGCCTATTCGGAAGTGGAACAGCTGATGAATGAGGTGAAAAAGGTGAATGGGATCTACATCCATATCTGGCATAATTCCAACTTGTCGGACAGTGGCGGGTGGCGTGTTTGGCGCGAACTGATCCGGAAAATACATACCTTGGCTGCGAGTAAACAACAGCAGGAAATTGATTAAACATTACCGCCATTCCGAAATCGATAAAACCAAATGGGATCTTTGTTTATCCCAATCGGTAAACAGCATGATTTATGGATACAGCTGGTATCTGGATATTGTTTCTCCTGACTGGGAAGCATTGGTATTTAATGATTACGATGCAGTTTTTCCGTTAACCCATCGAAAAAAGATATTTCCTTACCTGTATACCCCTTTTTTTACCCAGCAGTTGGGTATGTTTATTAAACCCGGTGCGCCGGTTAGTATCCATGATTTTCTCCGGGAGATTCCGAAAGCTTTTCGCTATATCGATATTCAACTGAATGAAACGAATTTACCGGACGAGGAGGTTTGGCAATTCAAAAAGCGGAAAAATTTTGTGCTGGATTTAAATAAGCAGCACGCAAAACTGGTAAAGGATTTCTCGGATACAACGCAACGAAATATAAAAAAAGCGCTCAAAGCACAATTGCGGCTGGATGCGATTGATCCGGATTGTGCGGTTGATTTTTACATCCAACATAAAGGGCAGCAAACCCGGGGACTCAATACGGAGGATTACGACCGTTTAAAAGTTTTATTGAAAGCGGCAGATCAACATCATATGCTTTTGTGCAGAGGTGTTTTTAACAGCGATGGCACTTTATTGGCCAGCGCGATTATTTTCACGACACCAACCCGATTATATCTGATCAATAATAGTTCATCAGACATTGGTCGTGAGTTGCGTGCTATGTATTTTTTGATCGATCAGCTGATATTTCAATTTGCGCATCAACCGTTATTACTCGACTTTGAAGGTTCAGAAATCGAAGGAGTGGCACGTTTTTATAAAGGATTCGGTTCCGAGAAACGTTATTATTTCAGATACAGAAAAAACTTGCTGCCCTGGTGGATGAAATGGATTAAAGATTGATACAACATGTTCCAGATGATCTTTGACCCGGGTAATTTCTTGTACTCTACCTGTTGACTATTAATCGCAAATACTGGTAAAACCCGTTTTTTAAAGATACAGTCACCAGATAGGTTCCGTTCTGATAAGCTGAAAAATCGATGTTAGGCAAAGTGTTTGATTTGAACTGTATTGTATTAATTTTTTTACCGCTGATTTCGAATATTTCAACCTGCAGGATTTCACTGCCGGTTTCATTCGTCAGCCAGACCATACCGGTTGTAGGGTTGGGAATCAGGCTTAATCCAGATTCCAATGTTCTTTGATTCAATCCACTATTGATTCCCTTTTGCTGCATCACAATGAAATCCTTTTTGATATTTCCTGAAACCACAGCAACCAAAGCTTTACGTATAGTGTCTGCCAGATTTTTTGTTGCTGTTATCGCAACCGTTTGATTCATACTTCCGGAAACAGGATTAAAACTCAACCAATATGGAACCGATTGAAAATTCCAGGATGCATTACTTGTAATTTGCAAAATTGTTTCACCTCCTGTATTGGTAAAATAAATAGAATCCCTGTCGATTGACAGAATAACTGACGAGCCCACCTCCTGCATCACTATAAAATCCCTTCTTAAATTTCCGGCAACAACAGAAATAACAGCTTTTCTCGCAGTATCTGTCATGTTTTTCGCCGCTTTGATTTCTACCGTCTGACTAAAACTTCCAAAAGGTGGACTCAGAGAAATCCAGCCTGGAACAGATTGAAAAATCCAGGACCTGTTGCTGAAGATATTTAGGTCTGCTTTACTTCCATCTTTTACAAAATAAAAGGAATCGGGTTCTATGCTTAAACTATCCGGAACAGGTGGATTTGTTATATTAACCCATAATGAAACTGTATCTGTTATACAACCCAAACTGTCGTTCATCCATGACAATACTCTGCCCAATCCCGGCATTCCATTCCAATGGATGGTAACGGAGTCGGAATTTCCACCTGAAACAATGTTTCCCGAAATACTATACCAATAATACGAAGCATTGGTGTGCTTGTTTACTGTATAAATATCGTTGGTACCTTTCGTTACATTAATATTACCGGAAATGGATCCCATGTGCGTGCGGGGATGTACGCTGACCATTCTTGTTACAGAATCTTTGCATCCTTTATCGCTTGTCAGCACCAGTTTGATGTCGTAATTTCCCGGATTCGCAAATACATGCATTGTTGCCGAAGTGGTGTCGGAATTGCTCTTGGTTGGAATATCCCATTTGCGTGAATAAGTACCTGAGGTTATATAACCCGAATCAACAAATGCAAATTGATTCTCCGGGAAACATTGTGTTGAATCGTTTACCACAATACGACCCTTTGCTTTGGGATAAACTACAACATTCAAAATACCGGATGTATCGACACAGGAGCCCTCTGTTTTCACTATTACCCTGTAATTTCCAGCCAGATCAACCATTGCATTTCTCGCTGCATTAGCCGGTAATAAAGAATCGTTTCTTAGCCATTGATAGGTTGCCGCGCTGATATCGTTTGCCTGCAAACCTACACTCAGACCATCACAAAATGACGTTGGTCCCAATGCCGTAATCACTGCCGCAGGTTTGCTTAAGATCGTTACGCTTTTAGTTAATGTGTCCCTGCAACCAAGGTCACTGGTCAAGATCAGCTTTATAGGATATGTACCCGGAATGGTAAATACTTTTGATGGCTTTAACAGTGTAGAGGTATCGCCTTCTTCCAAATTCCAGTAACGGGTAAGGGTGCCATATGCAATATTGGATGTATCTTCAAATTCAAAATAATTATTGTAAATGCATTGTTTGGAATCGTTGATACTAAATCCAACTTTCGGACTTGGCCAAACGGTTACCGGTTTTATCACTGAATCCACACACCCGTTTGCCAGGCCCAGTCTGAGTTTTACAGAATAATTTCCGGCAGCTGCATAGCCTTTGTTCACAACAGAAAAATAGGTTCCCGTAGCATCCCCGAAGTCCCACGATCTGAAACCAAATGGAAGTCCCATAAAGTTGGAGGTGTCTGAGAATACAAAGAAATTCCATTTGTTACATTGACTGTCGTTGTTGATGGTATAACCAACTTTCGGACCCAACTTCAATGCAAATGTGCGGAACGAAGAATCGGTACAACCTTTATCGCTTGTGGTTACCATTCTTACAAAGTATGAACCGGTATCGGCATATGATCTTACAATACTATCCAATGTTGAAGTATCTCCGTTGTTAAAACTCCATAAACGGGTGAAACTTCCAGATGAAATGGTAGTGGTATCTTCAAAAATAAACCGGTTTGTATTGGTACACTGTATTGTGTCGTTCATCCTGAAACCGACTTTCGGAATAGGATGACCATTATTGGTAACCAGAGTATCGTTGGAGGTAAAGGTGCAAACCGCAGTTGTTATTCTCAGAGAATACGCACCCGTTGTATATGCTTTATATACGGCAAAAGTGTCGCCTGCATTCGGGGTATTAACTCCATTCATTCGCCAGCGGTAATGCATACCCGATCCGGTTTGTGCTAAACTGAGACGCGCATATCCACCCGAACAAAAAGTCAGCGGACCATCGGAAATCAATGTTGCCGTATTAATGGAAAAAGCCTCACTACGGTTGCTCGTATCTGCATTGCTTACTACCCGAATCCGGTAACCTGTTCCTTTCGAAGTGGTATCAAGCGGTATGCGTATCCGTATACTATCTAATCCTATTCCGCTGCTTTTTGTTTGAAGGTGAATTGGATTGGCAAAGTTGCCGTCGGGACCCGATAACTGAAAGGTAAGGTTTTGTGTTGCGCCTTTTAATACCCGGTATGTAATATTGATAGAATCGTTGGTGCAACTCAGGTTGGTGGATAATCGGGTTATTATAAACGTGTAAGGATTGAATTCCCACATATCATTAATTCCCGCAACCGCCGACGTAGATCCGTTACCTATATATCCTTTAAAATTTACTCCGAATGCAAACGCACCTTCTCTTCCCATATTGGCATTCAGTGAAGGTATTTGTTCCCAGACGTTGGTGAGCGGATGATACCGGTACATATCGTTCCGGTAAATTGAATCATCGTCTTTTCCAGCTCCCACATATCCATATTGATCCATCGAGAATGCTGCTGCATGAATTCTTCCCCGGGCCGGAAAATCAGCTTTACGTGTCCAGTTGTTTTGTGCGGGATCAAATTCCCAGAAATCTTTAGCATTTACTCCGGATAAGATTCCCAGGCCAACATACGCCTTGTGATCGATAACAAAGCTGATCATCCTGCTGTTTGCTGTACCTGTATAATCAGCCTTGCGCGTCCATGTATTCAATGCTGGAACGTATTCCCACGTTCGTTTATTTCCCTGTGTTCCACAGGTAAAATATCCATTACCTTGAATACTAAAAGCGGTTGCCTGCTCATTTTTCTCCGGCAATATTGCCTTTTGTGTCCAGGAGTTTGTCGCAGGATTGTATTGCCAGAAATCATCCAGCAAATTTGCACCCGGCCCTCCGTTACCCATGCCCATATATCCTAAATTGTCAATTGAGAAACTGATAGCATTGTATCGGGCATAACCAGGCATATTTGCTTTTTGAGACCATGTACCGGTAACTGAATTAAACTCCCAGAAATCGGATCTGTTCACTAACATGACCAGGTCTTGTCCGCCACCCATATAAACTTTGTTACCAATAACGAAGTGAACAGGTGAAAATCTTGCTGGTCCAAGAAAGATGCTTTTCTTTACCCATTGCGTAGTTTTACCTGGATCAAACTCCCAAAAATCTCCATACAAAGGTTGATTGTTTTTTACTTCTCCACCACACAAAAATGCTTTACCTCCCAATACAAAAACACTTGAATAATAGCGTGCCCCAATATTTTCCATTTTAGTCCAGATATTGGTGGCTGTATCGAATTGATAAAAATCGCTTTTGCTTCCCGCCGTTTCATGCGTTCCATTCGCCACATAAGCTTTACCCATAAGTACAAATGATATAGCTCCGAAACAGGTACCACCCTGGTATGTTGTTTTGAATGTCCAGGAATTGTCTGCCGGATTATACCTCCAAATATCATTGATGGAGCCGGATAAATTCCTTCCCGTTCCCACATAGGCATAATTTCCAACCACGAATGCAGTTGCAGCAAAACGCGCGGTGCCCCCAAAATCAGATACGCTGGTCCAAATATCAAGTACAGCATCGTATACATACATGTCCTTGTACATTGTAACATCATCATAACCTAAAGCAATATACCCCTTGTTTCCAATGGCAAACCCAACGGCCGCCAATCTTTTTGGGCCTGCAAAATCTGCTCTTTGAGTCCATGTATTGGTAGATGGATTGTATTCCCAAAAATCTTTTTCCGAACCGTTGATACTATCTGTAGTTGAGTAACCGGTACCTACATAACCTTTATTACCAATCACAAAACCGGCAGCTCCATAGCGATTCTTACCCGGAAATACGGCCTTTTGTGACCAAACTTGTGTTAACGTATCGTATTCCCACCAATCGTTCAATCCGGTTGGAAATAAACCGGTAGTACAACCTGTACCCAAATACCCTTTCCCGTTTATGGTCAAAGAAACTGCCTGTGCACGCGAACCACCGGGTAATTTGCCTTTACCTGTCCAGATTTGTGCATTTATGTGCTGTGAAATCACAAGCAATCCGACAAATAAAACGAACCATCGTACACCGTTAAACATCGAAAAATTTGTTAGAGGTTTAATTTTTTTAATTCCGCTTCAGTAACCGTTGGCGGCATCATTCCTTTCTCCACTTTGGAAACTACCAGCTTTGCCACTTTTTCTGCATCTTCCTTTTTCGCAAATCCTTTATTACCGGGTCTGCCTGGAATTACTGATTGTTGAATTACCTTTTTTCCTTTATTCAAAATTGAATAACCATAGGTTTTATCCTGATTTTGAAAAATTTCATATGCGTATTTACCGGACTTCGGAATTGTTTGCGCATCAACATCATACAAGACTGAAAATAAACAGAATGTAAAACCAGCCAGGTAAATCAGGATTTTCATTTTTTAAAAATGGATAGAACATTTAAAATTAAAGACTTACATGGGATTAATACGTTTACATATTCTTAATATTTAATCCACGCACCTAATAAATAGTTTATTCTCTGATTTTCAACTGTTTATGCTAACAGCAGAAGGTATATATCTAAGAATGGCATAGGTATTATACCATCATGAAAAATATGCTGGTTTCCATTTAAGGAGAAGTTCACAAAGCAATCAAGGGTTAAATCTTGTCTAATTTATGTTTTGTACGCTCGTTAACTTGATCGCCTGTATTCAGTGTAGAAGCCGGCTCAAACAAAAGCACTTCCACCTCTTCATCGGCTACCGGACGATGTTCAACACCCCGGGGAACTATAAAAAATTCCTGTTCGTTGATCAACACGGTTTTATCCCGCAATTCCATTTTCAGTTGCCCTTTCAATACCAGAAACAACTCGTCTTCGTGATCGTGTTTATGCCAGATAAATTCGCCATACAGTCTGGCCAGTTTCACATGCTGACCATTCAATTCACCCACCACCTTGGGCGACCAATGCTCTGAAAAGAGTGCCAGTTTTTCTTTCAGGTTTACTTTCTCCATTCTATTCTCGTTTTATTAAAGCAAGTTAAGCAGAAGCATCAACATAATTCAAGGCAGCCTTTGCAAACGAATCCCACTTATCTTCATGATCAAACGGTACCTGAACCCATTCTTTCATAGGTCGTTTTTTCCCTGACGGATCAAACAGTGTTGCACCGTCCAAACTCAATGCTTCCTGATGAACATTTCCGGTCAATTTAAAAACCATGCATTGTTCAAAAAAACAAATAAAAGCTTTCCCTTCTACTTTAAAACAAGACTTACCAAAAAGCTGACTTTCTGCTGCCTCTTTCAGTTTAAGGCCAATTTCCAAATACCGCTTTTCCTGAAGATTCATCATGGTTGGTTTTTGGGCTTTATGCTTATAGCCCCTGAAGGACAACGCTCCACAGTACGGACAATTTCATCACTTTCGGCCTGATCCATTTTTATCCAGGGTTTTGATTTAGGCTGAAAAACTTCGGGTAAGCTCCGTGCACAAATTCCGGAATGCTGACAGATGCCGGATTTCCATATCACGGTGATTTCTCCGTTTGAATATTCCTTTGTAACTGAATCTTTATCCATACTTGTATGATTATCCATCAAGACCATGTTCGATTTTAATCTGCATGGCCAACTTTTTAGGGGCCACTTCGCAATAGGCTGTTAACAGTGCATCCTTCACTACATCATTTCCGAGGCAATCGAGGTGAAATTGAGTCCACCCCAACTTACCCCATTTGTTTGGAATAGGGTAGATAACGGATTTATCAATCAGTGAAAACAAGTCCTGATCCGATGCTGAAAATTTAAAACAGGCTTTGTTCTCTGCTGCGTCATAAGTCGAAAATATTTTGCCCTTCACTTTAAAGGAAGTCTTTTCAAAATGCGGATGTTCCGAAGTTTCCGGTAACGACAAGGCCAATTCCTGCAAGAATTTAAATTGTTTCATCGGGTTAAAATCGAAAACGAAAGTTACGCATCCGGATTCAATTTTGTGGCAAAAGCCAGTATATGTCCGTCGGGATCGGCAAAATAACAAACCCGGTCGCCCCAGTCGCGGTCCATAACCGGGCTGATCAAAACAGCTTCCTGTGCCAATGCGTTTTCATATTCCATCTGAATATCATCCACATATAAATACAGCTCGCAGCGGGGTATTCCATCGCCCAAATCGGGATGTGGTGTTACATTTTGCAGAATTTTTGCAATACCGGCATTGGGCATAATTCCAAGTTTACAATGTTGCGTAAGTTCAAATTCTGTTATGCCCGGAACATGCAATACCGGCTTCATGCGCAATATGCTTTTATAAAAATCAGTACTTTTATCCTGATCCTTCACATACAATATAATTTCAACAGCTTTAATCATGTTATGCGAACTTCTGTTTTTTAATTGTATTCCAATCTATAGTTATCTGAAAGTTCTCTTTACGTTAACTCCGGCAAACATGATATGAATTAATTCAATTGCGTAATTCGCATTCCCTTTTTCTTTACTTTTACACCACATGAAACTCGCCGCCATCGATATCGGATCCAATGCAGTCAGGCTTCAAATAGCGCGCCTCAACGATCCGGGAAACAAAGAACCCTATAAACGTGTTGAATTTGTACGGATCCCGGTGAGGCTCGGCGACGATGCCTTTAAACGCGGAAAAATCAGCAAAGAAAAACGACAGGTATTTTATAAAGCCATGGAAGCATTTGCCTTGCTGATACAGGCATTCGACGTAGATCATTATATGGCTTGTGCTACCTCGGCTTTGCGCGATGCTGAAAACGGACCCAAAATTGTGGATCGTGTTTTAAAAGACACCGGTCTGCGTATCGATATCATCAATGGTAAGCGTGAGTCGGAAATAATTCTGAAATCCATTGCCCATTTGTTTGAACCGAAAAAAAGTTATCTCACTATTGACGTTGGGGGTGGAAGTACAGAAATGACGGTGATCAAAAACGGACAGGCCTTTGATTCGGTATCGTTTGATGTGGGCACGGTTCGTCTGCTCGACAATGCCATCCGTAAAAAAACATGGAAAGAACTGCAGGATTATGTGGAAGGACATCTGGCCGATGTGCAGCAAACCGAAGCCATTGCCACCAGTGGCACCATCAATAAAATAGCCAGCCTGATCAGTCCAACCGACAGCCAGTCGATCAGCACCAAAGATCTGGATGCATTTCATAAACGCTTTTTGAAAATGAATGCGGAACAACGAATTGAAACTTATAAGCTCAATCCTGATCGCGCCGATGTAATGGAACCTTCGGCTTTTATCTATCTGCAAATTCTGAAATGGGCAAATATCAGCCGTATTTCGGCGCCTTCGGCCGGACTCAAAGACGGAATGATTTATGAGTTGATGGAGAGGTATACATAAGATGAACAGCAACCGTATTAATACAAGAAAAAAAGACTGTTCTTAAAGGAGCTCATTCTCCGGAAAAAGCTCATCTCGAAAAGGTTTCTTTTTTATCTTATACCAGGAATTGGTATATTTAAATGTATAAACACACCCATTATGGCAAAGAATACATCCATATTACTGGGAGATTATTTCAACGACTTTATTAACCAACAGGTTAAAACAGGAAAATTCTCCTCTGCAAGTGAAGTTGTAAGAGCGGCACTTAGACTGTTCGAACAAGAAGAAACTAAAAAAACTGCATTGATCAATGCTTTAAAGAAAGGTGAAAAATCAGGTATTGTTGAAAAATTCAACCGTGATACTTTTCTCAAAAGTCTTCATAAGAAACAACCTCCAGAAAAATGAAATATTCAATCAGTATAGAAGCTTTAAAAGATTTGGAAAATATCTGGCATTATACATTTGAAAATTGGTCACGAGAACAGGCAGACAGGTACTTTAACCTAATCCTGGATGAAATTGAACATATAGCAACAGAGCCCCATTCAGGCAAGAATTATGATGAAGTAAGAAAAGGATATTTCCGTGCACAGATAAAATCTCATTTTATATTTTATCGGCTCAATCCGAAAAAGAAAGAAGTTGAAATCATAAGAATTCTTCATTAACAAATGGATATTGAAACACGATTAAATCGGTGAAGGTTTTAGCCGTATAAAACACAAAAGAGTCACAAAAAACATAACTGAAAGTTGAAGAATTTCTCACCATCACTCATCTGGTTAAAATTCAACTTTCGAATTTCCTGCGACTGTAAATTTTGGTGTTTTAAAACAAATTCCCGATCACCTCGTCAAGGTTGATTCCGAAAATTTCATGCAGGGTATACAACCCGATGGTCCAGGTAAGAAAAGAAGCCAGCATATAGATTTTGATCTTCCATTTGTTTGATTCAATGGAAGCGGCCAAAATGGTACCCAGCGGTGGTGTAAGAATCAAAGGAGTAAGAATAACAATCCCATAAATTTCATACCGGGCGATTATTTTAACCAGCCAGCGCCGGCGATTGGTCATTTTTATGCCTTCCTTTACTTTGGGTTTTCTCCAGCGCTTCCAGAGCTTTACAATAAATTCCCAGAAGTATAAATAGGCAATCACCCCCAGCATTCCACCACCAACATTGGCAATCAGTAGTTCCACAAAACTGAAATGCGGTGGTGATCCAAGCGCGATTAAAAATCCGAAAAGGTATTTAACCGACGACCAGAACAAAACCAGAATCCATTTGATCAAATACTCATTCATGCAGGTTCTGCAAGTTAAGGTACTAAATCGGATATTCCGATAAGTCTTACACTCTGTATTACTTCATTTTACGTTGTGTGGCAACAGCCTTGCGCACGCTTCCATGCTGCTTCAGCAAGGATTTTGCTTTGGCCAGGGTAACTCCTGTCTCCTCCTGAATCATGCGCTCACCCCGCTGAATAAGTTTGTTGTTGGTGGGAGTCATGTCTACCATTTTGTTGCCCACAACACGTCCAAGTTTGATCATCAGTGAGGTGCTGATCATATTCAAAACCAGTTTCTGTGCTGTGCCTGCTTTCATGCGTGTACTGCCGGTTACAAATTCAGGTCCTACAATCACCTTAACCGGAAATTTTGCTGCTCCGGCTACCGGTGAGTTTTTATTGCAAACAATACAACCGGTTAATATTCCCTTTTTACCGGCTTCTTTCAAGGCTCCGATAACATAAGGCGTTGTGCCCGATGCGGCAATGCCGATCAACACATCCTTTTTGGAAATTTTATACTCCTGCAAATCGATCCATCCTTGCTTCGGATCATCTTCAGCAAACTCAACCGCTTTCCGGATCGCCTGGTCACCACCGGCAATCAATCCGATTACCAAACCATGTGGCACGCCGAAAGTAGGCGGACACTCACTGGCATCTACAATGCCCAAACGCCCGCTGGTACCGGCTCCAATATAAAACAGGCGCCCTCCTTTTGCCATTTTTTCATAAGTCGCATCAATCAGCTTTCGAATTTGCGGCAGTACTTTTTTAATGGCCAGCGGAACCGTTTGATCCTCGAGATTGATATTCTCCAGCAACGTTACTGTGTTCATCTTTTCCAAATGCTGGTAATGGGAACTTTGTTCGGTGGTTATGCGTATTTCTTTTCTAGCCATGGTTCATCCATTTTGGTCTGGTAGTTCTTTAT
>JBAYIE010000004.1:0-145134 GCA_041665785.1 Bacteroidia bacterium | reverse complement strand
TATGCAATCACTTCAGGTGCTTTAGTTGGAAGTGATGCTTTCACCGGAAGTTTAACAAGAACATCTGGCGACAACGTAGGTAAGTACTCAATCAATCAGGGAACATTAGCTCTGAGCAGCAACTACTCTCTCACTTACCAAAACGATAGTCTCACCATCTCTACTAAAGCAATCACGGTTAAAGCCGATGCTAAGTCGAAGACTTACGGAGATAGTGATCCTTCGTTAACTTATTCAATCACTTCAGGTGCTTTAGTTGGAAGCGATGCTTTCACCGGAAACCTAACAAGAACATCTGGAGACAATGTTGGAAAATACTCCATCAACCAGGGCACACTTGCATTGAGCAGTAACTATAGTCTGACTTATCAAAACGATAGTCTCTCCATCTCTACCAAAGCAATCACGGTTAAAGCAGATGCTAAGTCAAAAACTTATGGTGCTTCTGATCCTTCATTGACTTATGCAATCACTTCAGGTGCTTTAGTTGGAAGCGATGCTTTCACCGGTTCACTAGCCCGCACTTCTGGTGACAACGTTGGCAAGTACTCCATCAATCAGGGAACTTTAGCTCTGAGTAGTAATTACAGCTTAACATACCAAAACGATAGTCTGACTATTTCTACTAAAGCAATCACCGTTAAAGCGGATGCCAAGTCGAAGACTTACGGTGCTTCAGATCCCTCATTGACTTATGCAATCACTGTTGGTTCATTAGTTGGGTCAGATGCATTCACCGGATCACTCTCCCGCACCTCAGGTGATAATGTTGGAAAATACTCCATCAATCATGGAACGTTAGCTCTCAGTAGCAACTACAGTTTAACCTATCAAAACGATAGCTTAACCATCCAACAAAGACTGATTACAATAAAAGCTAACAACGCAGTTAAGTCATACGGTACAGTTAAAACATTTTTAAGCAATGGAAGCTCTGTTAGCATTACGCTTGGTACCTTGGTATCCGGACATTCAGTTACCCAGGCAACCGTATCAAGTAGCGGTTCGATACAATTTGCTTCCTTAGGTCAATACGATATTGATATCGCAAACGGAACTATTGTGATAAAAGACGGATCAAACAATATTGTTACACCAAACTATAACATTTCGATCCTTAAAGGAATACTGACCGTTAATGGCAGAACCATTTCTTTATCTGTTTCTAAAAATTCGGATAGTACCCAAATTACCGCAGGTGATAGTATTCCATACACTGTTACCATTACCAACAATGGAGTTGATACGGTTCACCCCGGTGAAGTAATCTCTATTCTTGAACAACCACAAGCCGGGTTAACAATCGGGTCTTATCAATCAACTGCAGGATTATACAACAGTACAATCGGAGCTTTAACCCTAAACAGCACATTTGCTCCTACTCAATCCATCCAATTAAAAATCAAAGCTAATGTTGCACCAGATTACATTGCTGGAACAATTTCCAATACTGTTTTGGTAAGACTTCCGTCAGACGTAACAAATCCGGGCGACAGCATATCAACCATTATCACTCCGGTTAGAAGATGGATAGACCTGACAGTTACCAAAACTACCGATAGTTTAAGTATTACTGCCGGAGATACTATTACCTATAAAATTCAGGTTACTAACAATGGTTTCAGTACATTACTTAACGGCGAAAACGTAACTATACTTGAACAACCTGCTGCCGGATTGTCAGTCTTGAATTATTCCACAGCAAACGGTACTTATAATTCTACCAATGGTGCTTTAACATTAAACAGTGCATTTGCAAAAAGCAATACCATTACTCTTCAGGTAAAGGCTAAAGTTGCTGCAACCTATTCCGGAACGAATATAAAAAATACGGTTTTGGTTCGTTTGCCAACGGGCATTACATTACACGGCGATAGCGTTGCTGAAGTAAGTACTCCTGTGCGACGCTGGATTGCTATATCCGTTAACAAATCAACCGATAGCCTGAGCATAACTGCAGGTGATACCATCACCTATTCCATCAAAGTAAAAAACAATGGTCTCTCTGCCTTACTTAATGGAGAAACTATTAAAATTTCAGAACAACCAGCCACAGGATTGATCATTGATTCCTATTCAACATCAAATGGCACTTATAACCCGGGAACAGGTAATCTGATTTTAAATGCCAATTTCCTATCCGGTAATCAAATCGAACTTCGTGTTAAAGCACATGTAATTGCTGAATTCACCGGAACTTCAATTGCTAACACTGTTCTGGTAAGATTACCCGTTGATGTCAAATTACATGGCGATAGTACTTCAACAACCAATACTCCAGTAAAACGCTGGATTCACTTAACGGTTGATAAAACTTCAGACAGCAATACGGTAACTGCCGGAGATAGTTTAACCTATACCTTGGCTATAACCAACAATGGTGTATCTTCTCTTGTAGCTGGTGAAAAAGTAACCATTCTTGAACAAGCAGATGCCGGATTAATCCTTGGTTCAGCTTCATCTTCCTTTGGCGCATTCAACACCTTCAATGGTCAACTGACCTTGTCCAATACTTTTGCAAAAGGACAAACTATATTGTTGCAAATACAGGCACGCATTACACCAACATACACAGCCGATAGCATAAACAACCATTTTGTAGTTCGTCTACCGGATGATGTAAAATTACATGGCGATAGTACGGGCTCCAAAAAAGTACGTGTACGTTCTCTTATCAATGCCGTTTTAGATGACTATTCCAACATTCCGGTAGATGGCGCAAAGGGAGGAATATTGGGAAGTGTATTGTGGAACGATTCTGTCAACAATGCGCCTGCAATTGCATCTCAATCGCTCAATATCTCCCTGGTAAACAATGATGGAATGACCGGAGTGTCGATCGATAGTACGGGTCAGGTTCAAATTCCTGTTGGCACATGGGAAGGTACCTATAACCTGACTTACATGTTATGCGACTCTTCAAACTGTGATACAGCAACTATAATTGTTCGGATTATTCGGGGATTACAAATATCTGCTGCACCAAAATGTATCAGCGATGTTCCTTATGTACATTATAAAGTTACACCAAACTTCACTCCTGATAGTCTCAATCCGGTAAGCATACAATGGTTGAATGGCGATGGATCTCCATTGACGATAATGCCTGTTTCATCCGGACTACCATTGGAAGCGGATGTATTATATGCAGGAACAAAACCGGATCTCACTGGTAATCCAACAAGTTGGCCGGGTTGGTGCTTCGCGGATGGAGTATGGAGACCTTGCGACGATGGATTCCTTGGTGTAAGACCAAAAGCAAAATTGGTTATCAGTATCAATCCTTCTGATACGATAGAGATTAGTTACCCTCCAGCTACACCGAACTGTAATGCTTTACCCCCGGCAGTTTCTTCATTGTCATTAAGTAAACGCATGATTTCAGCAGGACCATTTATTAATGTGGGCGATTCACTTCTATATGAAATTACCGTTAACAATACTGGTAACATCGACCTGCATCAAATTGAAGTAACTGATAATAATGCTTCCTGGATTTTACCTTCAGCCGGAATCATCGACACCTTAAAATTTGGTGATAGTGTAATCCTGAAAGCCTGGCATCGCATTACGATGACTGATATGACTGATCACGAAGTTGCAAATTATGCGAGTGCTACTGCTAAAGATACGGGTAATATCATCATTCATATCAATTCAGATACTGTAACTACCCCGGTTGAAAGAACTGCAAACCTAAGCATTGTAAAGAACAGTGAAACCACATCGCGTTATGCAGGTGATAGCATTGGATATACTATTACAATTACCAATCATGGAGCTTCAAGAATAGATTCCGGTGAAGTAATCACGGTAGCAGATCAACCCGGTAATGGTTTAAGTATTGGTAGTATGACAACACCGGATGGAAATTATCAGCCAGCATCCGGAGCATTAACTTTGAACAGAAATTGGAACAAGAACGATTCCATTCTATTATTCGTAAAAGGTCGAATTGATAGTACATTCACCTTAGATACAATCAGAAATTCGGTTTCTGTAAATCTACCAATAGATATTAAACGTACAGGAGACTCACTGGCTAAAAATGCAAAGTTTGTTCCGCGTCCTTTAATCGGTCTGTCTAAACGCGCTACTGCTCCAGTACTGCAAGGTGATAGCACATACGATATCGGGTTTGTAATTTTTGTAAAAAATTATGGCAACGTTGAATTGAGAGGCATTCAGGTTTTGGATGACTTGAAAAAAACAATTCCTGCTCCATCTACTTTCACTGTTAAATCGGCTCCTGTTGCCTCTGGTGCTTTAACCGCAATAGGAACATTTAACGGAAACAGTGCAATTCGATTGTTGGACAGTGCAAACAGCACATTAAGCCCGGGAACTACAGCCACCATTTCTTTCCTCATAAATGTAAATCCAAAAGGAGTATTCGGACCATTTAATAACATTGCATTTGGAACGGCTTACGATACTATTGGTGGTTACAACACATCAGATACTTCAACTGCCGGTAACAATCCGGATCCGTTGGGTACCGGAAATCCACGCGACAGCATCAACAATGAACCAACTGAATTCTCCTTTATTCCGGTACCGGTTATTGGTATTGCAAAATCAGTTTCTGTTCCGGAAGTAAATCAGAATGGCGATCAGGTAGTAACCTATACTCTTTATGTGAAGAATTACAGTGTGATGCCATTGAAGAATGTTCAGATCAGCGATAACCTGATGAAAACATTCCCGTCGCCAACTACCTTCACAGTGATTGGTACGATCCAGTCAGGAAGCACGATTCAAGCCAACAACAGTTTCAATGGATCAACGGATACCACGTTGCTGGTTGCATCATTAAGTAATCTGGCACCATTTGCTTCTGATAGCATTTCATTCCGGATACGAATAAGTCCAAATGGCAAATATGGCCCATTCCTGAATACTGCTTTTGCATTTGGTACAGATTCAACCGGAACACAATTGGCCTCTGATGCTTCAACCAATGGCATCAATCCGGATCCAAATGCTGACAGCAAGCCAAAAGAAAACGAACCTACTATACTGTTACTTACAGAGCCAAAAATACCGGTTAAAATTCCTACCGGATTCTCTCCTAACGGAGATGGTCTGAACGATTATTTCTACATCGATAATCCGAAAGGGTACCGTTTGTATTTCGCTGTATACAACCGTTGGGGTAATCTGATTTTCGAACAAGAAGACTACGATAATTCATGGGATGGTGGTGCCAAAAAAGGAATTGTTATTGGCGATAAAATTCCGGATGGTACCTATTTCTATATTCTTGAATTCACAGATGAATTTGATGTTACTCACCGCTCTTCCAAATTCTTAACCATTAGCAGATAATACACAGGTGAAAAATATAATATACAAATACGGCATATTCTTCCTGATGCTTGGCATGCTGGTCAAGGATCTTTCAGCTCAACAGGAAGCCATGTATTCACAATACATGTTTAATACGATGACACTTAATCCTGCCTATGCGGGCAGCCGGGAAGTTTTTAGTATGACCTTGTTGGGCCGGGCACAATGGATAGGAGTTGAAGGAGCACCTGTTTCGCAAACACTGAGCCTGGACGCCCCCATCAGTAATAAAAAAATCGGTTTGGGTGCAATTATTTTCAATGACAAAATCGGGTACACCAACAATACCGGTATTCATGGCTGTTATGCGTATCGTATGCGCTTTTTCCGGAATACGCTTTCGATGGGTTTGAAAGTAGGTGTATTGCGATATTCTGCCAGTCTCAATCAAGCCATATTAAGCACCGGCGCCACAACGGATGATATCGGTTTTCAGACAAATGTAACAACCTGGATTCCAAGTACCGGAGCAGGGATCTACCTCAACTCTGACAACTACTACCTGGGCTTTTCCATTCCAAATTTATACAGCATAAAAATTGCACGTGATGTATCCATCAAAGTAAATCACTACGATCATATGTTTCTGATGGCTGGTTTTGTTATCAAATATGGCGACGATATGAAAATTAAACCATCTATACTTACAAAATTTGTTGAAGGTGCACCCATGGAGTTCGATCTGAATACCAATGTATGGTTCTACGATGTTCTGGGAGTGGGCGCTTCATATCGTACCGGTGATTCGTTTGTTGGTATGATTGAATTGCAGGCGGCCTCCAATTTCAGGATTGGTTACGCTTATGATTACACCATCACCAATCTAAGCAACTACACTTCTGGTACACATGAAATTATTTTACGATATGAACTTGGTTTTGGTAAGAGTAAAGTTATAACACCACGGTATTTCTAAGGCAATTCATGAAAAGATCAATCACCCTACTTTTACTTATATCCGGAATATTGCTTTCCCTGTTTTCTAATGCACAGAATTCATTGATCCTGAAAGCCCGTATCGGCGATAAATACTTTCGCAATATGAGCTATGTTCAAGCTATTGCAACGTATGAAGACGTATTGAAAGCCGATGTAGAAAATATTGCTGTTTTACCAAATCTGGCCAATTCCTATTTAAAGGTTTACGATACCCAGAAAGCTGAAAACATTTTTGCTGTTTTGGTGCGCCAATTTCCGAAGGATTCCAACTTTGTATTGTCGTATGCCAAACTGCTGGCAATCCACAAAAAATACAATGTGTCTGCATACTATTTTCGCTTACATGCTCAGTTATGTCCGACAGACCAGAGAGGGTTGAATTTTGCAAAAGCTTATGAATCAAATTACCTGCAAAACATTCAAAACAACAGCATAATAACACTGGCTAATTTCAATTCCGCTTACAGCGATTTTAGTCCGGTATTTTATAAAAGTGGCCTGGTTTTTTGTTCTGCCCGCAAACCGAAAGCTGTGGTACAAAGGACTTTTGACTGGGATTTATCCAACTTTTTAGACTTGTATTATATCCCGGATACTTCCGACATCAAAACTGCTCCTAGAATAGATACCATTGCCGGAAAATCGAAACGAAGGAAAATACATTACAACGATGATGATACTCGTCAAACCAGCAACGATACAAAGACCATGGCCGGCTTCTTAAGCCATCGCTATATCGATACAACCGGGATGTTTGTAACCGATGCATTTCTGATCAATGGTTTCAGTAAAAGTGTGAATTCCAAATACCATGAAGGTCCTGCTGTATTTAACAAAAAGCAGGATTATATGATTTTTACCCGTAATAACTTTATAAAAGGCAGAGCACGTAAATCAGAAGACGGAATCAATAAATTAAATCTATACAGTGCTACTAAGGTGGGTAATGAATGGAAACATGTTAAAGCGCTGAATTTAAATAACAATAATTATTCTATCGGACACCCTGCTTTGTCGCTGAACGATAGTGTTCTGTATTTCGTTTCAGATATGCCGGGGGGTCTTGGCGGAACAGATATATACTCCAGTCAACGTGATGAAAATGGCAACTGGACCACACCTGTAAATTTAGGAAGACCTGTCAATACTGAAGGCAACGAAATATTCCCTTATATAGATCGCGAAGGTACTTTTTACTTTTCCAGCGATGGTCACCCGGGCTTTGGCGGATTGGATATTTTTCGATGCAATTTGCCAGCATCTGAAATAGAGAACTTAGGTGAACCGGTTAATAGTGCATACGATGACTTTGGAATTGCTCTGGATCAAACCTGTAAAGAAGGATTTATTAGTTCAAACCGCCGACGTGGTTTTAACGATGATGATATTTATAAAGTAAGCATTCCAAAACCTCAACCCTTTATTATTCGTGTGGTTGACAGTCTTACCAACGAACTTATTGCTGAATCAAAAGTACTGGTAATTGAGCAGTTAACAGCAGATACAATCAAATCCGACTCATCAGGAAAAGGAGAATTCACTGCAAAACTTTGGGATCAACATTCTTACATTATGTATGCAGCTTCAGATGATTACTACCCGAAACAACTGACAGCTCTTGCACTTCTTAGTCAGCCGGTAATTACAATCCCGTTGAAAAAACTTCCTTATGGCTGTATAGTTGCTGGTACCGTAACCGATAAAGATACCAAATTGCCTATTGCGGGAGCACGCGTTTGGATTTATGATTTCGCTAAAAAAGATACGGTCTATTCCGTTCTTACTGGTACAGATGGAAAATACCGCTATGTCGGATTGGAAGCCATGAACCAATATCAATTGCGTGCAACTAAAAAAGGGTATTTCAAAAAGCCTCCTTTAAAGCTCAGTACAAACGACAACAAATGTCTTTCATCCAAAGAACGGGAATACGATTACCTGCGTGATTTTGAATTGGAAGAAATCGTTATCGGTAAAGCCATCAAAATTGAAAATATTTATTTCGATCTTGGTAAATATACCATACGCAAAACTGCTGCTTTAGAATTGGATAAGCTGGTGAAGCTTATGCAGGAAAATCCGGATATCGTAATTGAGTTAGGTTCTCATACCGATTGCCGCGCCTCCTATAAATACAATTTGACTCTTTCTGACAATCGTGCCAAAGCCTCTGCAGATTATATCATCAGCAAAGGCATTCAAAGAGAACGCATTGTTGGAAAAGGTTATGGTGAAACAAAATTGGTAAACGATTGCGGATGTGAAGGAACGCAAATCACACGTGTCTGTTCCGATGAGGAACACCAGGCCAACCGACGTACTGAATTTCAGGTTACCGGATTTTTGAATGAAGAAAATACGGAGATTCTGAATGACGGAAAATCCATCGCTCCTGTTGCTGATCCCGAGATTAAACCCATTGATGAAAAAAGATAACTTAAATATGGAAATATGTATTATTGATGATTCTCATACCATGAGACTCATTACAAGTAAAGTGTGTAAACTCATTTTACCTGGTATCCCAATCCAAACTTTTGCCTCTGTTGATGAAGCACTTGATTATTTCAATGAGAATGATTCTAAAAGGCGCATTCTTTTTGTAGATCTTGAAATGCCGGAAAAAACAGGCTGGGACTTTTTGAATGTATACCAACCCCGCCCGAAAGATGTTGTTTATATTCTATCTTCTTCCGATAAAGAATCACAAATGCACAAGGCGAAAAAATATCCGTTTGTTTCAGACTTTCTTATAAAACCTTTGACAGCACAAACATTCAGAGCCATCGCTTCAACCCAACTTTAATCTTACCGCACGCGGCAACTGAGCATTTGCTTGTCACCTATAAATCCTGTAAGCAGATCACCTGCCACAACACGTCCAACCCCGGAAGGGGTACCTGTATAAATCAAATCGCCTACTTTGAGTGTAAAATAGTTTGAAACAAAAGCCACAATCTGATCAAAGCTGAAAATCATATCCGTAGTTATTCCCTGTTGCACGGTAGTTCCGTTTTTATCTAACCGAAATGCAATCGGTTCTTTACGTTCCATATCGGGTTGAATAAAATCGCCTAATACAGCCGAACTGTCAAATGCCTTTGCCAACTCCCAGGGCAGTCCTTTTGACTTTAATTTGCTTTGCATATCACGGGCTGTAAAGTCTATCCCCACGCCGATCTCATTATAATACGTATGAGCAAATTTTTCCTGAATCTTCTTTCCCATCTTGTTGATGCGAATGACCAATTCAATCTCATGATGAATATCCTGACTGAATTCAGGTAAATAAAAGTCATCACCGTTCTTTAACAGTGCCGTATCAGGTTTCGAAAAAATAACCGGATCCTCCGGAACAGCATTGCCCAATTCCCGAGCATGTTCTGCGTAATTACGCCCTACACATAAAATTTTCATGCTATAATTTTTTGAGTTCTGCGTTTACAAATAGCATCAACTCATGAATATACTGCTTCGAGAAATTGAATTCAATACCGGCGGTTTTATAAATCTCTCCTATGGTTCGCGTGTATCCTAAACTCAAGGCAGCCTTGTATTGTTCGAGTGCTTTGGGCTTATCTGAATTATAATTGCGCCATACCGCCAATGCGCCCAATTGTGCCATTCCATATTCAATATAATAAAACGGCACCTCAAACAAATGCAACTGCTTTTGCCACGAAATAGCCTGAAAATGCTCCAAACCCGACCAGTCAACCATACCGGTACCAAAATCCTTACTCAATTGTATCCAATATGCTTTCCGCTCTTCAGTAGTATGTTTGGGATTGGAGTAAATCCAATGCTGAAACTTATCGATCGTTGCTATCCAGGGTAGTATTTTAATGATGCCTTCCAAATGTTCCTCTTTAGCACGTTTAAAATCATCCGGATTTTTATAGAAAGCATCCTGCCCTTCGTAACTCAACAGCTCCATACTCATGCTGGCTAATTCGGCCACCTCGCTCGGACAGTTCTTGAATGCCGATAATTCCAGATCCTTACTCAGAAAAGAATGTACAGCATGCCCTCCTTCGTGTACCATCGTTTCCACATCTCGTGTAGAACTGGCCGCATTCATAAATATAAACGGCACATTGGTTTCGGCCATCGGGTAATTGTATCCTCCCGGGGCTTTTCCTTTACGCGATTCCAGATCCAGACGTTCCATATTGTCCATGGTTTCAATGCACCATGCAAAATATTCGTCTACTTTCTTAAAACAGCGAATGGTTTTATCAAGCAGATCTGCACCGCTGGTAAAGGGTTCAAGGGCACTACGATTTTGTGTATCTACTTCCATATCCCACGGCCGCAGGGTATCGAGTTTCATCGCCACCTTCCTTTTTTGTGTGAGCTCTTTCACAATTGGCAATACCTCTGATTGAATCGCTTCATGAAATGCAAAACAATCTTCCGGCGTATAATCAAAACGGCCCATGGCTGCAAACATATAATCCCTGAAATTGGCAAATCCCGCATTGGTAGCTACCTGGTGTCGCAATCCCAATAATCGGGAAAACAATGCATCCAGTTCATCCGCATGTTGCTTTCTTACAGCATTGATTTTTGTAAATGCTTCTTCGCGCAATTTCCGGTCCGGGTTCTTCAGGTAGTTGGAGGCTTGTTGCAAGGTCAGTTCTTTGCCTTCCATCTCCACACTCATAGATCCAACGATACTTCCATACTTTTGCGACTCAGCCTGAATTTCGGCAATTAAAGGAACATTCTCTTCACGGAATATTTCTATTTCCTTGCGAATGCCTCTCAGGTAAATAAAATATTTATCCAGGTCCAGTTCATTTACAAACGGACAATCCATCAATTTGCGATTCAGCTGATCATTGAGCGGTGAAATTTTCGGCTCTATCTCCGAAACAAAAAACAAATAAGCCTGTTCCAATTCCTTATTCGTTGTATCGCAGGTCATCCTCACATAACGCCAGGCCAGATCTTCACTTACAAAAGCATCCAGTTCGCTTCTGTTCTTCAACCAGATCTCGAGCGACTCTCTGGAAAGAATTGCCGTTTCAAGCAATTGGGTATAAAATGGTTCAAGCAAATCCCAGGAAGTAACTTTGAGTTTATCGGGAATAAAACGGTGGTGTTTGATGACTATCATGTGTAAGTAGTATAAAAGTTAACGGAAATGAACAAGGACAAGTTTAGTACTCTTCGAGGAAATAAAAAAAGAGAACCTTTCACTAAATCCAAAGATGAAATATGATTGTCGTAAGGTAATTAATTCAGGAAGAATTGCCTTGATTTTCGAACTGAAACCATAACACTGATTGACCTTATTTCCATATTAATATACCCGGATGCTGACACTTGAATCACTTAAATAAATTTCCTTCCTTTTAGAAAAAGATATATCCGTAATTTCTGCGATCAGTAGCAAAGTTGGCACTGCAACCGGTAATAGGGTGATATACAACCCGGTCGCAGAAAACAAGCTTGACTTTTGAGGTCTTGAAGCATCATAAATCATACATGTAATTCCTGTTCCACCCATCATCCCAAGCCCCGTAACCCAAACTGCCCGTTTGATTTTTTTAGGCCTGAATTTAATATAGGTAAGTTGATTGACATCAAAACGCTGATCATTTTTCATTAATACAGATTGGTCCCGTTCAAGCGGACTGCGCTGCCGGGATAACCCATTGCCTAATTTTTTAATTCTGCTTGTTCGGATCAAACTATCACCTTTCAGCTGGTAATCAATGCGTGTGCCTGTTCTTATTTTATAAACCGTTCCATCATTTCTGGTGATCACGATCTGGCCCAAAGTTATGTTGGTATAACAGTTGAACAGCATTACAACAAGCAGGTGCTTTAGGATAGTTAGAATGTATTTTGACATAAGACAGGGAATTATCTTAAACCATTAACTTTCACTGAAAACGGATTGCATCCAATAAATCTTAAACTAAATGCAACACTAATCTATCTGTTTAATTGCAATAAAAAAAGACAACCCCTTGCGGAATTGTCTTTCTATAGAGGATCTTTATCGGATTATTTCAACACTTCAGTCACGTCGGTATACTTCAGGTTGAAGGCTTCTGCTACGCCTTTGTAAACCACTTTACCTCCTACCACGTTCAATCCCAGTTTTAATTCCAGATTTTCAGCACATGCTTTTTTCCATCCTTTGTTTGCCAGTTGCAATGCATAAGGCAAGGTCGCATTGGTTAATGCAAGCGTAGAAGTATATGGTACAGCTCCTGGCATATTGGCCACACTGTAATGAATCACACCATCGATCACGTAAATCGGATCTTCGTGAGTCGTTGCTTTCGAGGTTTCAAAACATCCACCCTGATCAATAGCAACATCAACCATTACTGTTCCCGGTTTCATGGTTTTCAACATATCACGGGTAATCAGTGATGGTGCCTTTGCACCCGGGATCAATACTGCACCAATAATCAGATCTGCATTTTTTATTGCTTCACGAATATTGTATTCGTTGGAGTAAACCGTTTTAACATTTTTTGCCAGTAAATCATCCAATTGACGTAAACGAGGTAACGACACATCCATCAAGGTAACATCAGCGCCTAAACCGGCTGCCATTTTTGCTGCCTGTGTTCCTACAATTCCTCCACCCAATACCAATACATGGGCCGGACGAACACCCGGTACGCCACCCAATAAAATACCACGGCCACCCATTGGTTTTTCGAGATATTTTGCACCCTCCTGCACACTCATTCGTCCTGCAACTTCACTCATTGGTACCAATAATGGCAACGAACGGTCGGCTTTCTCTACAGTTTCGTACGCCAGACAAACAGCTTTGCTTTTGATCATGGCTTTGGTTAAAGGCTCATAACTGGCAAAATGGAAATAGGTAAAAAGTAACTGGCCTTCTTTAATCAGGTTGTATTCCTGTTTAATAGGTTCTTTTACTTTGATAATCATTTCCGCTTTTTTGTATACTTCCTGAATTGTTTTCAGAAGTGTAGCTCCGGCTTTGCGGTATTCGGTATCGCTGAAACCGCTACCATCACCTGCTGTTGATTGCACAAACACTTTGTGTCCTGCTTTTACGAATGCTGAAACTCCGGCAGGTGTTAATCCTACCCGGTTTTCGTTATTTTTAATTTCTTTGGGAACGCCAATGATCATATTACTGTTGTTTAAAAGGTGCGCAAAAATAACATTATAGGCCTAAAACAAAAATCCCCCGTTTCCGGGGGACTTTAATCATATAATAGGTATGGCCGTTTAATCTACGCCCTGATTCCTGACCGGCGATTGCGGCTCAACGGGAACCGGTTCTACCGTACCTTTTATTTTTAAGGTAATTTCCGGTGTGGAAGTATTCGATTTAACGGTGATGTATTTTTCAAAATTTCCAGGTCGCGAATATGAATTAAATACTGCCTTTACTTTGTTGGTAGCGCCCGGAGCAATAGGTTCTTTGGGCCATTCAGGCGTTGTACAGCCGCATGAAGGATGTACATCCGACAAAACCAAAGCTACCTTACCGGTATTGGTAAACCGAAACTCATACATGGCCATGGTCCCTTCCCTGATCTTACCAAAATCATGTTCTGTTGTTTCAAATTTGATTTCAGCTTTAGGAGGTTCAGGTGCCGTTTGCGCCATTGCCGCAACGGAAAGTCCAAAAATGGACAAGGTAAAAATCAGCTTTTTAATCATTTCGGTTTATTTATGGATTTTTCTTCTTTTCCAGAATTTCAGGATTAATGTATTCCGGGGCTTTTACCTCACCTTTTATAGTCAGGTTCAGCGTTTCCTTCTTAGGATCATTTGTCCGGACGGTAATTTGCTTCGTGAATGGGCCCACACTGGCCGCATTATACGTCGCTTTTACAAATCCTTTGCCACCCTTTTTAATAGGCTCTTTGGTCCATTCCGGTGTGGTACAACCGCATGAAGCAGAAGCACTGGTAACGATTAACGGACTTTTGCCGGTATTTTTAAAGGTAAAGGTAAAGGATGCCGGGGTTCCCTGTGGAATAACTCCGAAATCGTGAATCTCCTTGTCAAATGAGATTTCTGCCTGCTTCTTTTTCTTGTCGGTCTGAGTGGCGATTTCCCCGGCCGGTGTTTGTGCAAACGCTGAAAGTGCAGAAACAGCAATCAGTGCAGTAATAATAGCTTTTTTCATGTTTTTATCTTGCTTGTTCTATGTAAACAGTTTAGTTCAAAAAGTGTTCCAAATTAAATCTAACCTTCCTACAAAGGTACTTTAACGCACAATTATAAGAAACTGGTACCAATTAATTTATTCTTAAAGATTTTTTTTAGCCTTAGGTCAAATCCCTGTCAGGATTATATATTTGAGCACTTTTTAAATTGCCAGTCGTATGGGGAATGCAGAACGAGCTAAAATGAGTATCGATGAGTTTAAGAAAACTGTTCTTGAAGACTATACCATTGCTTATAGGAGCAGGCAAGCAAGCTTATTGGGCAGAAAGGAAGTGCTCACCGGAAAAGCCAAATTCGGCATTTTTGGTGATGGCAAGGAATTGCCGCAGATTGCCATGGCCAAAGCATTCCAAAACGGTGATTTTCGATCGGGTTATTACCGCGACCAGACTTTTATGATGGCTATTGGTCAGCATACCGTACAGGAATTTTTCGCTCAACTTTATGCCCATACAGATGTTCAGGCAGAACCTGCCAGTGCCGGACGAATGATGAACGGGCATTTTGGCACACGAAGTCTGAATCCGGATGGCAGTTGGAAAACACTCAAAGATCAAAAAAATTCATCTGCTGATATTTCTCCGACAGCCGGACAAATGCTGCGCCTGGTTGGTTTGGCTCATGCTTCGCGCTATTACCGCGAAAATGCCAAACTCATCGGTGAAAACCCTTTCTCCGATAATGGAAATGAAGTTGCCTGGGGAACAATAGGAAACGCATCTTCTAGCGAAGGACACTTTTTTGAAGCCATCAATGCAGGTGGTGTGTTGCAAATTCCAATGGTAGTTTCTGTTTGGGACGATGGATATGGCATCTCGGTGCCTGCCAAATACCAAACCACCAAAGAGAACATTTCCGAAATACTGAAAGGTTTTGAACGTGATGAAAAGGGAAACGGATATATCATTTATACTGTAAACGGTTGGGATTACCCTGAATTGTGCCGGGTTTATGAAGAAGCCGGACGCATTGCGCGCGAAAAACATATTCCGGTACTGGTGCACGTTAAAGAATTAACACAACCGCAGGGCCACTCTACTTCAGGTTCTCATGAGCGTTACAAAACAAAAGAACGACTTGCCTGGGAACAGGAATTCGATTGCATGCAGAAATTCAGAGACTGGATTCTGGAAAATAAATTCAGTACCGAAACCGAACTTGAACAAATCGAATCAGAAGCAAAAACATTTGTCAACCAATCCAAAAAAGCTGCCTGGGAATCTTATCTCACTCCGGTTAAAAAAGACCTTGCACAGTCAGTGGAATTGATCCAGGCTTTGACTTCCGGCAGTGCACATGTAGAGGAATTGGAAAATATTGTACAGCAATTGCTTACGCTTACAGAACCCTTAAGAAAAGACATTGGAGTTGCCATACATAAAGCATTGCGATTCACTTTGCATGAAACGATTAACGAACGGACTGCTTTGATAGAATTCCGTAAACAATTTGAGTCCGAAAATGCCGAACGTTATAGTTCAACCCTGTATAGCCTTTCTGCCGAATCTGTTTTACGCGTACCCGAAGTAAAACCGGAATACAGTGAAAATTCAAAAATGGTGGATGGCCGAGAAATCATGCAAGCCTTCTTCGATCTTGCGTTGGAACGCGATCCGCGTGTATTTGCATTTGGTGAAGACTTAGGAAAAATCGGAGATGTAAACCAGGGGTTTGCAGGTTTGCAGGAAAAATATGGAGAAAGCCGCGTTTTTGATACCGGGATCCGCGAACTCACCATCATGGGTCAGGGAATAGGTGCTGCATTGCGTGGACTTCGACCTATTGCCGAAATTCAATACCTCGATTACCTTTTATACGGATTGCAACCTTTAAGCGATGATTTAGCCACGTTGCAATACCGTACTAAGAGCGGCCAAAAAGCGCCACTCATTGTTCGTACCCGCGGACACCGGTTAGAAGGGATCTGGCATTCGGGCTCTCCCATGGGAATGATCATCAATGCTGTGCGTGGCATGCATGTATTGGTACCGCGCGATATGACCCAGGCTGCAGGTTTCTACAATACCATGCTGCAAAGCGACGAACCGGCCCTGATTATCGAATGCCTGAATGGCTACCGGCTCAAAGAAAAATTACCCGATAATTTAGGGGTCTACACAACTCCTGTTGGTATACCCGATATTTTAGAAGAAGGACAACACCTTACCATTGTAAGCTATGGTTCTACCCTGCGTGTTATTCAGGAAGCCATGGAGCAACTGAAAGAGTTAAGTATATCATGCGAATTGATCGATGTGCAATCACTCCTTCCTTTTGATATTCATCATTCGATCGTAGCATCGTTGAAGAAAACCAATAAACTCGTGGTGATAGACGAAGATGTTCCGGGTGGTGCAAGCGCATATATCCTGCAACAAATTCTGGAAGAACAAAATGGATATCAGTATCTCGATGCCAAACCGTTAACCATAACAGCCAAAGCTCATCGTCCGGCTTATGGCACCGATGGAGATTATTTCAGTAAACCCAATGCGGAAGATATTTTTGGAGCCATTGCAAACATGATGCACGAATACGATCCGAAATCGTTTCCTGCGTTCATTTAAAGCCTGCGCATCAATACAAATAGGAAACGCATCCCGAGTCTTATTATTTGATAGCTGAACCAGCGATGCACTTGCAACAGTAAAGTGGATTTCTTTTTGAATTCAATTTCGGCAATGGGCGCGCATCCCTCTTCCAATATTTGCATCACCCTTTTTCGTACCACTTCGGCGAATTCATTTTGGTAAATGGCTGCATTGAGTTCCAGACTTCCATAGTCACTCAGTGCATTCAGGTTATAGGATCCAACTGTTACCCAATGACGGTCAACAACAGCAATCTTTCCATGCAAAACGGATTTCTGCCACTCATAAATTTCAACCCGGTGACGTAGTAACCAGTCGTACAAGAATTTCGAAGCCGGTTTAAATAAGGTTACATCTGAATAAGACCCGGTAATTAAAACAATCCGAACACCTCTGTCCACTGCCCTTTTCATCAGACGCCGCATGCTCAATCCCGGAAAAAAATAACTGGCCACCAAAATTACTTCTGTATCAGCTTGCCTCAAAGCATTCTTATATGCTTTTGATATTTCAATACGCCGTTGAAACCAATTGTTTTGTAAAACACGTATGGGTAATTTCTCCATACTCGTGGTTGATTTAATGACAACCCTCCCATCAGGAAATGTTTTAAGCTTCCGGCGTGGCCACATTTTTTCACAAATGTGGTCGATATCAGTAACTGCATGACCTTTCAGCAATATGGCAAAATCGAGCCAGGGTTCTCGATTCCCAAGCGCATTGTATTTGTTGGCTATGTTTATACCACCCACCAAAGCAGTATGACCATCGATCAGACAAATTTTATGATGCATGCGCCGGCCTATTTTCAGTCGTTTGAAATGAACAGGAGCAAAACGGCGAAACAGGATCCGTGCATCTTTAAATTGCAGAAGGGTCTTCTTACTCCAATTTCCGGAAGCATACCCATCAATAATACAGGCTACTTTTACACCGCGTTGAGCGGCATCCAATAAAGCCTGTTGAATGCGTTTGCCGGTTTCATCTTCATCAAAAATATAAAACTGAATATGCAGATATGATTTTGCCTCCCGGATTAATTGAACCAACTCATCAAAGAATTCCTTTCCACTTCTCACCAGTTTTGCTTCCCCCATTTGGTGCAAAGGATGTTCTCTGAATAAAATTGCCATCTGCTTATTTTAACGGTTTTTGCAAATCAAATCGCCGGCCAAAGAATATCCTGAAATACGTATTGTAAAGGTTTACATCCACTGTACTTTTCAAGGTATTCGAATTGAAGTAATTGGCATAATGCACTCCACCATAATACCTTTCACCATTGTACCCCGCCACAATTCTGAAATCACCATGATACCCCAACGATTTTTGGTAAGCTGAACGGGTGTTTCCTTCCACTGTATAATTGCCAAATTGCACATTCAATCCGGGCATCAGCATCAGATTTAAAAAAAGTCGTCCCCGCGCCACAATGTTAAAAGCATATCCTCCATTCAAACCGATTAAATAGGTATAACTCTCAATCACCCGGTCTTCCGGATGAATAGTAGTTGAAAGAAAACCCGGAATCAATGAAGTATCGGATTTTAAGTGATTGGCAGCAATAGTAATTCCCGCAGCTATTGAACCTGCTGTTTTCTTTTGCCGGTCGATTTGCCACAAACCGGCCATAGCCGAATACCTTCTGTTATTAAAAAAATAATACATACTTCCTAATAACACTTCACTGGTTAAATCATTCCGAACTCTGTTCTGCAAAGCACTCGACTGCGGTTTTAAATCCTGCGGATTGCTTACATACATTCCCTGAAACCGCTGTATCAAGGCACTTACCAGATAACGCCGCCCGGTTACACCCAAACGTAAACTGGTGCTTTTAGTTTGACCCAATTTAGGATCCGGAACATCCAGAGCATCTATGCTTTGTGCATATTCTAACGTCATAAAACGATAATCGAAACCAATTCCAAACCGGTATGCATTATTAGGCCTGTAGTTTATATTGATATCGTTTTCAACGTTGGCCACATCAAGACTTTGATTCAGGGAAGTACTTACGAGGGTTACATGCAAAAAATTATCGTAATAACTGCGTACAAAAGCAGTATCGTATTGTACCCGTGAGTACCATTTTTCCTCAACAGGATTTTGTGCAAAGGTATGCCCGCATATGCATACCAGAATCAACAACCCTGTGCGGAGTATCATGACGCTGAATAATTTTCAGTTGCAGGGAATTTTAATCTTCCCCTGTTTGTATTTCGAATTACAAATGAATGCATTCGCCATATGCCTGAGCTGCCGCTTCCATTATGGCTTCGCTCATCGTTGGATGCGGATGCACAGTCTTGATTATTTCCATACCTGTTGTTTCCAGCTTACGTGCCGCCACAATCTCTGCTATCATTTCTGTGACATTGGCACCTACCATATGAGCCCCAAGCAATTCTCCGTACTTGGCATCAAAAACCAATTTTACAAATCCTTCCTTTGCTCCGGCGGCACTTGCCTTACCTGATGCGCTGAATGGAAATTTCCCCACCTTAATCTGATAGCCGGCCTCTTTAGCTGCTTTCTCAGTAAACCCTACCGATGCTACTTCCGGTGAACAATAAGTACAACCGGGAATATTATTATAGTTCAAAGGCTCCGGATGATGACCGGCAATTTTTTCAACACAAATGATTCCTTCGGCACTGGCCACATGTGCCAAAGCCGGACCCTGTACAATATCTCCGATAGCATACACACCTTTAATATTGGTTGCATAATATGCATCAGTAAGTACCTTTCCTTTATCTGTTTTTACACCCACCTGCTCGAGTCCGAGATTTTCTAAATTGGTTTGAATACCTACTGCGGATAATACCACATCGCATTCCAGTTCCTCCACCAGATTGCCGGTTTTAATTTTCACCTTGCATCCATTTCCTTTGGTATCGACTGATTCTACAGATGCTCCGGTCATCACTGTAATTCCTGATTTCTTGAATGCTTTGGTAACTTCTTTGCTCACTTCTTCATCTTCAATGGGAAGTATAACCGGCAAATATTCTACCAATGTAACTTTGGTACCCATGGCATTGTAGAAATAGGCAAACTCACTTCCAATGGCACCCGATCCCATAACCACCATCGACTTTGGTTGTTCCTGCAAGCTCATGGCTTCACGATAACCAATCACCTTCTTTCCATCTATTTTTATATTCGGCAATTCACGGCTTCGTGCGCCTGTGGCTAATATCACATGTTTGGCTTCAACGGTCTTTTTTGATCCGGCCGCATCAGTTACTTCAACTTTACCGGCCGACATGAGTTTACCAAAACCCTGAATTACATCTATTTTGTTTTTCTTCATCAAAAACGCAACACCTTTGCTCATGCCTTCTGCTACACCCCGACTGCGTTTTACAACAGCAGCAAAATCATGTTTCGAATCGGCAACGGTAATTCCATAATCACCCGCATGTTTTATATAATCAAATACCTGTGCCGATTTCAACAATGCTTTGGTTGGAATACAACCCCAATTGAGGCAAATTCCTCCCAGATTATCGCGTTCAACAATGGCTGTTTTCAATCCCAGCTGACTGGCCCGAATAGCAGCTACATATCCGCCGGGACCGCTTCCAATAACAAGTATATCGTAGTTCATGTGATCTGATTTTGCTGCAAAATAAAGGTTTATTCCGAATAATCGTATTCCCCTCTACAGCATCCTTACCTTCTTGCGGTCTCCCACTATCCAGAGGGTATCGTTGAGTTCAAATATCATCGTTGATTCCGGATTCAGAATCCGGTTTCCATTGCGTTCTATTCCCACGATTAAACCTTTAACTTTTTCACGGATTCCGCTCTCCCGAATGCTTTTACCCAAATACGGAAATCCCGGTTGAACGGTTATCTGTGTAAGGGAAATATTGGCCGTGATTTCTTCAAATTGCTGGGCATTGTTCGCCGCTTCGATGGTTGATTTAAACTGCATGATTTGTTCATCCGTTCCAATGACTGCAATCCGGTCAAACGGATACAATTTATCGTCTTTGTTTGGCACCATGATAACCCGGTTTCCACGTTCGATCATTGCCAGGTTCACACCAAACTGTTCGCGTATGGCCAGTTCAGAAAGTGGTTTACCTACTAATGTAGAATCGATATCAATATCAAAATAAGCAAGATGCGCATCCCATGGAATTAAGGTATCAACTTTGGACCGTATATTCTGAGATTCACGCAAATTCAGATTATCCAAAAACCGATCTTCAATGCGCATCGAAAATGCATGCAACTTGCGGGCAAAAATAAATCCTGCAACTATCATAATCACAAATGCAATAACCAGCGCAATGATGGTTGAAAACAACTGAATAAACAGCACCGCCACAAATGCAATTCCCAGCGTTACACGGAAAACTTCCATCACAATGATAGGACCGCGGTTGTATTTGATCAGCCACAATTGCGTATAAGAGGGTTTGTTGATTTTTTTTGTGGTCAGCATCCATAAGAAGGGCGACATAGCCAACAATGCCAATGTGGCTGTAACGATTTTACCAATATCACCTGATAAGGATACAAAAGGTTCCACAATATTTTTGGTTAATAAAATAATGGCTATCAGAATCACTGAGTTGATTCCTACAATTTCAATAAAGGATTGCAACACATTGCGCCAGTGATTCGCTGTTTGTATGCGTTGAGCTCCCGTACTGTACTGGTTTAAACTGGATAGCCATTTTTGAGGCAAGGTTCGCTCCAGAAAATTATTCAACGGATCGGCCAGTCGAATCATAAACGGCGTAAAAAAGGTTGTAATTACTGAAACCCCAACAGCAATAGGGTACAGAAAATCATGGGTCACATTCAGCGTTACACCCAAGGTAGCTATGATGAATGAAAATTCGCCGATTTGCGACATACTTGTTCCTGCCTGAATGCTTTGCTTCAGGGGTTGTCCGGATAGCAAAGAACCAATACCGACGTACAAGGTCTTGCCTAACATAACGCAGATGGTGACCAACAAAACCGGAAGTGCGTATTCTACCAACAACATTGGACTGATTAACATACCCACCGAAACAAAAAAGACAGCACCGAATAAATTTTTAACCGGCTTAAACACACGTTCAATATGTTCGGCCTGCGTGGTTTCTGCTAATAAACTGCCCATCATGAAAGCACCCAGAGCTGCAGAAAACCCTGCCATAGAAGCCAGCAACACCATACCCAAACACAAACCAATGGAAATGATGAGTATGGTTTCATCGTTTAAAAATTTAGAAGCACGTTTGAGTATACCGGGCAGAAAAAAGATCCCGGTTATAAACCATAGGATCAGGAAAAATCCCAGTTTGAGTCCGGCTTCCATTAATGCAGCACCTTCAAATTGCTTGCTAACCGCAACTGTCGAAAGCAATACCATCAGCAATACCGCAACCAGATCTTCAATGATTAAGACTCCGATAACAATACCTGCAAACTTTTTATGTTTGATATTCAGTTCATCAAATGCTCTGAAAATAATAGTTGTAGAAGAAATCGCGATAATGCCCCCCAGGTATAAGCTGTCCATATTGCTCCAACCCATGAGTTGACCAAGGTAATATCCGGTAATCGTCATTGCAGCTATTTCAAAAAAACCGGTAATCACTGCAGTGCTGCCCACTTTGATGAGTTTCTTGAAACTGAATTCCAAACCCAGACTGAACAACAAAAAGATAATGCCAATGTCGGCCCAAATCTTTATGCTGTCCATCTCCACCACTGTAGGGATCAATTTGAAACTCGGGCCCACCAGTAAACCGGCAATGATATAACCCAGCACTACAGGTTGTCTTAATTTTCTGAACAAGAGGGTTACTACTCCTGCGGCTAACAGAATCAACGCCAAATCAATGATGAGGTGGGGCAAATGGTTCATCCAACGCGAATATACAGTTTTTGAATGCTACGGTTAAAATCATCATAATGACTTTGACTTCTTGAATATATTCCTTATTCGTCTGCTTATCATGCTAATGCATAAATTAAAATATGAAAACCTGAAGTTGTTAAAGAGAAAAGCAAACCGGGAGATGGCTTTTGGCAATCGGACGGTTCTTTATTCCCGATTGTTTATTAAATTTGCACCCCTTAATTGTGAAATACATGACGAAAATTGCAGAAATCCAAACGGAAAAAGGCACCATGAAGATCGAATTCTTTGAAAAAGATGCCCCCAACACGGTTGCCAACTTTATAAAACTCGCCGAAAGTGGTTTTTATAACGGACTTTCTTTTCACCGGGTGATCCCCGATTTTGTAATTCAGGGTGGTTGCCCGAATGGAATTGGTAATGGTGGACCTGGGTATACTATTAAATGTGAGTTGACCGGCGAAAATCAACGTCACGACCGCGGAGTATTATCTATGGCGCATGCAGGCCGGGATACCGGCGGATCACAATTCTTCATCTGCCACAACCGTATGAATACACAACATCTGGATCGTAACCACACCGTGTTCGGAAAAGTAGTAGAAGGTTTGGACATCATTGATCAAATCAGTCAGGGAGATAAAATGATCAAAGTAACAATCAGCGAAGCTTAATTCACAGGCAACTATCATCATGTTACAACTCAGCATCATTCGCGAACAACCGGAAGAAGTTAAAAAACGACTGGCCAAAAAACATTTCAAACCTCTGGAAACAGTGGATGAAATCAATCGTCTGGATGAACAAAAGCGTACGGTACAGGCTGAACTCGAAGCTACCCTTGCAGCAGGGAATGCACTGGCACGTAAAATAGGTGACTTGATGAAAAGCGGACTGAAAGATGAGGCCGAGGCGATAAAAGCGGATTCAATCAATCTGAAAGAGAAGGCAAAGATGCTGGAAGAAAAAACCAGGAATCTGGAACAGGATGTGTTTAATTTATTGATTACTCTGCCCAATCTTCCTCACAGTTCAGTTCCTGAAGGAAAAACACCGGAAGAGAATCTGAATATTTTTGAACATGCGGTGATTCCTGATTTGCACGAAGGTGCCCTGCCGCATTGGGAACTTATTAAGAAATACGATATCATCGATTTTGAACTCGGTGTTAAAATAACAGGTGCCGGATTTCCGGTATATAAAGGCAAAGGAGCACGCCTGCAGCGGGCTATGATCAATTTCTTTCTCGATGAAGCCGGTAAGGCCGGTTACCGTGAAGTAATGACCCCCATAGTAGTGAATGCCGATAGCGGATTTGGAACCGGTCAGTTGCCGGATAAAGAAGGCCAAATGTACCATGTAGGAATCGACGACCTTTATCTGATCCCAACAGCTGAAGTACCGGTAACCAATATGTACCGCGATGTTATTTTGAAAGAAGAGGAGTTACCCGTTAAAAATACGGGTTATACCCCTTGTTTCCGTCGCGAAGCTGGTGCTTGGGGAGCGCATGTTCGCGGATTGAATCGTTTGCATCAATTCGATAAGGTAGAAATAGTGCAAGTTGTGCATCCCGACCATTCTTACAAGGTGCTCGAAGAAATGGTTAATCATGTAAAAGGATTACTTGAGAAACTCGAATTGCCATACCGCATATTACGTTTGTGCGGTGGAGATATGAGTTTTGCATCCGCTTTAACCTACGATTTTGAAACTTACAGTGCTGCTCAAAAACGTTGGCTTGAAGTAAGCTCTACTTCCAATTTCGAAAGTTTTCAGGCCAATCGTCTCAAGTGTCGGTTCAAAAATAAAGATGGTAAAAACGTTTTGGTTCATACCCTGAATGGCAGTGCACTTGCCTTGCCACGCATTGTAGCAACTTTACTGGAGAATAACCAGACACCGGAAGGAATAAAAATTCCAAAAGCATTAATTCCTTATACAGGATTTGACATGATCAACTAACTATTGCGTTGAAGATTCAATGCATAAAAAAAGCACCCCTCGGGGGTGCTTTTTTGTTTCGTGTAATTTCTATTTCATGGCTTTAACAATATCTACAAAACTGCGGCTTTGTAAAGCAGCTCCGCCTACCAATGCTCCATCAATATCGGGAGCTGCAAAAAGCTCTGCAGCATTATCAGGTTTCACACTGCCTCCGTATTGGATGGTAATCGAATCGGCTACAGCAGCATTGTATTTTTCACTGATCAGGTTCCGGATAAATGCATGCACTTCCTGCGCTTGTGCTGTGCTGGCTGTTTTTCCTGTGCCTATTGCCCATACCGGTTCATAGGCAACAACCACCTTGCTCATGAGTTCATCTGTTAAATGAAATAAGCCTTCGCTCACCTGGGCTTTTAATACAGCAAAATGATTGTTGGATTCTCTTTCTTCCAATGTTTCACCGCAACAATATAAGGGCAATAAACCATGAGCCAGGGCCGCATCTACTTTTTGCGCCAGCCATGCATTGTGTTCTCCAAAAAACTGACGTCGCTCGCTGTGACCGATGATGACATACTTGGCACCACAACTTTTAATCATGGATGCACTTACTTCACCGGTGTAAGCACCAGCTGGATGATTACTGCAATTTTGAGCGCCACTGCTCACTGATCCGCTGAGCATACGGCTCACTGCATTCACATAAACAAAAGGTGGAATCAATACCGTTTCGGCACTTCCCTGATACTCGGTTTGAATCATATTCACCACTTCAGATGTCAAGGCCATAGCCTCGTCAAAGCTCTTGTTCATTTTCCAGTTGCCGGCAATTATCTTCTTTCTCATTGGTTATTCGTTAATGGTTAATGGTTATTTGTTATTGGTTATTGGTTATTGGTTATTCGTTATTCGTTATTGAGTGATAGTTCGTTGGTTAGCTACTTCGTACTTTGTAATTTGTAATTCGTAATTATGTAATTGAGTTAGTGTTCGTTGGTTAGCTACTTCGTACTTCGTAATTTGTAATTCGTAATTATGTAATTATGTAATTGAGTTAGTGTTCGTTGGTTAGCTACTTCGTAATTTGTAATTCGTAATTTGTTATTAATCCTTGTTCTTTTCCCAGAGTCGGTACGTTGCGGTCAATCTGAAAACTTCATCTATAATAGCCTGATCATCGGTTGTGAACTCCACATTTCTACGTGAACACATGGCCACGGCAACCTGATACATTTTTTTCAACTGAAACGTTTCAAATCCCTGTGCCCCACCCCATGCAAAGGAGGGAATGAAATTTCGCGGGAAACCGGATCCGAAAATATTTGCCGCTACTCCTACTACAGTACCTGTATTAAACATGGTATTGATGCCACATTTTGAATGGTCGCCCATAATCAATCCGCAAAAAGTTAAACCTGTTTTTTCAAATTTACCGGTCCGGTAACTCCACAACTTCACTTCCTCGTAGGTGTTTTTTAAATTGGAATTATTGGTATCTGCACCCAGATTGCACCATTCACCAATGACCGAATTGCCTATAAATCCGTCATGGCCTTTGTTCGAATATCCAAAGAAAACCGAATTGGTTACTTCACCACCTACCTTACAATACGGTCCAACAGTAGTGGCACCATAAATTTTTGCATCCATCTTCAACCCTCCGTGTTCGCACAAGGCAAAAGGACCACGAATCTTGCAGCCTTCCATTACCTCAGCATCTTTGCCAATATAGATGGGTCCATCGGTTGCATTCAGGATGCTGAATTCAACTTTTGCTCCCGGCTCTATAAAAATGCGCTCTTTTTTCAGGTATTGGTTGGTATCCGACAAAGGCTCCGACATCCGGCCCCGGGTCAGCAATTCGAAATCCTCCCGAATAGCCTTATCGTTCAGCGAAAAAATATCATATGTAAAACGGATATGAATTCCCGTATGTGAATAGGAAATAGACTTGAAGGTTTGTGCATGATCAAAACTACTCAGACTGGCGGCATCAACTCTGCAGGCAATCAGCTTTTCTTCATCATACAATCCTTCACCGGACTGCAGGGTATGAATAGCCTGAATCAGGGCAGGTTCTGGTCCATAAGCTCCGTTTATCAGGATATTATCGTCGGCTGATTGAAGTGGGTATTTTACCTGCAAATAAGGTTGAGTCTTGTACGAAACGGATTGACCGAGGTTTCGCTCCCATTTTTCAGCCATGGTCAGGATCCCGGTTCGGATGGCCGCAACGGGCCGGGTAAAGGTAAACGGTAGTAACCCTTCCCTTTCTTCACCATCGAACAAAATAAAATTCATGGTACGAGTATAATAAAAAAGCCCTCCAATACCTTGGAGAGCCTTTTCATTTCTATGAAAAACTACTACTACTTTTTCTTGGAATAGCGTTTGTTGAACTTGTCAATACGACCTGCAGTATCTACAAACATATGTTGACCGGTAAAGAACGGGTGCGATTTATGCGAAATCTCCAGTTTGAAAAGCGGGTATTCGTTTCCGTCTTCCCATTTGATGGTTTCACGGGTATCTACAGCGGAACGGGTTAAAAAGGCATAGTCATTCGACATGTCTTTAAACACGACCAGTCTAAAATTCTTTGGGTGGATATCAGCTTTCATGTGACCAATATTTTTTAAGTGGGTTGCAAATATAGCGATAAATCTTTTTTCTGCAAATTGTTAGCCTAAAAATAAATTTCATTCCCTTGCCCATGCGGCTTAACCTGCGATTTCGTACTTTTGGTTTACTAATTTCAAAACATGAGCATTCCATCAACCCAAATTCTGAACGACAAGCAGATCTCACGCATGATTAAACGTCTGGCCTATCAGGTATACGAAAGCAATTTCGATGAAAAGGAATTGATTGTTGCCGGAATCAGCGGAAAAGGTGATGCCGTAGCCTCACTTCTGGCGAAGGAACTGGGCGAAATCAGTAAGATTAAGGTGCATGTAACCAGCGTATTGCTCGATAAAGACCAACTGAACCGTGAACAGGTAAAACTGGGGGTTCCCATCTCCTTATCCGATAAACCGGTGTTGGTGGTGGATGACGTTCTGAATACCGGTCGTACCTTTGTTTATGCCTTGCTCCCGTTTGTAGGAATGGGTACCAAAAAAATCCAAACCCTGGTATTAGTCGACCGAAATCACCGGCTTTACCCCATCAGTGCCGATTTTATAGGGATGTCGCTTTCTACAACATTGCAGGAACATGTAGATGTAACCATCCAAAAAGGCAAGGTGAATGTGTTTTTACGCTAAAGCATTCAACCTCCGGTTTATCTGATAAATTCTTAACTTGCTGGCTCATCGACAAAATCATGAAAAAACGATTAGCCATTCTCCTTTCCGGCATCTTTACTCTGCTTTCCCTTGTTGGGGTATGGTGGTATTCAGGTAATGTATTATCTGAGGAAAAACCAACCGGCGAAGGTATGGAGACCAATCTGAAAGGCAGAACGGAATGGGAAGTGGATATGTTGGCTGATCCAAACACCCAACATATTCCCGGAAGAATCAGAAATCTTGAAATTGGCTATGCAGCAACTCTCCCTTCGAAACCGCTCTGGTATCAGAAATCAGATTATGGTATTTGGGTGCAACGCGGACCGGGTAATATTGGCGGAAGATCGCGCGCTATTTGCATCGATAAAAACAACGAAAATATATTGATTGCCGGAGCTGCCAGCGGCGGAATCTGGCGCAGCGAAGATCAGGGCACTTCCTGGTACCGCACTACTTCCGATACCGATTTTGTGCCTGCAACCAGTATAGTACAGGATATTCGTCAGGGAAAAACACAAACCTGGTATGCAGGATCGGGAGAGATTTACGGCTCTGCCTTGCCGGGTGGTTATATATACGGATACGGGGTACGCAAATCAACCGATGGTGGAAAAAGCTGGAACCGGTTGGGTACTACGTTTTCCAACAACCCGCAATTTGATATTGCGTTTGACTTTGTGCATCGTCTCGCTATTAATACATCCATTGATTCACTGGATGTGGTTTTTGCGGCCACTTACGATGGTATCTTCCGCAGTCTTGACGGCGGACAAACCTGGGTCAGGCGTCGCGGAGGCAGCGTATCGGGAGCCAGTTTGTGGTCGGATGTGGTTGTTACCAAAACCGGTGTGGTTTATGCTGCCCTGTCAGCCGGGGGACATGGAGGTATCTGGCGCAGCACCAACAACGGTTTTACATTTGTGAATATTACTCCTGCCTGGTATACACAAAATTGCTCCAGAATTGTAATGGGTCTTGCTCCGTCAGACGAAAATCAGGTGTATTTTGTAGCTCATACACCGGGAACCGGAAAAAAATCAACCAACTTCAGGGGCGATGAAGAGTGGAACAGCTTATGGAAATACACCTATAAGAGTGGCGATGGAACCGGAAACGGAGGAGAATGGGAAGACAGGAGTGTAAATATTCCGGATAATTTTCCGGGCGATTTCGGGCAATTTATCACACAGCAAGGTTACAGCATGCACGTTGATGTGAAACCCGATAATCCAGATGTGGTGTTTTTGGGTGGCACCAATTTATACCGTTCAACCGACGGATTTAAAACAGCCAACAACACTTCGCAGGTTGGTGGTTATGCAGTGGGAACCAAACGCCCTGATTACAAGGAATACCCCAACCATCACCCCGACCAGCACGGCGTTATTTTCTTTCCTTCAAATGCAGGTAAAGCCTTATCAGTTGACGATGGCGGAATCCAACTCTCACAAAATTGCCTTGCCGAACCATTGATCTGGACATCCCTGAACAATGGATTTGTGACCACACAATTTTATACCGTTGCCATTGATCACTCCACCACCAGTCCGATACTGATGGGTGGTTTGCAGGATAACGGTACTCAGTTTACCGCCAGCAGCGATTACCGGCAACCGTGGGTGATGCCTTATAGTTCGGATGGTTCGTTTTGTTTTATTGGAACCAATGCCAGCGAATATTATGTTTCCATTCAGGAAGGCAGAGTGTATCGTTTATTGTTGAATTCGGAATTCAAACTGGATCAAATGGCACGTCTCGATCCGAAAGGTCGTAATCGCAGCAAATACCAATTCATCAATCCGTTTACCCCGGATCGCAACGAATGGAAACGCTTGTATATTCCAAATGGAAATACTTTGTGGAGAAATCACGATGTTTCGCAAATTCCCCTGCATCCGCAGATCGACAGCAATGCTGTAACAACCGGATGGGAAGAATTAATCCAGGCCCGGTTACCCGATTCTACCGATGAGATTACAGCCATAACCAGTTCCCTTTCGCAAAACGATATGATTTATTTTGGTACACAAAAAGGTCAATTGTTCAAACTGGCGCATGCATCCGACAGCAATCCTGTTGCTGTAAATATTCGCGGCAGTAATTTCCAGAATGGATATATCAATTGCATTGCCACCGACCCAACCGACAGCAATAAATTGTATTGTGTGTTTTCCAACTATGCTATCCTGAGTGTTTTTTATTCCAACAACGGTGGTACAAGCTGGACAGCTATTTCAGGCAATCTGGAACAGAATGCAAATGGAAGCGGTTACGGTCCATCGTGTCGTTGGTTTACAGTTGCACCATTGCCTGATAGTACTTTGTATTTTGTTGGAACCAGCACCGGATTATTTGCCACATCCAAACTTGATGGCATGAATACGGTATGGAGCCGTCAGGGACCACGAAGCATCGGATACAATGTAGTAACCATGATGGATTATCGCGCAACTGATCATACGCTGGCTGTGGCCACTTATGGTGCCGGAACTTTCACTGCAACACTGGCAGCACGAGATCATACAGCCCTTAAAAAGGAAAATGAAATGCTTGTACATATGCAGATCTATCCGAATCCGGCTTCCGAATTTATACAGCTGGATCTTGCCGATCACTCAGCATGGATAAGAACAGAAATTTACACACTGAATGGTCAAAAAGTTTTATCAGAAGAAACCGGATTTAGAAGAAGAATTGAGATTGCAAATCTGAACAAGGGAATTTATCTCGTGCGCATTGAAACAGCCAATGCTGTTACCTGTAAGAAAATTCTGGTGCAATGAAAAATGCCGGCTTTGCTCAAATGCAAAACCGGCATCTTTTATTCCCTTTAAAAATCCGAATCAATTAAATCATCAACCACTCATCCAGATTGGTGAGCGCCATGGTAAAGCCCTCTTCAAATCCTAAGGCTGCAATCTTTTCAAGATCTGCTACTGTTGCATACGACACTACAATTTCAACGCGTGAACCGGTGGATGTTTCTTTAAAAGTGCAGTCCCAATACGAAACCGGAAATTCGCCGGATGGTATTCCCTTTTCATCGCAGAATGCATCTTTCCCGCTGAAGCGTACTTTTGGTTCTATGGCTTCATAATCCACACGGCACCATGTTGGTACTCCATCCGGACCAACCATCGCATACATCCATGTTCCACCTACACGAAAATCCATACTTTTGGTTTGTGCTTTCCAGGGTTTCGGTGCCCACCATTGATCCAGAACTGCGGGATCAGTCCAGGCTTTCCAAACTTTATCAACCGGTGCGTTAAAATCGCGGATGACATTAACTTTTTTGTTCGCCAGATCTTTGACGAATTGAATTTTACTTTTTGCTTCCATTTCTTTAAGTGTTTAAGGTATTTAATACTTCGTCGAGTTGATTGAAGCGGTCTTCCCACATCTTTTCGAATTGCTTTATCCAGTCGGCCACTTCCTTTATTTTTTTACCATCCAGATGATAATAGATTTCTCTCCCCTGTTGCACCTGGTGCACCAGGTGGCATTCGGTTAAAATTTTCAAATGTTTCGACACCGCTTGTCTACTGCTGTCGAAGTGATCGGCCAGAGCATTGGGCGTCATCGCCTGCAATGCAATCAACCCAATAATTGCTCTGCGTGTAGGATCGGCTATGGCCTGATATACATCTCTGCGAATGGTACTTGTTTTCATATGTGCAACTATTCGGTAGCAAATATATATGCAACTATTCGGTTGCTCAAATCAGAAAACTGTAAAATTTCCTATGCAGTTGATATACTGGTATTTAAAATTGAATGAGCAGCTATTTTTTTAACTCACCCGAAAATATTCTTTATACCAATCGGTTTCGTGGTGGTCGATTTTTGAAGAATCTATGCGATGCAGAGGATCTATCTTAGAATAAAGAATTTCGAGAGAGGCAAAATCGCGCTGACTGATCACTTTAAAGCCATGGCGCATCAATTGTGCGGCACAAACTCCGGCGCCTATCTGATACACCTTGTTTTCGCCGAAACGGTTACCATCATAAATTACCTGGCTGCCGCATGCTCCACTCACATCCATCATCACAGCCAACTCAATATTTTCTTTCACGGCCAATTCCAGCATTTTCTCCGATGCCCGAAGAATGCCTTCCGTCCAGTCGATACCTGACTCTGAAAGCATTTTCGCTTTTCCATCCAACACATCAAAACCGGTGCCTCCGTGTAAATCGCACATTTCGCGTGGAGAGCCAAATGAAAATTCTTCCGGACAAAATGTTTTGATCCGCACTGTATCGAACTGCAATAATTTTAATGCTGAGGGATATTCACCATTTGCAGTTCCGTCGTAACCGCACATCACCCCGGTAAGACATGAACTCATCAGGATACGTAACGGATTTTCCCGATTTGGGATTCTCAAATTATGCAGGTATTCACGGTCTGTCATGGTTCTAAAAAATATTTAGCTGATTCCTCCTTGTAAAAATAAAATTTACCGGAAAAATAAGATCAAGATACTGAAATAAATTTTCGGAATGTAGGTTGACTTTGTAATTCAAATCCGTTTTTCACATATACTCTTTCTCCTTCGGCGGTTGCGTGCAATTCAAATGCCGTGATACCTTGATTGGCACCTGCCTCAACCAAGGCATTTAAAATGGTTTTGCAAACTCCCCTGCGACGAAATGCAGGAACTGTATACATATTCATTATATATCCCCAACGGCCTGATGGGTTTTTAAAATTTCCCGGTGTGATACGAATATGCATCGAACCAATACCGGCAATTTCACTTCCGATGCGAGCAATAATGGAAATACAAGAACCATCTTCCGTGGCTTGTTTAAAATATTTTTCCATTTGCTCTTGCAATGTCTGAATTGCTTCCAGACTTTGTTGTCCTGATAATTCCAATGCAAACTTAATTCTGCATTCAGTTAAAATTGCCGCATCATTCGGTGTGGCGGTTTCCAATGCTAAATCTTGCATAATAAATTTTACTATCTATCCATTCGGATACGGCATTCCTATTTTCTATGCCAATGATACAAACAAAGCAGTTCTTGTTCGTTGGGAAAACTAAACTGCTTTATAAACACAAATCCCAGTTTTTCCAACAAACTGATTGAGGCCGTATTATGCGGGACTACTATGGCACTTAATTTTTCCAGATGAAACGATTGAAAGGCCAATTCCAGAACAGCAGCGGCACATTCAAAGGCATAACCTTTACCTGTATAGGAAGGCAAAAGTGCAAAACCAATATCTGGTTCGCTTAAGTTTGGGCGTTGTAATAAACCACACATTCCAATCGGAATTCCATTTTCCTTTAAATCAACTTTCCATAATCCGAAATCATGTTCACGATAACTTTTCAAGGGTCCGTTTTCAAGGTAGTACTTTGCCTGCTCTTCATTTTTAACGTTACGATCTCCGATAAACCTTATCCAGCCTTCGCTGTTTAATAATTCAAGGATGAAGGCAGTGTCGTTTAATGTAAGTTTCCTTAGAACTAAACGTTGTGTCTCTAAAATGATCTGATCTGTAGCCTGCATGTTTAAGTAATTGCTACGTGTGTTAAGGAATTTAAATAATATTCATGTATTGTGGCACCTAATCCGGGAGTATCCGGAATAGAAATAATGCCATTTTTGTGATAAGCTATTCCACCAGCAACAGGATCTTCATCAAACATCAATGGAGTATCAAAATCGAAATACACTATTTTTTCGCTGGTTAAGGCCAGGTGTGCTGCAGCGGTAAATCCAAGACGAGATTCAAGAAATCCTCCCATCTGCATTTTTATATCAGCTTTCTCTGCCAGTTGAATAATTTTTAGCGCTTTAAAAATTCCCGAAGATTTCCCCAGCTTCACATTGAACATGGTACATGCATTCAAGGCTATTAATCTTTCTGCATCGTGATGATCGCAACAGCTTTCATCAGCCATAATCGGAATTGGACTGTTCAGGCTTATTTCAGGCAATCGCATAAAATTCCATTTGGGTATGGGTTCTTCGCAATGTTCGATTTTAAAAGGAGATAATGCTTTCAAAGCAATCCTGGCCTCATCAACTGCCCAACCCTGATTAGCATCGATGCGCAACGGAACTTCCATACCGATGGTCTCCCTTACTTTTCGTATGCGTTCTACATCCTTTACCCCGTCATCTCCTAATTTCACTTTGATGATCTGAAAGCCCCTGCTCAAAATTTCACGCGCATCTTCAGCCATTTGTTCAGCGCTTCCCACACTGATGGTATAATCAGTTTGCAGCACTTTATTGTTCTTTCCATTCAAAAACTGATACAACGGCACACCGGCATCTTGAGCGGCCAGATCATACAAGGCCATATCAAAAGCACTCTTGACCGAACTGTTTCCGTAAATCAATTTATCCATGATTTCCGAACAGGTTTCTATTTGAAGCGGATCTTTATGCAAAAGATTTCGCGCGATGTATTGTCCCACCACAAAACAGGTATCCATGCTTTCGCCGTGAATGCTCATAAACGGACTGCATTCTCCCCAACCTGCTAGTCCGGTATCCGTATGTATACGAACCAGCATATTTTCAGCATGCGTAAACTGACCTAAAGAAATGATAAAAGGTTTTTGAAGTTTTATCGGGGATTTGAACAGTTCTATTTTCGAAATTTCCATGGAAACATTATGTCTTTCAAATCTAACAGGATGTTTATTTGAATTTCACTTTTTTTGAAGACGTCATGAAGGTTTAGCAAACTAACCTTCATGGCGCATCCATATACCATGGTTTGAAAAAAACAAATCCTTTCCTTCAGTTTTGCTTACGACTACCTGCGTTCAATTGCGGGTAAAAGTTTTCACAACTGATCCATTTAAATCATCCGACAACTGAATATAATAAATTCCCTGACTCAGAAATGATACGTCAATTCCATGTTCATTCAGGTGCAAAGTACCCTGAGCTACCTGCTTTCCTATCCGATCTATAATCACATAGGAATTATCAGAAACTTGTGCATTTTTCCGGTTAATAAATAAGAATTCCTGCGTTGGATTTGGATATACAGAAAAACCGAAGCCCGGTTGCGATTCTTCTAAAACAGAAGTTGAAGAAGGAGGAATATATAAATTAGTATTTTTATAAACATTGCTGGTTCCACCAATTACAGCAGATGTTGCACTGGTCATAAAAACAGAATATAAATTGGCCGTCGTTCCGGCATTTTCTAAGAACCAGCTTCCTCCCCCATCTGTTGTGCGCAATACGATTCCGGAATCACCCACAATCATGCCGTTGAGTGCATCACTGAAATGTACCGAGTGCAAAGTTTGGGTTGTTCCACTGGTACGTGGGTACCAATGCAATCCGCTGTTGATGGAGATGGCAATGATGCCTTTGGTTCCAACGGCAAAAGCAAGACTCGTATTCACATTGTAAATTGCATTCAGACCTGCCGGTACCGGTGTAGTGTATACATTTTCCCAATCAGCTCCTCCGTTAGTGGTTCTGTAAATAGAACCGTCGGATCCTGCAGCGCAACCATTGGCAGTAGAAGTAAAATGCAAATCCTGCAACGTCACTCCTGTGCCCGCTGAAGTTTGTTTGGTGAAACTAAAACCGCTGTTGGTGGTTTTATAAACAAAACCTCCCGTTACACCAAAAAAGGCATCTTTATTTGAAACGGCTGAAACAGCCCAAAGAGAACTGCTATTGGGTGCTGTTTTTGAAGTCCAGGTCTTGCCTCCATCGGTGGTTTTTTGAATCAAGCCGACATTTCCGGCTGCATATCCCACCAGTGAATCCACAAAATCGATGTCCCGAAATCCCATTACCGGTGAAGTAGACCAGGTTAAACCGCCATCGACTGTCTTAAAAAAGGTGGTCACACCACAGGCAAATCCTCTGCTGGTAGTAATAAATTCAAGTGATTCCATTTTTCCGGATGAAGGAATTGGAATAACACTCCATTGAGCGGTGCAATTAATAACACCCCCAGCGGTCATAAGACCGAGAAGCAATTTTTTCATGTTAAGTTTGGTTTGGTAGGATAAAAATAACAAAAAATCCACATTTCCAAACACTTAACTTTCAACAGTCATAATTTTTTGCTCTACGGTATTCCTCAAACCCGATTGCTCAGTTAATGCATGATCCGAATCTACAAAACAAAAAGCCCGGTTGGTTGATGAATGCAGGGTAGATGAATTTTCGGCATGTAGTCAAAAGAAAATCTGACCCTTCAGTGCTTAATAGCTTGAAAGTAAATGGGCTAAAACCGGTAGTCGATTCTGGTCCTAACTTCGCACCCATTTTATTTTAACTGCAGTGAATTGTTGCAAATTCAGTCGTTGGTCGCGCACCACATCAAAACCGTATTTGAGATAGAAGCCGATCGGCGAATGATAGCGGGTTCCATCTTTACGGAATTCCAGATCGTGCTCAATCACCCAACGGATCAGTTTAGACTCCCGTTCTTTGAACACCTGAAGTATTTCCTTCCCTGATCCTTTCATTTGACCGGCTTTTCCAATCAGAATGGAAAACCAGGTTTCTTCCTCCAGCATAAAAGTATAAGCCCACCCTAAAATATGTTTATCCGTATTCATCAACAGGTAATGATGAGGTTCGTATAACTGATTTAGGTATATCTCAAAATCAGCGATGGTGTCATAAACTATTTTTGCCGGATACTCTGCATTCCATAATTGAAACAAAGCCTCTTTTTGTACTTTGTTTAATGCAACAGTCTCTACCCAATTGTATTTTGTCATAGGTCTAATTTCACTACATTACCAGGTTAAGCGGTAATGAAATTGAATGTCCAATTTAACAACTTGCGTTATAAATTCACAAATGAATTTCAAGAAAAATTAATTGATTCGAAGCCGAATAACCTCAGAAGTCTGCGTCACATACAAGCGCTAACGCAATTCAAGTTAATGCTTTCGTGTCGGCATCCGGGCAACATTGTACCAGGTTACGGCTTATCAATTCCTTCCAATCGCCAGATCCCGGTGCTAGAATCGTTATTCCTTTTGCCTGAATCCTTCGCTCGTTTCAGAACCGCAACCATTCGGCTTATTCCATGGTTCTGGCCATGATGGCTAGTGCATTACCTTTTCTCCGATTATAAAATATCCGCTTGCTCCTTGAAGAAATAAATACGCGGGCATCTTCTTCAGCCGGACCGGCGTATGTCAATTGCACCTTTTGTCTCGTTTTAACTGAAATCCGGTAAATGCAAAATACTCCGGTTTCCATAGAAGAATAATAAATCCATTTTCCGTCCGGACTAAACATGGGCCAGCCGTCACGAATGATTGGATCATTTGTAATATTATCAGCGATAAAAGTTGAACAATCGAGTACAAAAATATCATCCGAAACAATACCGTTTTTCAGGTATACAATTTTATTCATCTGAGGACTGTATCTGGCGCAGGTTTCATCTTCTTCCGTATGGGTTAATCTTAATGTCTCGCCTGAAAACAACTCATACCGGTAAATATCCAAAGAACCATTTCCAGCTGTTGAGCTATAAAGAATATATTTTGAATCCGGACTGAAATAAGGATGAATATTCCGTGCTTTATTCCACGAAATTCGTTTTATAGTTCCTGTATGTCTTTCGAACAAAAAAATATTTTCATTAGAATCTCTATCGCTCGTAAATGCTACGATTGATAAATCTTTATTCCAGTCGGGAAAATAATTATTGAACGTATCAGACCAGAGCGTCGTAATACTGCTGTCACCTAAATTCATGTTATACAATTGCCATTTCCCGGTTTGATTTGATTGAAACAACAATTTTGAATCATCAGCCGACACCCTTGGATAAGCATATTCAACTCCATCTCTCGAAAGTATGGACTGAGCTGATACAGACTGCATCGTTACCATTGCTAAACAAAATATACGTTTACCCTGCTTCATTTAGTTCCCTTAAAATTTTTTGAATTACCGGAATGGGTAACATCCCACACCTTAAAAAAGCTTTTCTAAGTCCGGCGATTTTGAATTGCCTATCCCCTGTGAGCCGGTAATCATTAAACAACAGACGGATTGCCTCCGCTCCCATTTGATAACTCAAAGCCTGAGAAGGCCAATGTATTACCCTTTCAATTTCCCTGTCAGCAAATTCATCCAATCCAACACAATGAGCTTCCCAATACAAACGGGACTTTTCTTTCGACCAACCGTAATAATGGATCCCGGCATCCAGCACAATTCGAACTGCTCGTATCAGATTCCATTCCAGCAGGCCCAGATAATTCCAACTATCCTTATACACCCCAAGGCTATTTCCTTCATTTTCTGCGTAACAAGCCCACCCTTCAAAAGTTCCGGGATACAAAAACTGTTGCTGTGTCCCATTCAGACTTATTGTATTTCGCATACTGGCCTGCAGATGATGTCCCGGAATGGCTTCATGTAAATACAACCATTCAGCAAAACGTTTTCGGAATCTGCTTCCATAAAAATTATAATAGAAAACATCTTTTCTATAGGCGGTTGAAGCGTGGCTCAGGTACATTCCCGGGGGAGTCCGGATATCTGCATTCGGCCATTGAACCGGAAAAACCCGGGGTAGTTTATCTATTTCACAGAACGCTTTCAAATTTGAACGGATAATCTCATCGGTTTGTGAAAATTTCATCAACAACTCTTTCTGATCCTGATAAAAAAATGAATCGTGCTTAAATGCCTTATACAAGCCGTTGCGGGTTTTGAATTGAAGCGCATGCTGTATGGAATCTATTTGTTTATTGATGCGTTCAACTTCCTTTTGACCAAATTGCATCACTTCAACAGGCATTTTATTAAGTCCTGTAAATTTTTGAATAAAATATTCATACCAACCCGCGTAATTTAAAGAATCAAAATACCCCATCTCAGGCATTAAACGCCCGGCCAAAACCCATTGCCTTTCCAGTTTAATTCTTTTTAGATTTACGTCAAGTTCATATACAATCTGATCATAACAAAGACGTTCCTGAACAGATAAAGTCGTTCGATCAAACAACTTCAAAAGGTTTTCCTGTTCATGCATGAATGAAGATTGTCTGTTTAATGAAAATGTATCCGGAATGGCCAAAAAATAGTTGCGGTAATCATACTCAAAATCAGGAACGTTCAAGACTCCATAACCTTGTTTGAATTGCTGAAGAAAATCCCTGAAGTTTCTATTAGAATTGCATTCCGGAAGACCAGAAAAATTTAAGTACCAAATACCAAACATCCATATACAAAACCAGAGTCTCATTTGTTCATTGTGGTGGATAACCAATTTTCAACAACAGAACCAATTACCGGATTATACTTTCCCGGATTTGAACTGGATGCCTGATAAGATTCAGCATGCAGCATACCATGATCCATTTTTTCTACTACGCTTAATTCCGCATTGCTCTTCTTATAAAATTGTAACGTATTAAATATAATTTCATGATCATCATGAGAAGCTATATAATCACTGGAACCCCACAGCAACAAAACATTGCCCGTATATGTACTCCAGAGTTCCGGGATGTTCAAAGCATACAACTCTTTGTTGTATTCCCGTGAGCGTAAATCAAAAAGTTGGAGGTATTCAGCACAAACCGGTTTTTTTAACGCTGCTTGCGCTGTAGTCATATTTTCTTCAAAATAGAAATGCCCACAAACGCAAAAATCACGGATTAACTGATCGGTTTCAATAGGAGTCATTTGATAAGCCTCCGCAATAGTCCGGCGTGTTTTTGCCAGGTACTCTATAAAACTGGAACCAATCGTACCATAGGCAACTATTCCTTTAATGGATAATTCACGAGCAACCAATGGTGCAAAAATACCACCCATACTATGGCCAAAAATAAATATGCGATTTGAATCAATGTCAGGATCTGTCTTAAGCGTTTTAATAGCTGCTATATATCCATTCAGTTCTTCTATAAAACTTACCTCATTACAAGGTTTACAGAATCCAGCATTGTCGCCAATTCCGGGCTTTTCGATACGTGCTGAAATAAATCCTGTCCTAACCAGTTTATTCAACAATTGTAATTCAGCACGTCCCGTATCCAATGGACTATCGAGTGAGTAACAACCTATACCTCCAAGAAATACTATTAACGGTTTTTTACGCTTACCTGCGGGTTTCTGCACAATGATTCGTTGCAAACCGATCTCTGTTTTACATTGTAGATATGACACTTGTATGTCGCCATAGCTTTCTTTAGGAAATGCGTAGAACGTGGACTTTCCTGACACTGCTCTTTTATTCCGCAACAGGTTAAAACTGAATGCATCCCCTGCTTTGTTTACCGATAATACGCTCAATACATCTTGCGTTCGACTTAATTCTTTGCCATTAATGCGCGTTAAAATGTCCCCCTTTTTAAACCCTGCCTTTTCAGCAGTAGATCCTTTGAGAACTTCGCTAATTAGTACACCATTAACCTGTTGGATACCCATCACTTTCTTTACATCTTCCGCCAGATTTTCCATTCGAATACCCAGGTATACCCTTCGGGGTAAATCCTGTGCTTGCACTGAATGCATTAACGCGATAACGATGATACATGCGACGCTTATAAATTTAGGTATGTATTTCATTTGGATTTGCAATTATTAAAAATGCGTATCAATACTTTTTCTGTTCTTTCAATTTCCGCAATCGAAATTCCTTTTAATGCCTGAGCCCGATTCTTGATTACAATGGAATTGAGATCGGCCAATATCTGGTGACCTAACCGCGTTACCGTAAGCTGACGGAATTTTCTGTTCTCCTTCAATTTTTCCCGGGTCAGATATTTATGCCTGATTAATAAATCTATGATCCTGTTTATGGAAGCTTTGTCTTTGAAGACTGCCTCAGCAAGTTCGTTTTGCGCAATGTCCGGATCATCAATAATTGCTTTAAGAATTAACCATTGATCAATGGTGATGGAATAACCATGAGCTTTGAGTATGGTTTGGGCATACTGGCGATATGCTTTGATGGATCTCTCCAGATTATAAAAGAATATTGAATTGAGCTTTTCCATTCTCAAATTTAAGACTATATTTGATATATCAATTATTAATATTTAATAAGCTTAAAAGACTGACAGTCCACATCATTCGTAATTCTTACAACGTAGACTCCATCGGTGTAAGTACTCAAATCAAACTCATCTGAATCCGATTCTATTATTACAGTTCCCATTATATCCCGAATTTGAATTTTATCACCATACCTTCTTCCTTGAATGCTTATTTTTCCATAGGTCGGATTGGGAAATGCAACTATTTTATTCGACTCCGGTTTTTGGGTCAGCGAGGTGTTTAAATTCAATTCCCACCAATCATTATAAAAATTTTGCTCATTCACGTAAAGAAAGCCTGCTCCGGCAAAAGCTCTGTTGTTTACAGAGATGCCAATGGCATAGGCACGATCTATTGCTTTGAAATCTGTATATGGTTCCCAGACATCCTTTTCGGGACTGTACATGCAAAACTCTTTGAAATAATACGTGGTCAAACTATCCTTTGCTTTTCCCAATCCAACCACAGCTTTACCATTTAAAACAAAAGCAATTCCATTATCGCGTCCCTTTGAGTCGCAATAATCCGACTTTTGCTCCCAGGTATCAGTTGCAGGAACATATCTCCATACTTGCGATGAGTTCATTAAAACTGCATCTTTTAAATGCATTCCACACGCCACATAACCATAGTTATCCAGAGAAAAAGCCATTGCACCATAATGCGGACCTGCGGGATATGCTTGTTTCTCTGTCCATTGATCGGTTTGCGGATCGTACATCCATACATCTGCAGTTGCCTGAGGAAAACCAGTTTGTCCACCAACTACAAAGGCTTTATTATCCATAACAAAACAAGCAGAACCACTTCGAGCAGTATCCGGCAATGACGCCTTTTGCATCCAGGTATCTGTAGCGGGATTATAAGCCCATAAATCTTTTAAAAATGTATAATCTATCGTATTGTATGCTTGTGCACCTAAACCAACATATCCGATTTCATTAATGCTGAATGCAATTGCGGCGGTACGGTTTAAACTACCGGGTAAGTCGGATTTCTGATTCCAGGAATCGGTTTCAATATCATATTCCCAAAGGTCTTTCTTACTGATAAAATTACCAATATACCCTCCGCCAACATAGATTTTATTTTGAATGGCAAAGCAAACGGGAGACCATCGTCCTTTTCCATTTGCCTCCGGAATACTTTTGCGGACTTCCCAATCTTGTGCAAATACAAAATTTTGCCAGCTCAACAAAATCAACCATAAACCTTTCATGCTATTCATTGAATTTTATCCCTTTCATCGTATACATTTCTCCGTTTGTACCCCATATCCGAATAAAACAGAATCCTTGGGGTAAACTTTGTGTATCCAATCGATTTCCTGAATCGCTGGAATTGTAACAAGCCAAATACTTTCCCGTGAGGTCAAAAATCTCAATGCGGTTGTATGTCCCGTCTATAAAAAGTTCACGATTGAATACAGTTGGGTAAATTTTCACATCTTCAATTGGTGAATGGATGTCAACCACTGTTAAATTATTCACTGCATACTGTAAGGATATGGACGAATCTCCTTGTTCATGCCTGTAATAATTGAGTATTGCCAGCGGTTGATTATACCCTTCCTTATACCATGTGTATTTAGTAAAATAGGAAGAATCAAAGTAATCATAGCGAAATTGACTCTTTTTCTCTCTGACTAAAAATACCCCATCTATACCTTTCCCCGGAAGGATTAATTTCCCATAACGGATTGCTTTTACTTCTGTTTTACCGGAATAGGAATACATAATTCCAAACGCAGAGCTTTCATACCGATAGGCATCAGAAAACGAATCACCTACCGATAACGGAAAAAGCAATCCTGCAGCAGGATCTGTATCTATGATGGTCAGAACACTCCCTACTTCTCCTACCCGATAAAAACTGTCATTCAACTTGTAATGTGAATACGTATAATTACTGGTGTCGCTTTTTAAATAAGAACGAACCAATACGTTTGCATTTGGAAAAATGGAGGCATGTGGTGAAGCGCTTATTTCCATCACCTCGAAAACTTTTTGATTGGTGGGATTTCCTGTGATTGAGGAGAAATCCCATACAGAATCTGCATCAATACTGAATGGATCAATATAATCCGGCAACGTCGCGGTTTGAAGGGTGAATGAATTTCCAGGGGCACCTAAGATATCACTTGACTGAAGAGATTGCGCCGTTGCAATCAATGGCCCGCATAAACAAAGAATGATAAGTTTTTTCATGTGTTAATTGATATATCAACCATAAGTCACCGGCATATCAATACAAGTTGTACCCAGGAGGCAAAAACAGCTTAACAAACTGATTTTCAGGAAATAAATTTGTAAATTAGACGAGAGAAAGGTAGTAATGAATTATCTGCCTGGCTATATAGTTTCCGTTTTTCAATAGCCTGCTTTGGCCGGAATATTTTTGAGTCGTTCTTTTAAATCGAGTCGGTTTTTACGAGCCGCATCAATGGCAATATCATATCCCGCATCCGCATGCCGGATCACTCCCATTGCCGGATCGTTGTGCAAAACCCGTTTGAGCCTGCGTGCAGCTTCTTCCGTTCCATCGGCAACAATTACCATTCCGGCATGTATGGAATAGCCCATCCCAACTCCACCACCCTGATGCACACTTACCCAACTCGCTCCTCCGGCCGTATTGATCAGCGCGTTTAAGATGGGCCAATCGGCAACGGCATCGCTCCCGTCTTTCATCGCTTCTGTTTCGCGGTTGGGTGATGCTACCGAACCGGTATCCAGATGATCCCGTCCGATCACAATGGGTCCCTTCACTTTTCCTGTTCTTACCAATTCGTTGAAAGCCAAAGCTGCCTTTTCGCGGTCGCCTTGTCCAATCCAGCAAATGCGGGCAGGCAATCCCTGAAATGCAATGCGTTCGCGTGCCATTTCGAGCCAACGGTGCAACGAATGATTTTCGGGAAACAAATCTTTCATCACCTGATCGGTTACATAAATATCGTTGGGATCACCGCTTAAAGCAACCCAGCGGAACGGACCTTTACCTTCGCAAAAAAGCGGACGGATATAAGCCGGAACAAAACCCGGAAAATCGAATGCATTCATAACACCCCGCTGATCTTTTGCCTGACCGCGTAAATTGTTTCCATAATCGAAAGTAATCGCTCCTTGCTTTTGTAATTGCAACATCAATTTTACATGATGTGCCATCGTATCAAGTGCAAGATTAATATACCGCTGCGGATCGGTTTTACGTAATCGATCAGCCACTTCTTCTGCCAAACCTTCCGGATAATATCCATTCAATGGATCGTGGGCCGATGTCTGATCGGTTAATAAATCAGGAGTAATTCCTCTATCAATCAAACGCTGAAGCAGATCAACTACATTACACAACACACCAATGGAGACACGCTTGCCTTCTGCTTTGGCTTTCAGCGCCATATCAATGGCCTGATCTACGTCACGTGACATCACATCGAGATACCGCGTTTCGATTCGTTTTTTGATTCTCCATTCAACCATTTCTGCAGCCAGGCAAACACCATCACACATCGTTACAGCAAGCGGTTGAGCTCCTCCCATTCCTCCTAAACCTGCAGTAACAGTCAAAGTTCCTTTTAAACTGCCCCCAAAATGTTGTCGTGCAGCTTCTGCAAAAGTTTCATAGGTTCCTTGTACAATGCCCTGTGAGCCGATATAAATCCAACTACCGGCAGTCATCTGACCATACATCATCAAGCCTTTTTTATCCAATTCATGAAACGTTTCCCAATTGGCCCATTTCGGTACCAACATGCTGTTGGAGATGAGCACCCGCGGAGCATCTTTATGGGTCGGTAATATTCCTACCGGTTTTCCACTTTGTATCAATAAAGTCTCATCGTCTTCCAAATCCTGCAAGGCTTTTACGATCAGCTCAAAACTTTCCCAGTTACGGGCAGCTTTTCCAATTCCACCATAAACCACCAGATCTTCGGGCCTTTCAGCCACATCCGGATCCAGGTTATTGTGCAACATACGTAATGCGGCTTCCTGTATCCATCCTTTACAACTCAGTGTATTTCCAGTGGCGGCGTGCAATTCTTTTCGGATCATATGCTTCAGATTATTGGGCAAACTTAAAGTTAAAATCCTTTTTCCTCAAGCAATACCGGTTATGAATCGTTAATTCAGGATCAATTTGGTTTGTAAAAGTTCTATAATTGCACGATATTTTGATCTTTGTAAGCAGAACCATGCGGATATGACCGAAAAAAACAGGGCTGATGCCATCTTTCTTTATGCTACTGAAGGTATTATTCAAACCGATCAAAGCGGTACAATTATTCTGGCTAATCCGAGTGCAGAGAAAATGTTTGGATATGAACTGGGAGAATTGTTTGGAAAAAAAATTGAAATTCTGACTCCCAGCCGCATGCATGCTTCGCACGTGAATCAACGTACCAAGTATAACAAAAATCCACATGCCCGGTCGATGGGTAAGGGTCTGGATCTCTATGGCGCCAGAAAAGACGGATCTGAATTTCCGGTCGAGATTAGCCTGAGTCCTTACCATACCGAAGAAGGAAATTTTGTTATTGCTTTTATCATCGACATCACTCAGCGAAAACAGGCTGAAGACCGCCTCAAACATTATTCGGTGGAGTTGGAAAAACAGGTTAGAAACCGTACTCTTATATTGGAAGAGGCTATCGATGAATTGGAAAAAACGAAGCAGGAATTGAATGAAGCTTTGGAAAAAGAACGCAGTCTGAACGAACTTAAATCTCGCTTTGTTTCGATGGCTTCCCATGAATTCAGAACCCCGTTGGCCACTATTTTATCGTCGCTTTCACTGGTTACACGTTACGGCGACATGAACGATAAAGAGAAACAAAACAAACACATAACCCGGATCAAATCGTCGATCAGCAATCTCACCGATATTCTCAATGATTTCTTATCGGTAAGCAAACTGGAAGAAGGGAAAGTAGAATATTTTGCCGAAGAATTTGAAATCCGTGAATTCATGGATGACCTGATAGCTGAAATGCAGTTGCTGCTCAAAGAAGATCAGTACATCAACTACGCCCATCACGGCAATGAAATGGTAACGTTGGATAAAAAATCGCTTAAAAATATTGTTTTTAACCTGATCTCAAACGCCATCAAATTCTCGCCGGAAGGTACCGTTATAAAAGTGGCAAGCAATGTGCAAAAGGGATCATTTGTACTTGTGGTGCAGGACAGTGGAATCGGTATTTCTGATACCGATCAGGAACATTTATTTGAACGTTTTTTCCGTGGTCACAATGCCAGCAATATTCAGGGAACCGGACTGGGATTGAATATTGTTGGCCGATATGTAGAACAAATGAACGGACATATTACCTTTACCAGTGAATTAAACAAAGGCACTACCTTTACCATAACTTTCAAACAATGAAAAAAGTACTACTCATCGAAGACAATAAGGATGTTCGTGAAAACACCTCCGAAATCCTTGAACTGGCCGGATACAAGGTCTTTGCCGCTAAAAACGGAAAGGATGGCGTTGAAACCGCATTAAGAGAAATGCCTGATCTGATCATTTGCGATATCATGATGCCGATTCTTGACGGATATGGTGTGTTGCATATGCTATCTAAAAATGAAACAACTTCAGGAATACCCTTTATTTTTCTGACCGCGAAGGCCGAACGCAGTGAAATGCGTAAAGGAATGGAAATGGGTGCCGATGATTACCTGACTAAACCATTCGATGAAATTGAATTGCTGAACGCCATTGAGGTGCGTTTGCGTAAAGCAGATTTTCTTAAAAAAGAGTTCTCAAAAAGTGCTGAAGGGATTAATGAATTTATTAACGATGCAAGAAGCATCGAAGATTTGAAAAAGATTTCGACCATTCGGGACAGTCGTTCTTATAAAAAGAAAGAAAGCATATACAAAGAGGACGGCGTGCCCCGAGGAATCTATTTTCTGAATAAGGGTAAAGTAAAATCATCGCGTTCGCACGAAACGGGGAAAGAATTTATCACCGGTTTATACAAAGACGGCGACTTCTTTGGATATCTTGCTCTGATGGAAGATCGGAGTTATTCAGATACCGCCGAGGCCATTGAAGACAGCGATATCAGCTTTATTCCGAAAGAAGATTTTATAGACTTGTTGTATAAAAATGCAGAGGTTTCACGCAAATTCATTCAACTGTTGTCCGACAACCTGGTAGAGAAAGAAGAGCAACTGGTTAAACTGGCTTATAATTCGGTTCGGAAACGTGTTTCGGAAGCGTTGATAACCCTGAACAACCGTTATAAAAGCGCCGATGACAAACAGTTTGCCATGAAAATATCCCGTGAAGATATTGCGCGTTTGGCTGGTACTGCCACTGAAACAACCATTCGCACCTTGAGTGATTTTAAGTCGGAAGGATTGATCGATATCAACGGCAGAACCATCATTATTCTCAATGCTGAAAAGCTTGAAAAGATGAAAAACTAATTGGAATCTGAACAACAATCAAGCCATTTCCTAATATTCGTCATACTTCTGGGTTGTTTGCGGCGGTAATTTTGTTCCCGTAAGGGAGAGATTCCACATCATGCAACCCCAAAAGGAAATATCAATAGAAGACGGAAAAAAGATCCTAACCATTCAGGAGGAATTCAGCCAATTATTCCCCTACCTGAAGCTGGAGTTCTTTTCGCGTGCCCCGGCCGGCGAGGATTCTCATCGTAAGCAGATCCGAAGTTCAATGTCAACTCTGGGCGAATGCCGTCCGCTGCACAATTCAGGCGCCATCATTATTTCTCCTGAAATGACTGTTGATGAACTGGAGAAAGCATTCGAACAATCGTTTGGTTTGTGGGTGCAGGTTTTCCGAAAATCAGGCCGTGTGTGGATCGAAACTTCGGTTACCAATAAATGGAGTTTAGAAAAACAAAACCTTCAGGGTGAAGAACTTTCCAGACACTTTTCTTCTGAAAACAGGGATCTGTAAATGTTTTCTTCAGGAATGATCGCCTTCTCCACTTTTCATGCTTCAAACGGTATCTGATCATTCAAAGGATTAACCCATGTCAATCAGGCTGAAAATAATCGCTGCTTTAAGCGAGTATATTTCTGACCATTAAGGATTTATACGATACGTGTTTTTCGTTGCCTGATTAAAGCATTACCTTCGCATTCGTTTTGAAGGGTTTTCAAAAGTATATGGCCTCCATCCTGCTCGGGCTTCTGGTTGTTACCTTAATGCCTTTCAATGCCTTTCATTCTCATACGGCGGATCTGCATGCGGAGGCTCATCTGAAGCAAGATACCCACCATCATTGCGAATTGGATCTGGCTTTTTGCGATGATATACATGCCGCTTCATGCGGACATACTTCACACTTAAGCACCCCGGTTCCTACTTGTTTTACCTGTTCTTTTCCATTAATAAAATCTTTTACATTCGGTCAAACATCACGTTTCGCTCCCATAGAGCTGATCTATTATCTCACGTTTGAATTCTCCTCTCCAATATCCAATCCGGTAATTCCGGCATTGATGAATAAGGGTCCTCCCCGGCGCATAGCCTGACCCATTTCAATTTATTCATCTTTAATTTATTTTTATTATGCACCGTTTATTGCTGTGCTGTTTGGTATTGCCTGTTTGGATCTTCGCTCAAAATCCAAAAGTTAAGCCAACCTTTTCTGTTCGAATAATTGTAACCGATAGCCTTTCGGGTTTACCGCTGGAGAAAGCATCCCTGCGCTTAAATCGCCATAAGGATATTCATCTGACGGATGCTCAGGGAGTGGCCGTTTTTGACTCTCTGACATCCGGACGACAGTTTATTCAATGCACCTTTGTAGGTTACCATGCACATGAACAATTCATACGTATTTCGCCCGGACAAACGATCATAATCCGTATGTGCGAAGAAAGTTTGCATCTCCACGCATTTGAACTTACGGATCAGACCGGTAAACCTATGACTGATCTGACCCTGCAAAACAAAAGCATTTTGGAATTTTCGCGCATTCAAAAACGGATGGGACAAAATCTGGGAGATCTGTTGAAACCCCTGAACGGAGTAACTCTGTTAAATACCGGACCAACCCTATCCAAACCTGTTATTCGCGGCTTGCACAGCAACCGTATTATTATGCTCAACAATGGAGTTAAACAGGAAGGTCAGCAATGGGGTGCAGAACACGGGCCGGAAATTGACCCGTTTACCATCAACCGTCTGGAGTTGATCAGGGGAGCTTCTTCAGTTGAGTTTGGTCCGGAAGCTTTGGGTGGTGTTATTAAACTTTCCTCCCGACCATTTCGCACAAAAGCCGGAATGGGAGGTTTTGTTACAGGTACCTTGTTATCGAACAACAGGCAGGGCGGACTTTCTGCATTGTTGGAAGGTTCACCGCTTAAACTGCCTTCCTTTCGATGGAATATGCAAGGAACCATACGCAAAGCAGGTGATGCACAGACTCCCGGTTACGTCATTTCAAATACCGGATTTGAGGAATTGGATGGAAACGCCGGTGCTGAAATGAACTATAGAAAGCTCACGCTTACAGGCCGAATGAGTGTCTTCAATGCGCGATTGGGAATTATGCGGGCGGCACATATCGGCAATACAACCGACCTGCTGCGAGCCATGCAAGCCTCGCAACCGCTGTACATGAAACCATTTACCTATGCTATTGCCAATCCCTACCAATTGGTATGGCATGAAGTACAATCCTTACAATTGCGATATGTTCTGAATAGCCGGCATGCACTGAATTTGTTTACATCGCGGCAATTAAATGAACGCCAGGAATTTGATTTGGGAGTTTCATGGAATACCAGTTCAGGTGCAACCGACAAACCTGCCTATGATTTGGTTCTAAAAACCTATCAGTCGGAACTCACGTGGGAACATCGGATCAGTAAATCCTGGTCCGGAAAATCCGGTGCAGGTTTATCATATCAATCCAACGTAACCGGAGGTACACAAAGTCCCATCATTCCAAATTTTATTGCACAATCCATGCATGCCTTTCTGATAGAAAAATACGCGCGGGGCAGATTTCAGGCAGAAGCAGGAATTCGCGCAGATTACCGTGAACAGACGGCCTATTTCAGGAACAAAAGCAACAGCATTATCCGCGATTACCGTTCGTTTCAGAGCTCAACCCTTATTGCCGGAAGCCGGTATCAGCTTTCCTCCCAAACCGGCATCTATGCATCTGCTTCTTCGGGATGGAGACCACCATCCATGAACGAATTGTACAGCCATGGTTTGCACAATGGAGCTGCGGCATTTGAAATAGGTGACAGCAATCTCTTACGCGAAAAGAATCTGAACCTGGAAATCGGAATCAAACACCAGACGAATAAATGGTTTATCGAAGGAAGTTTTTATCGTAACATGATTTACGATTACATTTATCTATACCCTTCCCTTCAACCCACCATTACCTTACGCGGAACATTTCCAACATTTCAATTCACACAAACTGATGCTTTGCTGCAGGGCATTGAATTGCACGGCGCATACAACGTAACATCTCATTTAATTTTTGGTATTAAGGCAAACTATTTGCATGCATCTGAATTACACACGCGAGAACCGTTAATTTTCATACCTGCTAACCGTATTTCGGGCGATCTCAATTACCATCATGCCGGTACCAAAGTTTTCCAAAACCTGTTTTTTGAAACAGAAGGAATCTATGTTGCGCATCAATTCCGATATCCGGTTGGTGTAGATTACCTGCCACCTCCATCTGCTTATTTTTTGCTGAATGTAAATGCAGGTTTTGAAATCCCGGTTAAACAGGATGCCATTTCCGTTTCATTCGGTATTCAGAATCTCCTCAATCGTTCTTACCGCGATTATATGAACCGCTTCAGGTATTTTACCGATGAAACCGGAATAAATTTCATGCTTCGCTTTATGATACCCTTTCAAATCTTAACTGTAAAAAACTAAACGTATGAAAAACTACTCAACACGAACCTTAAAATATCTTGGCCTTGCTTCAGCTTTTTTATTGATATATGGTTGTCGTAAAAACGATGCTGATCCAACTATCCCACCCATTACCAATACTCAGGAGCAAATTACAACCGCCATTTTTAACGGATTTTCAGAACTTAATCCAGCCGACAGTTCAAAACACTTTTCCTGTACCTGGGAAGATACCGATGGAGCCGGAGGTTCGCTACCTCAAATCGATACATTGAAATTGGATTCAGGTTTGCGTTATACAGTAATGCTCCTGTTACTCGATAAAACAAAAACTCCATGGGATACCATTTCCCACGAAATAGAAGAACGTAAAAACACACATCAATTCTTCTATACTCCCGATAATTCGATCGTTGATAAACTTGCCGTGTACATTACTGATTTCGATGACAACAATCCACCTTTACCGGTTGGTCTACAGTTGACATTTGATACACGAAATCAGGCAGGTTATACGCCTCCTGCTCTGGGCAATCTAAGAGTAGTGCTGAGTCATTACGATGGCATTCCGAAATCTACGGCTCCTTCACCGGATACAGATCTGGATATAGTTTTTCCGGTTCAATTGCATTAAATGTCAATCAGAAATTAAGTTCAAAAAAAAATGCCTCCCGTGGGAGGCATTTTTTTTGTGTTAAAGTGATTTATTTGATCAGGGTAACCGTTCCGGTTTTGGTATTGCTTTGATCACTTCCTCTCATCTTCCAGCTGAAGATGAAGTAGTATACACCGGCCGGACATTCATCCCCATCGTTCATGTTGGTTCCGTTCCAGAGTTTCTTCGAGTCTAACGATTCGAATACTTTGTCGCCCCAACGGTTATAGATCATCAGATTGTAATCTGTTTCTCCTTCAATATCAATTTTGAAGAAGTCGTTGATATTATTTCCATCCGGAGAGAATACATTCGGTATCGTAATCCGGGTGAGGAAGTTACTCTTAATCGGATGACAAATGGTATCCGGACAATGTCCGAGTGTATCATACGTGATCGCGATCAGACAAACATTATACGAACCGGTATCGTCTTTCAAATCATACGACCAATCTTTATCGTTGATGTTTCCATTTTTGTCGCCAACAGGTGTGCCATCCTCTTTAAAGAGTTGCCATACGAAATAATACGATGAAGGTGACGACAGATTGGTAAAGCGGAAGATCGGCACATTGGAAGTATCCGTTGAAAATTCCGGTGTGGCTTTATGAACTTCCACAGTCATCGTATCCGGATTTGAACAGTTTTTCTGTGAAGCAAGTGGAATAGCTGGTCCAAAACCTGTAGGGTATCCATAAATGGTATACACCCCGGCACTATCAAACGAATGATCTACCGTATTCGGTGCTGCACCATTCTGGTTGACAGTATTCAGCGAGTCATCATCCCGATAGAATTTATACTGGTAAGACGTATAATTCGGATCCGAACTATTCTGAATCTGGAATACTTCATCAATACAGATATGATGTTTGCTCACATCCATCGCAACCGGGAATTTAACCAGGTAGATTTTGATCGGACGGTTAGCACCGTTTATGGTATCCGGGAAGTAAGAAGGTAAACAGGTTGTGAGACCGGTAACAGGATCTTCATCGGTTCCGGTAACAGATATAGTGAATACTCCTGAATCCGGATAAGAATGCGTGGTTGTATCCCTTCTGCCCCACAATATGGTCTGTGCTCCATCACCCCAATCAATCAGGGTTTTGCGCGTAGGTGTATCATTAGGTGCCTGCATATCGAAGGAGTCGGCCATGTTCACAATAGTTACTTTGAACGGAGAACAACCTATGGTATCACTCAACAGGCGTATTGCAGGACGAGGACCTTTGATAAAGATTTCACTGTATGTAGTATCCAGACAACCCTGGAAGGTTCGAACCACCATCTTCAACCGGAATTTCCCGTTGGAGTTGTAATGGTATTCGGGTTGTGGGTTACCCGTTGCCGGTGTAAACGGATTTACGGTATCGTTCTTATTATCCCCAAACCACCAGTACTGCAGATAAATACCATCGGTTGTATTCGGACCGGTACCAAACACCATATAACTTGAATCCCACATTGGAACAGCCGGAATTCCGCAATTGAATACCGATTGAATGAGTCCGATCTTAGCCACAGGTTTCACAATGTTCACATAGCGTACGCAGGTATCCCAGAAGCCCATACTGTCGCGCGAGAACATGGATACTTTATAGCGGCCATAACCTTCATAAAAATGCACCGGATTACGTCCCTGATGTTGATTTCCATCACCAAAGTCCCAATAGATGCGTTCGGAGAATACAGAATCATAGCGTGATATATATTCGTATTTACCTGCGCCCAGATTCCATTTCAGAATACTATCGCCATACATATATCCTTTGTAATCCAACGGATAGAATTCATTGTGTCTCCAGAAGTTGAAGGTATCAATCTGCATCAGGTTTTCAGGGAATCCGAATACCAGGAAGCTATACGGAGGTGTTCCCTGAGTAGGATTGCGTGTTCCACCCGGATTGAATGGCAAGCTGGAAACGCTTGCATCGTATCTCCAGTAGCGCACTGAATCATAGAAGTAAACATTCTCGTTTACACAGAATACCGAATCGGAAATACCATCTGCATTTTGAGTATCAAACGTATCAATCACACCAATGGTAATAAACTTACCGGCTATTTGCTGACATCCCGCAGTAGAAACTACTAAGTGAATCATCGGTGAAATATTCGCATCCGGTCCTTTGTAAGGATCAATCCGGTTATCTGCTTCCCAACTGGTTCTGACATACCGGTGTTTGACCGGCAGGAACATGAGAGCCGTATCGACAATAATATAAGATGGATTTGCTTTACCCATTCCGGTACAATAATCCAGTGTATCATAAGAAACCGGTACAAAGGTTCCGGGTTGTCTTGCCTTGATACCATCGGTTGCACCAGGGAATGACGCACGGATTGGCCATACAGTTGAATCCATGATTACAGGATTGGCGGCATCCAGCATATCAATATTATAACGTACACGACGTATTCCCTTGGTATAGAATCCATCGGTGGTGTCATCGCCGGAATACCAGAATGAGTCAACAGTTACTGTTGCATCACCCCACTGCCAGCTGTCGTACCTCACACTATCCTGAACGCTGTCTTCGTAGAATACAGTAATCTCTTCTCCCCTGCCTCTCAACTTCCATACATTAGGTGGAAGCTGTTGCGGGAACTCTTCAAATACTGCATCCAGATTGATGATACGGATGAAGTTATGATACCAAACCGGTGTAGATACACAACGTGGGAAAGCGCAATCAACATATTCAATATCGATCAATGTATCCGGAATACCCGGAGTTAATGGACGTAAATTGAAGATACGGTTGAAGGCAAAGGTATATTGACCGGCAGGCATATTGGCCTGGTAAACTCCAAGATTGGCGCGATACTGCGACATCAGGATATTTTTTCGGGATGTGTCTTTACAACCATTACCAATTTGCAATCCTACAGTAATCCAGCCATTGGCTGTATCTGCCGGAGGTGGAGTTCCGGTGTTGAATCCGTAGTGATAAATAAATGTAGTTCCGGCCGGACTCGTCCATACCGTCATCGGATTAAAGTTGGCTCCACTAAAGAAAGGCGGTCGTGTAATACCACCAGGCGTTGTTCCTCCCTGCCAATTCACAAATCCATCCAGATCACAAGGGGTTAAATCCTTGCGGTCGGCCAATGAGTCATAATTAAACATTACAAAAGTTTGACCGCACGATGGTTTAGTACCCGGATAAATGCCCAATTGCTGGAAACTGAAACGGATATTGGCACCAAAGGCATTCGTGGTTAGTCCCGGACATAATTTTCCACCGATAGCCAGTCCTCTTGCATCTGCTTTGCTTAATGCAAGTTGCACTGTAGCTTCATCGTTACAATCCTGATCATCCAGTACAACGCTGTCATAAGGTCCGCCCGGATCAAACGATTCGTTATTAACTGTATCTTTCAAACGCTGACGAACAGTTAAACAACGCTGAATAGTTCTGCGGAATACATATTCATAAAAGTCGATTCCACCGGGAATCGGGGTTTTAGGTGAAATGGTCCACTGATCTCCCTGGCTCTTAACCAATAAAGTAGGACCAACAGTATCAATTTGAGGGCCGTTCAACATCACATATTTACCGCGACCCAAACCAATCGGATCAGGAATATTCTGCACCAGCAATGGTGATCCCGGATCCAGATCCTGTCCGTTGTTGGTACGCAGATTCATGGTATCTATTCGTGGCCAGGCCATAACAATGGTATTCGGAACATCCGTTGTTGGAATGGTATCTACATAATAACGGGTAGTTATCTGGCCGGTTAATGGATTGGTATATGGAAAGGATTTAATGGTATACTGCATGGTAGTAGTACCCGGAGTCAAAGACCATTCACCTGTTCCGATATTCAGGTAAACAGGCTTACCCCACCATTTGGCATCGCCTGGTTGAACATAGAATTTTGGTGCTGTAGGCGGAAAAACAGTATCCCATTGGGCATAATCCCAAGGCATAAAATCATGGCCTTTCCGGTACCAGTTATATACCGTATCCCAATGTGGATATGCATAACGTGGAAGCGTATCGAAAGAGAATTTACAAGACATACGTCCCGGATAGATCACTCCATTAGCTATGAAGAAGTGGTCGGAACCTAAGTCCTGCTGAATAGCAGTACCCCATGCACCCTGACCCCAACGACCAGCAGGTGCAGGTTGCGGGAATCCTCTTCTTGGAACTGAGAAAGATGTACACTGTGGAGCAAAATTATCATCAAAATCCCAACGACGCCATACTTTACGCGATTTGAAATAGGCTGAAGTGTTTACAAAATCAATGGTGTCGGTTGGACCGCACTGATTTTTTTGTGATTGCTTGATGACAATTCCAGCCGGAGGTAACTCAATGCTGGCTGAAGGACCAACTACTTCTACACCGTAACTCTGAATATCAAAACTGTTTATCAATTTATAATACAGGTAGATATTGTCTTGTATCGCTGTATTATTGGTATCGGTAATGAGTGGAGATTGACGCAAGAATACATTCGGACGGTCGAAGCCCATGCGGTAATTAAATACCAGTTCTTTTTTGTGTGCAAGGTCTTTGGCTCCCGGCATTCGTTGCATTTCTATAATATGAGTGACCGGAATGCGTATCTTCTCTTTGATGAAGGTATCGGTAGCAATTACATCAATGATAGGGTCGAGACGGCGGAAATAAATAATCCGGTCTTTGGCGGCAGTAGTGAAGGCATGAATAATCGTATCTACGATATTGGTTTCCCGCAACTGAGGTAATACGCGTGTAGTATGCGTATAATCCAGATCCACGCTATCCATAAAATCTACCGGATCAGTGAACTTAAACGGAAGCACCTGAGCTCCCGGTGGTGGCGTTGGATTAGCTCCCCAGTCGTTGTCCGGAAATGCTGCACTATCAAATCGACTAAAGGTGGAGATCGCAGAATGATAAACAAAAGTGGTATCCGGACATACATTCTTGATAGTAATTTGAGGGAAGAAAGTTCCCATACCCGAATACACGTGACACGGATTCCACGACGACGAATCCAGATTTTTCAATGCAGGATCGTTTGGATCACCAAAATTCCACACAAAATCACCGGCACCTGACTGTGCAAACGAAACCGGAGTCATGCGGAAACAGATATTTTTTGTTCCACCGCTTCCACTACAAACTGTGTCTTTACGGGTTGCAGTATCAGTTGCAGACTTGGTTGTAACAATATCAAAACGGAAGTTGATATTTTGTGGCAAAGCCTGGGTGGTGTTGTTCGCTCTTTTACGGGTACTATCTGTACAACCTGTTAAATCGGTCAGGATAAGCGCAGGATTAAATTGTCCGTCCTTGCGGTAACAATGGGTAATGGTATCGTAATGATTGCTTGGGTCATTTTGAGCATCCCCTGTAAATTTAGAACCATCTCCCCAATCCCACTCATAGGTATCAATCACATTGGCCGGAGGAGTACTGGTATTTTGAAACTGATAGCAGGATACAAAGCACGGTCCACTTACAAAGGTCCATTTAAAATTAGGTGTAATATTGGGTTTCAAAGCGATAAAACTTTGAAACACGGAGTCTTTACGACAACCTTTGCTATCGGTTGCTGATAATAAGATATTGATGCCGGTAATTACGGTTATAGGTGCGGTATAGTTATGGCCCACATCAGCATTGGTGTAAACGGTATCACCATTGGCATCTCCATAGTTCCAATAATAGAAACTGATTGGATTGCTGGGTGAGTTGCCATTTTGCGTAGCCAGATTTTTAAACACATAATAATTACCACGGAAACATTGTGTATCCTGGCTGAGAACCTGTGCATTAATAACCGGTAAATTGTAAACAACAACATCCACAGGAGTGGCATCCACTTGTGTGGAATTGTCGAGTATTACAGAAACTTTTGCCTTGTGATTACCCGCCGGATAGGTGTAAGTATAACAAGGCTGATTAGCCGGCGTGGTAATGGTTGTAGCCGCATTCGAATTGTTAAACAAATCGAATTTGTAATTAGCAATGGTTCTTCCGGAAGGTGGACTATAAGTCACACACAAAGTAGCCTGATTTCCTGCACAAATCGTGGAAGGAGTTACAGCTACGGTTTGCGCCTGCGAACGCAAAATACCCATCACCATAAACAGGTAAATAAGGTAGTACTTTAGTTTATTCATGCTTGGTTTGTTTAAATCCATTCTTGTAGTTTCACGAGTGGCTCCTCCCGGATTCACGTGTGATACCATTTCGGTTTGTAAGTGATTTGCTAACATATGCGTTTTTATTAATATTTTCAACTTTTATCGAATCAATAATATTGGACCTGACTTGGTGTGGCTTTTGCCATCCGGTAAATCGTATACCAGGAAATAAATATAAGTGCCGCTCTTACAGTCTTCGCCGCTTCGCTGATGCTTACCATCCCAGGCTTTATCTTTCGATTCAGCTTCAAAAACAGTGTTCCCATCTGAATCTTTAATGGCCAGGAAAAAGCGACTTACTTCACTGATCTGAACCTTGAAGAAATCATTTTTACCGTCTCCATCCGGAGTAATGGCGTTATAAATAACCACATCATCTACGCCAGTTGCAGCGTCCAGCTTAACAGGAGTGTGCTCTTTTACCTGTGTGTTCGCCTGACGGTTCATGCGTTCCCGGGTGCTGCTCTTCACGTTTGTTTTAGGTGCAATACGTGATGGTGCAGGCTTAACCATGGCAGGCGCAATTTCAGTTGATGGGATCAACGATTCATCAGCCTGAACCTGAACTGGGCTTGCCTCATCCGGAGTTGTATATCCTTTATCGTGTGTCGGCTTGGAAACCGGTTGCACTTTATTATGCTTGCTTTCCGGTATTGCTTTCTCAGAAGTTACCGATTGAGTTACCTGATTTTCCATTTCCACCTCCGGAGCAACCTGAACCTGGAGCTCAGGTGCGCCCGGCGGGGTATCTATTAGAACAACTGACTCGTTTGTTTTCTCAGTAGTATAAGTGTAAAGAGCATAACCTGTCAATCCCAGTGCAGGAATACCAACAGCAATAAACACCTTTGTAGTAAGGGTCGCAGATTTGATGGCTGCATTAATTTTCGCAGCAGCTCCGGCCTGAACAGCCTGATGCCCCAGTTGTTGGCTGATATTTGACCAAACATCCGGAGAAGCAGGTTCAAACTGCTTGAACGACTCCTTCAATAATTCATCTATATGTTCCTTCTCTCCCATAACCTATTTTTGTCTTTTTAAGATTTCCTGTTGTAATATAATGCGTGCTCTGGATAGTTGTGATTTTGATGTTCCTTCACTGATTCCGAGCATTTCACCGATTTCGGCATGCGAATACCCTTCAATAATAAAAAGGTTCAACACCGTGCGATATCCGGGAGCAAGTGAATTCATGATCTCCAATATTTCCTTCTGACTCATTTTCTCAACGGTATAATCGTGGTGCGGATTCTCTTCTGCAGCCTCTATATCGCTATGAATCATATGATTCTTGTTAACCCGGTAATGTTCCAGTGCAGTATTGATGAATACACGTTTCATCCAGCCTTCAAATGAACCGGAAAAAGAAAATTGGCTCAATTTGGTGAAGACCTTTACAAATCCATCCTGCAGGATGTCTTTTGCATCATCGTAACCGTTACTATATCTTAAACATATACCAAACATCGTTCTTGAATATTGATCGTACAACCGTTTATGAGACTTAACATCACCTTTCAAACAGAGTTTAATTAATGCGTACTCATCGTGTTGGTTCATACGTTACAATATCTCAGATGGAACTTGCCTTACAGAAGTTGCAAGCGGGTCAAAATTTGTTAAAAGTTCATTAATGCAACCTAATCTCCTACAAATAACCGTAAATTAGTGCCAGTTTGATTGGCAGTAAACATACATATTTTAAACCGGTTTCGTGCCTGATATTTCTTCCGTTAATTTGGTTTACTGTTGCTTTTGCAGCCCCTAAGCCCATAACCGGAAAACACACTTTTTTTACGCAAAACAAAGGACAGTGGGATCGACGCTATCTTTATAAAGCGGAAATTGGCAATGGAACCATGCTGATTGAAAAGGATGCGTTTCAATATTTTCTGGTAAATACCGAACAACTCGCTGCTGCAGTAAGGCATCCTAAAGGATTCTGGGAAAATTTTCTTCCCAAAAAAATTGATGCTCATGCCATGCGCGTTTCATTCATACATGCCAACGATAAAGCCTGGTGTGATGCTTCAGAACCCATGCCTTTTTACCACAATTATTTTCTGGGCGATAATCCGGAATATTGGGCAACTGCTGTACCCTCCTATCGCACACTCACTACACACAATCTTTACCGGGGCATAGACCTGAAACTGTATGCACGTCCGGATGCGCCTCTGAAATACGATTTAATTATAAAACCGGGGGCCACCGCTTCCACCATACAACTGCAATATGATGGAGCAAATGAGATCAGGATTCGTTCGGGCTATTTGTACATCAAAACATCGGTAGGTACTGTTGTAGAAAAAAAGCCTTATGCCTATCAGGTGATTGATGGTTATACCAGAGAAGTGAGTTGTGCATATGCATTGAATGAAGATCTGAAGGTAGGATTTACTGTTGGTGCATATAATGCTGCATACGATTTAATCATTGATCCTGAACTCATCTTTTCAACTTACTCGGGTTCAACTGCCGATAATTTCGGTGCTACCGCAACTTACGATTCTGAAGGTAATTTATATTCTGCCGGTATTACTGAATCAGTCAGTTTTGGAAAGTATCCAACCAAACAAGGCGCTTTTCAGATCAATTCATCGGGTGGAGTAAACGGTTCATGGCCACAAAACGGATTTGCCTGCGATATCACCATTAGCAAATACAATAACGATGGAACGCAATTACTTTATGCAACTTACCTGGGCGGTACCCAAAACGACTATGCACATAGTCTGGTGGTTGATCGTTACGATCAGCTTATTGTATTGGGTTCAACTCTTTCAAAAAACTTCCCGACTTCAACCAATGCTTTTGATAAAATTCACAACGATTCCTTCGACATTACATTAACCAAATTCAGCAAGAACGGAACAGTACTAATTGGTTCAACATACATTGGAGGCAATCACTCCGATGGCATTTCCATTTGTGATACATTATGCATGGGGTATATGGATCATATGCGCGGTGAAGTAATAGTTGACCGGAGTAACGATATACTCATCGGGAGTGTTACGAGCTCACTCAATTTCCCTGTCACATTCGGGGCATATCAAACCGCCAAGTCGGGTGTGCAGGATGGCTGCATCGTAAAACTCGACAGTGCCTTAACCACCATCAAATGGTCAACCTTTCTGGGTGATACGTTTCAGGAAACATTGAATGCACTCGACGTAGATGTTGCCGGTAATATTTATGCTGTTGGCGGAACACACAGTAAGTATCGTTCCATTAAGGGTCCTGTATTTGATTCTGCCTATCATGGCGGCTATGCAGATGCCTATATTGCTTACCTGAGTTCGGATGGCAGTACATTAAACCGATTTAAATACTGGGGATCGACCAATTACGATCAATCCTTTTTCGTGAAAGTACATAACAATGGCGATGTGTATATGCTGGGGCAGAATTTCGATTCGGTGCCTGTTACACCGGGTGTTTATGTGAACTCGCAAGGAACCATAAACATTTGTGCATTCAGTAAAAATCTGGATACCCTTCGCTTCTCAACCCGCATTGGAAACACCCTGAATAGAAATGTATTGGTCCCCAGTGCTTTTATGGTGGATATATGCGGTAATGTATATGCTTCTATCTGGGCCGGACCCATCAATATTTCCAATTCATACCGCACCGGCGGATGGTTGGTAAATGCCACCAGTTCTGCATCAAATCTTCCCATAACAGTGGATGCTCTTCAAAGCACTACAGATAACCAGGATTTTTTTCTTTTTCAGCTGGCTCCCGGTCTTACCAACCTGCTTTACGGAACATATATGGGTGAAATCAGCGGAGCAGATCATGTAGATGGAGGAACCAGCCGATTCGATCATCGTGGAATTGTGTATCAATCTTTTTGCGCTAGTTGCAACAGTGGAATTGCAGGTACTTTTCCGACTACTGCGAATTCATATGCTCCAAAAAATCTGAGTCAGCGTTGCAGCAATGCCAGCATGAAACTCGATTTCCGTAAAAGCAATATTGTGATTGCCGATTTCTCCATTCAACCGCGCCGATCCTGTACCGATACTTTTGTCCGGTTCATCAATAATTCATGGCACGGTGTACGGTTTCGCTGGTATGTAAACGATGTACTCAAAGACAGTTCCTATCATTATGCCGATACCTTTCATACAAAAGGTTCCTACGCTATAAAACTGGTAGTAGTTGATAGTACGCGTTGCAATATTATTGATAGCGTGACAAAAATTCTGGAGGTACAAACCTCAACCTATTCAGCTATTCAACTCATCCGCGACACATGCAGTTCGCTGGTACATTTTAAGAACTTCTCGGGTTCCGACGATAATCAACCTCTTACTTATTTGTGGCAGTTTGGCGATGGAGATACTTCAACAGCATTTCAGCCATCGCATTTGTATAATAAAAACGGTACCTATTCGCCCCGGCTAATTACCAACCCGGGATCTTTCTGTGCAGATACAGCTTCCAAAACTTTTACATATGACAGCACTTCGCAGATTCTTAAGGCTTCTTTATTTGTTCAGGATTCAGTTGGATGTGAACCGGCACAGATTCACATCAACAATACCAGTTATAACGGAAAACAATTTTACTGGTATATCAACAATAAACTTGCGTTTAACTCTTACCATTTTGATTCTCTGCTGATGAAAGGCAACTATACCATTAAACTGGTCGTCAGAGATTCAGCCACCTGCCTGAAAGCAGATAGTGTTACGAAACGCATATATATTTATCCCGATGTAATCCCTGACTTTTCTATCAAAAGAGATTCTTGCTCATTAACCGTTTCTTTTACCAATTTAAGCAGTACACTACCGGGAGATTCGGTAGTGTATGTTTGGTTTTTTGGCGATGGCGACTCTTCCAAACAAACTCATCCGGTGCATACCTTTCCAAATCCGGGATGGTATAAAATTCAACTCTTCACCAACCCGCGCTTATTGTGTGTAAAGCAAAAAGATATCTGGTACTTTCTCGACAATAATAAAAATGTGCTCGAAGCTAAATTTACCCCGGATCCTTCAACCGGATGCCGGCCTGCCAATATTCAATTCAACAACAATTCCATCAACGGCTCACGCTTTTACTGGTATTTGGATGGAATATTAACAGACAGCAGCATAAATTTCATTCACACCTTCGACAGCACCGGTACCTTTCAGGTAAAGTTGATCGCAATTGATTCGGCCTCCTGCCATAAATCAGATAGCCTAGAGCAACCTTTTACTGTTCTACCTTATGCCAAAGCCAATTTTACCATACACCGGGATACCTGTTCGCCGGTTGTCCAATTCATCAATTTAACGGATACGCTAATCTATAAAAGTCCTGCTGTTTACCGGTGGCACTTTGGCGACGGGGATTCTGCTACCGGATATCATGTTTCGCATACCTATATACAAAATGGATCGTACATTGTAAAACTCATCACCAATCCGTTTACAGCATGTGCCGACTCAATGATCTTGCCCTTTGATTATGATTCGCTCAGCCATATTATTAAGGCAAATTTTATACTGAATGATTCTACTCTTTGCCTTCCAGCATTCATACGTGCCAACAATACTTCTGTTGGAGGTTTATCCAACCGTTGGTATGTAAATAATCTGTTTGCCGATTCCACGTTTAATTTCCTGGATACCATTTCGGTTCCGGGTACTTATTCGGTTACCTTAATTACTCAAAGCCCTTTGTCGTGTAAAGGAGCTGATACCTTAACCAAAACCATCAGCGTAAATCCTGCCAGCAGTACTTCCTTTACACTTGCCCGCGACAGCTGTTCTCTGCTGGTTCAATTTACCAACACTTCCAATACTGGTGGTTTAACGGCTACCTGGAGTTGGAATTTCGGTGATGGAGATTCTTCTGCAGAAGCAAGTCCAAAACATCAATACAGAGAAACAGGCCTTTATACCATCCGTCTGATAACCAATGCCGGCACCTATTGTGCTGATTCGGCAGAACAATCCTGGTTTCTGGATGGTGATACCGTACTTGAATTGATGATTCCCAATGTATTCACGCCCAACGGCGATTTGCACAACGATTGTTATACTGTTCGGGGAGTATCTCCAAAATGCGATAAATACCATATCTGGATCCGCAACAGATGGGGTAATTTATTTTTCGAATCCACTGATCCAACTGTTTGCTGGAATGGTACAAATGCAGCCGGTGAATTAGCCGCCGAAGGAGTTTATTTTTATATTATCAAAATCATTAAACAATCCGGATTACATATTGATAAGGCTGGAACGGTAACACTCATCAGGGATTAGAGCTGGCTCAGCAATCCCATTAATCCGCCAGTATGGATAAGCAACAAGCGTTCGCCCCGCTTGTAATAACCCTGCTCTATTAAAATTTTTACAGCTAAAGCCATTTTTCCGGTGTATACCTGATCCAGCAATATACCTGTTTGCGAAGCTATAGCATGTATCCATTGCATTAATTCCGGATTTGTTTTTGCATATCCACCGCAATGAAATGCGTGATGCACTTTCACTTGAAAACCTGCCATTTGCTCAATTTCCAAGTCCATTAATCCGGCTCCCTTTAAAACACATACGCCTTCCGCCATTCTATTTTGGCGTTTTGCAGCTTGTGCTATTCCGACCAAAGTTGTCCCTGTGCCTACTGCACAAATCACCCGGTCAAAATCCACATGCTGCGCTAAGATTTCTTCGCACCCTTTCACTGCAAGCATCCCTCTTCCACCCTCATCGATGAAATAAGCTTTAGGGTTTTTTCCAAAATGCTGATCAAATAATTTCCGCTTGTCGGAATAATCTTCCCGCGATACAAAATTCAACTCCATTCCAAATATTCTGCATAAGGATAACATAGGATTGGTAACCGCATCTCCGCGTACAAAACCAACTGTAGTAAATCCAGAGGTTGCTCCGGCACATGCCAATGCGAGCAGATGATTTGAATAGGCTCCACCAAAACTTACCAGTATTTTTTTGTCTTGCAGCTGTGCATCATCTATTACATATTTTAATTTACGCCATTTATTTCCGGAAATAAAGGGATGAATCATATCGTCTCGTTTGATGCTTACTTCCACTCCATACGATTCAAAAACAGGCATGCGCAATACCTGAACAGGGGTTTCAAATGGAATTTCAAACATGTTTTTTTGTAAATTTTCTATTGTTAATCATGGTTTGCACCGCAGTTAAAAAAACCATGAGCAATTCAGGATATATAGCCGAACGGTAACGGGCCACGCCAAGAATTCCGGTGGCAACACATATATAAACAATCCATATCAGCAACATCCATTTAATCAACGCCGGAATTGCTGATCGGTAGAAATAAACGATAATGATGCCTGCCATAACCAGGTTAAATAAAAAAATAAGAGCAAGCCACATTACCTGTGCAACTGGTATTTGACGGATCCAATCCACCAAGGCAGGAAATCCTTTAGCGTTTAATTCATAAAACAAACCGGTATAACGATGGTCACTCCAGCCAAAAAATACAGCAAGATCATGTCGTCCCGGATCTACAAAAAAAACGATGCCTCCGCGAATCAGTAATTTTACGAATTCGACCGGATACTCCCTGATTACAGCATCACCTGCAGCATGCATGAAGTGATAACGCGAAGCGTAATCGGGTTGGGCAGTAAAAACTTTTTTGCATGAATCACTCCAGTGTTCAGCATACTCCTCTCCGAATTTAGAGGCCAATATAAAACGTGCATTGAATTTGTACTGATTGAATGCCTTCATACTGGTATAATGGTAGAAACCGGTTTGATGTTTCTGTTGTAATCCTGTCAAATGAAAAACCAGTAAGACCAACAAAAGCGGAATCAAGAATTTAGCTCCTGTCCAATCCCTTTTATACATACGGTACAATTGTAAGAGCAAAACCACAACAGGCAACAACAAGCCGACTGGTTTTGTCAGTATCAATAAGCACAACCAACCCGACAGGTATAGAGATGATTTCCACCCCGGTTTCAACGTCCATTGGAAGGTGCACACAAACGTTTGCATGAGCAAGAACTGAAACAAGATCTCACTCATGATCATATTGGCCATAACCAGTTGCGTTGGAAAGAACACCAGACAGACAGGAATCATCCATTGAGCGCTCTTTGCTTGCATTACATACTTTTCCAACAGCAGGTAAAGTTGAATCAAAGTATATATGCTGATACCGTTTTGCACCAACAGCACAGCATAATCAGAATCAATAAACTGTTTTATAAAACCGATAAAAGCAGCATACAAAGGTGGCCTGAATGAAAACATTTCGGGTAACAATGGTCCGTTCCATTCTGCGGCATACCAACTTCCATACTTCCACAAATTCCCTGCCTGGTGCAGGTATTCAAATGAATCTTTCAGATAAATATTCCCGGTTGTTACAGCCCACCCGAAAAAAACTCCATGCAACAAAGTTAAAATAAACCCCAGTCGATATGGAACTGCGCTTTGCATCACCGTACACGCAATCGTTGTCCGATATGAATGGTATTGTCTAACAGGTTATTCATTTTACGCAATTGTGATTCGCTTACTCTGTACTTACGACCAATGGAATACAAGGTATCCTTTTCTTTTACCAAATGATAGACTTCTTCCTGCGTTTCATCGTTTACTTTATCTTCCCGTGGCTGCTCGTCGTTAAGCGGAACTACAATCAATTCTTCACCCACGCGAATGGTATCGCCGGCCAATTCATTGAGCGATCGAATTTCATCCACCGTTGTATTGTACAGTTTCGAAATGGAATATAAGGTTTCACCCGAAAGCACTACATGGTAACCGGGCACTACCGCTTCTTCATCCGGTTTGGCCGCAGGTTGATTCGGGTTGATGATTAATTTAAGACCAATACTGAGATCGTTACTGCTCAATTTATTTAGCGCTTTAATGGCATCTACCTGCACATTGTATTTCTTAGAAATGCCGAATAAGGTTTCTTTGGATTTTACCTCATGGATAAAAGCCATTTCTTCTTTCACACCATGTGCTTCTACATCATATGGATCGGCGGGTAGTTCGGGCTTTAGCGTTTCTACATTTTTCTTTGGATCGGTATAAATACGATTGTCGTATACGGTGTCGGGTGAAACAGCCACCATTGGTATCGATTTTAAATTTGGAATCCGATCGCGTTTACTTTTTAGATGCAATAACTCCCCTGTCTCAGGTTCCTGACCTTCTTTTAATCCATTCAGTTTACGCAAACGCGATACTTTAATGGCATACCGTTGCGAAATGGAATGCAGGTTATCATTTGCCCCAACAACTACCGTTTCCACCATTCCTTTATAATTCTTCGGTTTGAGATAAAGCGTATCCCCCGCGTTGATGTTTGCAGATTTATCCAGATCGTTGTATTTAAACAATTGCCAAACTTTGATATTGTTGACCAAAGCAATTGACGCATAACTTTCGCCCGCTGCTGCTACGGTTGCCGGGATCCGGTTGATGATCAGCTTTACATCTGCTTTTGCTTCTGCTTCTTTTTCTTTCTGTATTACCTGTGCAACAGCTTCCGGTGCCTGCATCCCGTCAAATCGCTGCAGATTATTTTTTTCGATGGTGGTAATCAGAATCTCTGCATAACGTGGATTGGTAGCATACCCTGCTGATTTCAATCCTTTGGCCCAACTTTTATAATCGGTTAATTCCAGATCGAACAAAAATGCGTAACGTTTGCCCTTCATCAGAAATTCGGAATGATCGCGATAGGAATCAAGAGGTGATGCATATTTTCGAAAACATTCCTGTGGTGCATCATCATCTTCACGAAGTGTTTCACCGGTCCATTCTTTTCTGCATTTGATCCCGAAATGATTGTTGGCATGCAAAGCCAACCTGCTATTGCCATTCCCTGATTCGAGCAACCCCTGAGCTAAAGTAATGCTTGCCGGGATTCTGCTGCGTTGCATTTCCTCAATGGCCAATGGGGCAAATTTCTCAACATATTGTTCAACGGTCATCTTAAATGGAAACTCCGTTGTAGGTACCGGCTGAGCTGGTGTAATCCGGCTTAATAAGAGAAATACAATTAAACTAAGTAAATACTTCATGTTACGAAAATACGCCGTCTATACGGCTCCTGCGGTTCTATGCTAAAACGTTTTCCCACAGCTGTATGGTATTTGAGGCAAGACCGTTTTGCCAGAGATTCGCGTGATTGCAAGTCGAAACTTCTATTGTTGCTGCTTTACTCCGTTATTCGCATACTTTCCCTATTTTGCGTTAGATCGGTTTCCATGAAAATAATTTCCTCCACCGGTTGATTATGGGAAATAAACGTATTTATTCCGCAGAGGTAATTTTGGGAGGAATTCTCCTGCTGGGAGCAGTTTTACGTTTTTATAAATTTACCAGCATTCCATTTACCAACGATGAACTGAGTGCCTTATCGCGTTTAAATTACACTTCTTTCACTGAATTGATCCGTTCGGGAATTATGAAAGACGGGCATCCGGCGCTTGTGCAAACGTTTTTGTATTACTATACACATCTCTTTGGCAGCGAAACCTGGGTTGTCAAATTACCTTTTGCGTTGTGTGGTATCGCTTCCTTAATTGTTGTTTATCAAATCGGGCGATTGCTGATTAATAAAAACCTGGGTCTTGCCGTAGCAGCATTTATGGCTACATCTCAGTTTTTTGTGATGAACAGTCAGGTTGCCAGACCTTATGCTCCCGGCTTGTTATTTGTGTTGCTGCTTACATGGAAGGGGTTGCAAATTCTGTTGAACGATAAGCGCACCCTGCTTCATTATATCCTCTTTTCGCTTTTACTCTGGTTGTCGGTATCTACCCATTACTTCAGTGCTTTAACTGCAGGCATTATTGCCATACTTTTACTTGGATTTGAACAGAAGGTTCATCGTAAAAAACTGGGACTTTCCCTAGTAACTGCAATGCTGGCTTATTTACCGCAGCTCCCGGTACTCCTGCAACATTTAGAAACAGGCGGTATTGGCGGAACCAACGGTTGGTTATCTGCTCCTGCATTTGGTTTTATTCTCCATTTTCTCGCTTATCTGTTTCAATATTCCATTGCAGCCTACGTTCTTATTTGTGTAGCGGTTGTTGTTGCAGCAATAAAACTGATGAAAGCTTCAGTAAAAGAATTTTTCATACTTTCATCCTTATTGCTCATTTTCATCCTTGTTTATCTGACCGGCTACCTCTATTCAGTTTACCACAATCCGGTTTTACAACATTCATCGCTGTTTTTTGCCACTCCATTTCTGTTGTTTGTTTTGCATTACGGGATCAGTAAACTCCGACCACGTTATGCTATCCTGAGCATAGTGCTTTTGCTGATGGTGAATGTTTGGGGGTTAACAACCGGACGGCAACATTATGCATTGTTTTATCATCAGGGGTATAAAGCTGCAGTAGAAGAGGCCTGTAAATACCCGAACGCTCATTGGATCTTTATCGGCAATAGTCCTGGATATTTTCAATATTATACCCAACATCTGGGTACCCGGCATGCGTTTGATTTCCGGGATCCCGGTGCAACTGACCTGCCAGCATTTGAGAAAATTTTGTCGGGAATACAAAAAGATTCACTTGTACTGGCGTTTGGTGCACCCGGAAATATTGGGCTCTTGTCTCAATCTTTAACTCTCTTTCCATATCTGATCAAACATGAAGGTGGTGCCGCGTTTGATGTTTACCTGCTTACAAAAGAAAAACCGGCATCCATCCCTGAACCTTTGCTCTATCAATCGAGAGCCTGGTATCAGACTTCATCTGCCATCTCAAGTACTGCAGAATTCAATGAAACAATTGGAATCAGTTTTGACACGCTTCACTTACCATCAGCATCCATACTCGACATCTCATCAACTGTTTTTGTTTCGCGAACAATGCCATCAAATCCCGTCCTTGTGATTCATATAACGGATATGGACGAGAATCCAGTGGCTTGGTATGGACAAGAATTTAAGCAAATGGCTGAACCGAAAGATAGCGTTGCCCTATTGCGACTGCTCATTCGACTAAATGACTTGTCGGCTGCGAAACCACTTATGATAAAAACATTCATTTGGAACAAGGAAAAGCAGCAGATTGCTTATACAAAACCATGCATTCAGATTTATAAAGGCAATCCCTACCTGTATGGACTCATGGATAAAGTACCAGGAAACAAAAATAAAAGCAAACCCAAAAGTCTGATTGGCTTTAGATAATCAGTTTACGAATAAAACCTTGTTTAAAATTGAATGCTATTCTTCATGTTTATGTTTTTAAAGTACATGCAGCATGGTTTGACAATATGTGTATATTTGATACTAACCAATTATAAATAGTATGTCAGAAGTAAGAGCAAAAGTTAAGATGATTATTATGGACAAAGTAGCCACAGCAGAGAATGCAACCATGGTAGGCGATCTGGGCGCCACTCCCGGCGATTACACCGTGTTGGCTACAGCATTCAACACCGAATTCGGAACCAGCATTTCTGAGAATGAGATTTCTCCCCTTAACACAGTCGGAGATGTTTGCGACTATGTAATCAGTCAAATCCCTTAAACAAAAAAGGAGTCTTTCGACTCCTTTTTTTATACCCAATTATTTCGTTAATTATTTACCTGGTGTAGCCGGTACAGGAGTTGATACAATTCCCATTTTCTTTTTCACAGCCGACATCAGATTATCGCCTTCGGGTTTGTAGAGGATTGGTGAACCCTGGCTGCTATCAAATACATAGCTGTATCCACCTTCTTTAGCTACCTGTGCAATGATTAATTTAGCCTTTTCTACAATTGGCTTCAATAATTCTGCTTCCTTTTTACGCACACTTTCCTGTGCAGATTCCTGAAACTCCTGAATCCGGGTTTGCATCTCCCGCAGTTCTTTTTGTTTCAATTCTTTAATGACTTCCGCCATCTTCGCTTCGTTTTTCTGGTAATCGCTGTATTTGCGTTCCAGTTCTTCGCTCATGCTTTTCAACTGATCCTGCAGGGTTTTACCAAGAGCTTCCATATCGGTATTCGCCTTTTTGTATTCCGGCATTTGCAGCATCAATTCCTGGAATTCAATATATCCCATTTTGTTCTGCGCTGTTACCCCTGTGAATCCTATCATTAAGAAAGCCAGAACAAGGGTCCATTTGATTGTTTGATTTTTCATCATCGATTTATTTTCTGTTTTGATTTTGCGGTTTATTTTTTTCCGGTTTGCTCTTATCCGTTTTGTTTATAGCTACTCCCAACTCGGTTAGTACTTCATCACTCTTGTCGTATTTGGCATTGGAATACAACATGATCAATTCACCCGATTTGGCAAATATAAAGTCTAAAGCGCTTTGTTTGGCAACTTTTTGTACGGCATCAAAAACCTTATCCTGTATTGGCTTTACCAGTTCCAGCCGTTTTTTAAACAGGTCGCCCTCGTAGCCAAACTTCTTCACGCGGTAATCCTTCAGTTCCTTCTCTTTGTTTTTAATTTCTTCTTCGCGCTTTTTCCGCAGATCTTCTGTTAACAAAACCTGCTCGGCCTGATAATCTTTGTACATTTTATCTATCTGCAACTGCATCTTCTCCATTTCCTTTTGCCAGTCGTCTGCCAGCTGATCCAATTGCTTTTGTGCGGAACGGTATTCTGGCATCAGGTCAAGTATGTATTCGGTATCAACATACCCGAATTTCTGTGCCTGGGAAAGCAAAGGACATAAACCGATAATCCAGATAAATACTAACTTTTTCATACTCGATTGAATTAAAACTGCTGACCCAGCAGGAAGTGAAAATTACCTCCGTTAACTCCCGGCTGCAGTGGAACGGCATCAAAGCCGTAACCATAATCCAGACCGATCATACCAAACATAGGCAAAAATATACGAACTCCTACACCTGCTGAGCGGTATACGTCGAAGAGGTTCAAATCATCAAAATCACTCCATGCCTTTCCTGCTTCCAGGAATACCAGCGGAAAAACAGTGGCCGATGGATTCAACGAAATCGGATAGCGCAATTCCATGGTAAATTTATTGTAGGCCAAACCGCCCTGACGGCTTAACTGATTGTTATACGGATTAACCTCGAGAGGAGTCAGGGTATTATCCTGGTACCCGCGAAGGGCTATCAATTCCCGGCCATCCAGACTGAAGCCGATCAATCCGGCTCCACCTAACCAGAATCGTTCAAATGCCGTATAACCTTTGTTATCGTTATACCGGCCGATGAATCCGAAATTGGTACGTGCCATCAATACCAACGGTCGTTTATTTCCCGCCAGTTTTGCAAACCATACCGCGTCAAATTTCCATTTATAAAACTCCAGCCAGCGGTTTACATCAAACCCATCAATGGTCGTAAACTGTTTTTCGAACAGGGAATAAGGCGGCGTTACCTGCAACGACAAAGATACATTTGATCCCATGCGCGGATAAATAGGTTGATCGGTAGAATTGCGGCCAATCATGAATTTTAAACTGAAACTATTGGTAACTCCGCTGGGGATACTGGCCAGATAACTTTGACCCAAATAATTTACTTCGTTGTTGTATTTCTGATACATCACCGAATAATTTACGGTGAAATAATCATCCGGAAATTTCAACCGCTTTCCTATTCCAACTGAACCACCGGTGGTATAAAGACCTGCACGCAAGTCACTTCCTTCTGCATATCCGTTTGATTGCACCGAATGAAATATGGAAGCACTTAAAGCAATGGGTTTACGTCCGCCCAGCCATGGTTCGGTAAAGGAGGCACTGTAGGATTGATAAAAAGTTCCATTGGTTTGTGCACGCAATGAAATTCGCTGTCCATCACCGCTGGGGATCGGATTCCATGCACGGCTGTCGAACATACGCTTGGTCGAGAAATTATTCAGTGTTAAACCCAGCGTTCCCACAATTGAACTGGCACCCCATCCGGCCGATAATTCAATCTGATCGTTGGGACGTTCGGCTACGGTATATTGAATATCTACGGTACCATTTTCCTGATGCGGAACCGGATTTACACCCAATGCTTCCGGGTCGAAATATCCGATCTGGGATAAGGCTTGCAAGGAACGCTGTACTTCAGAACGACTGAAAAGCTGACCAGGTTTGGTACGTAATTCCCGCAAAATAACATGATCGCTGGTTTTGGTATTTCCACTCACCGTTACTTTATTGATTCGTGCCTGCTGGCCTTCATAAATGCGAATCTCCAGATCAATGGAATCATTTTCTACCAATACTTCAACCGGTTGTATATTAAAAAACAGATAACCGTCATCCATATACAGTGTGCTGATGTCTAATCCGTTTTGATTCATGTGCAGTTTCATATCAAGCGTAGCCTGATCATACACATCTCCTTTATTTATCTTGAGAATATTACCCAATTCTTCGGCAGTATATTTCACATTTCCGACAAAGCGAATATTGCGGTAATAATACTTATGTCCTTCATCCAGATCGATCCGAATGGACAACGTTTTTTTATCGTAGCGGAAAACGGTATCCGATACCAGTGCAATATCGCGGTAACCGAGCGACTGATACTTTTGTATGATATTTTGTTTATCGTCCTGATATTTGATATCATCATAGCGTGATTTGGCAAAAAGGGCGCGCTTTCTTTTGGTATCCTTCATCAATCCCCGCAGTTTCCTTTCGCTCAATGCTTTGTTTCCCGTAAAAGTGATATCGTGAATTTTAATTTTCGTTCCACGGTTCACCAGGATACGAACCTTTGCTGTATTTTTTTTCGGATCATCGGTTTCAACTTCAAAAGTGGCATCTGCATCCAGAAATCCTTTTTCCATAAAATACTTACGGATTTCGGTTCGTGTTGTAGCTAATAAATTATCGGTAATAACCTGACCCGATTTCAACGACAATTCATCCCGCAAGGTATTGGCTTTACCTTTCCGTAATCCTTTAATGCTGAACGTAGATAAGCGTGGTTTTTCTTTCAGGTTAATAGCAAGAATAATTTTATCGTCGTGTATATCCTGAATACTGATACTGACATCATCAAACAATTTCTGCTTCCACATATTGGTGATGACCTTGGAAATATCATCACCCGGAATTTTTATTTTTTGTCCGATACTTAATCCGGTTAAAATCTGCAATACACTTTTATCGTAATAGTTTGTACCGGTGATTACAATATCCTCCAGGGTATAAGTTCGCGCATGGTCATAATCGACCATAGTACCCTGTGCGGGTTTTGGCAAGGAATCCGGTGGAGTTTGAGCAAAACTGCTAAAACTCCAGAAGAGTAAAACAAAGAAAGCCGAAAGCCTGATTCTCATGAATGTTTGATTTGTTCTGTTGTTTTGCCGAATCTTCTTTCGCGTTGTTGATAATCCAGAATAGCCGCGTACAGTTCTTCTTTTGTAAAATCGGGCCAAAGCGTTTCGGTAAAATACAATTCAGCATACGCCAGTTCCCACAATAAAAAATTGCTGATTCGCATTTCTCCGCTGGTTCGGATCATTAATTCCGGATGCGGATAAACTTGTGTAGATAAATACTGATCCACGGTTTTGTCGGTAATAGCCTCAGGGGCAAGTGTATCGTTCTTCACAGCCATAGCAATGGCTCTAACCGCATTCACCATGTCCCATTTAGAACTATAGCTTAACGCCAATATCAGGGTCATTCGTGTATTGTTCTTCGTTTCTTCCATGGCTTCCAGCAGCTCTTTCCTGCATTTAACAGGCAAATCCTGCATATTGCCAATGGTTTCCAGCCGAATTCCGTTTTCCATCAACGTTTTTGTTTCTTTCCGGATGGTGGAAACCAATAATTCCATTAATGCCTTCACTTCTGCTTCCGGCCGGCCCCAGTTCTCTGTAGAAAATGCATAGAGCGTAAGATATTTAACTCCCAGTTCGGCACAAGCCTCTGTGGTCATACGTACCGCTTTTACACCATTTTGATGACCAAATATGCGAAACTTGCCTTTACCTTTAGCCCAGCGGCCATTCCCATCCATGATGATGGCAATATGTTGAGGAAGTTTTCGGGGATTAATTTGGCTCTTAAGACTCATTGCAAAACAAAGTGCGCGAATTTAATAAAATCTTCGGCACTTGGTTCGCTTATAGAACCGATAACTGATGCTAATCGTTCCGGTTATATACCAATCGTTGTAATCGGCATTCCCTCTGCGATCACCTGCGCTGTATAAAGGAACTCCGTTGTTTACCCCTGAAGATGGATCCGTTAAATAAGCCCCGACACTCCCTTTTTGCAACAAAGTGGAGTTATAATCCGGATAAACCGTACTCACATCGTCCAGATAATCAGAGAAAAAGCGGCGCATATTCACATTTAATTCACAGGCAAGGTGACGATGGAACTGCCATTTAAAGCCCATACCAAATGGCATTGCCGGAATCGTACTTTTATACGTATTGTTTTCGGTCCGGATATTCCTCAATTGAATCATCCGGCCTTTGATTTCTCCTTGTGGATCAAATTGCGTAAATGCTATTCCCCAAAATACATAAGGACTGAATTTCTTATCCAACACATCAACACCAAATTTGAAAAAATTAAATTCAATGGTTGCGGAATATTCCGTAATCGGTGTAGTGAAATTGAGATTCCGCGGTTGATTGAAGTAAAAATTCTTATCGTTTCCGGATACAGTTAGGTTATTTATTGCAGCTGTAAAAGCAAACGAGCTGGAGAAATTCACCCGTGCAAATGCTCCATAAGCCAAATGCGTTTCGCCGGCAACCACATCAGGGGCCAGATCTCCCCAATAATTAGCTCCGCCTGCCGATATCCCAAGTTCCAGATGTTGTGAAAACCCCTGAAAAGGCAATATTAATAACAATATCAGGCTATACCTTTTCATTTCTTTAATTGAAACGCGGACATAAGGTTTTCCCTTTTATCTTAAAGGTAATAGTTAGTCCTCCGAAGAAGTACATATCGTTCACCTTAAATTGCTTATTAGAACGCTTATCTCCTTCGCTAAATATAGGTACTCCTTTATTCGAATCTCCACTTCTATCCGAAAGTATAGCTGCAATTTCTCCATTCGAATTCCGGATCACCCCTACACTGGCATAGGTTCCTCCTACATCGTCCAGATAATTGGTAAATGTGTAGCGGCATCCCACTTCGAAACCTATGGTCCAGCGACGCGATATTTTCTTTTTTATACCTGCTCCGAATGGAACACAGAACTGGGTGAGCGCATATTTTTCCAGATCGTTGTAGGTTGTGGTTCCCTGACCTTCAGTACCCAGAGGTTGAAGTTCATATACTGTATTGTTGGTAATGGTTTTGGGGTTGAAATTATACACGCCAAGTCCTATAAAAACATAAGGTACATAGGGTCTTCTGCTGTAATACCGGTTGTCGATCTTCAGCAAATTGTATTCAATATGCCCCGACATTTCAAATATATCGCTGAAGAAATGTAGATTTCTTTTGAAGTTATAAGGGTTGTGCGTTGAATGATTATCGGAACCCGATATTTTTCCATATCCAAAATAACCCTTGAGTGTCCAACGCTCATCGAGGTTATAGCGAACCAGCACTCCACCCGCCATATGCGATTGCGTCACATCAATGAAACGGCCGCTTAAGTCACCGTTGTAGTTAGACCCGCCTATCAGAATACCGCCTTCCAGGTTTTGGGCTGTTGTTGTTCCTGCAAACAGATATAATCCGAACACCAATACCGATAGCAGCTTTATGTTTGTATTTTTTATCAACTTTTACAATGATACGAAACCTGTTAATAAAATTTCAATAAAAACGAGGACAACGCAGCGCCCGTCCGCCAACCCTGCTACCGCTTACTATATTAAACTTATAACTAAGTGTAACTCCGATCATTCCGTAGATATCGTAAGGGAATCCGTTCAGTTTACTGCGATCAGATCCCGGGGTACCATAACCGATGCCGGTTATCGGATCTCTCGGAACGGCAGAACGGTCGTAGAGCAACCGGCTTAAATCCGATGGCAAAGTAGCAGGATCCACGTAATTGCTATTGGTTTCAATATCATCCAGAAAGCTCGTGCTGGTAAAGCGTGCGCTTAATTCCATACCAAGCAACCAACGTGGGGTTATATAATAACGGACTCCAAATCCAACGGGCATAATAACACATAACTGGCTGTAATCTTTTCCTCCGGTTTGCAATCCTGCCAACTCATATTCAACACCCATATGAATGGTTTTAGGAGTAAAATACGACATCCCTAAACCGATGAAAACATAAGGAATAGTTCTGTTTTTGATTCTCCTTCCCCTGGTCTTATCTTCCAATAAATTGTATTCCAATTGAACTGACCCCTCATATATATCGGTGAAGAAATTCAGGTTTCTGGTTTTTTGGTAATAACTGGTGGAAATAGAATCAATTCCGGCTATACGCACAAAACCTACGTTCGCACGGATAGCAAAATGTTTATCCAGGTGTTTACGTCCGAATCCCATGATGGAGTATCGGAAATTCTCCAGATAGATTTCATTGGAAGGGTCGCTGTAATTTGATGTTGCACCCAAAAGAACGCCTATTTCCCAATTCTGACCCATTCCTTTCAAAGGAAGCAGAAGTATCAGATAGGCTACCAAAATTCTAATTATCCGATTTTGCATTTCTATATGAATGCAAATCTATTGTTCTGAATAGCAATTCCAAATTTATTTAATTCACCAGCCTGCACTTAATACTGCATATTCAGCCTATTATCAAGCATTTCTGTTATCTATGCCCCACATGAGCTTTGTCCGAAGAGTTGTTAGGTAATTCTCGTTATTAAATTTTACCAAATTAAAACCAAAATCTGCCTTTCGGATAGCCAATTGTACTTTTGAATCTATGGTTTCCGACCGGGAATCAAGGGATACCAGAAAAGATGTGCTCCGGTCTTCAATTTCAAAGGATAAAATACTATCGTCAGACAATACCATAGGCCTAACATTCAGATTATGAGGAGCTATTGGAGTAATTACCAGGCTGCTGGCTCCAGGGTACAATATAGGACCTCCGCAACTTAAAGAATATCCGGTCGAACCCGTGGGTGTAGAAACAATTAAACCGTCGGACCAGTATGAATTGAGAAATTCACCATTTATGTATGTATGAATCCGCATCATGGATGAACTATCCTTTTTATGAATCACAAAATCATTCAGGGCAAAAGTGATTCCTTCAAATAAAGGTACATTGGATTCCAGTTTCAGGGTTGAACGAGCATCCAGTGTATAGTGACCTTTTAATAGTTGTTGAACCACCTTCTTAAAGTCAGTTTTGTTCTCTCCGGTTAAAAATCCCAACCTGCCTGTATTGATCCCAATAACCGGAATGGCAGTACCATGCATGTAAACCAATGAATCCAACATGGTTCCATCGCCACCAATAACGATAAAAAAATCAATTCCGGCCTGAAGAATTTCTGTTTTGCCCGAGAAGGTATTGGTACATTTTACCTTGATATGATTAGCTACACATTGCGCCAGATACAATTCCTCGGTTATGTATTCCACATCATTCTGATACAGGGTATCAAACATCCCCTGAATAAAATCAGATGTTTCCTTTTTAAATACTCTGCCGTAAATAGCTACTTTCATATCAACTCTTTAAATAATTGATCAGGTTATCAAACCGCGATTTAAAATCGTCGTCGCGCGCTGTAGCCATATAAACACCGGTAACCTGATATTGAAATCGTTCAAAAGTCAACAAAATATTCCGGAGTTCACGTGTATTTAATTTAAGGGTAACCCGCACATGTCCGTTTTCATCGTTCATCGGATTCACAAGCACATGCAATATTTTAGCTTCATTGGATTCCACCAACCTGGAAATTTCGGCCAGTGAATAGTTTCGGGAAAGCAACTGAAGCTCTATAATTCCACCCGGTTGCGTAAGTGACGAATCTCTGTAAACGTGCAGGAGTTCATAAATTGAAATAATGCCCAGGTAATTTCCCTCTTCAATTACTGCTCTGGCATGCCATTGATTTTCTGAAAACAAGCGTATGATTTCAAACAGATGCAACGACGATTCCAAAACCACCTGATCCTGCTGATTCAACAACTTAGAAACTTTGACCGAATCAGGAGCAGGTTGCAATTCAGACCAGGTTAAATATCCCTTCACCTTTCCCAATTCAACAACCGGAATTTCAAATAATTTCTGGGATTGCAGGATAATTCTTGCTGCTTCGGCCGTATCAGTCAATTTAAGCGGAAGAAACTGTGACGATATCAGTTTCGCTGCAATCATGGTGTATGTAATATGCGCTGATAAAACTCATCAGCATGCTGATTAAATTCCAGTGGTCTTTCCATCATAGGAGCATGACCGCATTGATCCAGAATATGCAATTCAGAGTTGGGCATTAAACTATTGAATTCCTTTCCAACTTCCAGCGGAGTAACATTATCGTTTTTACCCCAGATCAGGCAAACCGGCAGCGTCATGGCAGGTATATCTTTGCGCATATTATGCCGGATGGCCGACTTGGCAATTTTAAGGATACTCAACACTTTCATCTTATCGCGCAGTGTTTCATAAATTTCATCCACCAACTCATCCGTAGTAACATTGGGATCATAAAAAGTAAGGCTGATCCTTTCTCTTAAATAACTCTTATCTCCTTTTCTGGGATAGCTTTCACCGAACGCATTTTCGTACAATCCGGAACTTCCTGTCAAAACCAGTGAATTCACTATTTCAGGATGATTTTTGATATAGACTAATGCAACATGTCCTCCCAGTGAATTTCCCAAAAGGTTGACTTTTGAATATCCTTTGAACTCTACAAATTCATGTATAAAACTACACAAAGAATCTACACTAAGGGTTAAAGGATTCATATCAAAAATCGGCATCAGGGGAATAACCACTTTATGCTTTTTTGAAAAATGATCCAGCACACTTTTCCAGTTACTTAAGGCACCAAATAATCCATGAAGCAATAACAAGACTTCACCTTCTCCTTCTTCTATGTACTTAAATTTTCCTTCTTCCTTTACCTGTAATTCCATCAACGGATATTCTGTTAAAACCCAAATATAGAAACAATCTCAATACTTCCCTTGAGCGAGAGTTAAAAAATTTTCGAGAATCTTTATTCCCTGTGGTGTCTGACAAGACTCGGGATGAAACTGAACTCCATAAACCGGTAATGTTTCATGTACAACAGCCATCACTTCATCCTGCTCCGACCAGGCAACTGCCTTCAGCGGAGATCTGATTTCTTTCAATATCAATGAGTGATAACGCGTGGCCGCAAAAGGAGTGGGTATTCCGGTGAACAAAGGATGACCGGAATGCCGGATATTATCTACCTTACCGTGTCGCGGTTGCGCGGCGTGTGTAAGCAGGCTTCCAAAAACCTGTCCAATGGCTTGATGCCCCAAACAAATCCCTAAGACAGGAATGTTTGCAATCGAAGATTTTAAGAATGGCAGAAGCATTCCTGATTTCTCAGGTGTCTCAGGGCCGGGTGATACTATCAATGCATCCCACTGTTGAACATTCAGAGAACTCAAAGACTCACCGTTTCTGATTACATCACAATTCACCCTGCATTGCTGCACGTAATCGCGAAGCATGTAAGTAAATGAATCAAAATTATCGACCAGCAGTACGTTCACCAAAGAAATGTCAATTGATTGCAGTTACACGCTGAATCTGTGGTATAGCGCTTTTCAAGCCATTTTCAATGCCGGCCTTCATGGTCATGTGACTCATGTTGCAACTGCTGCAATTCCCTGTCAGTTTTAACCTGACTTCCATATCGGAAGTGACTTCAACCAATTCCACATCTCCCCCATCGGCTTGCAAAAAAGGTCGCATGCTGTTGAGAGCTATTTCTATTTTTTGTTCTAATTCTGTTGACATCGGAAATACAAAGGTAAGCAATTAAGCGTTTTGTTCGATATTGCGCTCGGCGCTGAGTATAGAAAGACGGCGTGCAACCTCTTTGGCCAGATCCACAAAAACAGTATACGCTTCGCCGGCAGAATCCATTACTGCAGGTAATCCTTTATCGGCTCCATCGCGAACACTCATGATCAGCGGCACTTGCGCCAATAAAGGAGCACCGGTCTTGGCCGCTAAAAACTGTCCGCCTCCTTTACCAAAAATCAGGTAACGACTTCCGGGTAATTCCTCCGGAGTAAACCAACTCATATTTTCTACGATACCGATAACCGGAACTTTGTTGGGCATCATTTCAAACATCATGGCGGATTTAACAGCATCGGCCGTTGCAACTTCCTGAGGTGTGGTAACAATAACTACTCCGCTCAACGGAATAATTTGTGCCATGGTCAGGTGAATATCACCCGTGCCCGGAGGCATATCCAATACCAGATAATCCAATTCGCCCCAATCAGTTTCACTCACAAACTGGCGTAGTGCTGAAGAGATCATGGGTCCACGCCAAACGATAGCCTGATCAGGATCTACCATGAATCCGATCGACATCAATTTGATTCCATGACGTTCGAGCGGTACCATCCATTGTTTGCCTTCTTCTTCTCTTATTTCCGGCGTTTCGTGAATGCCAAACATCAAAGGAACGGATGGACCATGTATATCGGCATCCAGCAAACCAACCTTGGCTCCCGCAGCACTCAATCCTACAGCAAGATTGGCCGCAACAGTTGATTTTCCAACTCCCCCTTTACCTGAAATAACAGCTATGATATTACGAACGCCGGGCAATACCAATTTATCGCTTCGGTTTGAAATAACCTCGGCTATCATTTCAATTTTCACTTCCGGTTTGCTCTCAAAATGCAAGGCGATGGCTTCGCGGCACTCGCGGTCGATCCGGTCTTTCAAAGGACAAGCCGGTGTTGTAAGGACTACGGTAAACGACAGGTTATTTCCTTCAATAACAATATTCCTGATCATATTCAGCGATACCAGATCTTTTTTGAAATCCGGTTCGATTACTGTTGACAGGGCTTTAATAACTGATTCTTCTGATAGGTTCATAATGTGTATTAACAATAAAAATGCAATTTAGCTTTGAAAAGGGAATAATTGTGGAAGAATTAAGGAATAGGCTTCAATGAAACTGTTCATCACCGCTTATAAAGGATTAATTTGAATCCTGAAGAAAATGCGTAATTTTTTCAGTTTCTTCAGCTGTTAAGCTGGTTCTAACCTGCATGTGCATATTGATCACTTCCCATTGTGCATCGTTATAATCTTCGGGATCCGGTGCGTAATGACAACGCGAACAATTTTCACTCCACAATACAGCTCCCGATTTTTCTTTCACCATGGAACTGGTTTTACAGGAATGCATGGAGAATAGCATAGTGAATGCAAACACCAACGCAAATCCTATTTGTATTTTCTTTTTCATGATGTTGATTTAAAATCCGGTTACAAACCTTACCAAAACGGCATCTTCCTTTCCATGATGCGCTGAGTTGGTTGCTTCGTAGGCAATGCGCAAACCGGTACGTAAGCTGAGCCAGTATGATATTCCAAGATCCAAACGGGTTGATTTCCCTCCCCATAAAGCACCTTCAGCCAGATTCATACCATTATACCTTACCAGGAATTCTGTATGCCGGATAAAATAATTTTTAACGAATGCCGGACGAAGCGATGCACGGATATAATAAATGGAACTGGTATTGTTAAAGCTATAAATGGCTCCGTGCTCATCGATATAATCTGAACGGTCAACCTCCAGGTAATTGATCTGTCCTTTGATATTGATCAGCGATTTTACGGATTGAAATGCACTTTGATATGCCACATCAAAAGCACCGGCACGGGCACTTACATTTTTATGGCCATTGCGTACATCACCGGCCGTTGCGGTACTGGCTGAAAAACCAAATTCAAGCGACGAATTGGACAATGGCAGAATCCCCAATCTTCCGCCAATCGCCTTGTTGCTGTTATTGTCCGAAAAATTTTCATAATCCAACGCCCCGCCTAACTCGTGTTCCACCAATCCCTCGTTTAACCTTGGGCCATTGGTTACGAATACTACATAATTCATTTTACCATCCCCTAAATGAAAACCACCCCGGATATCAAGCCCCATTTCCGATCCAACCGGACCAATATTCGGAGCTTCTTCCTGATGACGGAATCCTAAAGGAGAATTTGGTAAACGCTCGATAAAGGGCGCTTCAAAGCGTTCGGTGTACATCCCAAACGGTGTAAGAATTTTTCCCATGCCCAAAGTCATATAAGGGTTGATCAGGTAAGATAATTTAGCGTATTCGACCTGAGTAACTATAATATTGCTGTCGGTAAAAAACTCTACCTGACTTTCAAAAAACAGATGTTCTCCCAGTTTCCAAATCATGGTCGGACTAAATCCTACCCGGTTAAAATTGGTTTTGATTTCGTCGTGTGGCGTGTATATAAAATCGGCATAGGCATACCCGATAATTACATTTTTGGTGATGCCCGATAATCCGGCAACCCCTGCAGGTCTGGGTTCACTTTGCGCATACATTCGGGTGGCACTAAACAATAGGTTGAATATAAGAAGGCCAGCAATCGGGTTACGAAATTTCATATCGGTAAAATTTAGGATCTACTCATTTTTTTTTAACCTGCCATGAACCGTAACTTCTTTGCAATTCACGGATATAGGCAACCATTTGCCAGCGCTGTGTTTCGGTGGCTCTGGATTGGAATTGCGGCATAGGTAATTTACCGTAAGTAATCTTCCAGAAAATGGCGCCATCGCTTTCCGAACGGGTGTAATCATCGTTAAAATCTCCGGGAGGTACTTCCAGGCCAAAACCTGAATCGCCTTCTCCTCTGCCCGTTTCGCCATGACATACCACACATTGCGCCATGTACAACAATTTCCCTTCAGCTATCCAGGATGGATTGAGCAGGTTTTCATTTTTGAGGGTATCTGCCGACTCCGGAGCAATCCAATGCTTCATTTGTCCGGTTGTGGGAATGGAAAGGGTGAGGATACATCCTAACAGCAACACTGTAAGAACAGGGAGTTTACTTTTACGTGGGTCCATTGACTTTATTTGCATTCCGCAGACAAAGTTTGAACATTCGGTGATTGGAAAGAATGATAATGATTACGAATTATACTGCGATTGAGCAGGTAAACCGGATCTCATAATCCGCTAACCGGATTTGCGCATCAAGAACCACATCCCGATCAAAGGAATTACAAAGGCAATCAACAATTTTATGATGTTTACCATGCCAACCTGTCTGAGGATTACATCCTCCTGGCGCCATTCCATGCCCAATTGTACAAATCCGGCCGACAAGGCCAACGCGCAGGCTATAGCCATCCAGGCATATCGGACAGATTGATTCATCAACAGTGAAAATGCAGCAATTACCAGAATCAATCCGGTACCATAAACAAAATAACTGGAGCCTGTGGGTAAAGGAACAAACACCGCCATTTCAGTGGTGTAATAAAAATGACTGAGTCCGAGCGCCAGAAAAACAAGACCTCCCAGCACCCGAAAAAAAGCAATGAGGGAAACTTTTTTCATGGTGTAATTTGATAGTGAAGATAGGTAGAATCTCCGGTTAATTCAACCATGTGTCGTGCCAGCTGATCCACTTTGTTTTTTTGTACCTGATCAAATCCGGTTAAAGACTGAATGGTTGCAGCATCTTCAGTTAGAATTTGCCAGAGCGCTACTTTATATGCCAGACCCGTTAATTTTTCCCGGGCCAGGTCGCATTTAAGTTTCACTGCCGGTTGCGCCATTTGAATGCCAATGGGAAGTTGACGGTGCAATTCGCGGATATACAATTCCAGAAAACGAAAATATGCCGGACTGATCAGTGCCGGTGGATTATTCAAGGGTAGTTCGTGCAGAAAATTATAATAATCTGCCTTCAGGGGAACTTCTTCATTTCGTACCCATTTCTTCCATAAGAATGCTATTTTATCGTTGGCCCACTGATAATTGATTTCACTCTGCAAAAACGTCTTGAAAACGGTATCAGTTTCGGGATCATTCAGGAGATTCTTTGCAAACTTCAGTTGCGCTTCTCTCCTCTTGTCGATATAGGTGGCATATGCAGGTGCCAGTAAAAAATTGCTCCCTACATAATAATATTGTTTAACTACAGGATCCCTGTAAAAGGTATCACTGAAATCCTGCAACATCTGATTGTACTTGCCAATGATATCCCGATTCATTATTTCAGGCGGGTCTTTGGAAACATCAAAAATCAATTTCAGTCTTTCACCCCGGGTGATAAAAATATTTTTGGCGAAAATGTAGGACTCATTTCCCAGATCTATGAAATCCGATTTTAAAGGTTCCTTTAATTTAAATCGAAACGTACCTTCTTCCGTAACCGGTGTTGAATCCACCTTAAGTTTCGATAAATGCGCAAGGGAAATGGGATCTGCATACCGGTACAGAAACACCCATTTATAACCGGTGTTGTTTCGGTTTACCAATCTTCCTTCAATAACCATCGAAGGATTGCTCTCCATTTGACAGGCATTGAAAAGCCAGCAAAAAGAAAGGGTAACAACAAAGCGGTTCAAGTGAACAAACAGTGTCATTACCCTTTTTGAATTTTAAGTAAACTTCAATCAGTTAGCCAGGGTGCGCATGAACAGCACTACTGCCCAACGTTCGTTATCGCTGAGTTTTTCTTTGAACGAAGGCATTGGTTTACGGCCTTCGGTAGTTTTCCAATACATCTCTCCGTCTGAAACAGTTTTGAATTCCGCTTTTGAGAAGTCGTTGCAGGAAATATCAATTTTCTCAGCTTTCGGTCCGTCGCCTTTTCCTTTGGCTCCGTGACATGATTTGCAATGTTGCATGTAAAGATCTTTTCCTTCTTTTAAAGCATCAGCGCCTTTTGCAGGATTTTTCATTTTTACGGCGTTTTCAGGAGCTTTCCAGGGTTTGCCGGCAGGTTTATCACCGCTTGGTGATGAGGTAGTAAAACTCATGGTGAGTGAACTTGCAGCAACCAATGTGGCAACTGCGAACATCCTTTTCAGATTTGGTTTCATATTTAACATATTTAGGATTATAGATAATTTTGATCATTTACCGTGCCAAGCTTACGCAAACGGAATAATTGGTATACAATGTAGCATAATGTTCCCCAAATACCAATTATAATTAGCACAGAGGCGAGGATGAAATAGATAGGCGCACGGGCTCTGCCGGCTGATAAGGAGCGTTCCAGGGGTTTTAAGATGTCCATATTGGGTGCAACCCCCCACGCAATATCTTCGCTTATTTCGGTATCCATATAAATATCATTCTCCTCCACTTTTGCAATCACATGTATGATATGCTGGTCGTCGCCCGGAAGATCGACCGGAAATTCAAACCGTGCTTCCCCGCTCTCGTCTGTAGTTGCTTCACCTAATGGCAACAAACCACCCAGACGTTCTGCAAACAATTTGACTTCTACTTCAGCGGCAGGAACTCCGGCATCTTCAACCAAAACAATGGCAGTTTTAATGCTGTCCTCAATATCGAAGCTCATAGTCAGTGTTGCTTCTTTATCCTGAGCCCATCCCATAAAAGGAAGGAGCATCAACAGGGTAATAACTATTCTTTTAGTCGTTTTCATCTTCTTCTCCATTATTGTTTTTTTTCAGGTTGCCTTCAGCAACTTCCCATACAGAAATGATTGGGAACAGGCGCGAGAATACAGTTACAATGAGCAACATGGCTGCGAATGTGGCTGCCACAATAGTCATTTCTATCAGGCTGGGGAAATAATGCTTCCACGATTCAGGTACATCCTGAATTGGCATATACGGATGCATCAAACCGGGGATAACAATAAGGTAACGTTTAAACCATGCCGCAATAACCACAGTTATGGCAAGAATAGTTAAAGGTAAAGGTTTACGCATTTTTGGAAATAGCGGAAGGATAGCCGGCATCAGAATACCAAAGAAAACAACTGACCAGTAAAATGGGGCTTCATCACCTACAAACATATCCAGTAAGTGATTCGCGTGAAGACCCGACATTTTATAAGCCGGAACCAGGTATTCATTTATATTAAAATACAAATAAATCAACGACATAAATACCAGAGTCTTTCCCAGAAAATCGAAATGCTTTTCGGTGAGGTATTTTTGTAAACTGTATGCTTTTCGAAAGGCAAATACGGCAACAATGATAGCCGCTGTTCCCAACAAAAACGCTCCCGAAACAAAATAAGCACCAAAGTTGGATGAGTCCCACTCTGAACGTAAAGTGGTGGCAAACAACCAGGCTGTTACAGTATGTATAGATACACCTAACGGAATCAAAAGAATAGTCAATATACGCATGCTGCGTTTCAACAATTTCCACTGTTCAGGTGAACCAACCCAACCAAATGAAAGAAGTTCATACATTTTCATTTGCCATTTCGGTTTGTTTTTTAAATGGTATTTACTGGTAGCAATGGTTGGAATTAATGGCAGCAACATGAACAATATACTGGTAACACAATAAGTCATGATCACAATAACATCCCATACGATCGGCGATTGAATACGTCCATAAAGAAACAAATAATGCAGGCGATCCGGACGTCCCATAGCCACTACGATACTAACACCGGCCAGCATAATAGATGCCACAGCGATGATTTCGGCCATACGCGAAAGGGGTCTGTACCATTCGAAATTGGTGAATTTGAGAACCGCCGACATCAATACTCCGATCAGACTCAGTGCTACAAAAAATACGAAATTGCTGATATATACACCCCACATGGTATAATCGCGCAAGCTGATGGTTACATACTTGCTTTCTGTTTCCTGCAGATAATAAGCATACACACCGGCTAAGCAAATGGCCGAGAGAAAAAAGATCCAGATCCAACCCCATCGTCCGATTTTTTGAACCGGACGAAACAAGTCGTCTTTCATGGTCATATATTCTTCCTGTGTGTAGGTTTCTTTAACCTCAGGGAAGATTGATTTATTTAGTCCAAACATGATTTAAGAATTTTAATGGTTCAAGTGCTATTCTTCGGTATTGATTGCTTCAGTTGCATCCTCAAATGGAAACTCGCGCTTCACCGGTGGTAAGTAGTACACACGCGGCTTGGTTCCCAGCTCCTCAAATTGACGATACGCTGCACGTTTCTCCAGCAATTCCTTCAGGCGGTAAGTATCAGTACCATTGGTTACAGTATCTTCCATTTCATCTCCAAATAAAATAGTACCATTCGGGCAATCGGTAACGCAACTAGGCAGTACGCCCTCAGCGGCGTGTTCCGGACAAAAATCACATTTGGAAACAGTTCCTTCCGTCATGGCGCGATTGGCCGAATGACATTTGTCTTTATCTTCTTTGTGTTCTTCGTAAAACTCCTGTTGCTGTGGTCTTCCGAAATTGAAAGTTCTGGCTGAATACGGACAAGCTGCCATACAGAATTTACACCCGATACAACGGTCATTATCTACTGCAACAATTCCATCGGTGCGCTTAAATGTTGCATCTACCGGACAAACTTTGGTACATGGAGGATTATCGCAATGGAAACAAGGCTGTGGCATCCAATACGGTGCGGTCAGATCTGCATCCTGCATTTTCTTTACCTTGATCCATTCCAATGGAGGCAACATGTTATGCATTTTCTGACAACCTTCCACACATTTGCGCGCATTGGCACATTTGGCCAGGTCAATAACCATGACAAATTTTTTGCCGGCTATTCCTTCCCGTACTGAGAACTCTTTTAGTTTTCCTTCAGCTGGATGGGCAACCAAACTGCTATCCACTTCGATCAGTTTTCCATCCGCTGTCAGCACTTTAACTTTTTCACCCGTTGCTTTGGGATCATCATTTTGCAAAGCTTGTGTTATACCCACTCCGGCAATTACAGATCCTCCGGTAAGTAATCCCAATCTCAGGAAATCTCTCCTGCTTTTGGAACTGTTTTTTTCGTTGCTCATACGACGTGTGAATTATGGTAGTTTAAAATTTTCAGAAGCCCCACTGACGGGTGATATTAAAACCAATCAGCATTTGCTTGTTAAAGAAATCGTTGGGATTGTTAAATCGAATATCCTGATTCAGGATACCATCTGCCGAACATAAAAACACCTGAAACTGGTGGCTACCGGTAGATACTTCATATCCAATCGTAAAGTCTGGTTTTAATGGATCCTTCGGATTATCGAGTGGTTTCAGATCATTATCAAGCGACATGATATTCTGATTGTAGGCGAAATACACCGACGACTGAGGACTGAATTTATAACGACCCATAATGGATACACCAATTCTGTCGTGCGTTAGTATCATACTGTCGGTAATATTTTTGTGCGAATAATTGAGGCTGGCCTGAAACGACATCTCACTATTCAATTTATGCGCTACCATCAATTCATGATAAAAGGTGAGGCGGTTGGATTCTACCAGTTCGTTTTTCTGATTTTTGAACAGGGAACTTCCGGCTTCGCTGCGGGCCAGGTCGCCATAGTAGGTTAAGGTAACCGGTGATCCGCCATTTTTAGACTGCCGCAGAATTTTGTATTTCCATTCCAGATCATATTGCATCATGCTTTTGGTAACTCCTAAACCTACAGTGAGGTCTTTGGTAATTCCATAATTTACACCCAGACGAATATTAGCCGGAGCATAAATGCCCCACAAATCGGTACCATCTTCAATCACACCAAAACGATGTTGTATCAGCATGCCCAGTTCGTTTTTGGAATTGGTTTCAACGGTTTGGTTATTAACCAAAATGGCATTTTCGAATGTCCGTTTCACCGGAGTTACCGAAGGCGTAGGTTCAGGTTCAGTTGCAGGAGTTTCCTGGGCTGTAACCGGAAATACCCAAAGTCCCATCAGGCACACACAAATGGTGTTTCTGATTCTGTTCATTGAAATTTGACGTATACTTTTCATATTCTTATTAATTACAGATTAATTGTTTTGAGCTCCCTGTTTTATCCAGGCTAAAATTTTATTTGTTTCTTCTCCGCTCAACACACCGGCAGGTGGCATTGGAGCAGAAGTGCTTATCATACGAGCATACAGTTTTGATCCTTCCGCATCAGTGGTATCCACGTAACCCAACAAAGTCAGCTGATCATATGCGTTCTCGGGTGTAAGATCCGGTGCAATACCTTTATCGTGACAACCGGAACCATAACAGGATGCTATAAAAACAGGCATCACATCGGCTTTAAAACTTATTGGTTTGTTGAGGTCCAATGCTGGTGGAGGAGCGTAATAGTCCTTCCGGCATGAGACCAGGGCAATCGCTGTTATGCAAAGGATAAGCGTTACTATCTTTCTCATGTCCATGTTATTTAAAGGTTAATGTTATCATTTTTGATCCGATATGATTGCGTCCGTCGTTGTCCATTAAAGCCACACCAAAAGTGTAAGTCTTCTTTGCATTGAGATCAAATTGTACATCGTCCGGATTGTTGGTTTTTAGCTTACGGATAATTACCACTTTATACATACCGTGTTTGTTTTTAGCATTAAGGGATGCATTGTCTACTTCAGTAGGTGTAATATTTGTTTGTGTAAGCACGTCGCTGCAACTTCCTGATGGAGTTTGCAGGTAATATCCCGGTACGCCGGATAATCCGCGCATATACGTGATGATATCATTTTTTTCGGCAAGCGTTAAAGCAGCCCAGTATGGACTCATATCGGATACATCATCCATTTTATGGATAAGGGCTTCGCGTGTATCTTTGTTATAATTGATCGAATTCACAGCCATTTCACTGCCACCAACACCTTCTGCTCCGTGACACGAAATGCAATCGCCGGGAGCCGATGGTTTATCGTATAATACTTTGCCATTGGCTGCATCACCAATCATGGCCGCTTTATTTAAAAGGTAAAAGTTCTTGTTCAACAATACTTTTTGACCAAATGGATTGGTATAATATTGGTTGGTTGTATCCCACTCGTAAGCAGGTCCTGAACGCGAAGGGTTACCTGAATTTACTGCGTTGCGCACTGCTGATGGTGTACCTGCATCGTGTGCAAGTCCGGTAGATGTTGCAACTTTATCCTGCACATAACCCAAAGGAACTGACGTAGCCAGATTCCAATCCCAGATATCTACTTTACCTGCAGTCGGGTACATGGTAGCAGAAGCTCCGCTTCCATGGCAAGCAGCCTGACAACCAACTGTGGCAAAGCTACCGGCCGTACCAGCAGCATTATCGATATCGAATGCAAAAGCGATTCGATCGGTATTGCGTTGTGAGGTCCAATTGGCATTCACATCTGCTTTTTTAGGATCTGAAGGGCCGTAAAACAACCAGCTTCCTTCTGAAAGGTTAACTGTTGTATCTTTCCATTCGGCATAAATATAGAGGTTCTGATCATCGTAGGCAGCTTTCAACACCATGCGCGGATCATTGCCTTTGTTGAAATCGGTTTTACCATTGAATGTGCCTGTCATATTTAACCATCCGTCGGAATAGGTAAGACCGGTACTCATGTTCTCAGAAACCACTTCATAGTAATCGCTGTTTTTCCAGAAAGGACTTGAAACAGCATTTGGGTTAGAGGTCGTTTTCCAGGCTTCAAGGGTTGAAGTCTTGCCGGCTACATGCGGCGGTGGCGGTGGTGGTGCTTCGTATACATAATCCCTGTTACATGACACAAGCAGTATCATTGCAAAAAGAGAATGAATGAGCACTTTGGAATTGATGGTTTTCACAACACTTTATTTATTAATTTTAGAATTGTCTCCAGGCTATATTTTGAAAAAAACCGGGGGAGCCTTTCAGCCGCCCCCGGCCTACCACATTATGAAAAAACTACTTCGTTTGAAGGTTCAGAACAACATCATCTACGCTGTTGTTGACGATTACGATTGCTCCCGGTGAAGTAAACTTCGCTCCGGTGAACTGATCTGTGTACTGTGCAGTTATATAATAACTACCCACACCTAAACCCTTAACATTGTAAAAGCCAACGGAGTCAGCCATCCAATATTGATTGAACACTTTGGAAGTAGTATCGGAGGCAATTTTAATAACTGCCCATGGAGCTATCTCTGAATTACCATTTGAGGCATTGAGATAGGTAACATTTCCTTTTACGCGTGCCTGGCCATCGGTTGATCCATGCTCTACGTCGTATTTAAAAGTTTCAGTATAATCTTTGGTTTCCTCTTTGTTGCAGGAAGCCATGGTAAAGATACCTACTGCGGCTATTGCGATATATAATTTTAAGGTTTTCATATTCTTATTTTTTACTGTTTAATGATTCCTGAATGTTAATGATGATGGATTAGTGATTCTTAAAGAAAACATGATTGCATTCAACGATCATTTCATCTGCAACTGATCCAGACCAAACACCGTATGTTTTATTGCTGGCAAATCCTAAGTCGCTATTGGCTTTTTCAGATGCTTTCGGGAATGGGAAATACATTTTGGTAGCCGTTTTGTCCATGTAATCCGAACGGTTGAATTTAAATTTGGCACTGAAACCTACACGCATTTTGTCTGGAGTTCCATCATTGTTGGTATCAAAGTCATATGATCCGTTGTAGGAAAGATAAACCTCAACCGGTTTGGTGATTGGAGTTCCATCGGCATTGCCACTGGCAGGTAAATAACGGTTAAAGGTCATGGTACCTTTTACCAGGTATCCGTTTCCTTGTTTGGTAAATGAAGTGCCGCGGAACCAGGCAGTATCACAAAGAGGATCTACTGCAGTTTTGTTAGAATCGGTGTACACTACACCAAAATAATTCGGTCCGCATTTTCCGTAACCATCGCGACCGGCTTCTGATGTACTGGCAGTTGAAACTCTTACCCACATGTTCATTTTGCATTTGGTAAGGTCGGTTCCGTCGAATTCAAATTTTGGACTGAATCCAAAATCTCCGAAACGTCCGGTTAACCAGGTGTCGGAAAAGTCATAGTAACGCGATTTCCAGTTGTCGTTGCTGTGGGTTTTGTCGTGTGTGTAAGTGGCATCCATGGTAAAGTTAACCGGTACCGGTACTTCAACCTGTGGATTGATGATGGATAATACCTTGTCTGTGTAAACGTCGTTACGTTGTCCGTTTACAGTTACTTTAGGTGTGATTTCCTTGGTACATCTTTCTAAAAAGATGACAGATGAGATTGCTATTGCAACCAGGAGGATTTTTTTACTGATGTGATTAAGTGAGTTCATACTTAACATGTATTAAGGGTTGATTGAAATTCGAGTTCAAAACTAGCTGTAGCAAGCCTATGGCGACAATGATAGCCATCAAGAATGACCTTGACCTTGCTCACGTTAAACCGATTTTAAGCCTTATCTAACGCAGGAAAATCAAGTATAAATTAAGTGCGAAAAGCAGCTGCAAAACAGGTAGGCTGTACAACTACGTGTTATTTAAGATGTTTGCATCTTATTACTAAAATGTTTGTCATGCAAAATGCAATTGTAACATGGGTAACCAAAAATCAGGTGAAGAATACATCAATATTGCATCAAACGCATTCCTTCCTTTTTAACGATGGCTGATTAAATTGGGATGAAAAATGCAGCTTTCGGGAATTTGAATGCACTGACGATTAAATTTCATTTAATATATAAACGTTTATTAAAGGAATATTAAATCATCGTACAGACGCGATTTATCGCGTCTCATTTATTCCAGCGCGATTTATCGCGAATCATTAATTGGTTGCAATGAATGGCGAATCATCTTTCAGACGCGATGAATCGCGTCTCTGCGCAACGTTTCGGACTTTTTTTATTTTCATACAACATCAAGCGAGCAGGATTTAAATAATCCTAAGGGGAGGTTTTGACTACTAAGTCCAACCGTTGCTGCGCAACGTTTCGGACTTTTTTTATTCCCAAACAACATCAAGCGAGCTTGTGTTGTTTGGGAATAAAAAAAGTCCGGTACTACCGTACCGGACTTAGTCGGGGTGGCAGGATTTGAACCTTTCCAGTACCACCAATTTCTTTAGGTTTTACGCTCATTTTAGCTTGTTTAAGGTGACACCAACTGACACCGGCTGATTATGAGGCTTTTGAATGTTTTGTAGTTCTTTCGATTAAATCTAGATACTTGTCCTTCCAGAGTTCTGCCTTGGCCAGATTCTCGTAAGCAATTGTTTTCCATTTGTCGAGCTCAATTAATGCCCGATCCAAATCTGCACTCTCTCCATATTTTAAAGACGGTTCCTGAACAATTGATGCGTACATATTGAATTCAGGGAACTCTTGAGCGAAGTCGTGTCTAATTACTTTCCCGATTTTTGCAATAACTGTCCAATCCATGTCCGGATTCGCAAAATCAATATATAACTGTGCTCGACTCCTACCCATCATTTTTGAAACTTGAACCACATGTAAACCTGATTTATCAACAATCCGTTTAACAATATGGCCCCGGTGAGTCTCTTTAATGCGTGTGTCCGTTGGTGTCCTGTTCATGTCCACTAATGTGACATTAGTTGTGGATAATTTTACAGACGGTATTTGCTTGTAATTGGACAACTTTAGACAATCTTTGTCTACGAATGTACATTATTTGTATAATACGAAACAAGCAAAATTTAAAATGGCACAAAAAACGAATATAAATAGACTAGAGCTGCTGATCAACAAAATAGCAGTTGACAAGGGTGACATGAAGCTTGTTCAGGCCGTTGTCGATGAGCTACGTGTACAGTGCAATGTTCAACCAATTACTGTTAAAAGATGGATGCGAAATCTGAATCAACCATCAACACAGGATGTTTTCCATATTCTCAGTGTCCTCAACCGGTACAATTCAGATATCACCATAATGGATTTTTTTCATGCCATACCGGTAACATCAAATCTTAAAGTTCATAAGAGATCCCAACAATTCGTAAAGTAATTCATTATGAAAGAATTCATTCTACAAAACCATGCAAACCTATTTCTAACAGGAGTACTTGTTTATATGCTCGCCTGGATGTGGTTTTCTTTCTGGCGGTTCAACCGTTCAAGAGCTAAAGCAAGACTGCAGCGCAAAGTAGAAACTTCAAAATGGCTGCACAATTAATGGATCAACATCATTTTGATTATTTGGTAATGCGATCGATTCTGTATTGGGAAACTGAAAAGGAATTGATCAAAATGTGTTTGCCGGAAAATAAAGACTCAATCCGGTATACGAGAGGAATGCGTAAAGCATTCGAAGCACGCGCAATTGAACTCGTTATGGAAAATATAACAATAAGAGAATTGCAATCATGATAATTCTAAATCCCGGTAAGCTTCAAAATGGTCAATTCATTGCGCACCTGCACATTGAAATTCCACATACACATGGGAAATTAATTTTCTCAAAAAGTCAGATTTGCTCCTCCAGGGATCAGCTAGATACAATTGCTCAAAATTGGCTTTCCAAATGGATTCGTTCTGAACTAACCAAGTTCGTTCATCAGCGAGAGAATGCGCTTCAGGTAGCCGGATACCTACCAATGAATCAAAAGGCGTTTCATATAATAATCCGTCAGATTATTCCCTATACAAAATTCAATGAGTTGTGTACCGCCATTGATAAACATCAGAATGCATTACGACAAATATTACCTCATAACGATTCTCCCCAATCAGGATGGATCAGAATTATCGAAGAAATAATCCATTCAGCACATGATCATATTCACCAACAATACAACAGATCGATTTCTCGACCTACTGAACAGCCTAACGCACCAGGGCTACAAATGGAGCATTAAATCAACCAACGAATTACGAAACCATGGATCAAAAACTCAAACTTCATTTAACCAACCTTCACAGACAGTTGGCGCACCGGAATCAGATGCTCAAATTGGAATTGGCCGAAACAGATCCGAATTGTGAATGCATTATGCAACATTCCTTGGAGATTAGCCGAATAGCGAATCGAATCCGTTCTTCAGCAGCCGATCCTGACATTCTTGGAATAACCACTGAGATGAATCCCAAACTTCAATCAATTGGCCACGCATCATGAACCAGAAGAAAGCCAAGAAACTCCGCAAGCTTGCAGCTGCCGAGATTGAAAATATAAACTGGAAAGATTCTCATAGAAATGCAAAAGTGAAAAGATTTTATCCTGTTGGAGCGATGTTACCGGAAGGGAAACTTGCCACCACTCCAACATATAGGGAGGTAGATACCGAGGTACGCGTGAATAAGTTGAATGTGGCGAAAAAATATATCAAATCATTAATCAATCAAGGGAAAGTCAAATTATGAAAAAGGCAAAACTCAAATTAATTCAAGCCTCGGTAATCCTAGAGATTGAAGGAAACCCAGTACCAGCACGATTCAAAGACATACACATTATGCTCAGGGAAGTTTCCGTTAAAAACATTGAATTGACAAACCCTGAGATACTCCCTGAATATTTTGCACAGGAGTATCGAAAAATACAATCCCTACGAGGGAAATAACCCAAACGCAAACTTCCCAATTTAAAATACCTGGTCGGTGATCGGGCTGGCATCGCCACCACAAAAAACAATGCAAATGAATCTTGAATTAATACAAAACCCTAAGGCAACTCCAATACCCTCCAATGTATTCCGGGATAATCTGATGTCCTACCTCAAAAGACGTGTAACTGTTTCAGCCAAGGAATCGCAACTGGCAATTATTCGCGATCAAATAAGAGATCTTTTGAACCGGCATCGCGAAAATTCCCCAAATTTTAAAATAGAAATGTGGTATCTGACCATTCAAGATAATGAGCTTAGGATCCGTTTTGGACATGGTGAATTGTCACAATTAACGGTAAGGGAGGAATTATCATGATACTAGTTATCGATCTATTTTGCGGAGCCGGTGGAGTTACAACCGGATTTGAACAGGCTGAATTATTCGGTGAAAGAGTTGCGAAGGTAATAGCTTGTGTAAACCATGATGAGATGGCCATTGCCAGTCATGAAACAAATCATCCGGATGCCGTTCACTTTACTGAAGATATCAAAAAAGTAAAGATGAAGGATTTAGAGCTGATTCTTCACAATGCTAGGATCCAATACCCAAACGCAATAGTGTTGCTTTGGGCTTCACTAGAATGTACAAATTTCAGTAAGGCGAAAGGCGGACTACCTCGAAATGCCGATAGCCGGAGTTTGGCTGATTTCATGCCTTGGTATGTTGAATCGCTGAAGCCTGATTATGTAGGCATCGAAAATGTAGTTGAATTTATGGCATGGGGGCCGTTGGATGATGCCGGAAAACCAATTAGCCGGAAATGTGGGATTGATTACACTCGTTGGGTAAACGAAATGAAGTCGCTTAATGGTGGCTATGAATACGATTGGAAGGAGCTTAATGCTGCTGATTATGGAGCACATACCTCTCGTAAACGGTACTTCGGGTTGTTTGCCGCGAACAATTTGCCAATTGTATTCCCAAAACCAACTCATGCTAAAAAGCAAAATTCAGGATTGTTTGAAACTAAACTGAAACCATGGAAGCCAGTGAGAGAAGTGCTTGATCTTGATGATAAGGGCGTTTCTATTTTTGCACGTAAAAAACCTCTGTCTGAGAAAACTCTGGAGCGAATACATGCTGGACTGATAAAGTTCGTCGCTGGAGGGAAGGATGCCTTTATAGCTAAATATTACAGCGGAAAACCGGAAGGTAAATGTATTTCAATTGACGGACCTGCCGGAACTGTAACATGTATCGATAGCCAATCAATTGTACATGCAGAATTTATGGTTAATTATAATCATTCTTCTAAAGTTGATTCCATAGAAAAACCAAATCCATCATTAACCACAAAGGATCGGCACGGACTGGTTTCACCGGCATTTATCGCAGCATATTATGGTAATGGGCACAACTGTACCGACATTGATAAACCTGCACCAACAATTAGAACAAAGGATGGAGCTGCACTAGTTCAACCACAATTCATAATGCGTGATTTCTCAGGAGGTGGGGAGAAGATGAGTTTAGATAATCCTGCTGGATCTGTTATGCCATCACCAAAAATGAATCTGGTAAGTGTTGAACCATTTATCATGAACACGCACTTTAATAATGTAGGTTCAGATATCAACAGGCCTGCCAATACCATCACAGCGAACCGGAAATGGCCTTACCTAATCAATATGAATAGTTCAACCGCTCCGGCAATTGATACTGATCGACCTGCACCAACCATTACCTCTGTGCGGACACATTATTTGATTAACCCAGCATGGTTTAATAAAGGGGCTTCAAGCATAGACATTCCTTCGCCTACAATAATAGCCCGGCAAGACAAAACCCCTCTTTACCTGGCAACAACAGAAAATGGAGAAGCTGTGATTTTAATATATGAATCGGATAGCGAATTCACCCGTAAAATCAAAGAATTCATGGCTATGTATGGAATAGTGGATATCTATATGCGGATGCTGAAAATCATTGAATTGTTAAAAATTCAAGGATTCCCGGATGGTTACATACTTAAGGGTACCCAGACCCAGCAGAAGAAATACATTGGTAATTCAGTTGTACCCAAAGTACCTAAAGCTTGGGCTGAAGAGCTGGGTAGGACTTTAGAATTGGAGGAAGTTGCATGAATACAAATACTAAAAAGCCAATTTCTGCATTTAATTATTTCGGGGGTAAAAATGCAATCAAGCTCCAAAAATTCATACTTCAAAACCTTCATAAATCACCTAAGATGCATTTAGTTGATGTGTTTGGAGGGTCAGCTGCAATTGTATTAAATCATAAGGGGGGGGGCATTAAAATGAGGACCTTCAATGATTTGAACACAGATATTTATAACTTTTTCCAGCAACTAAGGGATAACTCTGAAGAATTAATTTCAAAACTTGAGTTAAGTTGTCATTGCCGGCAGGATTATGAAAGCATGGACTTATCAACCATTACAGATCCTGTTGAAAAAGCTCGTGCTTTCTTTATTAGAACAGTTTCTTCATTCGGAAACACTGGGTCGTTGAATAAGAATAACTCGTGGAGTTACACGATCAACGATTCGAGGTATAATGTATCCCAATCGGTAGCTCGTTTGCTTTCTAAAATAGAGGGACTTCATTTGGTCGTTGAAGAATTAAGGCATATTCAAATCGAATGCCGTGATTTCAGGCATATACTTTCAAAATATGATGGAGAAAATACATTGTTCTATGTGGATCCACCTTATGTACGTACAACCCGAAGTGGACATATAAGTTATAAGCATGAGTTAAGTGATCAGGATCAGCGTGAATTAATTTCAATACTGAATGAATTAAAGGGCCACTATCTATTATCCGGATATGAGAATGAAATTTACGAAACTCACCTTAAGTATAAAGGGAAACAAACTTCTCACCATCACAAGACCAATGCATTAAAAAGAACAACTGAAGTTGTTTGGTCAAATTACGAATTAACAGAGGACATAGCATGAGCGAACAAATTCAAATTGAGGAGCTCAGCTACTTCGCGAAACGTATGAAGCTTCTGGGTATTACCGATGAAATAAATAACATCGATATTACTGTTAATGGTGGTGGCCCTACTCACGATGATGTATTGAAACCTACCCGGATTTTCCGTGAGGTAGCTAAAGGCATTGAAATTCTGGTTTACACTATAGATGGCTTAATCATTCGATATGCAAAAGAAGGTACCCGGTGGAAACACAACGAATACTGCATTACTCGATTAGAAAAACCTATCCTGAATAAAAAAGGGGATGTGATAAAATACCTGATGCCCAAGGATCAGCCAACACAGCCCTTTTTCCCACCTAACCTGGTAAAAGCATTCAGAGAGAAGGAAAAAATCAAGACCCTTATCATGACTGAAGGCTATTTCAAAGCTTTCAAAGGTGCAATGCACGGCATGAACATTGTCGGGCTATCCTCGATCAACCACATGAAGGATAAAACAACAGGTAATCTTCATGATGATATAAAACGACTGATACTGGCTTGTGAGGTTGAGAATATAATCTGGCTCATGGATGGGGACTGTATGGATATCACCGGAAAGGATCTGAAAGATGGTATAGATCTGTACAAAAGACCAAGGGGGTTCTTCCAAACCTGTAATACTTTCAAGGACCTGTTGAATGAATTTGACGTTAAGCGGTACGCGGCCTATACCCTTTCATCCGAAATAGAAGGACATCCAAAAGGACTTGATGATTTGCTTTGCGCATTTCCAGGTCAGGAGGATGAATATGTACAGGAACTGATCAACCTGAGCAAAAAGCCACACCATTATTTTAGAGTAGATATCACATTCAATATTGCTCCGCTCCACAGGCACTTCCTATTGGATAATGTAGATACGTTCTTTTTGCACCATAGCCAGATCCGGCCGGAAATGAAAGCTTTGGAATTCCGGTACAACGGAACCAAATACAAATGGAACGATGAGAAGCAGACTTGTGAGGTAATGATCCCGGGGGAAGCGAATAATTACTTCCGTGTGGGTGATCAGTATCACACTTTTGTTGATATTCCTAATAAATACGGTCAACTGGAGCGGTCATTCCATCGCAGGATGAAGGGAACAATTTTAGATGATCACGGAAAGAACTTTGTCAAGTTCATTCCTAAATACCAGGCTTTTTGCAATGTTCCGGATCATGTGAATTTTCAACCGGTAATTAATAATTGTTTCAATGTTTATGCTCCTTTTGAGCATGAGCCGGAAGAAGGTGAATGGACAAATATTGAAGCATTCATTAAGCATATTTTTGGACAGAACGATATCAATTGGAAGGATCCCAAAGGAGGCGAGAAACTTACATTTAATGAGTATGAACTGGGATTAGATTACTTGACACTTTTGTTTAAAAGCCCTACCCAGATTCTTCCTATTCTGTGCTTGGTTTCCCGGGAGAATGGTACCGGTAAATCAACCTTGGGAAAACTGCTCAAAATGATCTTCACGCAAAATGTGGCCATTGTGGGTAATGCGGAGCTTGCAGATAATTTCAATGCCAGCTGGGCAAGCAAACTTCTAATTATTTGCGATGAGGCCAAGATCGACAAACAGGTAGTAGTTGAGAAGGTGAAATCATTAAGCACGACCGATAAGATTTTCATGAATGCCAAGGGCAAGGATCATATTGAGATTGATTTCTTTGGCAAATTCCTGTTCTTCACCAATAACGAGGACAATTTTATCTATGCCTCCGAAGATGATGTTCGTTACTGGATTCGAAAGATTCCAAAGCTTACAGCCGATCAACTGGATGTGAATATGCTCGACAAAATGCAAGAAGAGATTCCTGCATTCCTGAACTTTTTAAACTCCCGGCAGATTAAGACTCCCAACCGACATCGCGCATGGTTCGATCCGGAACTGCTGAAAACAGACGCTTTGAAGAAAGTAATTGAATACAGCAAACCAACTGTAGAGAAGGAGCTTAGAAATAAGATCCGCCATATGTTCTTCGATTTCGGCCCAGATGTATTGATGATGACTATGGGTGATATCCAACGGGAATTCGAAATGAAGAAGTTTGAGAATGAATACCTGGAAAGGGTTATTCGGGACCGGTTGCATGTTGAAACATACCACCTGATAGAATATGATGGTGAGCGATTCAAGTCTGAACAGGCTCTTCTCGATCATTTGGGCCGTTCGGAATTTACTCTGGAAGATATTGGCAAAATGAAGAAGAAGCCTGTGGTGAAGAGATACTCATATCCAAGGTGGGATCGGGTACCGAACCCATCCGGATCCGGAACGGTGATATCGAGAGTGGATGTATCTGGGAACGGCCGTCCATATGTTTTCTACAAGAAGGACTTCCTCACAGCCGCAGAGATTGAAAACATGGAGGTAGATCCGGAAATGCAGCAAGCAAATGAACTGCATGCGGAGCCTGAACAACAAAATACATTACCCTTCTAATGGAAGCATGGACTACATATAAGGATATCAAAGGCCGTCTGTGGGTAATTACCCAACTGTTTTGGGAAGGAGAGGAAATTCAGACTGCCAATGTATTGGCCGGGTGCAATTTGTACCGGGTTGGATCCAATGGAGAATTCCAATACATAACAAGGGAGGAATTCGAAAGGATTGTTGAACAAAAGTTAATGGTGAAAATATAAACCGGGAACAGGATGAACGCTATTGAACAGAACGAAGTTTTAACAGAAGCAATTAATAAGTATGGAATCGATTCTCAAATGAATATGGTGGTTGAAGAATGTGCTGAGTTAATTAAAGCAATCAACAAATTCAGGAGAGTAGCTTCCTCAGAAAACCTTACAGAGTTATGTGGAGAAGTATCTGACGTCGAAATTATGTGTGCACAGGTAAGGATAATGCTTAATAAACAGGGGTTAATAGATAAGATTAAAGAAGAAAAAATTGAAAGGCTAAAATATCGATTACAGAAATATTAATACAGTTAAACCCAAATTACTATCAACAATGGAAACAATTACTATCAACAAACAAAACGCTGAAGCAGCATTAAAGCTGGCAAAAGGCGAAACAAAAAAGGTTCTCTCTGCACTTCTGGGAGATTCGTTCATTCCAAGGCCTGTAATGGAACGTATCAAGACATTCGAAGATGCGCTTTCAGCAGTTGGAGCAACCGCTGATCAACATTCTTTATTGCAGTATTCTGGAGTAAATACCGGAATGCTTGCAGCACAGGCGCATTTGAGAATCAGCATCATCGCCAAAGCGTTGAACGAAGGGTGGCAGCCTGATTGGACAAATTCTTCAGAGTATAAATACTACCCCTGGTTCAACATGGAAGAATTCAAATCGGGTGTCGGGCTGTCGGCCGACGTCTGCGCGCACGCTGACTCGCACTCGACTGTCGGTTCCCGACTTTGCTTTAAGTCGAGCGAACTGGCAGAGTATGCCGGTACTCAATTCATATCAGAATACTCAAAACTATTCACCCTATAATCAATTTACAATGAACAACATCAAAACTATCGAAGATGTTTACGCAGCACTCGGCACAATTGCAGAGAAGGAATTTCCACCACAGCTGCTTGAATTATTAACCCCGGATGAGATTGCTTACCGCGAGGTAAAGCTCATCACCAAGGCGCTCAATCAGGCCGATGGACAGCCTTGGGAGCCGGACTGGAATAACCATGATCAGTGGAAATATTACCCATGGTTCCGTATCAAAGCAGATGCAGAACACCCTTCGGGTGTCGGACTGTCGTACTACGTCTGCGCTGACGGTGCCTCGTACTCGGCTGTCGGTTCCCGGCTTTGCTTTAAGTCGAGTGAGCTGGCAGAGTATGCAGCGACGCAGTTTGTCGGACACTTTGAGAAATTTTTCTTTATCCGCGATTAACGAAATGGGTTGTGTGCTGTTGGAGCTGGTTTGTTCAGGTGTCAGACTGTCGTACAACGACTACGATAACGATAACTCGAACTCGAATGTCAGTTCCCAGCTATGCTGAGGATGAATTTAAACAGCGCAGACCTTGCCATCAGTTGCAAAAAATAAACTTAAATCAAGGGGCTTTGGTAATCGCTGCAAGCGATGAAGAAGACCTTTAGAAAGCAAATCATGAAACGAATGTCAAACTTGTACAAGCGCATTATCAGTATTGATAACCTTACTCTTGCGGATCAGAAGGCCCGCAAAGGTAAGGTTATGCAGTACGGCGTTAAACTGCACGACCAAAACCGAGAGAACAATATCCTTGCGTTACACCAGTTACTTTCCAATAAGCAATACAAAACATCAGAGTACACAACCTTCAAGGTTTATGAACCAAAGGAAAGGGTTGTTTACCGGCTTCCGTATTACCCGGATCGCATAGTCCATCATGCGATAATGAACATTCTCAAGCCGATGTTTCTGGCATGCTTTACCGCAGATACCTTCAGCTGTATTGAGGGTCGTGGAATTCACTCGGCATCGTTTGCAGTTCGTAAAGCCTTGCGCGATCAGCGATCAACTGCCTATTGCCTGAAACTGGATATCACTAAGTTTTACCCAAGTGTGGATCACCAGGTAATGAAGGCGCTTATCCGCAAGAAGATAAAGGATCTTGATGCTTTGCTTTTACTGGATGAGATTATCGATAGCGCACCCGGGCTTCCGATCGGAAATTATCTGAGTCAATACCTGGCAAACTTCTACCTGACATATTTTGACCACTGGACAAAAGAAGTGAAGAACGTAAAGCATTACTTCAGGTATGCAGATGATATCGTTGTACTACACGGTGATAAGCAATACCTGCATCACCTACTGGCAGAAATCAAAACCTACTTGGCTGAAGAATTGAAGCTACAGGTAAAAGGTAATTACCAGGTATTCCCGGTTGCTGCACGAGGAATTGATTTCGTGGGCTACAGGTCGTACCACACCCACACACTTTTACGCAAGTCAATCAAGAAGAATTTCGCCCGCAAGATTGCCAGGCAAAAACAATTAAACCCTTTAACACTCGCCTCTTACAATGGATGGACCAAACATTGTGATGGCAAAAACCTACTCAACACCTTATTACATGACCGCCGCATTTAAAGACTTCGGAATCAAAGCCGTTTCAAGGGTTTGCCGGAGACAAAATCAAGATCAATAAAATACTCAACAAAGAAATCGTCGTGGAAGCTCACAAAATAGAGGAATCAAAGTTCGCCGGAAAAGGCAAATGCCTTCACCTGCAGATAATGGTCGGTTCTTCTCAGCATGTAGTTTTCACAGGATCCTCCACTTTAATCGAAATGATAAGGCAAGTACCAACAGATCGGTTTCCATTCAGGACCACAATAGTGCAGGACAATGAAAGATTCATCTTTACTTAACATTCTGATGTCATTTAAAACAAGTGAACAAAAACGATATGATACCTAAAGGTAATCACAGATGGAACGACAATAAGTGTGTCCATTGCGGCATTACGCGGTTTAAAAAGACATTTAAGTATCTTATGGCGATAACTAACAACCCTCCATACGACCACTATCTGTATAAGCAAAGATATGTTTATACTGATGGGGAACAGTCAAGACGTAATAGGCCATACTGCACAGGTCGTAGTAGTAGATTGTGTTCGCGCGCCAAAAATTCGATCATATATCCTACTTCTGGGAAGAACGTAACCACGCAACCGGTTCCGGATGAAAAAATGGTGTGTGGAAAACCTCGGCCAGAACTTCGGTTGATTTTTTGGGAAGATTTTTTTGGGAAGAACTCGTTTTGTGTTGCATTTTGTATTGAATCGCTGAAATTCCTTTACTGTATTGGTTGCAACGCTTTGCAACATTAACCGAAAAACGGGGTTTTGTGTTGCTTTGTGTTGCATTTGTGTTGCATCTTATGTTGCACCCTTTGTTGCATTATATTTATTTGATTATTAGTAAGATAAAAGAAGATGTAACAGTGTGACAGATGCAACACAAAAAAACAGGTTGATATATTTTTGAATAAAAACACAACCCACACCCTCTCTTAATCCTCATAGAGACTGTGAATAAATTGAAGTACTTAGTTCTATGGGGTGGCAAGGCAATGTGTTACTTTTATACCGTGATTCTGACCTACTCATCCGATCCAATACCGGTAAAGCCTTATGTAAAGAAATTCATTGAAGAAGGCAATTCAATTAAACCGTATGTATTGGATATGATTTACACCTTGTTTCAAAAATCACCGGTCCGGGACCAATTACAATTTTCATTCGAATGCTGCATAAAACTTCAATTGCCACAAAAAGTATTTGAAACCAATGGTTGGGTATTAAACAGAAAGAATGTTGTAATATTTAATCGTGCCCTGGAAGGTTATATTAAAGACCGGTTTGAATGTGAATTGGAGGCTAATATTCATCGATCGATAAAGCAGCAGGAGAAGTTCCATATTCAAGAAATGATTCTGGACCTTCGCAAAAAATTTGGACTGGATGAAGATATTTTTCCGTTCGAAACGATCAAAAAATCCCTTCAGCGGTTTTGCGAAAGGGAAAACATTGATTTACAAGAGATTAAAATATTCTCTAAATATGTCCCGAAAAAACAGCCTTTAATCACAGTAAATCACAACCTTGTTAAAAGTATTGATTTTATTGAGAGTGTAGGCATTCATCCCAATACTTTCACCGCTTGGCGCAAGAGAGGAATAGTGTATGCCGAGAGAAAAGGCAGATATCTTCATGTTGATATAACCAAATCAAACCTACCCACCTACATACAATTCACCTGCACAAACCATACATAGCCGTACTTTTTACACGCTGAATATCAGCGCAAATTTGTTATGTGCAAAGCATATCTCCATTGTCTGGCGGACCTAATCTGAAAGGTTACTCGCAATTCTACTTCATAGAAGATTTCAGAATTACGTCGTTTCCATATCCGGATGCAGATGGCAAAATAAATATTGAAGCCATTGAATACACCGATCCATATTTCAATTACTGGTACAGTGGATCAGCAGTGTTTGGCTCATTGGATTTAGATATAGATGGCGCTCATTCAGACCAGGGTAAGTCTTATCCGGTAAAAATTAAAGGGACTATCCCCTTCTATGATTCCAGTATTGTTCAATTGCTAGGTAAAAAAGCCGGTCAACGCTTTGTGCTTTTAATTACAGACAAATACGGCAACGCACGCATTGTTGGTGAACCACAAAATGGTGTTGCATTTACATTTAAAGAAATCCCAGGCGGCTACTCGTTTCAGTATCTAGGAGTATTCGCATCCCCTTCTCCCTATTGCACAGGAGATCAGGAAATATGGACAAATGTGTTGGAGGTGGTGAGAAAATTTTCAAAGCAAGTCACTGCTGAAGGTGGAGTATTTGAATCTGAGAGCTGTGCAATATCACAACTTAACTCTATAAATACATGAGATACATAATTGTTGGTGCAGGGTCTTTCGATATTCAAGAATTCTATTGGTTTAGAATTCTCTCAAATGGCACAAAGATTTCTGCTGTATCAGCCAATGGGTATGATGTACTGGCCATCCTTGGTATTACCGCCTTAACCGAACTCAAGAAAGGAACAGTAATCAGAACGCCAATACAATTTCCATTTGATAGCATCACCACAACAGCTGGAGCTATAGGTATTGAACCGAAAAAATTATTTGATGTACCTGATTATCCCTCACAATGGAAAGCCGCCGTTGAGGCGGATGGTGGTACCGTTGAAGCCTATTTATGTAGTAAAGCATTAATACAATCATTAATTCAATGACAATACTCTCAAAATCTCGCATTGTAGTAATACCCGATGGCTTTGAAGCCGGTCAACTCAATATGGTAAAACCATTTGTTGAAGTAGGGCAACCAGTAAAATTCTTCCCGTTCACCAGATCCAGTGTTGCATACCGAAGAAATTCTATAGGTTATTGGGAAAGTCGTGCCGACAATATTCCACGAATTCATTTTCCTGTTGGAGGTGGTTGCCCACGAATCCTGCTAGAAGATCAAAATACGAATATTTGTTTTCATTCAAACGATGTTAACAATGCATATTGGAACAAGACAAATGTAACTCCAGTTCCGGCTAGTGGTGTATCTCCTTCCGGTTCCAATGACGCAGTCCTGATTTATCCTGTAAGTTCAGGGGGAAACAGAACTATTGATAAGACATTTACAATCACCGCAGGAGTTTCTTACGTTACTTATTGCATAGTGAAAGCATCTGGGATAAACTGGATTCGCCACGGAGGTATTAATGCCGGAGGAGCAGAAGATTATGTTTGGGTAAACCTGGCTACTGGAGCCATTGGAGTGCACGGAGTAAATCTCACCGGATACGGAGCAATCGATATGGACAATGGTTACTGGTTGGTGTGGGCAGCTCAGGTTTCAACCAGTACTACCGGAAATCTTTATTCCGCAATTGTAGATGGGGATGGCGTAGGAACTGTAACAGCCAACGGCACCGATGGCATGTTGTGGTGGCTGAATCAAATCCACGAAGGGACATACCCCTGCTCTCCTATAATTACAGCAGGTGGATCAGCAACTCGCGCATCCGATCTTTGTGGCACATCCGCAGAAACATTGACGCTTGGCGATTTCACTGCCCGTATGTTGATCAAGCCACTAAAGCTTAACAATACCATGCTAATAGGCTCCAACACATCTGGGGCCGGTAATTCGTATATATACCTTAGCGCAAGTAATATATATTTCAAATCAAGTGCAGGTGCAGAAACGGTTCTTGGCGCTCATGGCATGAACCTAAATACAGAGTATAAAATCATCATTAAACGGACTGGAACGCAGGTAAAATTTTTCCGCGACAATGTCCTTATACTAACAACTGTAATTGATGATGAAGATTTTATTCTTAACTCAATTTTTACTTCAAAAGATGGGGGTGGTACAAGCGTTCCGTCTTATGGCTTATTCGGAATGACATATATATGTGATTCTGCATTGTCTGATACAATTTGCCTTGACCCTAATTCGTAAAAAATGCCAACAATATACTTAAAAGCAGAAACCAAATCAGCCATCGTCACTGACCTTAAAAAGGTCTTCACAAAATATGCCGGTGAAACGGAATATAATCAAGATGGAATGGCTATCCATTTCATTGGGGATATAGAAATTTCATCAGCTGTATTTAATGAAAACAGGGAGTTAGTTACTGATGCCGTACTTATTGGTGCCCAACACGCCAACATCGAAATGCCGGAAGGGTTTGATGCCTCAATTTTTGAAACGGCCATCCCAAAACCTAATAATCCAATACACAAATTCTTATCATGAGCAGAGTAATAAAAGCAACGCCAATTGTATTGGCCGGTGAAACATTTGAAGAAGTACCATTTTCTGGAATTATTATCCTTGAGGACAACACGACAATTGATACATTAGAAGCTCAGGATCAAAATGGAGATATCGTTGATTGCCTTGCAATCATGGGTATTGACAACGTGACTCCATTACCCGCCAGCGATAGTCCTATCAAAACCCCAATTCAATTTCCCTTTACCAAAATAATTGTGTCTGCAGGATCTGCCCAGGCCTTGTGTGATGATTTTTTGTCGATACCTGAATAGGTCAAAAATAGCTGTCCTTTAATAACCGCGCGCGTAAAATGAAATTTGAAATGCTTAATTATTCATGACAAGAAAATTCATTACACTCAGTTACATCCTACGCGCAAGATGGTTCATTCATCCGGCATTTGCCGAGTCGTATTACCCAATGGTAATGCAGATGTTGCAAAATGCACAAGCAGGAATAACTGGTGGTGAAGAAATTGTTGATTCAATCCCTCAAGTATGTAACACATCAATTTATCCAATCAGCGAATTTGGTATAGCCGCCTCTCCGGAGGATGCCCCTGAAAATTCAATTGCTCTCATCAATATTGTTGGAGCAATCACCAAATACGAAAACTGTGGTAATCCAGGAATGGATACCAAGCTAAACCTGTATCAGCGTGCACTTGCAAATCCCAAAATTAAAGGGGTGCTTTTATTAACTGATTCGGGTGGAGGAGACGGTGCTGCAACCGAAGCTTTTGCCAATGCAATTTACAACGCACAAAAACCAACTGTTGCATGTGTCAATGGTATAGCCGCTAGTGCATGCTATAAAATAATTGCCGGTTGTCATGCCATAGTTATGGTGGGTAAGTCAAGCGAGGTAGGCTCGATTGGAGCTTATGTTGGTTGGACCGATTTGAGTAAACATTACGAAAAACTTGGAATCAAAATTAACAGGTTATATGCCCCACAGTCTACGCTCAAAAACAAGGCATGGGAAGACATGATTAAAGGAGATAACGAAGCAATGCTTGCTGATCTTCAGCAATACACAGATTTCTTTATTAATGACGTTGCAAGAATGCGGCAAGGGAAACTATCTGGCAATGCAGCTATTTTTAAAGGAGCCATGTTTTATACAGAGGATGCTGTGAAAAATGGTCTTGCTGATTATGAAGGAGATGTTGAATTCGCAGCTAATCTTATTGATCAATTAGCCGCAACATCCGGCACTAAAAATAATTCACACACACAGAACGCAAATATGAAAACTAAAATCATGGCGGGCCTCACCGCTTTGGCGACATTCTTCGGCTTGGAGTCGGGAAAAGACCATGAGGTAGAGCTGAGCCAGGATCAGCTCGAAAAACTAAACACTGAATTGGGAACACTTCAAGCAGCCAAAGCCGATAAGGCAAAAGCGGAGAAGGATCTATCTGATGCGCAAGCCGCTCATTCAACTGCTTTGCAGTCAAAAGACGGCGAGATTTCCCGGCTAACTACCGAGCTGAAAGCAGCCAACGAGAAGGTTGCTAAGTTACCAGGCAATGCCGGAGCAGCACCTGAAGCTTCTGGAAAACCTGAAGGTGAAACCAAACCGGATGAAAACCAATTCCACAGCGAAGCTGATGCCAAGCTGAAAGCAGCTCATGAAGCTGTTTATGGAAAAACTGAGGAGGAAAAAAAGTAATGAAAAAAGTAATAATCGCGCTAGTGCTGATTCTTGGAATTGGCTTAGCATTCGCAAATCAGACCGGTATCCATCCGGCACTATCCATACTGGGGGTTACAGCCTTGGCTTCGTTGGCTTCACCAATGCAGGGTGTAATCACAATGGGGCCATCGACCGATGTAGCGGCCATTGCTAAATGGGCTGGATTAAATTCAAAGAAGATGCTTGCCCAAATGCTCAACGATCTTGACATTTTTAAAGATATGGCAGTTGACCGAATGGTTTCAAGGCATGGAAAACTCTTACCTAAATTTACAGCACAAGGTGGACTCCGACCATTAAATTACAATGTAGAAACAAGAGCAGGTACCCAGCGCAATTGGTCAGGTCGTAAATTATTTGTCTATGACGCAATGAAGATTTTCGATATAGTGCCTGATGAACTTCTTGAATCTTTCATGTCTGATATGATGGTACCGGGAGCCATTCAAATTCCATTTGCACAGTGGGTGTGGCAAAAGGAAATGGCAAAACTTGCAGCTGAAATAAACGACAATTCATACTTGGCTGATTACGGCGGAGATGCCGCAGCCTGGGATGCAGGTGCTGAATACACCTATGATGCTGCTGTGCCTCAGTATAAAACATTTGGCGATGACGAAGATATCTATAAACTATTAGCCGATACCACAGCTGGTCAATCACCCACTACGCATCCGGCAAAATGGTCTAAGGTAAATGAGTCAGTAACGTGTACTGGAATCGGCACTTTGATTGCTGATGAAATCACAGCAGCCAATATTACCCCAATTACCACTGGAGCAATTTCGGCATCAAATGCTCTGGACAAACTGGAAGTGATGTACAATGATATGACTGCAGCACATCGTAAAGTTGGAGGAATTGTAAGAGTTGGACCGGATGTTTTCCGTCACTATATCAATCATGAGCGTGACGTATTTGGAGCAACTGCCACATCCCAAACTGGTGATGGACGTAAGTATCTCTATGGAACAGGTAACAAATGGGAAGTCCGTGAATGCAACTGGATGGGCGCTTCAGGCCGAGTTATTATGACTCAGTTTGACAATCTGATTGGTGGTACCAATCTGGTTGAGATGCCCGGAGTTACAAAAACAATTGAAACTCTGCATGGCACAAAATCTGTATCGAAATTCTTGATAGGTTTTGAAATCGCTGATTTGGAAAATCTGTACGTAAACGACCAAGCCTAAAACTATGGGAAAGAAATTAAACGAACCTAACGCTGCTCCAGAGACTCTGGAGCAGGCGTTAGTTGTTATCGATGAACTGAATACTAAAATTGGTATTCAGGAGTCTGAAATAACATCATTGAAGCAGGAGGCTTTCGCCATGGGTGAGATTATGGATGGCCTGAATAAACATGTGAGCAAACTGGAGAGCGGAGCTAAGGCTTCATCTGCAAAACTCACTGTTGATATCGGCCGCGATACGTATACCATTAATAGTGGTGCACGCGTTGGGGGTAAAAAGTACTCAGCCCAGGATCTTGCAGAAAACATTGACGCTGCAAGATCAATCCTGAAAATTGAAGGTCAACAAATTCTCACTTTAAAGGAAGGAGGATCCAAATAATGGATTTAGCAGATTTAACCAACCCAGGGACATCCACCCCCCGCGCCGGATTGCCCCGCTATGCCTACATAGCCAAAATCGATGATATCCTTACCCTTCAGGCTCCGAGTGCAGCTCCAGCTACACTTGCCGAAAGGGTAAATATTGCCACAGCGCATGTAATGAAAACCGGCAAGAAGTTTATCCAGTTTTATTGCGCTCCAAACAAAGGGATGATCGAAACCAAATCGGTAGGCGATCAGAAATTCGTTGCAGCCGATACTGAAGTAAAACTTTTTTATCCAGGCGATGATGCCACAACACGCGGTTTGTTGGAATTACTTCAAAATGAGGATCTGATTGGCTTGGTTCCTAACAAGAACGACGATTTGATTCTTCAAATTGGTGATAAACATTCACCGGCATTTGTGAAAAGTTTCCGCCTGACATGGGGTGGAAAATCCGGAGATGAGTGGGGAATGGAAATTACATTCTCATATGATGGATACTCACCTCGCGTATATGATGCCGTTATTCCTGTAGAGCCAGGTGCTTAAGCATTTGTAAACCATGAGTAGAAAAAAATTGAAACCTGAAGTTGCTGCCAAATACGAAGTGGTTGGCGCTCATATCCATGGTCATTTCCCCAAGTGGGGAAATATCGATATGAGCGAACTTTCACTTCCGGCTGCAGATGGCTTGGTAAAGCAAGGATTCCCTTACTTGAAGGAGAAACCGGCAAAACCGGCCAGTACCAAAAAGCAGACTGCTGAGTAGTAGTTGATTCATAATTTGGTTTTTTTAGTTGAAAAGGCTCGGAGTAATCCGGGCCTTTTTTATTACGTTTGCTTCGCTGTTCAATTACTCATCCAACATTTGCCAAGGCATTATGTTAGGGTGGCCTAAACCGTAAGGAGGGCGCTCTTACTCTATGAGTAATTGGACAGCAACACCCTAACGCCATATATTATGGAGAATAAAGCAAAGCTGGCACAATTTATCGATTCAAAATTCGAAAAGGCACAATCATTCGATGAGATCATCCTTACCACAGAGATTCAAGAAGTGGCTAATACTGGACTCAATGATTACGTTTCTCTCAATGAACTTGATGAATCGCTTTCCAATTGGGGGTTTGAAAGCCAACCAGTAAAAGGTTATCCAGATAAGGTTTGGAAAATGCATCGTAAATAATCACTGTCCTTTAACCTGCAATTGTCGTTTACGACCTTTGGTAAGATGACAATTGCACAATGGTTGAATGACCCCGATCGCAAGTACACCGATGGGGTACTCCTTTTTGCTCGCCATGGTGGATCTACCACAACACTGAAGTTATTTGAGTCAGGGGAAAACCGATTTACCCGCACCAAGCTTTTACAATCACTTCAAGATATCGGATCGAAAACCTTTAAACCGGCCAAGGTCACACCTCAGGTAATAAAAACAGAGCGAACCGGAACTGCAGTTGAACTTATTCCTATTTACGATTTAAAGGCCCGTTCCTTCAAAGAAATGGCTGCATTGCATGCTCGACTTGAGCAATACAAAACAGACGAAGAACGATTCGATGCTTGCTTGAAAATTGACGAACTCGACCAGATAGTTGATGAATGCTGGGAAAAACTAGATTATTATCAGGAGCATGGCTCCTTACCTCCGGACACAGCCCAGGAAGAATTTCAACCCAAAACCATTCGAGATGTGGTTAACCTGTGTAAGAACGTACCAACTTATATATCCAGAATCAATAAGCAGCTAAAAAGCGAGAATTTGAGTGATCAGGAGATTGCGAATCTTATTAAAAAGAAAACAGCCTGGGAAATATGCCTGGCTAAAATTGAATCAACACTCGATGGCCCTATTCAAGTTTGACACAACAAAAGTGGTTGCTGGAAGGGAATCAATATTTCAAGCAGTAGAGTCAATGCGATCCATGGACTCTCAGGCTTATGCTAGATTTGAATCTATGAGCATGGATCGCTCCCAACTATTCATTTCTGATGCCAAATTCAGCAGCTATCAACTTATGAATTTCATCTTGGATAAGTTTGGGCCCAGTGAACTTTATCTTACAATTTACGGAATATCTGAACTTGCCATGCGTAATATCAGTCATCGCAAGCATTCCGGAGATATTGTAGACTTACACATCATTTGCAGTGATCATATCCGATCTGTAAAGCCGGCTGAAATTCAGATAGCGGAAAAACTCGCAACCCGGTTTGTTTTTTATCCATGCCATGCCAAGATGATCGTAATTAAGTCAATATCCGGAAAGTATGCGGCTATCGTAAGTAGCATGAATCTCAACCGGAACAATAAATTGGAGGCCGGAACTGTGATTTTCGATCATCAAACAGTACAAAAAACCATAGACTTTCTCAATAATATCATTGTATGCAAATTAGCCAGGAACAACTCCAGGAAATAGAAAACTTTGCCAGTCGGGGTTTCCTTATCAAGGAAATTGCTGCCATCCTAGGTGTAGATGAGCCTCGTTTTGAAAGAATCTTCAGCATGGACTCTCATCCTGCCGTACAGGCCTTTCAACGTGGTACCCTCAAGGCTCAGCTCACTATCCGAAATTCCATATTTGATTCAGCAGTCAGCGGATCCGGACCTGCACAAACTGAAATGCTGAAAATATTCTCAAAGCAAGTGCAATACCTTAAACAAATCCGTCCTGATGCCTGAACCATCGATAATCCATATGGATAAGAAAGTAGAACGGGCAATTCGCCTGTTTCAAAAAGGGCACTCTTATGATCAGTTCCCTCAGGATTTGGTTGATAGTTTTGACCGCTGGAATACGGCCCATGAACTTACAATGAAATATCACCACAAAGGGATGGAGTTCGTTCGTGAATTGTTTAAAATTCGGTATTCATTAAACGACACCAGCGCTAGGCAGGACTTACGTTGTGCGGAGATGTTTTTTGGCAAAATGAAGCAGTCAAATCGCGCTTATGAGCGCATTATCCGGATTGAGTTTCTTAAGAAACAATCCTATGCTGCAGCTGCTGAAGGTAAATACAAAGAAGTTGCCCAACTGGAGGCAATCATTCAAAAGTACCTGGATCCATCTCACGATCCTATTGATATGCCTGACTGGGAAGAATTACGTTTGGCTGTACAACCGGTTATTATGTATGATCCGGAAATACTTGGAGTAAAGAGAATCCCCGCTTCCGAAGTATCGGACCTGTGGAACAAAGTGCAACGACGCAAAAACCTATCTGATTTTGCTGAGGATGCTGAATTTACAGAAGCAAATGGAGAATAACCAAGTCAGAGTGCACTATAACCGTATGCAGCTCAGGGCGCTTATGGTTTATGCTAAAATATTGACTGATGTTGCCGGTCGTGGTACTGGTAAATCTACCGGAGTAATCGCGCCTAGAATGGCCAATTGTTGCATTCAAATGCCATATTCCAATAATGGGCTGCTTTCCAAAACCTATAAGCAAACCAAAACCCGGACATTACCTGCAATTAAAGTTGGTTGGACAATACTTGGGTTTAAAGAGGGAATTCACTATGTAATTGGTAAAAAAGCCGATAAGAAACTTCGTTTTGACATGCCACAGGAGGCTCCTGATGATTGGGAGCATGTTATTCACTGGTTTACCGGTGCAATAATATCTATGAGCAGCCAGGACCGTAAAAACGATTCCAATGGTTTAAATCTTCAATCCCTGCATGGTGATGAGGCAAAACTACTAGATAAGGAAGACTTGGATGAATCTATCATGCCCACTCTCCGAGGTATGATCCAGTATGAAGATAAGATCGAGTACCGCATGCAAACATGGACTACCGACATGCCAACCACTCCGGAGGCACAGTGGATTTTAAAATCTGAAGAGAACTGTGATCCAGATGCCGTTCAGTTAATTGAGCAGCTGCAACTATTAATCCAGGAGCGCAGGATCAGCATGAATTTAAGCACCTCCGAAACATACAGGATTCATCTTGCTAAGGATATTGCCCGATATCAACGTCAAATACATACCCTTCGAAGCGATTTGTTTCATTATATGGAAGCAACAAGTTTTGACAATATTGATATGCTTGGCAAGGAGTACATAGAGACTCAACGCCGCTTACTACCAGACTTTGTTTTTGAAACATCTATCCTTAACCGCCGGCCAAAGGGACTGGAAAAGGGAGATAGGTTTTATCATAAACTATCACAAGCCAACTTTTATACAGACTTTAATTATACCTACCTAGACAAGTTCCCTGCCGAACTTCCCGATGATAAGGATAAATCAGTGGCCGACCTTGACTGCAATCCTGATCAGCCATTGGATATAGTTATTGATTGGGGTAAAATCAACAGCCTATTGGTAGGGCAGGAGGATAAGGAAAGCTCCCGGTACAACATACTCAAGGAGTTTTATGCTCTTCGTGAAGATGACGAGATTATTCATAACTTAATAGATAAATTCAGCGATTACTATAGCCTGCACACAGCTAGAACAATATATGTGTACTATGATCGCAACGGGAACACATCAGTTGCTAACTCAAAAGAAACCTATGCCGAACTGGTACAGCGATTACTATATGATAAAGGGTGGCATCCTAGGCTAATGTCATTTGATGAGAATCCAGGGCACCGGGATAAGTATGAATTCCTTAACATAGCTCTCTCGGGTAATGAGCGACGCTTACCTAAGGTGCGAATTAACGAGGAGAATTGCCCGAACCTACTGATAGCAATGTATAATACCCCAATTAAGATATCATCAGGGGAACTTCAAAAGGACAAGAGCTCCGAACGTAGTCGGGTAATACCACAGCAACAAGCAACACATATAACAGATTGCTTTGATATCCTTTACTTCTCAAAGTTTAGAGATAATATGGAAGAGATGTCTGGCCATATTGGATTAATAGGGATGAAACAATAGGGCGTTCCCTTCGGTCGGGCTATCTTGGTTACACGGTAACCTTATCCTATCCCTAACGCTTTAACAATTGCATCATATACCGGCAAGCGTGACATACCTGAGGGTATTTGCTTGCATTAATAGGCGTGCTATGCACCCAACACACCACCAAACCCGCGTCAGTAGTGGGACAGCGCGAAGCGCACCCCTAAACCGCTGTCCATTTTTTTCTACATTTTGCGTTTACAATTGCTTCCGACGCACAGCGCGTGGGCGGGTTCTTCCGTGTGATGACTTTTTGAAAAGTCAATTAAACAGGATATATATAACTGAATACCAAATAAATAGCTGTTTTTATTATGCCATTTGCAGAATGCTATATATAATGTATTGATTATCAATATTTTAAAGTTAATAAAATTATACAAAAACCTTGCAAACACTTGTAAATACAGGGCTTTCGGAGTATCTTTACATTGTCATTCAAAAAACAGATGAAAAATCAAACAACTGCCGAACCAGTTCAAGGAACTGCTGCGGTAAATCCAAGCCAAAAATTAACAGTTGAAAAATCAAACGCTAAGGTAACCCCTAGCGGTAAAATTGATGAACCAACGCCAAAACAGGTACTTACTGTTCAGCAACGAAAAGCTAAACAAGAGGAGCTTTCCTATTTGTGTGAGAAACATGAAAAATTCGTTGAGAGTCAGCGAAAACTTGAAAACTTTAAATTCAGTTCCGATGGTCATAGCCAACGCCTGAATATGAGGGATGCTGATGGAAACAGCTTTGAAACATCAAACCCCCTGATCATTAAATCTGTAATTGGTCAGATTACTGATGAAATCAAAAAACAGGTTGTAGAGTTTGAAAACCAAATTATTGCTTTCCAAATTTAAGTAACAAAAACGCCCGATCGCGTGAGCTTTCGGGCGTTAAATTCTATTCCTTAATGTCATTCAAAAAACAGAATCATGAGTACAAATATAGCTAAAACCCCAATTCAACAAAAACGCCAATTCTTAAAAGACTTATCCGGTTCAGTATCCGAGAAAGTGAAAGAAGGAGAATTCAATAGCATTAACGAGGCTATTATAGCGCATTACAGACAAGGTGAACATCAAGAATTCAGAACCTTTAACCAATGGTTAAAGGACGGTTACGCAGTCAGAAAAGGAGAAAAGGCCTTTATTGTTTGGGCAAAACCTAAGGAAGTGCAAAAGGTTGAAAAGACAGAAGAAACCGACAAATACGAGTATTACCCTATTTGCTACCTATTCAGCAACGCCCAAGTTGAAAGGAGATCAGAGAAATGATAATTCCACAAATTAAAATTTCAGTTGCTTTTGAACCGCAAACCCTCAAACGGGATTTAGTCCAGGTATTAAACTCAAAGGACTGCCATACAGTTTTAATGCAATGTTTTGACCCTTCAACAATCAATTGGAAAGAAGAATTCCATATGCTTTGCCTTAACAGAAATAATAAGGTTGTAGGGTACTACAAAGTTTCTGAGGGTGGCTGCTCTGGAACTGTAGTAGATAGTAAAGTCATATTTACAACCGCATTAAATACGGGTGCGCATAGTATTGTTTTGGCTCACAACCACCCAAGCGGGAATATGAAACCAAGTTCAGCCGATCTTGCCATTACCAAAAAACTGAAAGATGCAGGAAATTTGCTTGAAATTATGGTTATGGATCATTTGATTATATCCGATTCGGAATATTTCAGCTTTGCCGATGATGGTTTAATGTAGGAACATTCGCCTAATGCAAGAAAACCCACCTTTTCAGGCGGGTTTTCGGCACGTTCCGGCTACTTTTCTGTGACCCCAGAAAAGTAGCAAAAGAGGGTTTACCTCACCTGCTGTCCTTTTTTAATTTTCTATCCAAAGGAACTTTGAGTTGTGATTACACTCAAAGAAGCTTTAAGGCAAATGGAAGCCACTGACCTGAAAACGGGGAAATTCATTCCATTTGATTTAAAGTACTGCCAATTCAGTCGCATGCGCGCAGAAGGTGGTAAGATCATTGAATATAAGCATGTCGTTTTATCATCCGATAAAGATCAGCCTACAGAACAACCACAATCAGCTGACAAAGCAAATTTGGATGTGAAGCAAGGAGCTTCAAACATTTCCCGAAACCCATACCATCGCCGTAACAAAACCCGAAATATAAAACTTCTCAATGGCGATATCCGGAAGATTCGGTTTCGTGGCATTTTGGAATTCAATAATCAACAAGTCCTTTATTAATGGCAAATCAACAATCATACGGATTCAAAGGTGGCTTGATTGCTGGAAAACAATCCTTATTAAGCATAGCAGATTCGAAAGGAATCAAAAAGGAACCGGTTGCTCCAACAGCAACAGACAGCGCTGACTATGCTGTCTGGGGAACTGACAATACCCTGCCGGCAGAGATAATCACTCAGTTGGGCAAGAACGAGATCGCATTCCGAGCATGTGAATTCAACAAGTCGGTTCATCTTGGAGCTGGTATAGTTTATTATAAAGAAGTAGTAAAAGACGGCCAGCCATTTGCCCAATACTTTAAAGATTCAGAAATCGATGATTGGTTTTTGGAGAATGAAGTTAATGAATGGCTTTTTAAAGCGTTTGTTGAAGATTATGAGACATTGGGCAACATATTCCCGGAACATATTCTTTCAAATGACCGCAAGAAAATAGTAAGGTTGATGCGGCATGATGCCAGCTGGTGCCGGTGGGGAAAACAAGACTCCTCGTCCCGGGAAATCAAAAAACTTTTCATTAATTCTGATTGGGAGGCTGATCGTAAATCCGACAGAACCGAAGTTGAGGTACTCAATTCTCGCTTTCCCTTGATGGATCTCCAGAGCAAAAAAGGATTCAATTACATTCAACGGATCCGCCCGGTTTCAAATGGCCGTTATTATTATGAGTTGGCCAATGTAGAAGTTCTTATCAACTCTGAAACACTTGCTATTGCTGCTGACCTAAAAACTACGCTGAAGGCTATTCTGAAAAACCAGATCCTTCCAATGTGGCATATCGAGATTACTGAAGATTATCTCCAATTCAGATTTGGTAAAAAAGAATTTGAAAAGATCCAGAATGATGCCAAAAGATATGCTGATGCATTGACAGAGGTGAAAAACGAGATCGATGAGTATTTGGCCGGAGCTGCCAATGCCGGCAAAACGATCACAAGCAGTGTAATGTATGACCGTCAGGGGAAAAAAATACCGGGAGTAGAAATTACGCCTTTAAAAAACCAACTGGAAAAAGGTGCCTGGATCCCGGATCAGGAATTCTATGCCAATTCAATATATCAGGGAATGGGAGTTGATGCATCTTCCGTTGGGGGATTCAGCAATCAGAACCGTACAATGAACTCCGGCTCTGAAAAGAAAAACAGTTTTCAAATCAGCTCTGCAACATTTATGGCAGATCAGATGATCACCCTTGCACCATTGGTATTTGTTGCTCGGTATAACGAATGGTTTAAAAGGCATCCGGGGCTAAAATTTGCCGTAAATCCATCCCCCTTTATTCAAACCCTTAATTCAAAAGATGCCGAATGAACCATCTGGTAAAGGATTTTAACGAGCTGCAACTGCATTTAACTCTAAACTCGAATTTTAGGTATGAGTATATTGAAGGTGCTCTTTCAGAACTTCAGAATGGAATAATTACAAAAACATTTGGTCGCACATTCATCACTGAACTTGCGGAAAGACATTGCGCAATCAATCCGGATCCGGCAATTACGGATGAAGAGGCACAGTTAATTGGTTACTTACAATCGGCAATTACCCATTTGGCGTTCGCCAAAGCGTTGCCATCATTGATCGTGCAAATGGGTAATTCCGGTATTTTCCAAACTTCCGGAGATAATACCAAGCCTATTTTCCAGTGGCAAAAACTCGAGTACGAAAATGCCCGTCTGGAAACCGGTTATAATTCAATAGAGGAAGCGATCAATTATTTGATCGAAGAACGTGATCATGCCAAATTTGCTGAATGGAAAACTTCTGACTCTGAGAAAAAGGCGAATAAGTTTTTTGTTTCTACCGCAGAGCAGTTTAATGAGCGTTATCCAATTGGTTCATCACGCAGAACATATGAAGCGCTTAAACCGTTCATAAACGAAGCTGAAAAGTTTGAGATAAAGCCATTGATTGGAGCATCGCTATTTGATGATCTGAAAACAAAACTGGAAACAATTACTCTTTCCGAAGATCAACTAAAATTGGTGCCATACATTCAAGACGCAGTTGCCAATATTGCCATTGTCAAAAGTATTGGCCGGTTGACCGTGAAAATAGATGCTGAAGGATACCGGGTTGTATCAATATCTGCTACAGGTTCAGATACAAGTAAACATCAAAATGCAGCAACTGCTGAGCAATTGATTTCGCTTAAAAAGGAAGCAATCTTGGCTGCTGACGGTTACAAAAACGCATTGGTTAGTTTTCTTATGGCCAATACAGATAAATACGCACTGTTCCTGGAGTCGGATACATATTCTAATCTGACCAATAAACCCGCTTTTAATTCCTCAGACTCTAAAACTTTTACATTCTGATGTCATACCAACAAGACAAAAGCAAACTTTTTAATTGTGTGATAGTAACGTCCGCTCAAGTTGAATGTACAGATTTTTTACCCCTGCAATGAAATCTATGAAGACATTATCATTATTACTGGCCTTCCTTGCTTCCACAGGTGCCGCATTCGTTTCAATCGTTGTTGCCGTACTTCCAGTGTTTCAACTTGTCGCAGCTCTGGTTGCAATAAGTATAGGCCTGCTGACATGGTATAAATATTTAAAAGCAAACCATGAGAAATTTAAACCCCAAAATTAATCCGGTTACAACAATTATGGGTGCCGGTCTGATCATAACCTGCTTGGTTATGTTCATCACTCCAATGTTCGTTGCGGTGAAGGTTGAATTGAATTATTGGATTCCAGGATCGATCGGAATTATAGGTTTGTCCCTTTTGCTCATACCGGACGACTTGCGCGGAGCTTTACGCAAATTCATTGGTAGGAAATCCCAGCAGTTATGATTAAAGAATTCAAAGCATCAAATTTTGAAGGGTACAATGGTGAGAAAATTATGCTCGATGAGGAGGTACATCCAAGATTCATTAAAATGAATGATGTTGCCGCAAAACACGGAATTATTGTGGTGGTGATGGATTCAATACGCCATGGAATGGATGTAGTCGGAGCCGTTGTGCCGCCATCAAAGATGTCAAATCATTTTATTGGATATGCCATTGATTTTAACCTTAAAAAGAAGTCAACTGGAGAATGGTTCAATAATGCCAAATTAAGAGATGATAAAGGACCTGATGAGGCATTTTGCATTGAAGTTGTTGATACGTGTGGATTAAGATGGGGCGATGCATTTAAGAAGAAGGATGCTATTCATTTTGACGTTCCATTGAACATTACCAATCCTGTATTGTGGCATGTGAAGTACAAGGCAATTAAAGCTGAAATACAATGATTATTTACTACATAACGATGATCATATTATGGATATGTGGACTTCTAAATGGAGTAATGGACTCCATTGATCATCACGACGGATATAAACATTGGGGACATTTCTGGAGCAGGGATTCGTGGATGGATCGGTACGATGATAATCATACTATTGCTGAAAAAATCATGCAGGCAGCCATTAATGGATGGCACATTTGTAAATGGGCGATGGTAATTTTATTTACTGGCTCCATTGTGTTGATAGCATTATTCGGACAAGAGCAAGCATTACACTGGGCATTTAAACTATCCTACTTCCCTGTATTACTCCTATGTTTTATTGCAGGATTTAAAACCTCAAACCGATGAAGTACGCAGGATGGATAATTGCATTAGGACTGGTGATTGTATTGTTAATCCAGCGTGCCTGTTCACCGATCCTTCCGGATCCAAAGTTTATAACTACAACCGTATTGGTTTATGATACTCAATGGCATCAGGTAGAAATACCATTACCAAAACCGATAAGTGAAAGTATTCGACTACCTGAATTAAATTCAGGATCAATTGACTCATTTAGCCTACCAGATTCAATATTAATCAAGGAACACTATACTGTCAGGTATTATCAACAGGAGTACTCCGATTCAAACATTACTCTTACATTAAAAGATTCTGTTTATACAAACAAACTTACCTGGCAAGGATTCGATTACCGCCTGCTCAGACCAACCACCGTCATAAATACAACCATTGTAGAGCCGGTAGAAGTTCGTAATCGATGGTATGTTGGGATTGGGTTGACTGATGGTGTTACAGGGGGATCGCCATCAGTTGGCCCTGAATTTTTATTGAGCAGAGACAGGTATGCTTATCGGATTGGATATCACTCGAATAATTCAATACAAGCATCAATTTACTGGAGAATAGGCAAATGAAAACAATCAATATTGGTAAAATTAAAGGCTACTTCCCGGAAACAATGGGTGAATTAACCGAGAAGCAATTGATCGAATTGGCTGAATGCTATACCGGCAATTTAACTTTAATCGATGCCAAGGTACTGTTGGCCAGAAAGTGGGCTGCTTCTTTATTTAAGTTTAATGAAAAACTGATTGAAGATATTCTCACCAGGATTCGAAACACAGATATCAGCTCACAGAAAGAAATGCTCATCGAAAAGCTGCAGAGCTGTGACCATAACCGGTACTACTTAAGTGAACTGGCATCTTGGATTACTGAACCTATGAAATGCGACCGATTCATTATATCAAGAATTAAGCTTCGCCGTAAATGGGGATTATACTCGCGGACATTTGTTTCTCCATCGGTAAAAATGGGAAATGTACAGTTCTGGGAATGGTGCAAAGCCGAAATGTATTTTATGGATTATACCCAAAATGACAATCGGGAGGCTTTCAATAAATTCTGTGCATGCTTGTATCATCCGGCATTGCTCAATGGTGCCAGAGGAGAATTTAAGGAGAATGTGATTGAGCATAATGCCAAGTATTTTGCTCGGCTTAATTCAGTTCAGGTAATGGCCATTCGATTAAATTATATAGCCGTTAAAGGATGGATGGCAGCTGCATTTCCGCATGTATTTAATGGCAGAAAATCGGATGCAGATATTGGCACCATTGATATGGTTGAGTTGTTATACCGATCGGCTGAAAAACAAAGACTGGATCGTGATTTGATTGCGAAAAAGTCGCTTTTGGCAGAATTATACGGATTAAATCTGGCTGCAAAGGATTTTAAGGAGCAAGAAGCCAATTCAGGAAAGGACTCACGCAATGATTAACGAAACAGATATAATCGAATATTTTGAGGAGTTGGCCTCCTTAAACAAAAGTATCCTTCATGATGCTGAAACCAATCCTGCATTTTTGGAGGGGGATGTATTTGAACTCATCAATGATATTGGAGGCCGGCGATCAGATGGATGGATCATGTTACTGGAGTCCGGAGACGGTTCAATATTTGGGGACAACCCATCAAACTCAATGGATCAGCATATCCTTGCCATTACCATATGTAAGCCTTGCTCCAAGGGAGATAAACCGGCTGAACGCACAATATTTTCAGCTGCAAAGGTTGTTGCTCAGCAAATCCTATCCAGACTTGAATATGATATTGATGAAGGGAGAACAGATATCCCGGATTTTGACTTGACAACTGTAAAGTATATGAAGGTATCAGGTTTTGGAGATAACCATGTGGGATGCAGAGTTGAATTCCCGATTAACGATACAGTTAATCGATCCTATGATCCTGAACAATGGACTGATGACGAAACCCCATAGTCGTACAAGTCCTTTTTTGAGCCTACCGATAAACTGAAATTCGAATATGGCATTATCCATAATTAAAAGCCCAGCGGCAGTTGTTGCCAGCAGAAACCCGGTAAAATATACTGTTGAAACTGACGCTTTCGTCACTACCGCAGGTGTTAAGGCTGAATTAACATTGGTATTCACGGCTCAACCACCTGATGGAATAACCTTCACCTTGGAATTCATGGGTAGAGAAGAAGTTTTTGCTTTTACAGATAATCCGGCACTTGCCAGTGGGTATAATAAGATTTTGATCGACGATGATTATGTGGTTTTGGCGGATTGGATCCAGTATGAAGTTATAAAAACACTTTCCGAGAACCCATACATTGCTCTTAACTTCACTTTGGTGCCTGGTACATATAGCGGCAATCCGGGAGTAAAGTTTATTGCCAGGGAAAATGGTATTGCCTATAATATCAATGGAGTTGAAGCGCATGATGATATAGGATTCTTAGGTTCAATCTCAGGCATTGATCAGGAATATGCTGAGAACTTCCGCATTCTTTGTGATGTATTCCAGGAGCAAACCTTTGGACAAGATGATCCAAAACCAGTATTTAATGCTGAAGGAATACCCAATAACACTGATCAATGCACATTTTACCTTGAACCAGTTCTGGATGGACTTTTGAAATATGATATCCCGGAATTTGTAAGTGCAAGTTTCCAACAACTTGCAGCACAGTTCACCCGTTTTTTTGTAATGTTTTCAGAATTCTATGGAACGGTACCAAGTGCCGGCAGGTATAAACAAAGTCCAGCACAGATTGATAGTGTCAATCAGTATATCTCTGTAATTAAGGGTGCTGAGAAATTCACAAAAGCCATTGCTGAAACTTTGGTTTCTGATTACGTTACCCCTGATCTGGTTAAATTCTTAACCAGTATGCCACGTAAAATAACGGTTGATAGAACTCAACACCAATACCTTTCATTTTGGTATGATGCAGCACTGGAGACCTCCGTAAAACTTAGGATTCAGGTGCGGTTTTATTATGCAGGAGATACTGTAGGTGAATGGTTAACCGTAGATGAACTCACCTCTACTGATTTTGCTGGACGAATCACTACCATACCGGCAGGATTTGGACAGCTCAATCTTATTGAACTTACAGACCTGGAAAAGGAAATCATGGCCTATGATATCCGGGTAGCTAAAGTTATTGATGATGTAGCCACGGCCGTTACAGAAACAATGCGGTTTGAACTGGATCGCAATATTGTGCGTGACCCACATTATTTCTTGTTTATAAACAGCTTTGGATGCCCGGAAGTAGTTTACTTCACCGGAAACCAGAAACGGTCAGCACAAGCCGAAAACTCTGCTGTTAGGATGGCCTTTGTAGATAACGACCCTGATACCGGCATTGTGAATGGAGAAATTCAGGAGGTAAACAACGAATGGCAAACTACTTATGAACTCAATAGCGGTCCACGTACACGCGATTCCCTCCGATACTTGATGGATTTTATTAACTCACCCAAACGATTTGTTCAGCTAGCAGATTCATATTCTCAGGTAAATATACCAAAAGGTAAAATTGAATTAGATGAGGATAATGATACCCTGTTTACCTGTAAAATAAGCCTGAGCGATGCTTGGATTGAAAGGGGGAACGGATAATGAATTTATTCGCTGTTGAAATAAATGGAACGTTCCTAACCATACCTCCAAAAACATCAATCAAATTAATTCTCGAAAATCCTGTATTCTCATATGCCCCAGGTCTTCCATCAAGAACATATCCGATTCGTGTTTCAGCTGAAGACAATAGTAAAACATTAAATTTTGCGAATGCACTCGAAAGAAGAGGGAATGAATTCTCATTCGAAGGAAAAGCTTATCTCGGAGGACAATTTTATCGCAAGTGCACTGTCATCGTTGACAAATTCAGCGAGAAATGGTATGATGTAAGGGTATTGATTGATCGCGGTTATTTCAGAGACTTTGCTGCTAAACGACTCAAAAGTTTTGCGCTCAACAACCCATCTAAATATAGGTACCGATTATCAACCTATCCTGTTATAGAATATACATTTTCGTATTCATCTGGAGTGCCAGATCCTGGGCCATCGGTGTACTTACTGATGCTATTTACCACTTCGGAAGATCGTGTGAATGGACAGCAATACAGGTTTGAATTCAATCCGAGTATGACACTCGCTGAATTCTTAGACAATATTGTAGCATACATTAATGCAAGGTTTCCTGACACTGGCATTTATGCAACCAAAACAAGCGGAACGACTATCAATTTCTACGACTTATGGAGCAATGATAATTATCCTGATATTTCATTCAGTCCTGAGGATCTGTCGTACTATGATTATTTGGATGATCCAACTCTAACATCAGCAAATCATCCGAACCCATGGCTTGCAGAGACAAATCACGCTACAGACACAGTCAATAATCCTGAGAATTATGACTATGTATTCTATCCGGTATTGACACCTGAGATATCGGGAGTTTATGACAATATACTCAATCACTGGACTCCGGCCATTCAAGGTACAATGGGCGTTGGATTCAGGGAAATGGAATTAGATGCTGATCCAATGTATAAGAATACAATGGCTGGCTTTGCAAAGGTGTACAACGTATTTAAAATGATTCACGATGAGGCTAATATTAAAATTCAAGACAACTTCTGGGATGATGAACTGAAAACGCTCACATTCTACAATCCAATTATACTGCATAGTACACATTCCCAACTGCTGACCTATCATCGAAGCTTTAAGATGGTGGACTTACTCCCGGAGATTACAGTAGCTGACTTTTTATTGGAACTAAGTACATTATTTTGTTCAGTTTTTGACTATCGATCAGATAGAGATGAGGTACACTTGGTTCGTCGAGTTGATATTTTGAACGCCCATTGTGATATCGATTGGACAGATAAACTTATCCGTGATTTTAGTTTTAATTATCAGCCCAAAGTTAGACCGAACCTAAATTATACCTGGGCATCAGACGAGAAGTTGGTAGAAGAAAGGCTGATCAAGGATAATCTTTACAGGTTAAATAAGAGAGATGATGTGAGTGTATTACCGGCTGATGCCGCCTCTGCAAATCTTGACTTACGATTAGTAATTCCAGACAACTGGTATTATGTTTTTCAAGTGCTATTTACAGTTGGTGATTGGGTGTTTTTATCAGAGGCTTTGGAAGGGTTTTTCACAAGCGAAGCGGCAGAGAACATACAAACAACAGCTTCAACACTTTTTTCAGAAACCAGTGAAAATACATGGACGACAGGGTTGCCAATACTATGGAAATTACCTTATACAAAAGGATTTGAACGATACCGTGTTGATGCTCAAATGAACCCATTCCCTTCCAGGTATTTATTTTACAGGGGCCTTCAACCATGCATTTTTCATACAACTGATGAGGGGGATGGCTCTCCAACTTTAGGGACTTATCCGTTTGCTTCGTATCATAACTACAACTACCAAGGCGATAAAATTGGTAATTACTCATTGGCATGGAATGCCGAAGATGGATTGATCAATGTATTCTGGAAAGATTGGGCAGAATTTATTGAAAACTCTAGCCCTATTGATGCAGACCTTGTTTTGACTGTAATTGACATTATGGAGTTTGACATTATCAATAAGATAATGCTAAAAAATCAAGAATTCTTGATATCTCAACTGGAGGTAGAATTTGTTGATGAAAACATTAAAGGGAGCCGAGCTACTCTTTACCAAAGAAAATCAAGTAATGCCTGATAATGAATTAAATCAGTTACCGAAGGATTTGGCTTTAACCATAATGCGATGGAGCAATTGGACAATTTTTGCCCTTAAAAAATCGCTTCAGCAAAAAAAGGTTGGCTCATCAGGATCACTGCACAAAAGCTTTACTTATAAGTTAACTTATGGATCTGACGGAATGCCAACTAAGGTAACAATTGGCTTTTATTTTCATGGGAAATTTGTGGATATGGGTGTTGGCCGAGGTGTGAAAATTTCGGATGTAAAAGGCAATGCTGAGAAATGGCGATCGTTGGCCTCCGATGAACGAAAAGGAATTAAACCCCGAAGACCGAAGAAATGGTATTCACCCACCATGTATTACGAATACCAACGCCTTGCTGAAATACTAACTGAGAAATACGCAATTGAAATACCTGCTCGCTTTGAGTACACCTTAAGTGAACGGATTGTAATGAATTTATAACTATGGCATCAAAAACAGAAAGAGCACAAATAGATCTGATCGTCAATGGTCAGACAGCAAACAAATCTTTAAGGGATCTGGAAGCGGCTGCACGAAAGGCGAAAAGTGAAATACGTGGACTGGCTTCAAACGATGCACGTTTCCAAGAGCTAACTGGTAAGATTCAAAACGTTAATAAAGCTATTGATGAAACCAGGGTAAAGGCCGGAATGGCCAAGAGTAGTTGGGACAAAATGAAAGATTCAATTAAAACAACTTTCATTGGTAATTTGGGCGCAAACCTCGCAACGCTTGGATTGCAAAAGGTTGCTGGTTACTTTACCGATTCGTTCAGAGCCGCCCAAAACCTATCTGATCAACTGACCGACATTCAGCGACTAGCTGGTTTATCAGCAGCTGAGGCCAGAGAATTAAACCATGAGTTATCGACCATTGATACCAGAACTAGCATGGGTGATCTTAGAGAGATAGCTAAAGTTGGTGGTCAGTTTGGAGTTGCTAAAGATCAAATGCTGGAATTTGTAAAAGCAACTGATATGGTTTCTGTATCCTTACGGGATGAATTCGGATCGACTGAGCAAGCTGCAACTCAAATGAGTAAACTTAGGAACATATTGGTGGATGTAAAATCTGACAATATTGGCCAAGACATCAAATTTATATCCAATGCTATTGTAGAACTGGCCAACTCGGGTGTAGCTACCGGACCTGTTGTATCTGACTTTGCTCAAAGAATTGGCGGTGTGGGATTACAAGTTGGATTGACCTCAGGACAAGTATTGGGATTATCGGCCACCCTTCAAGAACTTGGGGTATCACAAGAAAGAGGCGGTACTGCAGTAGTTCGCATTTTACAAAAAATGCTCACAGAAACTCAGGCATTTGCTGAAATCGCAGGGATGGATCTGAAATCATTCAAAAAATTATTGAATGATGATATTTACGGTGCCTTTGTAAAGGTGATGGAAGGCAGCAAAAAACTTGGGCCAAACGCAACACAATTAGCAAGCATAATAAAGGATCTTGAGGTACAGGGAGCTGGAGCCAGTGAGGTGTTTGCGAAATTAGGTAGTAACACTACTCTTTTGGGTGAAAAGGTGGAGTTAGCTGGTGGAGCCTTGTCCAAAACATCAGCAATTACAGATGCCTACGCTTTAAAGAATGAGAATTTAGCCGGAACTGTAGAGCAGATTGAAAAATCATGGAATAAACTCACTGCCAATCCTGCAATGGTGCAGTTTTTCTCAGTAGGTATGGGATTAATTTCAGCAATGATTGATGGATTAGACCGGCTTATAAAAATTATTCCGGGGATTACAGGGAACTATCAAGCTTTTGTTGAAGGTCAGCTGGAAGATGTTGCTGATGGACTTATGCGTCAACAAGAGATTGAGAAAAGTGCGTATGCGGAACAGTTAGCGGCCTTTAAATCTAAGTTGAAGGGAATGAACGAAGCTGATCTTGCTTATCAGCAGGCTTCTCTGAAATTACAGATGGAGGCTTCGGTGAGAGAACTTAATTTATTGAAGGAGCGCGGGGATTTAACAGGCTTTCTTACTGAATTAAAGTATGCCAAATTGATCAAAGCACAACAATCAGCAATAGACAATGAGCTGAAGCAGCGTGAACTGGCAGAATCTACAAAGGATAGAATTTCTCAAGATGAACTGGAAAAACAAGAAAAGGCAGCAATAAAAGCTGCAAAAAAGAAGGCAGCTGAATTGAAACGAGAGCTTGATGAAGAATTCAAGCTAATTGATAAATATTGGGATGATAGAATTGCCATCGCTCAGAAAAATCTGGATAATGAACAAAAATTAATTCTTGAAGCAGGGAAAGAGAAATGGGAAGAATTGAAAAAATATTATGAAAATGAAGTTACAGCTGCTTTGGATATGGCTGTGCTGAAGGCTGAAACTGAAACTGAAATTTATGAGGCTGAGAAAAATAGATTAATACAAGTTACACTCGACAAACAGGCCATACTTAAAGAAGGTTCAAATCAATGGCTGGCACTTGAAGCAAAACTCAATGCTGATCTTCAACAATTGGAAAACAGACGAATTGATACTCAAGTTTCCAGAATTAAAGAATATGCCAATAATGTATCTTCTGTGACTTCAAAATTGAATTCATACTTTCAATCAATTTATCAGAACGACCTGAATTCTTATAATAAAAATCTGAATAGTAAGAAAGCTGCACTTAAAGATCAACTGGATACAGGCATGATTAGTGCAATTGAATACAACAACCAGATGATTTCATTGGATGCAGAAGCTGCCGAAAAAAATCGACAAATGCAGGTTCAGCAAGCCATGTCCATAAAGAAATTCGCCTTGTTCGAAGCGACAATAAAGGCCGCTTTGGCATGGGTAGAAGCATATATTAATCCTCTTAAAATACCTGGCGCGATAGCAGCTACAGCAGAGCTTGCAATAATTGAAGCAACCCCACTCCCACAGTTTTACTCTGGTGGATGGTTACCAAATTCTGCTAACGACAAAAACGCTTATCCCATAATTGCCCACGCAAACGAATATATGATCAATGCCCAAAGCGCTCGTGACCCTTATGTGATGAATACAATTCAGATGATTGAAGCTAGTCGGAATACAGGAAAAACAGTAATGGAAATAGCGGGGAACAACAATTCGACCGGCCCTATTCAAATAAGCATTCCTGAAATGCTTGCATTTAAAGATGCTGTGGCAACATTTACTCAAATGATTAAAGCCGGAATTCCGGCCTATTTAATCATGGGAGAAAGGGAGCTTCTGGATATGGAAAAAGTTAACAAAAGGATCATCGAACGTGGAGAGAATGGACTCGGCCGATCAGCAACTGAAGACTTGTCCCTATCATCCGGATTGGAAAACATAAGTAAGGCCAACAAATCTCAAAAGTCGATGAAATTCTTTTAAATTGCACTTGAATGACTTGTGATTTGAAAAAGTTGGTTTTAGCAATTAGCACAGTCTTTCTTATGCTTTCATGTGAGAAAGAAAAGGAAGAAGCAACGATTGCTGTTAATTTCTCTTTCGGTAAGAGTACCCGGAATGAAATCACGTTCTATAATCAGCTAAAATCTGTTAAGAAGGTTTGGGAAAATTCAGATACAGGTCAGGTCAGAATTTTCTATTTTCAATACAAACCAAATACTCAATTCGTAATTTCAGGTCAACGAGATGCTTCAACTGGATATTCATTGTGTTGGTTTGAACATGGTGGAATAATATATCGGGATTCAGTTTATGGCTCCGGTGGAATACATTGTTCAATTACAAAATAACTACTCATGAGATTCATCATTCTTTTATTACTTTTACCATTTTTGAGTAAGGCCCAAGATCTTATTAAAATTGTTGGACTCGAACCAATCAGCTGTAAAATAACTAGGGTAAAACCTGAATTGATTGAGTTCGTGAAAGATTCTACTAATAAAAAAGTAAGTATGAGTGTTGTAGAATGGTATAAACATAATTCTAAGCCACATGATACCGAATCTGCTCAACTTTTAATAGATACTAGTTCTGCTCAACATTTAATCTACGCAGGAATTTATGGTACAACAGCATTAGATTTAGAAATCGGTGCAATTATATGCTCTTCATTAACTTTTTGGGCAGCGACATCAGGTGTAGAACCTGTAGTTCTTACTTTTGGCACTATAACTACTTTCGGATTAACCCTCACATCAATCTATTTTAATTATAAATACATAAAACAAATTCGCAGGTCAGGAGAGAAAATGTAAACTGGCAAGTAGCTTAGTAGACATCCTAAATTGCTAGACATATCTCTGCTCTTTTTTTATCCCCCCATTTTGTGGGATATTCGAACGGTATTAGGATTATTAACTTAATCGGTCAAATATTATGTATTATGCCAGCGAATCACATTCTAGCCTCAGAGAAGGCTATTGCACAAATTCTTGAGATGTTCAGCCCGGATGAAACAATTGCTAGCCTTTCCTTTATCAAGCAACACCACCTGGAGCATTACCCGGAAGACGGATCCGTTACCGAGTTAAAGAAACAGCAGTTATTACTTGAACATATGGAATATGTGTTCAGGGATATTCAGGCATCGAAGGATAACTCGTTATCAGAAGAGAGTTTTCGAATAATCCTAGACTCTTCAGATATGCCTCGAAGGACTTGTCATCACGAAAACCCGCCTGCATCCTGATCGATGCCCTTGGAATGTCATTCCGATATAGAAACACTACTCCTGTATGCTTCCAGGAATACATTGTGTAATCTTTGGAAAAGGCTAATTTATCTAATACCCAACGACGGTATTTGTTGGCATGCATGCGGGATTGCATCTTTTTTGTACCATGTCGAAAGCCTGATGAAAATAAGTAGGTATCGGGGGGGAGATTTCTCCATCCCATTTTTGCAATAATCTTTTCAAGCTGAGGTGGAATGGTAATATGTCTTTCATCGCCATTCTTACTAAATTCCTTTGGCAGATAGATTTTGTTTTTATCGTATGCTCCAATCCACCATGCCTGCATATTTGTGATTTCACCGGTTCTCATTAACGTGTAATACATAACCTGACAGAAAGCTAGAATATTGGGATACTTATCAGTCATGAACTTAATAAGTTCAGTTTGTTGGTCAACGGTATAGGCCAGATTACGACCAACAGTTTGATTTCGATAGTTTATTTTATCTGCCGGATTACGAAGAATAATTTCGCGATCGATCAAAACCTTGAACAAATGGCGAATATGCCTTAGGTAGTTATTATATGCCCTACCAGCCACATCACGCTCTGCACTTATATATTCCATGAAAGCTGTGATGTGATCTCGCTTAATTGAATCAATTGAAAGATTTTGAATGCCTATCAAACTAGCCCATTCCTTGAATACCCGAAGAGCGATTTCATAATTTCGAATGCTTTTAATTTTCTCTCCTCTTTTTTGGACCAACACCAGATCAATAGCATCACTCAATTTCATGAAATTACGTTGCTGAGATCGGATTCGTTCCTGTTCTAGTGCCTGCAGTTTCTTTGAATCAATATGCCACCCCTTCAAAAGTTCCTGATTAATTTCAGCAATCTTAATACGGCACCACTTTTTTCTATCGGCCAAGTTGGTGATGGCATTACATTCCAGATTTCGGCATAATTGCTTCCGGCCAGTATCAGCATTCCAAACATAGAATTTGATCACCCACCGGGGATCCTTTGATCCTGGCTTTGGTATTACTAGGCGCGCTTTTGTGTGAGGTAATACCATGAGTAAAGCAGGCTTATACATTTTACCCGAAGTGACACCTGAGGTGACACCTGAGCCTTTGAAGGAGAATGAAGAAGCCGTAAACTTAGTGTTTACGGCTGTCTTACTTAGTCGGGGTGGCAGGATTTGAACCTACGACCTCCACATCCCAAATGTGGCGCGATACCAGGCTACGCTACACCCCGAAAGGATTTCAAAAAGTGCGGAGAGAGCGGGATTCGAACCCGCGGTACAGAATGACCCGTACGGCAGTTTAGCAAACTACTGGTTTCAGCCTCTCACCCATCTCTCCTTTTTGAAAGGACTGCAAATGTATGGATATCGGGTAAAAGTGCAAGTCCAAAACATATATTTTTCATTTTTTTATACAGTTACACTTTGCCTGTACGTTGAATGTGAATAAACATTAACGACGATTAATACCTTTTTTACGCTTTTGTGATGCACCCTTTGTATCGTTGTAGAGTCTTATAGATAATCACTCAAAATTTTAATCGTCATGGCCAAAGAAAAACCCATCAACTATAAATTCAGAGATCTGAAAGTATTTGGGTCAACTGAATGGCTTGCCAATAACGAGAAAAAGTACCGCCTGGTGTATGATGAGGCAGAATGCACTTTCGTGTATTGCGAGTTGTCGTTCTACAATAAACTATTCGACGAGTCGGACTGGGATGTTCGGATGAACCTCAAATGTGTTAACCATATTGATGGAACTGAAATATGCAATCTGGTGGCCGACAGAGTGATCCGTAAAGACGAGAACATCGTTTATATACGCGAAGGCTGGGGTGTTAAAACTCCCGGAGCATACTGGAAAAGTGGCGTTTACCGTTGGGAAGCCTGGATCGACAGTACCTTTGTGGCCGAGAAAATTTTCTTTATCGAGAATCAGGGAATTGTGACCGATACCGTAAATCCCTATTTCAATATTAACGGAATAAAACTATACGAAGGCCCGGATTCAAATCTTCCCAAAAAAGAACGCAAGTACCTGGTTTCCTTTAGCGGACGTGAAACCCGATACGTTTGGGTGGAGATGACCGCTGAAAATCTGGTCAAAGGACAAGATGCCTGGAATTGCGAACTCTTTTTCAATTTCAAAACACATACCGGCCAACTCAAAGGATCAATAGATAAAATATTCAATGTCAACACGAAAGATCCTGTTTTTGAATGTACAATCGGCTGGGGTTCAGATCAAAAAGGTACATGGGGAACCGATATTTATTCCGTTGATATTGTTTTCATGGACCAGATCATCGCATCGGTGCCATTCGAAGTAGGTGAAGTTTTTCTGGATGAAAAGAATATTTCACGCAACCTCAACATCAAAACAAGGCCAAAACCTGAAACCGCCCCTCCCGGAAGTGCACATGTTGATGATGTATTAAAAGAACTCGACGACCTCATAGGACTAGATTCTATAAAAATGAAGGTGAAGGAATACACTACCTACCTCAACTTTTTAAAACTTCGTAAGGAGAAAGGATTCGAAGATACCGACAAGATTAACCTGCATGCCGTGTTTACCGGAAACCCGGGAACCGGTAAAACCACCGTTGCCAAAATGCTGGGTAAAATATATCAGGAACTCGGATTGCTTTCCAAAGGCCATGTGGTTGAAGCCGACCGTTCCGATCTGGTTGCCGAATATATTGGTCAAACAGCACCTAAGACCAAAGAAATGATCAAGAAGGCACGCGGAGGCATACTTTTCATAGACGAAGCGTATGCGCTCGCACGCAAAAACGACGATTCAAAAGACTTTGGAAAAGAAGCGATTGAAATATTACTCAAGGAGATGAGCGATGGCGATGGCGACCTTTCTATCATCGTTGCAGGCTACCCTGATGAAATGAATAATTTCCTTGAATCCAATCCGGGCCTCAAATCACGCTTCAATATGTATTATGATTTCCCGGATTATACGCCCCAGGATCTCATGCGCATTGCCGAATATTCTGCTATCAAACGCACCATCAGTTTTAGTCCGGAAGCCAAAGAATTGCTCTACAAAAAACTGGTTGATTCGTACCGCGAACGGGATAAATCCTTTGGTAATGCGCGTTATGTTAACCTGTTGATCGATGAAGGAAAAATGAATATGGGTTTACGCGTTATGCAAAACGAAAATCCGCAAAACCTGGAGAAAGAAGCTTTGTCAACTATCGAAGCCATCGATATTCAGAAAATATTCAATGCCCGCAATAAGAATCATGCTGATATTCCAATCGATGAGGAATTGTTGAAATCTGCATTGCATGCTTTGCATTCTATGATCGGATTAAACACCATCAAAACCGAAATAGATGAGTTGGTAAAACTGGTTCGTTTTTATAAAGAAATCGGAAAAGATATCCGGCAAACTTTTTCGTTGCATTCTGTTTTCACAGGCAATCCCGGAACCGGAAAAACAACCGTTGCGCGCTTACTGGCACAGATTTACAAGGCACTCGGAATTCTCGAACGAGGCAATCTGGTGGAATGCGACCGCCAGTCGCTGGTGGGTGGCTATGTAGGACAGACCGCCATAAAAACAAACGAGATTCTGAATAAAGCAATGGGTGGTGTACTCTTCATCGACGAAGCATATGCATTGAGTGAAGGGGGCGAAAACGATTTTGGCAAAGAAGCCATTGAAACCATTCTGAAGCGGATGGAAGATAACCGCGGTGATTTTGTGGTGATCGTAGCAGGTTATACCGACAACATGAAACATTTTCTGGAATCAAATCCCGGACTTCATTCCCGCTTCGATCGCTCCTATCATTTCATCGATTACGATGCCCATGAATTATTCGACATCGCCATAAAAATGTTCGCCAGCAACAGTATCGCCGCTGATGAAGAAGCCAAAAATCACTTGCTGAAATACATGGAATTCCAGTTCGATACACGCAACAAATTTTTTGGCAATGCGCGTCAGGTCAGAAAGATTGTTGAAGAAGCCATCAAAAATCAACACCTCCGCTTGGCCAAGCTCGAACCCGGCGAACGTACCATGGACATGATTCAGCAATTGAAACTTGAAGATCTGGAAGAATTTAAAATCGACTACAACGCATTGCCTGAGAAACCAAGCATTGGCTTTAAACGGCAAAACAACAAGTAAGCGCTGTTGATCGGGAATGAATTACAAAAAGCTAACCAACTTTTATGTTTTTGTATTGTCTATTCTGGGAGTAAACCTGCTCTCCGATAAAATAACAAATTTCATTCTCGGTATGCGCTTCATGCAGGATCCGGTTAAGGCCACACTAATCGGTATGGCCATGTTGGTTTTTATACTCTACCCTGTATTTCATTACCTCAATGGCTGGAGCGAAAAAGCAGCTAAGAAAATTTTTAAAATCGGGAAAAATGCAGGAGGCAAATTCACCGGAGTCACCCTTGCATTTTTACTCTCACTGTTTGTTCTATTTCTGATTTATTTCGCTACCTGGTTCGGTACCCGTACTGTCTGGAACTGGCTCTGGTCCATCATTCCGGCTTAGGCACATACTTGCGAATGATAATCCGTATGGCGCGCTGATAAGTGAAGTAATTCCACATCCAGTTTACAAAAACAATCAGGCGGTTGCGGTAACCCACCAACAACATGAGGTGTAAAAACATCCAACCCCACCAGGCTAAAAATCCATGCAGCCGAATGCCGAATGATTCAAAAACAGCACGATGTCTGCCCACTGTTGCCATGGAGCCTTTATCGAAATAAGAAAATGCCTTCATGGGTTTACCTTCAATCAACCGCATGATATTTTTCGCAAATAAATGCGCCTGCTGAATGGCGACCGGAGCCACCATGGGATGACCCTGGGGATAAGCCGGATCTTCGTGCATTAATGCAACGTCGCCAATCACAAAGGCGTTGGGCAAACCTTCCAGTTGATTGAATGCATTCACCCGGTATCGGTTACCGCGGCCAATTATTTCAGAAGGAAAACCTTCCAGAATATTTCCCTTTACACCTGCACTCCAGATAACGGTATTTGTTTGCATCACTTCTCCGTTGCTGAGCGTAAGCAACCCTGAATCGCGATCGTATGCTTGAACTGAAGTATTCAAACGCACATCAACACCCAATTGTTGCAACGATCTGAATGCTGCACTGGAGGAAGCAACCTGCATGGCCGAAAGCAAACGCGGTGCTGCTTCAATAATATGTACCTTCATCGCATTGGCTTTCAATTCGCGGTAATCGGAAGGCAATACATTCTTGCGAATCTCAGCCAACGCTCCTGCTGTTTCAACACCGGTTGGCCCTCCACCTACTACCACAAAATTCAATTCGGGCATTTCGCCATCGGCTTGTTGCTTGTTGATGGCCTTTTCAAATTCCTGCAAAATCTGACTGCGTAAATCCAATGCCTCGGGAATGGATTTGAGTGTCAGGCAATTTCTTTCCAATTCCTTGTTTCCAAAAAAATTGGTTTGCGCTCCGTTGGCCAGACATAAAAAATCAAATCCAAACCTTCCGATATCAGTTATTACTTCCTTGTTAAGTGTATCAACCCGTTGAACTTCGGCCATCCGAAAAACAATATTGGTCATCGGACCTATCAGTTTTCGTAACGGATACGCAATAGCATCCGGACCTAAGCCACCCGACGCCACCTGATACAACAAAGGCTGAAAAGTATGGTAGTTATTACGGTCGAGCAAGGTAACCCGGATAGGTTTTCCGCTCAGGTGCTTTACAAGCTCAATGCCTGCAAATCCTCCACCAACAATGATCAGGTGGGGGAATGAGTTTACCGGTAAGGTAAGTGCTGTCATAATGTGGTTGTATGAATAACAATCTTATCCTGTATCTGGTTTTACGTTTTCACATAAAACTGAGCATACGCTTTAGAAAGTTCTACATATACTTCTGCATTGCGTTTTACTTTTTCTATTTGGTCCTCCGTTAATTGTTTTTTTACACTGGCCGGTGTTCCAAGCACAACGCTATAATCAGGAATCACCATTCCTTCCGGAACAAGCGCATTGGCTCCCACAATGCAGAAATTACCGATTTTCGCTCCGTTCAATATGGTGGCATGCATTCCTACCAGTACGTTATTTCCTAAGGTGGCACCATGCACAATGGCACCGTGACCTATGATGCAATCATCACCAATGCTTACGGGAAATCCCGGATCCACATGAATTACGGCTTGCTCCTGTACATTGCTGCGATTTCCCAGAGTAATGATGTCGGCATCGCCCCGTAAAACCGCTCCAAACCATACCGAACATGCATCACCCAACGTTACCCGCCCGAAAACCCGCGCTGTATCCGCAATCCAAACCTCCTGTCCTTTGGATATGGGTTGTGCCAAAATAGATTCCATATCATTCATAAATGCATAACTCATACATGCAAGGTAGCAATAGAAAAATTAGATTTGTACAGTTGCTTTGATTTCTTTTGTACATCAAATCCGAATACATGAATGCCTTATTGATCTATAATATTCAATCGCTTTACGGAATCGTAGAAGAACCTGGGATCCTCAAAAAATCAGGAGCGGAAATGAACCGGTTTGATGCATTGCATCAGGCATGGATCCTGATTGAAGAAGGAGTGATCAAAGATTATGGCACCATGGATCATATGCCGGCTGTGGGTGGTTCATGCGAAAGACTGGATGCGAGTAAACGCATGGTATTGCCTTCTTTTGTTGATTCACATACCCATTTGGTTTATGCCAAAAGCCGTGAAGAAGAATTTGAAATGCGCATCCGGGGCAAATCATACGAAGAAATTGCAGCTGCCGGTGGAGGCATCTTAAATTCTGCTAAGAAATTACAAGCCATGTCGGAAGACGACTTGTATGATCAGGCACTCGAACGTTTGCACGAAGTGATAGCCACAGGCACAGGCGCCATCGAAATAAAAAGCGGATACGGACTCACGGTGGAAGATGAATTAAAAATGCTGCGCGTGATCCGCCGGTTGAAAGCAGTTTCACCCATCACCATCAAAGCCACCTTTTTGGGTGCACATGCCATTCCAGGCGAATACAAAGAAAACAGAAACGCATATATTGATCTGGTGATTCAGGAAATGTTGCCGCGCATCGCTACAGAAAAACTGGCCGATTACTGCGATGTATTTTGTGACCAGGGATTTTTTACGGTTGAAGAAACGGATCGCATTCTGAAAGCCGCATCGGCGCTGGGATTAAAAGCCAAAATTCATGGCAACGAATTGGGTTATACCGGAGGAGTTCAGGTTGCCGTAAAAAACAAGGCATTGAGTGTAGACCATCTCGAATACACCGGTGATGAAGAAATAAGTGCATTGCTCAACAGTGAAACCATGCCGGTTGGATTGCCGAATTGTTCCTTCTTTTTGGGGATCCCCTATGCACCCGGTCGTAAAATGATTGATGCCGGTTTACCTTTTTGCCTGGCAACCGATTTTAATCCGGGAAGTTCGCCCAACGGACGCATGAGTTTTATTCTTTCGTTGGCGTGCATTCACATGAAACTAACTCCGGAAGAAGCCTTTAACGCAGCAACCATCAACGGTGCGTTTGCCTTGGAACTGAGCGCTACACACGGCAGTATTACACGCGGCAAACAGGCCAACCTGATCTTAACAAAACCAATTCCTTCGCTCGCATATATTCCCTATCGCTTTGGCATTGATCTGATAGAAAAAGTGATTGTAAAGGGCAAGTGCTGGAATTGAAAACAAGATATTTGTAAATTATTTTTTGGGCGCGCCCATGAAGTATGCGCTACCAAATGATTCTTATTTAGCTAACATCTCATGCGCATTACTTCATGGTCGGGCTATGCGTTTCAAGTCCTCGCTGCGCTGCGGGCTTTCCACTTCTATCCCTCGCGCATAATCCTAAACTTGAAACCTGAATTCCAACAGGAGATTTTTAGAGTCTGAAAAATATTTGATTCTCTTAAATCAAAAGATACGTAATGCAATTTTTCGGAAATCCGTTTCTACAATTCAAAGAGAACTATCGCTACAAAATTCCCTGAATGATGGCTTCCGTACTTATACCTTCAGCTTCCGCTTTGTAATTGCGGATCAAACGGTGGCGCAATACATCCAATGCTATGGCTTTTACATCGTCGATATCGGGAGAATATTTGCCATGCATCAACGCATGCGCTTTGGCCCCCAGTATGAGAAACTGACCGGCACGCGGACCAGCTCCAAATTCAATAAAATCATTAATCTGCGTCGTAGCTGCCGGTGTATTGGGGCGGGTTTTGGAAACCAGCTTTACGGCATATTCCATCACATTATCGGCCACCGGAACTTTACGCACCAATTCCTGATACAACAAAATATCGCGGTCGTGCAAAATCTTATTGAGCTCCGGTTTTAAATTTCCGGTGGTAGATCTTACCACATCCAACTCTTCGGAAAAAGTCGGATACGTTAAAATTACGTTGAACATAAACCGGTCGAGTTGCGCTTCAGGCAATGGATAAGTTCCTTCCTGTTCAATGGGATTTTGCGTAGCCAAAACAAAAAACGGTTTGGGCAGCAGATGCGATTGACCGTTTACCGTAACCGATTTTTCCTGCATGGCTTCGAGTAATGCTGCCTGCGTTTTAGGAGGGGTACGGTTGATTTCATCGGCCAAAATAATATTGGAAAAAATGGGGCCACGCAAAAACTGAAATTCACGTTTCTCATTCAATATTTCCGAGCCGGTAATATCGCCCGGCATCAAATCGGGTGTGAATTGAATGCGGTTAAAATCCAGGTCGAGTACTTCGGCAAAAGTACGCACCAGCAAAGTTTTCGCCAGTCCGGGTACGCCAACCAGCAATACATGTCCGTTGGCCAGAATAGCATTGAACAGAATATCTACTGCGGCATGTTGCCCTATAATCACTTTTCCGATTTCCTGCTTGAGCAGTTTGTATTTGGCGTACAACTCATCGGCTGCCTGTACATCGTTTGGTGTTTCGTTCATGTGGTTATTTCTTCAGTAAGGGAGCAACCTCCGGACAGGTTTTATAATCGTCGACAACTTTAATAAACACTTCCTTTCGGCTCCGTTCTATATAATCTTTCAATGCTTTGCTTTGCTTTTCCTGTTGAGCCATTACCTGAAAACGCTGGTAATCGTCTTTGAGATTAGCCCGGTGCGGAGGCATTTCCGACTTGAGATAAAATACCCTCCATGCCTGTATCTTATCAATACCCGGCACGGTGATTAATTCCGGTTCAGTCATATCGCCGGCATTCAGTGCCTCTATGTGGAAATAAATTTCTTTGTCGAGTTCGTCTACCGGTACGCGGTGATTTCCGGTTTGCGATTCGGTAATGAATCCACCATTGGATTTGGTATTGATATCGTCGGAATATTTTTTGGCCGCATCTTCAAAAGTCAATTTGCCTTGTTTGATTTCCCAAAGGATACTATCCATGAGGTCTTTGGCTTTTTGTACATCCGCCTTAAAGATTTGTGGCCGGATCAGGATATGGCGAATATTGATGCGTTCGCCTTTCCGATCTACCAGTTTTAAAATATGATATCCGTATTTGGTTTCTACAATTTTGGAAATGGAATCTGGCTTTAACCGAAAGGCTGCGGCTTCAAATTCGGGAACCATATCGCCGCGCGAGAAAAAACCCAGTTCGCCACCATTTGCGGCTGAACCTTTGTCTTCGGAATAAATCAACGCGAGCGTAGTAAAATCTTGTCCATCCACGATGCGACTGCGTAACTCCTGAATTTTTTCGAGGGCTATCTGTTTGGATTCTTTTGAAACTTTGGGTTCAATAACAAGCTGAGCCAGTTCTACTTCGGCACTGTAGAATGGCAAACTATCGCGGGTATACGCGCCAAATAATTTTTTAATATCGGTAGGCGACACTTTCACATCCTTCAACGCTTTACCCTGCATTTCCTGTATGATCATGCTGTTTTTTATCTTGTCGCGGTTGTCAGCCTTGATTTGTGCAATGGTCTTGCTGTAATATTCTTCCATGGCTTTTTCGCCCCCATTAAACTGACTCGCAAAATACTTGATCCGTTTTTCGAGTTCGTAATCTACGCGGTCTTCCGGAACCACCACCGAATCCAATTGAGCCTTGGCCAGCAAAACGTAATCCATAATTTTCTGACGCAGGATCAAGCACTTGATCGAATCGTGCTGGAAACCCATTTTATCGCGCATCTGCACGTATTCCATTTCCAGTTCCGATTGCATAATCACATTGGCACCCACTTCGGCTACAATGCGATCGATAACCTGACCAGGCTCTTGTGCCTTCACATCAGTCGACCCAAAGAAAAGGAAAACCGGAAAAAATAATGACTTAATAAAAAGCTTTCCCAGTGTACGTAGATTTATATTCATGAAGAAGTAACTGCCAAAATTCAGCCAGTAAATATAGTGCCATCGGGCGATATCCAAAAATCGGACCTGCAACACATGAGGAATAACGAATAAAGGAGATTTGTCGTATGCTAAATCAACCGCCAATGGCGTGGCGCACCAGAAGCAAAACCAACGGGTAAAAAAATAGATGCCTTTAGAGCAGGAAAGTGGGGAAGCCGTTTATTTTTTATGGTTTCAATGTTGACCATCAGGCTCACCTGAAGGAGAACGCGCGAGGGATTGAGCGGCCTGTTTGAGCTCTTCTATAAAGTATGCGATAGCAATACTTTATAGAAAGCGAGTAGCGAAAGTCCGACCCCTGAAGTAAAGCGCGTGAGATGTTAACTAAATTAGAATCATCCATTAGCGCATACTTCAGGGGTCGCGCCCCAAAAAAATAAACTTATTTAACGGTATCCATATGGCAGATCAAATCTACCACCTTGTTGGAATAGCCCCACTCGTTATCGTACCACGAAACCACTTTCACAAAGTTGTCGTTCAGCGAAATACCGGCTTTGGCATCGAAAATTGAAGTACGTGCATCGCCCAGAAAATCGTTTGAAACCACTTCATCTTCAGTATATCCGAGGATTCCTTTCATGGTTGTTTCAGAAGCTTTTTTCATGGCAGCTTTTATTTCTTCGTAGCTGGCCCCTTTTACCAAACGGCAGGTTAAATCCACCACCGATACATCCGGAGTAGGAACACGGAAGCTCATGCCGGTTAGTTTTCCTTTCAGTTCAGGAATCACCAACCCAACAGCTTTTGCAGCTCCGGTTGATGAAGGAATAATATTTTGATAGGCACCGCGGCCGCCTCTCCAGTCTTTTGCCGATGGGCTGTCAACTGTTTTTTGTGTAGCTGTTACAGCATGCACGGTTGTCATCAATCCTTCGAGGATTCCGTAATTGTCGTTCAAAACTTTGGCAATCGGAGCCAGACAGTTGGTGGTGCATGAAGCATTGGATACCACAGTCATGTCGGCTGTATATTTCTCCTGATTTACACCCATAACAAAAGTTGGGGTATCGTCTTTGGCAGGAGCACTCATGATTACACGTTTTGCTCCGGCTTTGATATGCAAAGCAGCTTTGTCTTTTTCGAGGAATAAACCGGTAGACTCCACTACGTATTCAGCACCCACTTCATCCCATTTCAAATTGGATGGATCTTTCTCGGCAGTTACGCGGATTTTTTTTCCGTTCACCACCAACGCGCCGCCATCAACGGCTACTTCACCGTTAAAACGGCCATGGGTAGAATCGTATTTGAGCATGTAGGCCATATAATCAACGTCGATCAGGTCGTTGATTCCTACGATTTCAACTTGAGGGTTATTCATAGCAGCCCTGAAAACTAAACGGCCAATTCGGCCAAAACCATTGATACCTACTTTCATTTTTGATTATGGGATTTAAGATTGAAAATGCATAAAAGTGGTGCAAAGTTATCTTGATCAACTTTTTAAACAAATCTTTTTGTGAAATAGAAAAAGACTTCTACATTTGCAGTCCTCAAAACAAAAGTAGGTTACTTGCTTTGTCCGATGTGTAATCGATTGAAAGTGAGTACTACCTTTGATCTTCAGGTTGCCAGACTTGAAAATAAAGGAGGAATCTGGCCCGTTCGAATATCCCTTCCTTCGCTAAAGCTACGGAAGACAAAGGGTTAGTAGAAAGGGGTTATGAAAAAGCATTCTGGCCCGTTCGAATATCGGTTAGTTCGCCAGGTTTTCATCCTGGAAAGAGGGGTTCGATTCCCCTACGGGCTACAGTGAAGCAGAGAAGGCCGCAATGAAAATTGCGGCTTTTTTTGTGCTTTCTCCCGGCCTTCACGCTTCACTGTTGCCGGGAAGCGTGACGAGCGTAGCGAGTCTCTGCTTCGCGGCTATTAATTC